>DASRJE010000185.1:0-43916 GCA_035649635.1 Vicinamibacterales bacterium | reverse complement strand
GGTATCTGCGTGCGATGTGGAGCTTCTCTTCCTCGCTGTAGCCGGCCAGCTGGATGATCTCCATGCGGTCGAGGAGTGCGGGGTGGATAGTCCCCAGCTGGTTCGCGGTGGCGATGAACAGAACCCGCGAGAGATCGACCGGTGTCTCGAGGTAGTGATCCCGGAATGAATGGTTCTGGGCAGGGTCCAGGACTTCGAGCAGCGCTGCGGCAGGGTCGCCCTGAAAGCCGGCCGCCACCTTGTCGATTTCATCGAGCATGAAGACCGGGTTCATCGAGCCGGCCTGTTTGAGCGCCTGGACGATGCGTCCGGGGATCGAACCGATGTAGGTGCGTCGATGGCCGCGAATCTCGGCTTCGTCGCGGACGCCGCCGAGTGACAAGCGGACGAACTTCCGCGACATCGCGCGCGCGATTGATTGACCGAGCGAGGTCTTGCCGACTCCGGGAGGGCCCACGAAGCACAGGATGGGCCCCTTCATGTCGCCTTTCAGCTTCCTGACCGACAAGTATTCGATGATTCGCTCTTTGACCTTGTCGAGGTCGTAGTGATCCTCGTCGAGCACGCGACGCCCCTCGATGGGATCGATACGATCCTCGGTCGTCGTGGACCACGGTACGTCGAGCAGCCAGTCGATGTAGGTCCGGAGCATCTGGTACTCCGGCGAGGCGGCCGTCATACGCGCCAGTCGATCGACTTCCCGCATCGCAGCGGTATTCACGCTCTCCGGCAGCTTCGCGTCCTCGACCCGCTTGCGGAGCTCGGCGATCTCGTTGCCTTCACCTTCACCGAGTTCCTGCTGAATGGCCTTGAGCTGCTGGCGCAGATAGTACTGACGCTGCGCATCGGTCATTTCCTGTTGCGCGGCGGATTCGATCTTGCCCTTCACTTCGAGCAGCGATACTTCGCGTGTGAGTGACGAGGAGACGATCTCGAGCTTCTTGAGCAGATCGTTCGCCTCGAGCATCTCCTGCCGGTCGGACGGCTTCATCTCGATGAGACTCGCCAACACGTACGCCAGTCGCAACGGGTCGTCGATGTTCATGACGACGCCGCGCAGATCTTCAGAAAGCCCGGTCGACAGCGACAGTGCCTTCTCGATCAGTTCCTGGATACGGCGGATGTGCGCTTCGACCTCGATGGTGCGCTCGAATGTTTCCGGCAGCTGGACGATCTGCGCCCGCATGCTGGTACCTGTTCGCGTGACCAGCGTGGCTTGGGCACGAGCCAGTCCCTCGATGATGATGTTGATGCCGCTCGGGACCTTGGCCATCTGCCGAATGACACCAATGGTCCCGACCTGAAGCAGATCGTCGGGCCCCGGATCTTCAGCTTCGTTTTTCTGCAACACGAGGAAGAGAAGACGATCCGCACTGAGCGCGCGGTTCACCGTTTCAATCGAGACCGGTCGGTTGACGGCGAGCGGTTGCAGCGTCAGCGGCAGCGCCACCGTACGTCTCAGCGGCAGGACCGGCAATTCCGATGGCAGTTGGGGAGCGGTGTCGGCCATGTGGGCTGTCTGTGGCTCTGGCTTTTGGCAGTGGGCTCTCGGCGGCTCAACCTCAAGAATCACGAACCCCAAAGCCGAAAGCCCAGAGCCTCAGGCCCGGAGCCATGCCCAGTCTATCAGTGTGGTACGCTTCGCGCGTGGACGAACGACAGTTTTTCATCGAGAAGCCTGAGCAGCGTCCGGCTCGCTTCCAGTGTCCGCGCTGCCGTCGGACCAACGACTATTCCATCAAATGGCTGCGCCGTACCAAGAAGGCCCAGATTCCGTCCGGCGCCAACGAGCGCGACCGGATCCTGTTCGGTAAGTCGAAGGACCATCTGATTCGCGTCGACGATGACCTCGTCTGTAAGACATGCGGCAAACGCTTCGAAATCCCGTCCCATCGAGCACTCATATTCCTGGAAGAACTCGAAGGGCTGCCGCAGGATCCGGACGAGGACGAGGAGTAGGGATCATGGGAGCACTGTTGAGTGTCCGGCGTGCGTGCATCGCGTGGGTTCTGCTCCTCGCAGCGGGCACAGTGCCCTCGGCGCAAGGCCCGGCCGGAAAGCAGGCCGCACCGACGTCGAGTCCGGCGGCGCGCGCGCTGAATGCCGGTCAATTCGATGAAGTCGAGCGCCTCCTGAAGAGCGCCACCGACGCCAGCTCGATTGCTCTTCGTGCCCGCGCGCAGATTGCCCAAGGCCGCTACCAGGAAGCGCAGACATTGCTGACTCCGGTGGCATCGGCTCAACCCGACAGCGATGCGGCCCTCGAGTTGGGGTTGCTCGATCTGTATCTCGGTCGGCGCGCAGATGGAATCCGGCGTCTTCGCGTGCTCACCGGTCGGCTCTCCCCCCGCACGGCGCGCGATTTCCTCCGCCTCGCACAGGCGGCCAGCGCGCTTGCCGCGTTCCAGGATGCCCAGGCGTTCAAGGACGCCAACAGCTACTTCCGCGATGCGAACAAGCTGGCGCCGGACGATCCCGATATCAACGCGGCATGGGGCGAGCTGTTTCTCGACAAGCACAATCCTGCCGATGCGATGAAGTCGTTTCAGGAGGCGATCCGCGTCGACGAGAGTCACGTGGCAGCTCTCATCGGCGCGGCGCACGTCAACTCCGGGATGAATCCGCCGGCGGCGCGGGCGGCACTCGAGCGGGCGCTGAAGATCAATTCGAACTCTGTGCCTGCCCACCTGCTGCAGGCCGAGCTCGCGCTCGACGATCGCGAGCGCGACGCGGCGCGGGAAAGCATTCAGAAGGCGCTCGCGATTAATCCAAACAGCCTCGAAGCGCGGGCGCTCGAAGCAGCGATCGCACGGCTGGAGGACAAGACTGCCGAATTCGATCGCCTGGCCCAGGACGTCCTGAAGATCAACCCGAGCTACGGTGAAGTGTATCGCGTGGCCGGCGATCACCTGGCTCGCAACTATCGGTTCGATGAGGCCGTCACGCTGGTTCGCCGATCGTTGACGCTCGATCCCGACAACACGCGCGCGTATTCAGATCTGGGTACGCATCTCCTGAGGACGGGCGACGAGCCGGGTGCGCGAGCGGCGCTGGAGCGTGCGTTCAAGGGCGACGCCTTCGATCAGACGACGTTCAATCAGCTCGACCTGCTCGACACGATCGACAAGTTCGTGACGATTACGGATGGCGACATCATCATGCGGCTCGACCCTGCCGAGGTCGGCGTGATGCGCGAATACGCGATGCCGCTCGCCAAGGAGGCGTTGCAGACGCTTCAGAAGCTCTATGACTTCAAGGTGACCGGGCCGATCCTGATCGAGATGTTTCCCAAGCACGATCAGTTTGCCGTTCGAACCATCGGCTTGCCCGGGTTCATCGGGGCTCTCGGTGCCTGCTTCGGCCGTGTCGTGACACTGGATTCGCCGAACGCGCGCGACCCGGGAGAGTTCCACTGGGGCGAGACGCTGTGGCATGAGATCGCTCACGTCATCACCCTCCAGATGTCGAAGAACCGGCTTCCGCGTTGGTTGAGCGAGGGCATCTCGGTCTGGGAGGAACGCCGCGCACGGCCGGAATGGGGCCGCGAAATGGACATGTCGTTCGCGCAGGCGATCAACGAGGACAAGGTACTCAAGCTGAAGGTATTGAACGAGGGATTCAGCGACCCACGGCTGATCTCGCTCTCCTATTACCAGGCCTCACTCGTCGTCGATCACATCGTCGACACGTACGGTGAACCCAAACTGCGGGACCTGATCCGCTCGTACGGGGATGGACTGGAGACCGAGGCAGCGGTCAAGGAAGCGCTCGGCGTGAGCCTCGATCAACTGCAGACCGGGTTCGATGCCCGGCTCGAAAAACAATATGCCGGGCTGCGTAAGTCGCTGCAGACGCCGAAGGCCGAGAGCAAGCCGACACTCGACGACCTGAAGAAGATGGCCGAGTCGAATCCGGAAAGCTTCGCCGTGCAGATGCAGTTGGCCGTCGCGCTCCATCAGAACAAGGATCCGAAGGGTGCGATCCAGGCGCTGGAGCGTGCGTCGAAGCTGGCGCCGACGGCAACGGGCGACAACAATCCAAACAAGATGATCGCGGCCATCGCTGCCGAGACGAAAGACGCCCCGAGGCAGATTCAGGCGCTCGAAGCCCTTCTCAAAGTCGATGCCGCCGATATCGAATCGGCGCGCCAGTTGGCAACGCTGCTCGAGCCAGTGAAGGACGATCGGCGCAGCGAGGACGCCTACCGGCGAGTGGTGGGCATCGATCCGTTTGACCGCGATGCCCAGGCCGCATACGGCCGGCTTGCCCTGAAGCGGAAGGATAACGCCGCCGCCGTGCGCGCGTTCCGCGCCGCGCTGGCCAGCAATCCACCCGATCGCGCGCAGGCTCACGTCGAGCTGGCGGAGGCATACGCGTCGGCCGGTCAGGTTGCCGAGGCGAAGAAGGAGATTCTCGCGGCGCTCGAAATCGCGCCGTCGTTCGAGAGGGCGCAGGATCTGTTGCTGAAGATCGCTCAGCCCTAGCACGCCGCTTCTGCCTTTTCGATATCCTGCCCTGCGCCGGCAAACTTCTAAAATTCACCTCGACTGCAATGGCGCTCACACCAGGCATGCGCCTCGGCTCGTTTGAGATTTCCGCCTTGCTCGGCGCAGGCATCCTGCAGTCCTTCCACTGGCCCAGTGTGCGTCCACGGCATGCTATTCCGTCAGCCCTGACGGACAGTCGTTCTACACGTTGCAGTTCCGCCCCCGCGACATTCCTCGCGTGACCAGCCTGCGGCTGATTCTCAACTGGTTCAACGATGTCCGCCGCCTCGCCGGCGCGAACTGACCTAGTTCGTTGACTGGCTGGCAGGACTTTGCGGCGTGATTTCAAGATGCAAGGCTCAGACGAGGCTCGCGCGACTTTCGATCCACGAGTCGACGACAAGAGAAGACGACGACCACGGCCAGCAGCAGACCGGCAACTGTGTCGAGCGCATAGTGGAACCGGCCGTAGACGGTAGCCATCACGACTCCCGCGATAATCGGCGAGAGCAGACAGGCGAGGCGTCGTTGATGACGCCAGGCGACGAGAAAGACCACGAGCGCGCCCGATACGTGAGCGCTGGGAAACGCGCCCCCTCTGGCGCCGCCGCGAGCGGACACCTGGTGCACGAGGCCGAAGAAGAAGTGGTCCGACAACGGAGGCGCGAGCCGTGCCGATAGGTAGTACGGGCTGTCAACCGGCAGCAAGATGAAGAAGAGATAGCTTCCCAGCATCACGACCGACAGCATCAGCAACAACTCACTGAATGCCCTACGGTTGCAGATGTACCAATATCCGGCGACCGCGGGAATGACGATGACGTATGCGAGGTAGCAGAAGTGGAGGAACTCGGACAGTGGTACGAACGCCAGCTGTTGGCTGAGATATAAGCTGGGTTGCCCGCCGAACAGCATCGCTTCGAGCGCAACGATTGTCGACGTCATGCGCCAGTTTCCGATGGCCGCGGCGAGCGGCTCTACCTCCTTGAAGAGGAACGGAAATAGAACGATGGGATGCCAGTCGCGAACCAGGCGCAGCGCAGTGGAAGGTGGCGGGGTCCTCAGAAGGAGTAAAGCGAAGGCCAACACCACGTGCGCCGCTACGAGCCAGTGACGGTGGGGGATGGACTGGCCAGACATCTCCAACAGGATGGCCGTTACCACCAGATACGACGTGGTCAGCGTCGTCGTCCAACGTGCGAAGTCGACGGCACGCACGGCGTAGATTCTAGTGGACGGGGGCCGGGTATAAAGAACAAGACCCGGCCTACGTAGCGTAGGGCGGGTCCTGCTGTGGACCCGCCGGAGCTCTCAGGGTCGATCGCGATCGTTCCACCACTCAACTCGCTGACGCTGGGGGCGTCTGAAGGCAAACACGCCGATGATGCCGGCCGCGAAGCCGGCCACATGGGCCCAGAACGCCACGCCCCCCGCGGGCTCGCCGGCGGTGGCGGCCGCAATCGATCCAACACCGCTGAGTAACTGCATCACGAACCAGATCCCCAGGAAGAAGATCGCCGGCACTTCCACGATCGGAAAGACGATGAACAGCGGCAGAAGTGTGACGATGCGCGAATGGGGATAGAGGATGAAATACGCGCCCATCACCCCCGCGACTGCGCCGCTGGCGCCGACCATCGGCACGCTCGAATCAGGGACCGTCAGCGTTTGTCCGACCGCGGCGGCGGCGCCACATATCAGGTAGAACGCCAGGAAGCGCCCGTGCCCCATGCGGTCTTCGACGTTGTCGCCGAAGATCCAGAGATAGAGCATGTTGCCTGCCACGTGCAGGAAACCACCGTGCAGGAACATCGAGGTGAGGACGTTGATCCACGAGAAATAGGCGGGAATGAGCGCAAACGTCAGCACGAACCGATTGACGTCCGTGCCGAGAGAAAGCTGATACAGGAAGACCAGGACGTTGATTGCGACCAGCGAGATGGTCACGTATGGCGTCGTGCGGGATGGGATGACGTCGCGAAGGGGGATCATCTCGGCTACGGGCTTCGGGCCGCGTCAGTAGTACATTACCAGCAGCGTCCCAACTTCGAACGTGGAACATCCATAGGCCGTAGCCTGCACAATGATCTGCAAGTATTGCCAGACTGAAATCGCCGATAAGGCCCTCATCTGCTATCGCTGTGGTCGCTCGACGACCGAGCCTCGCATTGCGCCACCCTCGGGTGGATTGCTCTTCGAACACAGGCGCCGTTCGCGCACGCCGCTGATCGTTGCGGTCGTGATTCTTATCCTGGTGGCGCTGGCGCTGGCCTGGTTCCTGTGGCCGGTGGAGTCTCGTGTCGGCCGCTCGAGGTTCGACACCCCAGCAACGGCGACCCCTATAATTGACATAAGGATCCAGCCCGAGCTGATGGACATGTCGTGGATGACGCTCTGATCTTCGACTGGAATCGCGACGCGCCGGGCCCGCGGCCCGGCCAGATCCTGCTCCTCGACGAGACGCTTCGCGACGGGCTGCAGTCGCCATCAGTGCGTGCACCGACCATCGATCAGAAGCTGCGCATCCTCCATTTGCTCGATCGTATTGGCATCGACACCGCTGACATTGGATTGCCCGGCGCGGGGCCGCATGTCGCTCGCGATGTCCAACGGCTGGCCTGCGAGATTCTCGAGTGTCGCCTGCGAGTGCAGGCCAACTGTGCCGCGCGTACCGTTCTTTCCGACATTCAACCGATCGCCGACATCGTGCAGAAGACCGGGTTGCCGATCGAATGCTGCTGCTTCATCGGCTCGAGCCCGATTCGAATCTACGCGGAAGACTGGTCGGTCGATTACCTGCAGCGCTGCACCGAGGAGGCAATCAGCTTCGGCGTACGCCATGGCTTGAAGGTGATGTATGTCACCGAGGACACGACCCGATCGGACCCCGAGACGCTGCGCCGATTGTTTCACACCGCAATCGATTCCGGCGCATCGCGCCTTTGCATCGCCGATACCGTCGGGCACGCCACACCGTCAGGCGCCCGTGCCGTCGTCCGCTTCGTGAAACGCCTTGTCGAATCCAGCGGTGCCGACATCGGGATCGATTGGCACGGTCATCGCGACCGCGATATGGGGACGATCAACAGCCTGGCGGCACTCGAGGCGGGCGCCACGCGAGTGCACGGAACCATGCTCGGCCTGGGTGAGCGCGTGGGTAATACGCCAATGGATCTGCTGATGGTCAACCTCGTGCTCATGGGCTGGATCGAGCGCGACCTCACGCATCTCAACGATCTCGTGCAAACCGTGTCGGACGCCACCGGTGAACCGATTCCCGATAACTATCCCGTCTTCGGCCGCGACGCCTTTCGCACGGCGACCGGCGTGCACGCCGCCGCTGTCGTCAAGGCCTTCCGCAAGAACGATCCCGACCTCGCCGATACCGTGTATTCAGGCGTCCCGGCGCGCCTCGTCGGCCGGCGGCAGCAGATCGAGATCGGACCGATGTCGGGAAAGTCCAACGTCGTGTTCTGGCTGGAGCAGCATGGGTTTCCGGCAGACGACGAGCTCGTCGATCGCATCTTCCACCGCGCGAAGTCGTCGGCAACGGTCCTGACCGAGGCGGAAATACTCAGGGAGATCTCCGAAAGTTCAAAGTCCGACGTTCAAAGTAAAAAAGTAAGTTAACTTTAAACTTTCAACGTGAGATGTGGTACGGCATAGCGGCCTACACACTCTGGGGCCTCCTCACTCTTTACTGGCGACTGTTTCCTCACGTTCCCGCCATACAGGTTCTCTGCCATCGCATTGTCTGGTCGTTCGTGGTGCTTGCGGCGATCATCGCGGCGACATGGCGGGAACGCCGACCTGTCATGCAATCGGTCACGACTCCGGTCGTCGCCTTGTATGCCCTCGCGGCCCTGCTCATTGGCGTGAACTGGTTTCTCTACGTCTACTCAGTGAACAACGGCTTCATCGTCGAAAGCAGTCTCGGTTACTTCATTACGCCGCTCGTGAACGTGCTGATGGGAGTGATCGTCTTTCGTGAACGCCTGCGACAGATGCAGTGGGTTGCGGTCGCGTTCGCATTCTCGGGCGTCGTGTGGCTCACGCTGGCGTACGGGACGCTGCCCTGGATTGGCTTGGCGCTGGCAGGCTGCTTCGGCAGTTACGGGCTCGTCAAGAAGGCAGCCCCGCTTCCGGCGCTCGAGGGGCTGACCGTCGAGACCGCGGTCCTGCTTGTGCCGGCCGCCCTCTACCTGGTGGCGCTCCAAGGGAACGGGACCGGTGCGTTCCTGCACGCGGGGATCGCAACCGATCTGTTGCTCATCGCCGGAGGCATCGTCACGGTCGTCCCGCTGTTGTTGTTTGCGACCGCCGTTCGACGAATCCCGCTGTCTGTCGTCGGCATCCTCCAGTACATCGCGCCGACGATCCAGTTCCTCCTCGGAGTCTTCGCTTTCCAGGAACCGTTCACACGAATGCAGTTGACCGGGTTTGGTCTCGTCTGGCTTGGTCTCGTGATCTTTACGCTCGACGGGATGCGGCTGCGCAGTTCGTCTCCAATGGCCGTGGTCGACCAGGGAGCTCGCTGATGCCGGCAATCACGATCCGGCAGGCACACGCCTCAGATGCCGGCATCGTACAGGACATGCTCGAAGAGGCGGCGACGTGGGTCGACGCCATGGGCGTCGTCATGTGGGAGGAGGGCGAGCTCGCCCCCGGCCGCGTTGACAACGAGATCGCCGCCGGATTGTTCTTCATCGCGGATGTGGACAACGATCCTGCAGGCGTAGTGAGGTTTCAGCTCGAGGATCGACTCTTTTGGCCGGAGCTGACGCAGGATGATTCAGCGTTCATCCATCGCCTCGTGGTGCGGAGGCGTTACAAGGGTCTGGGAGTATCGACCGCGCTCATGGAGTGGGCCATTTCGCGTGCCCGGACGATGGGAAAGCGTTATCTAAGGCTCGATACCGATGCCTCGCGGCCGAAGTTGCGCCGGTTGTACGAGGGATTCGGCTTCGAGCTCCATAGCTTCCGCCAGGTAGGCGCCTACTACGTGGCCCGCTACCAGTACCCGTTGACGAATCGAGGGTGACGATGACTCACGAGGCGTTGCTCGAGTTCATGCGGTCGGAAAAATACGCGGTGCAAACTTCGGTCTCACAGGGCGGGCTCCCGCAGGCCGCCGTGGTCGGTATCGCGGTGACCGATCGTTTCGAGATTGTGTTTGACACGCTCGCCTCATCCCGCAAGGCGCCGAACCTGCGCGCGAATCCCGCGATCGCATTCGTGATTGGCGGAACGAGAGAGGGTGACGAACGTACGGTCCAGTACGAAGGGACAGCCGACGAGCCGAGCGGTGGGGAATTGGAGCGGCTCCTGGCCGTGTACTACGCGCGCTTTCCTGACGGTCCCGAGCGTCGCAGTTGGCCAGGTCTCATCTACGTGCGCGTCAAGCCCACGTGGATTCGATACAGCAACTTCAATACGAACCCACCAGAGATCATTGAATTCGATCCTGTGACCTGGACGCACTGAAAGTGAAAAGTTCAAAGGTCAAAGTTCGGAAGTAAGCTCGAAGTACGTAGAGCTACTTGCAACTTACTTCTTCACTTCGAACTTTAAACTTTGAACCTTCACCGGACGATCATTGCGACGGCCACCATGGCGCAGACCACGCCCAGCCACTGAAGGCGGCTGAGTCGCTCGTGCAATACGACGCGAGCGAGCAGGACAGTGCTCGCCGGATAAAGCGACGCCAACGTGACGACGACGCTCAGAGGGCCCGAACGCGTCGCAATCAGATAGAGGAAGTTCGCCAGCATGTCCAAGGCGCCGCCTGCGACAACCGTGGTGCGAATTCCCGACGGCACACGGAGAGACTGCGAGGTCAAGAACGCCGTCCCCGCGAACAGCGCGACAGACACGATTCTCGCGGCAACCAGTGGCCAGAGGCCGGCTCGGTCGCTTGTCCGCGCAAGCGCCAGGTAGAAGAATCCGATGACCACACCAGAAAGGAGGGCGAGTGAAAAGGCGGATCCGCGCGCCCCGGTCTTCTGTTCGCGGCCGTCGTCGTTGGGCTCAGGATGGCTCGACTGAGAGACGAGCGCGATGGCCACCATCGCGAGTGCGATGCCTGCAAAGGTGACCGCTTCCGGCCGTTCACCCAATACAACTGCGGCGAGGACGGGAATCACCACGGCGCACACGGCAGTGGTTGGCGCGACGACGGCCATGATGCCGATCGCCAGCGCCCGGTACAACAGTGCTACGCCGACGCCGCCCGTGAGCCCGGCCAGCGCGCCCCAGAGATAGTCCGCCCTGACCGGTGCTGAGTCTGGCAGCAGCGGAAGCATGAGGAACAGCAGGACGAGGCCGGCGAACTGCGATAGGACGACGATCGCGAACGTGCTTGCACGTTTGGAGGTGAGTCCGCCTAGAAAATCTGCGGCGCCGTAGCAGACAGCGGAAGCGAGCGCGAGTACAGCGAACATGCCGCTGGCTCAGCCCGCCAGCGCGCGTACGAACGCATCTGACAGCTCCGCCGCTGTCGTCCGGTTCAGCGTCTCGTTGACTCCGATGAGAAAGCTGTCGCGCTGTGGCGGCGACAGGAGGACCCGCCGCGCCGCGAGCCGTTTCTGAAACGCACTCGGATCGGGGGATTTCACTGTAAGGCGAAAGAGGTTGGTTCCCGACGCGACGCGGTCGATGGCGAAATTCTGTTGCGGCCGAAGACTCCGGATCAGATCCTCCGACGTGCGGACCGCCTTGGTGAAACGCTCGTCGAATCCCGCCAGGTAGTGGAGCGCCACGGCCGCAAAGGGCCACGCGGCGGCGAGACCGCCTCCGAACATGCGCCGCACGTGAAACAGATCGCGGAGCACGTCGCGTGGTCCGGCGAGAATGGCGCCTGACGCAGCGTTGAAATACTTGTAGAGCGACACGTATACGGTGTCGAACGGCCGCGCGGTGTTGACCACCGGTTCGCCCGTGTATGCGGATTGAATGAACAACCGCGCGCCGTCGAGGTGAAGCCGAATGCCTTCGCGACGGGCAAGGGCGATGATTTCGCTGAGCTGATCAGGGTCGAATCGTTCGCCTTGTTTCCGGCGCACTGGCGTTTCTATCGAGATCACCGAGATTCGGGACGCGACCCTCCCCGTTCGTGTCTGATCGAGCACACGCTGGACGTCGGTTGCTGTGAAGGTAGCCTGCCCGGCCGCTAGAGGGACCAGTGTAAGGCCGCTCAAGGTCTGCGCGCAGTCCCCCTCGTCCTGATACAGATGGCTATCGTTCTGGACGATCACGCGACTTGGCCCACCGGCGAGCGCGCGCACGGCCATATGGTTGGCCAGTGTGCCGGTCGGCATGAAGACCGCCTGCTCCTTCCCCAACACGCGCGCGAACTGCGCTTCCAATTGCTCGACGACGCCGCCGAGCGAGTACGAATCTTCGGACAGCCCTGCCTCATCGGTCAGCCGTGTCAGCAGGCGGGCGTACTGTGATGGAGTGAGGCCGAGACCGTCTCCGCTCAACCTCACGACCTGATCCTCGTCGCTTTGCGCCCGTGGGTTCGCGGCCTGACTGTGCGCGCGTATCGGACTCAGCGTCAGAGCGGTTGCGCCGAGTCCGCCAAGCTGTACGAACCGTCGGCGATTCAGAGTGGTCATGTTCGCTGCGTCCGTGTGCGCCGCGTGACTGGTCTCGTTACGTACGCGCGCGGATGGCAGCCAGTACTCGTTCAGGCGTAAATGGAACCTGTCTGAGCCGGACGCCCGTCGCGTCGAAAACGGCGTTCCCGATCGCCGGCGCCACTACCGTGATCGAGGTTTCGCCCGAGCCGCACGCTTCCTCGTCAGTCTGATTGAGCAGCACGATCTCCATCGCAGGCGGTGGAAGGCCCATCGAGAGCGAGTGGTACGAGCGCCAGTCCACTGACGTGATCTTGCGATCGTCCCAGGTGACCTCTTCACCAAGAGCCCGACTGATGCCCTGGAGCGCTCCACCTTCGATCTGGTTCCGCATGCCATCGGGATTGGAGATAGGACCGCTGTCCTGCGCGACGACGAGGCGAGTGACCTGGATTTGTCCGGTGTTCTGATCGACGGTGACGTCTGCCACCATCGCGACATATCCGTTGTCCCCCTCGTAGCAGACACAGGCGACGCCGCGGCCGGTGACCTTGCCGCCGCCGGGGCGGCCCGGGCGTGGAGATGGACGTCGTTCCCAGTTGGCGGCCTTTGCGGCGGCACGGACGGCGGCGCTGAGGCGGGCGTGACTCAGGTGCTTGAGCCGGTACTCGACCGGGTCGGCCTTCACGTGCGTTGCCACTTCGTCCATGAAGCATTCGTGCGCGAAGGTGTTCTGCAGCCGCTCCGGCGCGCGCAACGGCCCGGTGAAGAACGGCGACAGAACGCGATGCGACAGCACCCGCTCGCTGCGGATGACGCCCGCCCCGTTGGCTGAATCGCGGACGCGGCCGGCGATGTACGACGGCGCCGTGTTCGAGCCGTTGTTGAGTGGTGTATCGGGTGCCGGTGCCGGTGTGCGTGGCGCGAACGGTGCCGGACTCGAGCCCACGAGGAATCCGGTCACGACATTGCCCGGCGTGTTGTAACCCGGACGGCCACCGCGGGCGGCTGACCACGCCTCGTAATCCCAGACGCTGATATTGCCGCTCGCATCGAGCGCGACGCGTTGATCGATCACGAATGCGTTGCCGTAGTTCTCCCAAGCCATTTCGTCCTTGCGCGAGAGCTGCACGCGGACGGGTTTTCCAACGGCTTGTGAGAGCAGCGCTGCATCGTAGCTGACCGTATCCGCGCCGTTGATGCCGTAGCATCCCGCGCCGCGGACATAGATGACGCGAATGCTTTCCGGCTTGAGGCCGAGGAGCATTGCCGACGTGTTGCGCGTGGGGTACGCGGACTGAGTGGCCGACCAGATCGTCGCCTTGTCTGCCTGGACATCCGCCACCGCGCATGAGCTCCCCATCGAGGCATGCATCTGGTACGGATGGAGATAGGTCGATCGGAGGACAGTGGTCGACGCTTTGAGGTTGGCGTCCACGTCGCCGGAATCGACGAGCAGCGTATCGCGCGCAGGCTGTCGCCTGAGTGTCGCGTAAAGATCCGCGTATGGCTGAAGCGCGGTGCCTGGATTCCAGTTCACCTTGAGGCGCTCGGCTGCTTGAATCGCCTGCCAGGGCTTCTGCGCGACTACGCCGACGAAGTTTCCTTTGACGACGACCTTCACGATTCCAGGGAGGTCGCGAATCGATCCTTCATCGACACTCCCGACGGTCGCCCCGACCTCGGGAGGACGCACGACCCGACCGTGCAGCATCCCCGGAACCTTGACGTTGTGGACGAACTCGAACTGGCCCGCCACCATGTCGCGCATGTCGACGCGAGGGACCGGCGTGCCCAGGATGGTCCATTCGCGCGGGTGCTTTCGCTCCGCAGCCTTGTCGAGCTGAAGATTGAAGCGCTGGCCTCCGATCAGGTCGCCGTACGCGATGGAGCGGGACGAGTTCGCCTTCAGCGCTATGACGCCGTCGCGCGCCAGGAGATCGGACGCTGGCGCGCCGAGCTTGTCCGATGCCAGGCGGATCAACGCCTGGCGCGCAGTGGCGCCAGCGAGCGCGAGATTGGTGTGGTTGAAGTTGGTTGGATGCGACTGCTGCCCAGAGGTCGTGCCTTGATCTGGAGTGACCGACGTATCGCATTGGATCAGTCGAACGCGGCTCAGCGGGACGCACACTTCTTCGGCGACGAGCTGCATCTGCGCGGTATAGAGACCCTGGCCGAAGTCGCATTTGCCCGTATAAGCCGTGACGATGCCGTCACGCCCGATCGCAATCCAGGCATCCAGTTGGGCGCTGCCGGTGCCATTGAAGCCCTGCGCGAAGACGTCGCTCAGGCCGTCTGCGAGTCCGGCCGACGAGAACGCGACGACGATCGCGCCAGAGCCCTTGAGGAAAGCGCGTCGCGAAAATCCTGCGCGGCCGAGCGCGCGCCTGGCGTCGGGAGTCAGATGAGGCGTCATGCCGTCCTCCCATTGGCGTAGCGGCGGATGGCCTTGAGCATCCGGACATTGGCGAAGCAGCGGCAGAGCACACCGGACAGCGCCTGCTGGATCTGCTCATCGGTCGCGCGTGGATTCTTGTCGAGGAGCGTCTTGGCCGTCAGGACGACGCCGCTCAGACAGAAGCCACACTGCCCGGCCTGCTCGTCGATGAACGCCTGCTGAATCGGGTGCGGCGCGTTAGCCGTGCCGAGCCCGTCGAGCGTCGTGATCTCGTTCTGCCCGACGGCGCTCACCGGCGTGACGCAGGATCGCGTCGCCTGTCCGTTGACCACCACCGTGCATGCGCCACACTGGCCCAGGCCGCAGCCGAACTTCGGACCCCGCAGGTCCAGGTCATCGCTGAGGACGTAGAGCAGCGGGGTGGACGGATCGACGTCCACCTGGTGCGAGCGCCCGTTAACCTTCAGTGTCAGGATGCTCATAGCGTGAAGGATACACCGGGGACTCGGGATCCGGGACTCGGGCGGGATTCGTAGGGCGGGTCCTGCTTTATGGACCCGCCGGGTCTCAAGAACAAGACCCGGCCTACGGTCAGCGTGCGTTGAGAATCCGCTTTTCGATCTCGGGGATGGACGCGACCACCACATCGCCGACGACCTGCAGGCTCTTGGCACTGACGTGGTCGAGGTCGTCCTGAGCCGTGTGCCACGTCGGGTTCTCGAGGTCGATGATGTCTGCCGCGGCAACGCCGGCGCGAAGGAACGGGATGTGGTCGTCCTCGATCGTCGTCAACTGGTTGGAAAACGTGGAGCCATGCCCGAGGCGCGCTGCCGCGCTCCAGATCACGTCGACCAGCCACGGGGTCGAGTTCGCGTCGCGCTTGATGACCAGATCCTGATCGCCGATCATGTCGAGTAGCACCAGCGCCTTCAGCGTTTTCAGCGAACCGCTCTTCTGAGCCGCCTGGACGTAGTGGCGGCTGCCATACGTGTTATCGGTGCCTTGCCACTCCGGGCGCCGCGCCTCTTCACCGTCGAGGAACAGGAGCTCGATGGTCAGCTCGTTTTGCCGGCTTTTCAGGACCCGGCCCAGCTCGAGAAGCGCCGCCGTCGAGGAGGCGCCGTCGTTGGCGCCGACGAATCGGAGCTCCCGATAGAGCTTGGTGTCGAAGTGGCTGGCCAGCACGAGGCGGTCAGGACGCCGGCCGGGTATCGTCGCGATCACGTTCGCCATCGACACTTCACCGAGCGGTGTCATCCCGATGAACGGCTGCTCCTTCGCTTCGATGCCAGACGTCTTGAGCTGCTCGATGATGTATTTCCGGGTTTCGACAATCGCGGGCGTCCCAGAGGGACGGGGTCCAATGCTCACCTGCTTGCGGAGATGTTCCCAAGCCCTTTTGCTGTCAAACACTGGCGTCGGTGCGATTTGTGATTCGTTTGTCGGTGCGATTCCGCTTTCGCTTGTTGGTGCGATCTTGCTGTCGCCTGTCGCTGCGATCGCTTTCGCCGTGTCGGTGCAACCGATGGCCAGAACCGCGAACGCGCCGACAAGAAGTGCACGCACCCGGCTAGCCTCGCTTGCTCAGAGATACGTAGTCGCGCCGCGCCGCGCCGATGTACACCTGGCGCGGACGCGCGATCTTCTGTTCCGGATCGAGGAGCATCTCCTCCCACTGCGCGATCCAGCCCGATGTCCGCGGGATCGCGAAGAGCACCGGAAACATCGCGACCGGAAAGCCCATCGCCTGGTAAATGAGGCCCGAATAAAAGTCGACGTTCGGATAGAGGCGCCGCGTAACGAAATACTCGTCCTCGAGCGCGATTCGTTCGAGCTCGAGCGCGATGTCGAGCAGCGGATTCCGTCCTGTGACCTCGAACACCTCGTCGGCCGTCTTCTTGATGATCTTCGCCCTCGGGTCGTACGACTTGTAGACCCGGTGGCCGAATCCCATCAGGCGTCCTTCACCCGCCTTGACGCGCTTGATGAAGCCCGGAACGTTTTGCACCGTGGAGATCTCGGACAGCATGCGCAGCACCGCTTCGTTGGCGCCGCCATGTAGTGGTCCGAAGAGTGCGGCAGCCGCACCGGCCATTGCCGAATACGGATCGACATGCGAGCTGCCGATTCCGCGCATCGCATTCGTGCTGCAGTTCTGCTCGTGGTCGGCGTGCAGGATGAACAGCACGTCGAGCGCGCGTTCGAGCACCGGGCTGACCTGATACTTCAGCTCGGTCATGCGAAACAGCATGTTCAGGAAATTGCCGGTGAAACTGAGCTCGTTGTCGGGATAGTTGTAAGGACGGCCGATGCTGTGACGGTAGGCGTAGGCGGCGATTGTCGGAACCTTGGCAATGAGGCGATGAATCTGCTTCTTTCGCGATTCCTCGTCGAAGATCTTCTTCGCATCGGCGTAGAAGGTCGAGAAGGCGCCGACGGTGCTCAGGAACACGCTCATCGGGTGGGCGTCGTACTGAAAGCCCTCCATGAGCTTCTTGATGTTCTCGTGCAACATCGTGTGCAGCGTGATCTGCTTGGTCCACTCCTTGAGCTGCGCGTCGGTGGGAAGCTGGCCGAAGATGATGAGGTATGCCGTTTCCAGATAGGTCGAATGCTCGGCCAGTTGCTCGATCGGGTAGCCGCGATACTCGAGTACCCCCTTGTCGCCATCGATGTAGGTGATGCGGCTTCGACACGATGCGGTGTTCATGAACGCCGGGTCGTACGTCCCCAGCCCCTGATCGTCCTGGCCAATTTTGATCTGCCGAAGATCGGTGGCACGAATGGCACCGTCGGTAATGGGAATCTCGTACAGCTTGCCGGTGCGATTGTCGGTAATAGTCAGCGTATCGGGCATATGAGCGCAGTCAGTCGGGCTTCGAGTCAGTGTCGGTGTCTGGCGTCGGCGCGGGATCGCTGGCGACTCGATAGCGACCTTCCGCCCACCGTGCCAGGTCTTCATTCCGGCACCGTTCGCTGCAGAACGGCCGCCAGCGTTCATCTACGCGACGGGTGCGGCACAGGACGCACAGCGGAGCCTCGCCCATCCGAGGAATCATAACTCGGCCTACGGGCAACGGGCTACGGGACTGCGAAGCTGTCGGTTCCGGCTAGGAACTGCCGGCGAGATGGTGGCGCACGTCCAGCGCCGACACCATGAAGATCACGTCCTCGGCGACGTTCGTCGCATGATCGCCAATCCGTTCGAGATGCCGTGAGACCAGAATCAGGTCGAGTGAAGGCTCAACCGTGGTCTGGTCGCGCAGCATGTGTGTCAGCAAGTCTCGGAAGACTTGTGTCTTCAGGCTGTCGAGACGATCGTCTTCGTTGAGGACCCGGTGGGCGAGATCGGTATCCCGCTTCACATAGGCATCGAGCGCATCGCGGAGCATCGCCTGGGCGATGTCCCCCATCTGCGGAATGTCGATGAGCTGTTTGACGGGGGCATGGCCGATGTAGCGTTTGCTGGCCTCGGCGATGTTCACGGCCAGGTCGCCGACGCGCTCGAGGTCGGTGTTGATCTTGACCGCCGCCACGATCGCCCGGAGGTCGGTCGCCATCGGCTGATGCAGCGCCAGGAGGCGGAAGCAGCGGTTATCGACCTCGATGTGGAGCTGGTTGATCGGCTCGTCCCCGGACAGCACTTTGTTGATGAGGGCTGGGTCGCGGGAGACCAGACCCTGCAGCGCGGCGCGCACCCGTTCCTCGGCGAGGCCGCCCATTTCGAGCAACCGTCCCTGGAGCGCCTCGAGCTCCTCGCGGAAATGCGGGACCTGCCGGTCCACTACCCGAACCTCCCGGTCACATAGTCCTCTGTAAGCTTCTCGGCTGGAGCTGTGAAGATCTTCTCGGTGCGGTCGTACTCGACCAGTCGGCCCAGCCAGAAGAACGCTGTGTGGTCCGACACCCGCGCCGCCTGCTGCATGTTGTGCGTGACGATCACGATCGTGTAGGACTTCTTCAGATCGTACACGAGTTCTTCGATTCGCTGTGTGGCAATCGGGTCGAGCGCGGACGCGGGCTCGTCCATGAGGATGATATCGGGGCGAACGGCCAGCGCCCGGGCGATGCACAGCCGCTGCTGCTGCCCGCCCGATAGCGCCAACGCCGACTCGTGGAGCCGATCCTTGACTTCGTCCCACAAGGCCGCCTGTCTGAGGCTTTCTTCAATCCGAGCACTCAGCTCCGCCTTGCTCGCGGCCATGCCGTTGATCCGCAGCCCGTACGCGATGTTCTCGTAGATCGATTTCGGGAAGGGATTGGACTTCTGAAACACCATCCCGACCCGTCGTCGCAGGTGCACGACGTCCATGCCCGACTCGTAGATGTCGACGTTGTCGATCAGAATCCGGCCCTCGACTCGCGTGTCAGGGATGATGTCGTTCATCCGGTTCAGCGTGCGGAGGAACGTGCTCTTGCCGCAGCCCGACGGCCCGATGAAGGCAGTGACGACGTGGGGTTTGATCCGGATCGAGATGTCCTGCAGCGCACGTTTCTCGCCGTAATAGAAATTCATCGAGTCGACCTGGATCTTGCTCGGCGTATCCGGCCCGTCTGCCGTCTTCCTGGTTGTTGCCAACTCACCGAGTGATGCCAGCGATCGGGACGCCGTACTCACGAGAGGCCTCGCTTCTGATAGCGATCTCTCAGCCAGATCGCCGCAGCGTTCATCGATAGCAGCAGTGCGACCAGCACGAGGATGCCGGCGGCCGCATTGGCGTGAAAGTCAACCTGGGGACGCGAGACCCAGTTGAAAATCTGGATGGGCAGTACCGTAAATGGCGACCAGATCGAGTCGGGTGCAAAGGTGACGAACGTCACAGCGCCAATCGTAATGAGGGGGGCCGTCTCGCCAATGGCGCGCGACAGCGCCAGGATGAGTCCCGTAAGGATGCCGGGTGCGGCAACGGGAAGCACCTGGTGCCAGATCGTTTGCCACTTCGTTGCGCCCAGCGCATAGGAGCCTTCCCGCAATGTCTTGGGCACGGCCCTGAGCGCTTCGCGCGTCGAGAGGATCACGACCGGCAGCACGAGCAACGCCAGCGTCGACGCTCCAGCCAGTACGCTGCGACCCATGCCCATCATCCGGACGAAGAGCCCGAGCCCGAGCAGGCCATAGATGATCGACGGGACCGCCGCCAGGTTGGTGATGTTCAGCTCGATGATGCGCGCGCCCAGGCTTCGACCGCCGTACTCCTCGAGGTAGATCGCGGCTGCCACGCCAATCGGCACTGCGATGAGGGCCGTGACGATGATGACGAAGACGCTGCCCGTGAGCGCGTGCCAGATGCCGGCCTGCGACGCGCGACGGGACGAAAATCCGGTGATGAAATTCCACGACAATGTGCCCGCGCCATCGGACACGATGTCCCAGATCAAGGTCGCGAGCGCCGCCAGCGCTACGACGAGCACCAGCAGCGCCAGCGCCTGGAACGTCACGTCGGCAACGCGCCGCAGCGCAATCTCCCGGGATCCGGCATCCGAGATTCGGGATCCGGACTCCGCGGTTCGCGACCCGAGGTTCGGGCTTCGCGTGACCTGTGCGCTCACGCGTACTCCTCGCGAAATCGCTCGCGCAGCCATGCGCTGACGAGATTCAGCCCGAAGGTGCCAATGAAGAGCAGCATCCCGACCGCGAAGATCGTCCGGTATTCGAGTGTTCCCTGCGGTGTGTCCCCAAGGCTCACCTGGACGATGTAGGCCGTCATCGTCTCGACCGGTTTGGTCGGGTCGAGTGTGAGTCGTGGCTGCTGGCCGGCGGCGATGGCGACGATCATCGTCTCGCCGATCGCGCGTGACACCGCCAGGATGAACGCTGCCGTGATGCCGGAGAAGGCGGCCGGCACGACGACGCGCACGCTGGTCTGCATCTTGGTGGCGCCGAGCGCGTACGACCCTTCGCGCAGCCCGCGCGGCACACCTCGCATCGCGTCTTCAGAGAGAGACGACAGGAGCGGCAGGATCATGATGCCCATCACGATGCCCGGTCCGAGTGCGTTGAATCCGGCGAGGTCGGGCAGCACGCGTTGGAGCAGCGGTGTCACGAACAAGAGCGCGAAATACCCGTACACGACCGTCGGGACGCCGGCAAGGATCTCGAGTATCGGCTTGACCACGCGACGCAGTCCCTCACCGGCGTACTCGCTGAGATACACCGCGCTCAGGAGGCCCATGGGCAAGGCGACGAGCATCGCAATGGCGGATACCAGGAATGTCCCGGTGACGAGCGGCAGGACGCCAAAGCGCGGCATCGCGAACAGCGGCGTCCACTCGGCGCCGAACAGAAACTCGATAATGGGGACTTCCTCGAGGAAGCCGGCGGTCTCGATGGTCAGAACCGCGATGATGCCGAGCGTCGTACCGATCGAAAGCAGCGCACAGGCAAACAGTGCCCACTCGATGAGGAACTCGACCCTCCTCATCCCTCGGCGCAACTCACCCATCGGCGGGCTCAGGGCGACCCTGTTCGGTGACGAAGGGTCGGGATGACCCTGAGCGGTTCGAAGGGTCATTGCTCTCGTGTGAGCAGTTGCTCGAGTGTCAGGCCCACTTGCGAACCACCCGCTCCGAAGGCCGTGCCAACCTTGCGATCGGCGAAGTGCTTCTTGGCGAGGTCGTAGATTTGCGGCGTCAGTTCGACGTAGCCCACCTCGCGGACCAGCGCGGAGGCGCCGAAGTACGAGTCGACGAAGCGTTGTACCTCCGGCCGCTCCGCCGCTTTCCGGGCAACGTAGATGAACAGCGGGCGTGAGAGAGGCTGGTAGGTCCCATTCCGAACGGTCTCGGCAGATGGAGCAATCGGGCCCTTTCCGTTGTCATCCTTGCCATCGTCAACTGGAACGATCTTGAGCTTGTCCTTGTTTTGCTCGACGTAGGCGAAGGGAATGAACCCCAGCGCCAGTTCGTCGCTGCTGACGCCTTGCACCAGCACGTTGTCGTCCTCGCTCGAGGTGAAGTCACCGCGGCTGGCGCCTTCCTTTCCGACAACAGCCTCTGTGAAGTAGTCGTAGGTGCCGGAATCGACGCCGGCGCCGAAGAGCCGAATCTCACGGTTGGGCCACGCCGGGCGCGCCTGATTCCACCGCAGGACTTTGCCCTGTGCGTCTGGTGACCAGAGCGTCTTCAACTCGGGCACGGTAATTGAGCTCGCCCAGGTGTTTTTGGGATTCACGACGACCGCGAGGCCGTCGTAGGCGATGGGTAGTTCGATGTATTCGATTCCCGCCTTTTGACAGGTTTCGATTTCGGTCGGGCGAATGGGTCTCGATGCATCGCTGATGTCGGTCTCACCGCGACAGAACTTTTGAAATCCGCCGCCGGTGCCCGAGATTCCAACCGTCACGCGGATACTGGGGTTCGTCTTCTGGAACTCCTCGGCTACCGCTTCGCTGATTGGGAAAACGGTGCTGGAGCCATCAAGTTGAATCACCGTCGGAGCCGCGTTGGCCGCGGGCGTCTCCCCACCGCCGCCGCTACCGCCACACGCGACCGCCAGCAGCGAGACCAAACCAAGTCCGCAGAACCCCACGAAGCGTCCGGCTTTAGCCGGGCCTGACATGCGAAACCTGAGCATGAATTGACCCTATCGAACGGGAATTTCACACTGGTTTCTGCGGTGTTAAATCCGTGTTACGGCTTCCGCGGGGAGTGGCGCCATGGCCCACTGCCGTTGGCGATTACGCGTGAGCTCGCCTCGGTGTGCGCGCGCCAGAGCGACGGGGTCCGATGGTCCGGGTGTTGCCCTCGATAGTGGGCGTCTCCCGCAGCGCCGGGCGGCGTTGCGGCGGCACGGCGGCGGCTTCGAGCCGGATAGGTTTCCCGAGCAGACGCTCGAACGGCTGTAAGTGCCTATTGGTTGCCCATACCTCGAGCTCGGCATCTCCCGTTGTGTGAACCTGCAGCAGGGCATCGTCTCCCCGGTCACGGAAGTCGAGGCCGGAGATGGTCTGCGTGTGACTGCGATCGAGGCTTTCGGCCACGCGCAGGATCGAAGCGAGCGTCCGGACGGTTTTGCGGAGCGGCGCCGGCAGCCGCGCGTACTCTTCGTGCGATCGCTTCGGCGTCCCACGCCGGTGATAGCGGGCCACCAGCGCAATCACTTCGATCTCGTCCGGATCGAAGCCACGCAGATCACCGTTCCTGATCAGGTAGTACGAATGCCGATGATGGCGCTCGTAGCTGATCAGCGAGCCGATATCGTGAAGCAGGGCCGCGAACTCGAGCCATTCGCGCTCGCGATCGGTGAGCCCATGGACGGCGCGGGTTTGATCGAAGATCGCCAGCGCGAGCCGCACGACCTGCTGGGCATGTTCAGCGTAGAAGTTGCATCGCTCACCGAGCTCGAGAGCGCTGCGCCGTCGCACGTCTGGAATGGAGTCGACGTGCTCGATGTGCTTGCTGTTTCGACGGATGTAATCGAGCACCAGCCCCTCGCGCAGTGCGAGGTCGCACAGCGTGATGTCCTCGGCGCCGAGACGACGCAGGATGGCATCGAGCAGCACGGCGCCTGCGACGATGAGGTCCGCGCGACGCGGATCGAGGCCTGGAATGGTCAGTCGTTGCGCCAGCGAGAGAGCGACCACCTCTTTGCGAAGTCGCCGGATCTGCTTTGCGGGGACCCGAAGATTGCGCAACTCGCTGGGCACAGTGCCTTCGGCAATCGCGGTTGCGACAGTGCCCAGGCTCAGGATAGTCCCCGACGTCCCGATCACGCGATCGAAACCCGCGGCCGTGATCTGGTCGCAGTGCCGATCGATTTCGCTGAGCACGTGCTTGGTGAGCTTTTGCTCGTCGCGTCCCGCGAGCGGATCGCTTTTGACGAACCGTTCCGTCAGACGAATCACGCCGATCTTGAAGCTTTTGGCTGCCTGGGTCGAGGTCGCCGTCCCGAGCGTGATCTCGGTGCTGCCGCCACCGATGTCGATGACGACGGCGCGCGCGCTGCCAACGTCCACCCCATAGACGGCCGCCAGATGAATCAGCCGTGCTTCCTCTGCGCCTGTGATGACGCGAGGCCGAACACCGGTTTCCGCTTCGATCCGCGCGAGGAACTCGCCGCCGTTGCGTGCTTCGCGCGTGGCGCTGGTCGCCGCTGCCAGAATCTTGTCGACGCTATGCGACTCAGCCAGCCGCTTGAATTTCGAGAGCGCCTGCAGAGCCGCGCTCATCGCTTCGCTGGTCAGCGCCTTGCCGTCGAGGCCACCGGCGCCGAGACGGACCATCGCTTTTTCGCGATCGATGACCTCGAACGACAGATCAGGCCGGACGCGGACGACGATCATGTGGACGGAATTGGTTCCGATGTCGATGGCGGCGATGCGCATGCTCTAGCCCGTTATGCGGCCTCGAATGAGAGCCTCGTCCCCCGTCATGCCCCCGCATAACGGGCTAGGCGCGCAAAGCGCGCCAAGAGATACTGAAACCAGCCGAGAGGCTCTGCAAGAGTTTGCCAGGCAGAGCCCTTGGTGCTGGTTTGGAGGAAAAGAGGACATATAGTAGCCGAGTCCGTCGTTTGTTCCATGAACGAGTCCCACCCGTCGGAGCTTTTAATCCGGCAGCGTCTGTTGGCCTTGACGCGTATGTTGCCGTCGGCTCGGAACGGCGATGTCAACGCGATTCACCAGGCGCGCGTAGCTACCCGCCGCGTGCGGGCAGCCTTGCCAATCGTGACCCGTGGCTCGAAGGGACGAAAACTGACCAAAGTTGTGTCGCGATTGACCCGTGCGCTCGGGGGTGTCCGCGAGCACGACGTCGCCCTCCTCACCCTCGATGAATTGGCATCCGATGCCTCGGTGTCGAGGGAGGGCATCGATCTCCTGCGAACGATCCTCAGAGAGGAACGTGAGCGCCTGTTCGCGGACATGGCACTCGAAATCGAGCGCGTCAATCTCGAGAAGCTTCAGCGGAAGGCATTGGCTGCGGCTCATCACAAGGTGGATGCGCAAGGGCCGGCCCTGTCAGACGCGAAGCGCCTGCGGGCGGTGATCAAGCGATCAATCCGTCGCGCGCTTGCCCTGCAGGCGGCGATCGACAACGCCGGTGGAATCTATTTGCCCGACCGGTTACACCAGGTACGGATAGCCGTCAAGAAGCTTCGGTACGTTCTGGAGGTTGCTCGTGATTTGAGCCGTTCCCGGGCATCAGCTCGCATCCGGACGCTGAAAACGGTGCAGGATCTGCTCGGTCACATGCACGATCTCGAGATGCTCATCATGCGAATCCGGGCGCTCCAGGGGTCCGATCGGGCGCCGACGCTCAGGGTTTCGGCCGAACTCGACCGGCTCGTGCGGCGGCTGGAGACTGAATGTCGTCAGTTACATGTTCGATACATGGGGTTCAAGAAGAAGTTACTTGAGCTCTGCGATTATGTAACGTCCGCCGATGACCGGCCGGCTTCAGCTGCGTAGATGGCTAAAACCTCTCCACCACCCTGTGAGCTTTACATCGTGCGCCACGCGATTGCGGCAGAACGTGGCGACGCCTGGCCCGACGATGACAAACGTCCCCTGACCGAGAAGGGGATCGTCCGTTTCAAGGACGGCCTGCGCGGTCTGCGATGGCTCGACGTCGAGATCGACGAGATTTTCACGAGCCCGCTTGTTCGCGCCAAGCAGACAGCCGATTTGCTTGCGGCTGGCATGTCGGGCAAGCCGTCCGTGAAGCTGCTCGAAGCGCTTGCCCCCGGACCCGCTCCGGACGAAGTGGTGAAGCAACTGGCGCGAATCGCGAAGCGGAGGCGGATTGCCCTGGTCGGACACGAACCGGGTCTGGGTGAACTCGCCGCGCACCTTCTCGGTGCGAAGCGCCCGCTCGAGTTTCGCAAGGGCGGCGTGTGCCGCATCGACCTCCAGGGACTGACCGAGAATCGACCGGGATCGCTCATCTGGTTCGTAACGCCCAAGATGCTGCGACAATTTGGCAAGAACGAATAGATTCTTGCAGAGACCAAAAGTCGTCGTCATCATCAACCCCATATCCGGGGCGGGCCGACGCCGTGATCTGGCTCGTCTTCGCGCTGAGCAAGCGGCCGCTCTCATCGAGCAGCGTCGATTCAACGCCGAGGTCTACGTCACCGAGCGGTCCGGTCACGCGCGCGAGCTTGCGCAGGCTGCGCGCCGGCGCGGGATCACGCTCTTCGTCGCGTGGGGCGGAGACGGCACTGTCAACGAAGTGGCGTCGGCTCTCGTCGAATCGGACGCCTCGCTGGCGATCGTGCCAACTGGCTCGGGCAACGGGCTCGCGCGTGAGCTTGGCATCTCACTCGATCCTGCGTTGGCGATTCAGACGATGTTCGAAGGGCACTCGCGGCTCATCGACGCGGGGGAGCTCGATGGTCATTTGTTCTTCAACATTGCAGGTTTCGGACTCGACGCGCATGTCGCCCGTCGATTCGCCGAAGGAGGTCTCGAGCGGCGCGGCTTCGTCCGCTATCTCGAGCTCGCCGCACGCGAGGTCATTTCGTTCGTGCCACTTGAATACGCTGTCAGGGCGGATGGACACGATTTGCTCGTGAGGCCTCTGCTCATCGCGATCGCGAACGCGCGTCAATACGGCAATGGCGCGCTCATCGCACCGGGCGCCGAACTCGACGACGGCAAACTCGACGTCGTCGTGGTCGATCACAGACCCGCATGGCGGGTGCTGATGCACGCTCCGCGGCTGTTTTCAGGGACGGTGGCGCAAGTGCCCGGTGTGTCGACGACGCGGGCCAGCAATGTTTCGATTTCTGCGGACGCCGCTCTCGTGTACCACGTCGATGGTGAGCCTCACGTCGGAGGTCACCTTGTCAAGGCCTCCGTACATCCACGGGCTTTGCGGGTGATCGCGGCGCTTCGCTAGACGTCTTGAATGGTCGAATTCCTTGCGAACACGTCAAGTTTGGGCACGCCATTCAAGACGTCTACGCCCGCGCGGAGCGCGGGCAGTCAAACACTGCCACTAGGGAGGCGGCGCCACATGCTCGTCGGTCGGAGGCGCAGCCTCGCTAGACGTGTAACAGGCGCTCGACGCGAGCGCCAAACCCTGCTTGTGCTTGCCCTTAAGATCAATCAATCCAAGCACTAACCGAGTTTACACAACGTTTACAGCCACACAATCGTTCACCGAGGTATAGATCAGAGAGTTATGTACCTTCGAATGTTCAAGAAAGCAGGTCAGACCAAGCGCTTCACCATCACCGATGCGGGCACTATGGGGTGGGAAGTGCGGGAAGAACAGGATAGCCAGGTCGTTTGGAGCATCCGCTACACAGATTGGCACCGCGTCGAGCGAGCCCGGATGTCGTTCGCGCGAGAGGCCGCGGCGCTGGCCAGCGCAGGATGGCAGGAATCCTGAGTTACTCTACGAATCGATAGCCCAATCCCACAACCGTTTCGATTTGCCGCCCGGCTTCGCGCAGCTT
The DNA here is from genome assembly GCA_035649635.1 of Vicinamibacterales bacterium. Classification (GTDB taxonomy): domain Bacteria; phylum Acidobacteriota; class Vicinamibacteria; order Vicinamibacterales; family UBA2999; genus Gp6-AA40. Next base: position 17,054 of record DASRJE010000185.1, on the reverse strand, counting down.
CCCGCGCAACCGCCCCACGTGTACATCGACCGACCTGGTTTCCACGAAACGGTCGTATCCCCACACGCGTTCGAGCAGCCGGTCGCGTGAGAGCACGCGGTTGCGGTTTTCCACGAGATAGCGCAACAACTCGAATTCACGGCGAGTGAGTCGTATCGACTCGCCGTCGACGCTGATGGCCACTGCGTCGAAGTCAGCGACGAGGTGCTTACCGCGGTACACGAATGCTTCAGCCCGCGCGCCGTTACCCGCCTCGGAGTGTCCGCGACGAAGGACCGCGCGCACGCGCGCGGCGAGTTCACGCAGGCTGAATGGCTTGGTAATGTAGTCGTCCGCGCCGACGTCCAGGCCTGTGACGCGATCACTCTCGCTGGTGCGCGCCGTCAACATGATGATGGGCACGGTCGCGGTGTTCGGACGGGATCGCAGGATGCGGCACACCTCAAGTCCACTCAGGACTGGCAGATTCAGGTCGAGCACGATGAGATCGGGCGTGCGATCGTTGACGGCCTTGAGCGCCCCATCTCCGGTTCCCACGATCTCGACCTCGATGTCGCCACCCTTCTCGAGACCATGTTTGATGAGACCGGCGATGTCCTGCTCATCGTCGACGACGAGCACGTGGGTGCGGGCCGCTCCCCGGGCGATCATGCGCGGATCGGAAACGCTGGCTGACTCCGAGCTGTATTGCACTGGTGCTCCATTTCCATCTGGGCTTTACACATCGTCGGGCTTTACACAGTTCACGTTAGGAAATCAGGGTTTCTGGTGCGTGACGCCGGAGTTAAATCTGGGTTAAGCCACTGATACGGGCGGATGAAGTAGGATCGCGGACGATGACGAATCTCGGTGAAACCGCGGGGCCCGCAGCCGGCCCCGAGGTCGCCCAGCGCTGGCTCCCAGCGCTCTTGTTGCTGTTTGTCGGGTCAGGCTGCGCGGCCCTCATTTACGAAGTCGTCTGGTTCCAACTTCTCCAACTGTCCATTGGCTCCTCGGCCGTGTCGCTCGGTGTGCTGCTGGGGATCTACATGGGGGGCATGTGTCTGGGCAGCCTGTTGCTGCCGCGGTACCTGAGTCGGTCGTGGCATCCACTCAAGGTCTACGCCGCGCTCGAGGCGGGGATCGGCGTCTTTGGCGTAATCGTGCTGTTCGCAGTGCCAGTTGTCGGCCAGATTTACACGCAGATCGCGGGCACCGGTCAGGTCAGCCTCATCCTTCGCGCCATGGTCGCCAGCATCTGCCTGCTGCCACCGACGCTACTGATGGGAGCGACGCTGCCAGCGATCGCGCGCTGGGTGGAAACCACGCCGCGCGGCGTGGCATGGCTCGGCTATTTCTATGGCGGCAATCTCGCCGGCGCCGTGACTGGGAGCTTGCTCGCGGGCTTCTACCTGCTGCGCGTCTATGACATGCCCACTGCGACCGCAGTGGCCGTAGTGCTCAACTTCGTCGTCGCCGGCCTTGCCGTTCTGGTCGCTGCGCGAACTCCGCACACGGTGATTACGGCGGACGCATCGGCTCCGCTGCCGCAGCCACTATCAGCCGAGGGCGCACGGCTCGTGTATATCGCGATCGCTCTGTCTGGCCTCACGGCGCTGGGCTCCGAAGTCGTCTGGACGCGAGTGCTGTCGTTGCTTTTCGGCGCGACGGCGTACACGTTCTCGCTGATCCTGGCGGTCTTCCTCGTTGGTCTCGGTATCGGCAGCAGCCTTGGAGCGGCGCTCGCGCGCGGGGTGTCGAATCCCAAGACCGCGCTCGGATGGGTGCAACTGGGTCTGTGTGTGTGCCTGGCGTGGGCGGCGTATGCGACCGCCGAATCGATGCCGTATTGGCCCATCAACCCCTCGATTTCGACGGCGCCCTCTTTCAACTTCCAGCTCGATCTGATGCGCGCCATCTGGGTGATGCTGCCGGGCGCGATGCTATGGGGCGCGAGTTTTCCACTGGCGCTCGCGGGAGTGGCTGTGCCGGGCCAGGACTCGGCTCGGCTCGTCGGTGGTGTCTACGCGGCGAACACCGTCGGAGCAATCGTAGGGGCGCTCGTCACCAGCCTGGGAATGGTCGGCACGGTGGGAAGCCAACACACGCAGCAGGCGCTCATCGGGGTTGCGGCGATGTCCGGCTTGCTGATGTTGATGCCGGCGAACGGTGAAAAGCGCAGCCTTCTGACATCGACGCCCGTCGTCGTGATCGGAATTGCACTTGCCGCGGGGCTGCTCGCGCGAACGGTGCCGCCGCTTCCCGGGCTTCTGGTCGCCTATGGCCGTTACGCCGCGACGTGGGTGGGCCAGAACGAGATCGTCTACGTTGGTGAAGGCGTCACGGCGTCGGTCGCTGTTTCCCGCACGCCGACTGGCGTCTTGAACTATCACAACGCCGGCAAGGTTCAGGCCTCGAGTGAGCCGCAGGACATGCGACTCCAGCGAATGCTTGGCCACATCACGACGCTCGTGCCCAGGGCGCCATCGAAAGTCCTCGTGATCGGCTGCGGCGCGGGCGTGACGGCGGGCGCGGTGTCGATCGACCCGATGGTCAAGGACCAGACGATCGCGGAGATCGAACCGCTCGTGCCGCGCGTCGTGTCGACCCATTTCGCGGAGCACAACTTCAACGTCGTCGCCAATCCCAAGGTCAAGGTCCACCTTGATGATGCGCGCCATTACCTGTTGACGACGAACGAGAAGTTCGACGCGATTACGTCCGATCCGCTCGACCCGTGGGTGAAGGGCGCGGCGACTCTCTATACGCGGGAGTTCTTCCAGGTGGTCAGGAACCACCTGAATCCCGGCGGCGTCGTAACGTTGTTCGTGCAGTTGTACGAGAGTACCGACTCCGCGGTGAAGAGTGAGATTGCGACGTTCCTCGAAGCGTTCCCCAATGGCGCAGTCTTCGCCAACACCGTGAACGGACAGGGCTACGATCTGGTGCTCTTCGGGCAACTCGAAGCGGGGAAGATCAATGTCGATGCGGTGCAGGCGCGGCTCGACGATCCGGCGAACGCCGCTATCACGCAATCACTGCGCGAGATCGGCATCTATTCAGCCGTGGATCTGTTCGGCACCTATGCCGGCCGTCAATCGGACATGAAAAACTGGCTGAGCGACGCCATCATCAACACGGATCGAAATCTCAAACTGCAGTACCTGGCAGGCCTGGGGCTCAACCTCTATCAGAGCGACGCGATCTACAAGGCGATGATTCGCGAGGCCAAGTACCCGGACGACTTGTTCGAGGGCTCGGACGAGACGCTCAAGTCGCTGCGCACCAAAATCGGGGCGTCCCTCGGTGGATCGGGTTCGTTCTGATTACGGCGGGTGTAAAGAACAAGACCCGCCCTACGGTGTCGCGTCACACCACTGTTCCCGGACGAATAATTCCGCCCTTCGGGACGACGATGATGCCGCTGCGGATGTAGTAGCCATCACCATCAGCGGACTCGACGTTCTGCTCGTTGACCAGGCGCACGTTGTCGCCGATGCGCGCGTTCTTGTCGACGATCACCCGGTCGAGTACGACGTTGCGCCCGAGTCCCAAACCCGGTGTGCGATCGGCAGGAAGACCGTACTCGTAGAAGTCGGCGCCGAGCAGTACCGATCGCGCGATGCGCGAGCCTTCTCGTGAGCACATGCGAACGCCGACGACGGACTCGGCGATATCGCAACCAGCCAGATAGCAGCCCTCCGACACGAGCGAGTCCCGAATGTGCGATTCGGGGATCAGCGATCCGGGCAGGTGTCGCAGGTGGGTGTAGATCGGGCGGTCCCGATCCCAGAAGTGAAACGGTGAGTCGAGGCGGCCGAGCATGATGTTGGCCTGGTAGAACGATTCGATCGTTCCCACATCTGCCCAGTAGCCGCGGAACTGATACGACTTCACCTTGTATCGCCCCAGCGCGTTGGGGATCAGCGAGCGGCCGAAGTCATGCCCCGGCTCGTGTTCGAGCATGTCCAGCAGCACGCGCCGGGTGAAGACATACACGCCCATCGAGGCCATGAAGGGTTGCTCGTCGCTGTGCTCGGCGAACGTCGATCCCTCGGGAATACTTCGTCTGATCTGTTCCAGGCGGGCGGGTTTCGGCTTTTCCTCGAAGGCGACGATGTTGCCTTCCGAATCGAAGAGGAAGATGCCCATCTGCGTGGCTGTCTCGAGGTCCACGGGTTGCGCCGCGATTGTGATCTCGGCGCCGAGTCGCTTGTGCGCGTTAACCAGGTCGGCGTAATCCATCCGATACAGGTGGTCGCCTGCAAGGATCAGGTCGTAATCGGCCGGGTGCTGGCCGAAGTGGCGGGCGGCCTGACGAACCGCGTCGGCGGTACCCTGGTACCAATTCGGGTTGTCGGGCGTTTGCTCTGCCGCCAGGATTTCAACGAAGCCCCCGGAAAAACGGTCCAGCCGGTAGGTGTTCGAGATGTGCCGGTTGAGGGACGCCGAATTGAACTGTGTGAGCACGAAGATGCGACGGATATCGGCGTGCAGGCACCCGCTGATCGGTATGTCGATGAGGCGGTATTTCCCGCCGATCGGAACCGCGGGCTTGGACCTTTGGACGGTTAAGGGGAACAGTCGAGAACCCTGACCGCCCCCAAGGATGATGGCTACGGTGTCGCTCGTCTGTCGCATGTGAAGTCCCGTGAATTTCCCGCGAACCGGGCGGTCACACCAGCTGGCCGGGGTGGTGTTTTTAACACAGTCGTTCCGCGATCGTGATCCCCGTGTGACGTTACGTCCGTACTCTTAGGTCGTATGCACGTGGGTATACCACGGCAGCGGGAGGGCCGCCGCACACGCGGGTGCGGTGGCAATAGGCTAGTACGGCAGGCGCAGCGATGGCGCTAACCATGAGCGTCATTGTCTGCGCCCATAACGAAGCGCAGCATCTGCCCGCCTGCCTGCACTCCCTTCTCGCTCAGTCCCGCATTCCCGACGAAATCCTTGTCATCAACAACGCGAGTACCGATACGACGCGTGCCGTGGCGTGCGCGATTCCGGACGTGCGCGTGGTGGACGAGCCGCGCAAAGGCCTCGTGGTCGCGCGCGAGACGGGCCGCCTCACCGCCACGGGCGACATCCTCGTCTATCTCGATGCCGACTGCCGCGCTCCGCTGATGTGGCTCGAGCGTGTCGAACGCCGGTTCATCAACGATCCACTGCTCATCGCGCTGTCAGGCCCGTACCGGTTTTACGACTGGGACTGGTGGGGACGGTTACTGATTCGCGCGTACGACTGCACCCTGGCTCCCGCGACGCAGTTCCTGGTGAAGTACGTGCTGCGGATCGGAACCGTCTTCTACGGCGGAAACTTCGCGGTGAGGCGATGCGCGTTGGAGTGCATCGGCGGATTCGACACGTCGATCGAATTTCACGGCGAGGACACCAACGTCGGGCGTCGGCTGTTCGCCATCGGGCGCGTGTCGTTGTTTCACGACTGCTTTCTCTACACGTCGGCGCGTCGATATATCGCGATGGGGAAGGGCGCTGTCTTCCGGCTCTACGTCCGCAACTTCACGTCGGAACTGCTGCGTGGACGGCCGAAGGACACCACACATGTGGATGTTCGAACGTGATGTTTGTCAATTCCCAACCTCCAACGGCTGTCGCTTGCCCAACTCCCAAATAAGCCGGACTCGGCATTGGGCGCTTGGATCGAGAGTTGGTAGTTGGAAGTTGGGAGTTGGGAGTTGAATGATGCCAGGTTACGAACCATTTCTCCTGTGTGATTTCCACGTTCACACCCAGTGGAGCGACGGCAAGCTCTCGGTGTCCGAGGTGATCGATCTCTACGGCTCGACCGGCAAATTCGACGTCATCGCGATCACCGATCACATCCTGATGAAGAAGGATCTGCTGGCGCGCGCCGGCCGCCTGGCGACGCTCGGACGCCGCGCGTTCGGTGTACGCGAGCAGGATTTCGAGCACTACATCGACAACGTTCGCAGCGAAGCGCAGCGCGCGCTCAAGCAGTACGGCATGCTCGTGGTGCCGGGCGCCGAGATCACGCAGAACCGGCTGCGCGGGCGCAAGAACTCGCACATCATCGCGCTCGACATCAAGAACTACATCAGCGCCGATCAGTCAGCGGGCGACATCCTGCGCGAAATCCGTCGTCAGGGCGGACTGAGCATCGCGTGCCATCCACACCATCGGACGACGCGACGGATCGAGATCAGCACCTGTTATCTGTGGGATCACCGGGAGCAGTTGTCGGATCTGGTGGACGTCTGGGAAGCGGCCAACCGCGACGATCTGTTTTCTGTGACCAGCCTCAAGCATTACCCCTACGTCGCCAACAGCGACTTTCACAAGCCGAAGCACCTCTATTCCTGGAAGACCCTCGTGCGCGCGGAAAAGAACTGGCCCGCCGTCAGCCGTGCCCTGCGCGACAACGTCGACATCGCGCTCACGCTCTTCCGAAACGGATCCTGCGCGGCCTGACTCGTCAACCCCGGCGAGATGTGACAAATCAGCGACGGTTCGCTGGAGGCGTCAATCGAACACCCTCGTCTTCTGACGAAGGTGAGCCGACAGTCGAGCGACAGGCCGTAAAGTTGCGTGGGACGTCGAAACCTACAGGACGATCACCGACATGACAAGGTTACGGCGCTGTGAGCACGACGATACGCGGTCTCGCTACGCTACCTCAGGAAGGGACCTATCATGAAAGAACGAGCCGCTATCACCGTCGTCGCTCGAGGCGGTGAACCTGCTGAGGCCTTTGCGATCGCCTTGCGACGCGCGCAGGCCGAGTTCCTGGAAATGCCTGGACTTCAGTTGACAGAGGCGCAAGCCGCCCGTCTCTGGAGTTTCGATTCGGCCTTGTGCAGCGCTGTGCTCAGCGCGCTGGTGGAGTCACGATTCCTGATTCGCACGCGCAACGCGTCGTTCGCGCGCGTAGAACTCACCAGCCATTACAGTCGAACTTGAACCCGCACGTCAGGCACTTGATGCAGCCTTTGACTTTCGCGAGGTCCTGAGATTCGCCGCATCGCGGGCAAGTGGTGTCGTCGGTATCCGCCTCTGATCCCTGGGCCCGCTCAGCAACGAGGGAAGTCTCGATTCTTGTTGACTGGCAGTCCCCAGGCGATTTCATCACCAGAAGGTTACATCGGGGTATAGTCAAAGGCGCTCACAGCCCATGTCCGAGCTGGTAGGTGTCTTTCCGCCGTCGCTCGATCGGGATCCCCTTCGCCGTGCGCTCGACTGTCTCGAAGAAGGGTTTCAGATCATTGGCTACGACTGGCACTACCTCTACCTGAATCCCGCGGCGGCCCGTCACAGTCGACGGCCGGCCCTGGAGTTGATCGGGCATTCCATCTTCGAGGAGTACCCAGGTATCGACCAGACCCCGCTGTTCCGACGGCTCCGGCGATCGATGGAGGAACGGGTCCCGCAGGTCTTCGAGAACGAGTTCACCTTCCCCGACGGCACCAAACGCTGGTTCGAGTTGCGGGTGCAGCCTGCGCCCGAAGGTATCTGTGTGTACTCAACCGACATCGACCAGCGAAAGCGGCGGCAGCTGGCGACGTCGCGCAACGACCGGGCGCCCGTGGTCGTGCGGCTGTGGCGTTCCCTTGTGGGACACGAACAGACTCGATCCAGCGATCGATAACCCCTGAAAAACCGCGGCAAATCTGCTCCGACGTTCGATTCAGCGGGGACGAACGCTGGTACGAGCTGAAAAACAGCCACTTTTCCCTACAAAAGTTGTCGTTTTTGGAGTTTTCTAGCTGGTTCTTCGTCACGGATTATGGGACTCTGGACACTACGCCACGATGAGCTGGCTGGCGGCAAACGCGGCCCCGGCCGATACGGTATCCGATGTTTGTACGCGGCGTAGCCCAGGACGAAACGCCGGGAAGGGGTTCTGGTGGCCGCGTCGGAGGGGTGAACGAATGCGTGTGAAGGTGTTCCTGGCTGTTGTCTGCTTGATCTTCTCCGCCGTACTGGCGAACGCCCAAGTCCCGACCGGGACGATCTCGGGGCGAGTCACGGATTCGTCGGGCGGGGTCTTGCCTGGCGTAACGGTGACGGCAACGTCTCCCAATCTTCAGGGGCCACGCGAGATTGTCACGTCGGCCTTTGGCGACTACGTCGTCCCCCTGTTGCCTCCAGGGGCGTATACGGTCACCTTCGAGTTATCAGGGTTCACTACGGTGACACACCAAATTGACGTCGCCAGTACGGAAACTGTCCCCCTCGACGCCACGATGGGCGTTGGTGCGGTTACCGAGCAGATTACCGTCCGTGGCGAGGCCAGAAGTTTCCTGCAGACCGTGCAGTCCGGCAGCAACGTGAAGCAATCGTTGATGGCAACGCTCCCAAGCAGCCGCACGCTGCTCGCTGCGGTCGCCATGGCGCCGAACGTCAAGGGGACCGGTCCTGGCTCGGGCACTGCCGGTACTAGTGACGGATCGTTCACCATCGCCGGGGCAATGGCCTACGACAGCGTGTTCATGTTAAACGGCGTGGCGATCACAGAAAACCTTCGCGGGCAGCCGGTCAGCCTCTTCATCGAGGACGCCATCCAGGAGACGACGGTCTCGACGTCCGGGATCTCGGCGGAGTACGGGCGGTTCGGCGGCGGCCTGGTGAATGCGATCACCAAGTCGGGAGGCAATCAATTCAGCGGTTCGTACCGGCTTGGGATGAACAACGACGACTGGCGTGCCCTGACGCCCTACGCCGCCGACACCAAGCTCGATAAGGTCGTGCCGACGCATGAGTACACGATCGGCGGTCCGGTTGTGAAGGATGCCCTCTGGTTCTTCAACGCCGGCCGTTTCCAGAAACAGGAGCAGTCCTTCGCGACCAATGTCACCAACATCTCCTATGAACGTCCAAACGACGAGAAACGGTACGAGGGAAAACTGACGTACACCGTGCGCCCCGGACAGGTGTTCAAGGGGTCGTACACCAAGATTCAGCAGATGATCACCAACACGGGCTTCCAGAACGTGATGGATATCAAAAGCCTGTACAACCAGGAGCAGCCGCAGGACCTGCTGTCGTTGAACTACAACGGTGTCATGGGGACGAAGCTGTTCCTGGAGGGCCAGTACTCGCAGCGTCACCTCTCCATAGTCACGTCGGGAGCGGCAGGAAGGGATCTTATCAACGACACTCTGCTGATCGATCTGTCGCGCGGAAACGCGTTCAGATACTGGGCGCCGACCTTCTGTACCTGCAACATCGAGAAACGCGACAATACCGAGATCCTCGGCAAGGCGACGTATTTCCTCTCCACCGATCGCCGCGGTTCGCACACACTGGTGTTTGGCTACGACCGCTACAACGATATGCGCGAGGCGGAAAACCACCAGTCCGGGAGCGATTATCGAATCCGCGGCACGTCGACAGTCATCCAAGGCACAACGATTTACCCCGTGTTCCTGAACAACAACTCCACGTTCATCCAGTACGACCCGATCACGCTCGCGAGCACGGGTTCGGACATCCGCACACACGCGTTATTCGTCAACGACTCTTGGCGGCTGAACGAGGGAATTTCGCTCAACCTCGGTTTGCGCTGGGACAAGAATCAGGGTGACGACGCGGCGGGCAACCTGGTGTCGAACGCGAGCAAGCTGAGTCATCGCCTCGGCATCGTCTGGGATCCGACGCAAGAAGGAAAGTGGGCGATCAGCGCGAGCACCAGTCGTTACGTGAGCGGAATCAACAACGCCATCGCCGAGACGTCCCCGGCTGGTAACAGCTCGTCTTACTCCTGGTTCTATCAGGGACCATCGATCAATGCGAATCCCAACGGACCGCTCGTCACACCGGATGTCGCCATTCGGCAGGTATTCGATTGGTTCAACGCCAACGGTGGAGCGAATCGTCCATTCGCCGAACCCCCGACCGTGGCGGGTGTCAGCACCAAGATAGGCGGTTCACTCGATTCGCCGAATTCGCTCGAGTACGCCGCGGGTGTCAGTCGCGTGCTCGGTCAGCGTGGGAGCGCCCGTGTGGACTACGTGTTCCGAGATTACAACGACTTCTACATCCTGAGAACCGACATGTCGACCGGCAAGGTGACGGACAACGTTGGAAAGGTGTACGACCTCAGCCTGGTCGAGAACTCGAATGACGGTCTCGAGCGCCGCTATCAGGGTGCGTCGTTCCAGGTCACCTATCGTTTTGGCGGCCGCGTCGACGCGGGAGGGAATTACACGCTTTCACGAACGTGGGGGAACTTCGACGGCGAAAACCCGACGAGCGGACCATTGACCGCGCGGCTGTTCGAGTATCCCGAGTACCGCGAAGCGGAATGGAACCAGGCCGAGGGCAACCTCGGGGTGGATCAGCGGCATCGCGCGCGGTTCTGGGGAACGTACCACGTCCCGATGGCGGCATCGGCGGGTGCACTCGATCTCGGCGTTGTCTTCGGTGCTGCTTCGGGTACACCGTACACGTTCGGCGGTGCAGCGGCGACCTCACCGGGAACCGGTATCGGGCAGATCAATTCCAGCCCGTACGTCACCAATCCGGGATACGAGACGCCGGTCACTCGTGTCGAGTACTACTTCTTCCCGAGAGATCAGTACCGCACCGAGGCGCAGTACCGCACCGACCTGGCCATCAACTACGACTACAGGCTGGGCGGCGGGGCCAGCGTGTTCTTCCACGGCGAAGTGATCAACGTCTTCAACCAGTTCCAACTCTGCGGCTGTGGCGGCACGGTGTTCAACAACGGCGGTGGCAGCGACATCCGCACGATTAACAACGGGGTGTTGACGGCTGCCAACTCCGGCACGTTGCAGGCGTTTAACCCGTTTACAACGGCCCCGGTGCAGGGTGTCAATTGGAACCTGAACCCGACGTTCGGCACGCCCGTGAACCGCTTCGCCTACACGAGCCCGCGGGCGTTCAGGTTCAACTTCGGCGTGAAATTCTGATCGCGCAAAACTTCCAACTCCCAAACCCAACTCCCAACGCCGAATTGGGAGTTGGAGGTTGGGAGTTTTTCCTTCCCTACTCGTACCGCAGCGCAGCGATCGGATCGAGCGCTGCCGCCTTCCGCGCCGGATAGAAGCCAAAGAACACGCCGACGGCTGCGGCAAAGCCGAACGACATCAACACGGCGTCACCGGTCACAACAGCGGTCCAGCCCATGATGCTGCTGACGGCCCTCGACGCGGCGTAGCCGGCCGCGACACCGATCGCGCCACCGGCAAGGCTCAGGACGACGGCTTCGACCAGGAACTGCAGCAGCACGTCGACGTCGCGTGCACCCACCGATAGACGCAGCCCGATCTCACGCGTACGCTCGGTCACCGACACGAGCATGATGTTCATGATCCCGATCCCGCCTACGAACAGCGACACAGCCGCGATGCTGGCGAGCAGCCACGTCATCGTCGTTGTCGTCGACGTGAGCACGCTGGCCATTTCCTCGAGACTGCGCACCGAGAAGTCGTCGGGCGCGTCCGCTGGAAGCTTGTGGCGCGCACGCAGCAGCGTCGTGATGTGATCCGACACGGTTTGGAACGGCACTCCGTTGGAAGTGGAGAGCGTGATGTTCTGCAGATGCGTGATGCCGAGTAGTTTCTTCTGCACGGTCGTGTAGGGTACGACCACGGTATCGTCCTGATCGGGACCCATCGCGGCCTGACCCTTACGCGCGAGAACCCCGACGACTCGAAATGGCTGACTGCCGATGCGGATCGTGGCGCCGGTTGGGTCCGCGCCGGCGCCGAAAAGCTCATCCCGCGCGACGCCTCCAAGCACCGCGACCTTCTCGGCGCGCTCGACATCCTGCGTGGTGAAGAAGGCGCCTGTCTCCATCGACCACGCGCGAATCGACGGCAGATCCGCGCCCGCCCCTTGAATCTGCGTGTTCCAGTTGGCGCTCTCGGAGACGACCTGCTGCCGTGTGTTCACGCCGGGTGAGATGTAGTCGATGCCCTGGACCTCGCGCGCGATTGCCCGGGCGTCGTCCGGCGTGAGCGTGGTGGTGTTGCCAAATCCCTGACGCACTGGACCAAACGCATTCGAGCCGGAGGAGATCGTCACGACGTTCGTGCCGGCGCTTCGAATGCGATCCTCGATCGAAGACTGGGCGCCGTGGCCGATGGCGACCATCACGATCACGGCGGCCACACCGATGATCATCCCGAGCGCAGTGAGCGCCGTGCGCATAGCGTTGCGGCGGAGCGCGTTCACAGCAATGGACAAAGTGATGATGGGTGACATGGTGTGCGCCTATGCCGAGAGTGCGTCTCCGGTCGCGTCGTACTTCCTCAGTTCCTCCGTCGCCTCGCGACGCTGTTGAACCGGCCGATCGAGTCGCACGCGGCCGTCACGGAAACCGATGATGCGGGTGGCGTACTCCGCGATATCCGGCTCGTGCGTGACGAGCACGATCGTGATGCCCTGCTCGGCGTTCAGTCGCTGGAAAATGCCCATGACCTCGATGCTCGTGCGCGAATCGAGGTTTCCCGTCGGCTCGTCCGCGAGCAGCAGCGAGGGCTTGTTGACGAGCGCCCGGGCGATCGCCACACGCTGCTGCTGTCCGCCCGAGAGTTGATTCGAATGGTGATCGAGCCGGCTGCCCAATCCGACTTCCTCGAGTGCCGCCGCCGCGCGTCGTCGTCGTTCTTTCGCCGGCACGGGCGTGCCGTACAACATCGGAAGCTCGACGTTCTCGATCGCGCTCGTGCGTGGCAAGAGGTTGAAGCCCTGGAAGACGAAGCCAATCTCGCGGTTTCTCACGAGAGACAAATCACGCTTGGACAGGTGTGAGACGTCCCGGCCGTTGAGCAGGTACGAACCGCTCGTCGGTCGATCCAGACAACCCGCCAGGTGCATGAACGTCGACTTGCCGGAGCCCGATGGCCCGGTCAACGCCACGAACTGCGCGCGTGGAATCTCGAGTGAGATGTCGCGCAGCGCGCGGACTTCGATCTCACCCACGGCGTACGTCTTCGTGAGGTCCCGTACGGCGATGACAGGGGTCGCGCTCATCGCGAACCTCCGCGACGCCCGCCACTACCGCGGTTGCCGAAGGGCAGCAGCGGCGATGTGGATGGCGACGTCGCAGCGGCTGGCGCCGCGGTCGACGCCGTCCCGGTAATGACCGCGGCGCCTTGTGTCAGCTCACCTTCGAGGACGGCAGTGTCCCTGCCATCGCTGATGCCAGTTCGGACTGGCACACGCGTCGGCCGATCCTGGGCGAGTACCCAGATGGCGCCCTTGTCATCGTCGCTGCTGGCGGGTGGTCGACTGTTGCCCGCACGTGCCGGCCTCGTACCGCCCGCATCCGCCGGCGTGAATCGCAACGCGGCATTGGGAACCTTCAGCACATCTTCGGCGCGCGCGGTTTCGATCGTGACCGCGGCCGTCATACCCGGCTTCAGTTTCAGACCGGGATTGGGAACGTCGATGACCGTGACGTAGCTCACGACGTTCTGTTGCACAACCGGTTGAAGGCGTACCTGCGCAACTCTACCGGTGAACGTTTCGTTCGGATACGCATCGACGCGAAATCTGACCTTTTGTTTCGGATGGATATCGCCAATGTCCGATTCATCGATGCTGGCGTTCACGCGCATCTCGGTGAGATCGCGCGCGAGGATGTAGAGCGTCGGCGCCTGCAGGCTGGAGGCGACGGTCTGGCCGACATCGACGTTTCGAGCGATCACGACGCCATCAATGGGCGCCCTGATGATCGTGTGACTCAGATTGACTTGCGCCTGGTTGAGCGATGCCTGCGCCTGGACGACCTGCGCTTCGGCACCCTTGACCGCGGCATCTGCCCCGCGGGCCGTGCTCTCCGCTGTTTCGAGGTCGGTCGCCGGGATGAGCTGCCTCTCGAAGAGCTCTCGCGCTCGTTTCAGCTTGAGCGCCGCATCCGCGGCTTGCAATCGGGCTCGATCGGCATCAGCCTGGAGGCGAATGACCGTCGCCTTCGCCTGCTCCACCTGCGTCTCAAGTAGAGAGGCATCGAGCTCGGCGATGATCTGGCCCTTGCGTACCTCGGAGTTGAAGTCGGCGTGAAGTGCGCTGATGGTGCCCGATACCTGGCTGCCGACCTGAACGGTCGTGACCGCCTCGAGCGTGCCGGTCGCTTCGACGGTAGATATGACATTGCCACGCGTGATCTCGGCAGTGGTGAATGCCGGCGCCTCAGCCTGGACATCTCGCCTGTAGTAGTAAATTGCCGCGATCACGGCGATCGCGATCACGCCTGCTGCCACCCAGAACGATCGCTTCATGGTCCTGCCCCTTTCTTTGTTGGACGCAGATTCGCGGGCAGAATCCGTGGCAGGTCTGTGACAATTTCGGATTCAGGCGGGTCTGCCTTCGACGGAGCGCAGGTCAGGGGAGACCCGCCTCTCCTTCGATGCACCCAGGATTCCGGTTCGGTTCCGGCCGTCACAAAAGAGTCACGTTTCCACCATCCGCGCGCCATGGGGACTGCCGTCTACTCAATCAGTAGCGATGCGGAGACCCTAGAATCTCTAGAGCCGAGGGCGCGCGGCGCGCGCGCCGAAAGCCCAGAGCCTGGAGTCCAATTGGAGGCAGTGATGTTTCGATTTCGTTCGTTAGCAACGGGAGTCGCAGTCGTGGCGCTGCTGGTGACGAGCGTGGCGTATGCGCAAGGGCCGCGCGGCGGCGGACCGTTCGGAGGTCGAGGAGGGCGTGGGGCGTTTGGTCCCGGACTCGCGCTCAACGAGCTGAATCTCTCCGACGCACAGAAAGAGCAGGTTCGCGAGATACGGGAGCGGAATCGCGAACAGACGCAGCAATTCGCGCAGCGTCTGAACGCCGCGGCCGAAAAGCAGCGTCAGGCGATTGAAACGCTCCCCGTGAATGAAACGCTGATCACCTCGGCGACGCAGGACATGACAGCGGCGCAAGTGGACCTGGCGATCCAGCAGGCTCGACTCAACGCGGATATCTGGGCGGTGCTGACACCCGAACAGCAGGCGCAGGCGACGAAGTTGCGCGCAGAGCGAAAAGCGCGGATGGAGGAGCGGCGCCAGGAGCTCCAGCAGCGGCGGCAGAACCGTCAGTAAGAAGCCGCGGGTTACGGGCCGCCGGCCACGGGCGACGTCTCCCTTAGCCCGTAGCCGTTACCCCGTAGCCCGTAGCCCGTCTACTTTCCCGCAAGCGCGCGTTCGAGGTCGGCGAGGTGACGTTGCGCATCCTGGTTGCCGGGCGTCAGGCGCACGGCCTCGCGGAAATGCGTGAGCGCTTCACTCGTCCTTCCCTGACGTTGACGCACCTGGCCGAGTCCATCGTGGCCTTGCCCGTAATTAGGATCGAGCGACAGCGCCTTGACGAAATAGCCTTCCGCCTCGTCGTGTTTTCCCTGAAGAAGCAGCGCCAGGCCCAGGTTGTAGTGGGCTGACGGCGAATCGGGATTGTCCCGCAGCGCGTCGGCAAAGTGCGTGGCGGCACGATCCAGATTTCCAACCGTGGCATGGAGCAGCGCGACTCCGTTGTGCAGCGCCGTGTTATGAGGGTCGGCCTCGAGCATCTTCTCGTGTCCGACGATCTCTTCACGAAACACGTGCGCCTGCATGTACGAGATCAACGTCTGACGGTCGGCCGCCGTGCGAGTCACCGCCTGGAGCCACAGCTCCGCCATCTCGTCCGTCGTCCGCTGTCCGTAGGTGACGCGCCGTGGTGGTGAGTGCGGGTTGCGCCGGTTGCCCTCGGAATTGTCGTAGACGTACTCCATCCTGATCGTCGTCCCGGCCGGAAGACGCACGGGCTGCGTGTAGCGATACACACCCTGCCAGTCGAAGTTCCAATCGCGGATGTAAATCAACGCGCGCTGTGTTCCGTCGGGAAGGTTGGCGAAGCCCTTCACCTCTTTGGCCAGGTAGTGCGCGTGCGGTTGCACTGTGTACACGTCGACTTCGACGGGCAGAGTGACCGAGTCAATCACTGGGTAGCGCGCCTGTCCTGGGGGAATGTCGAGATTCTGGCGCGTCAATCGCACCAGTGTCGGCGTGCGTGTGGGTGGCTCCTTACTCAAGTACAAGCCGAGCGTGCCCTGAAGCGTTTCAGTCCGCCCGCTTGGACGCAGATGCAGCATCATCACGAGATCGGTGCCGGGCCGAAGTGCCCACGCCATTCCCTCAGGTGCCACATACGGCGAATGCCCCGGTCCCCAGTCCAGGAAGAATCCATCGGGACTTGCCACTGAGTGCGGGATCAGCCCCTCGTAGCCCGGCTCCGGATCGAGTGCATCGAGCTCGCGCGAGGATCCCGCCGTATCGAATTGCATCGTCGCGTGGTGGACCACTCGCGTGTTGCCCGGAAGAAACTCCCACGCCTTCACGTAGCGAGTCTCGCGTCCCGGGATGGGCAGGACGAAGTTTCGGTACATGTCGTCGCCCGTTGCCCGAAGCGTGTACTGCCCGGTCTGCAGAATCAGATCTGGTTCACCCAGCTGCCACCTTCCACTCCAACTCGGACGCGGAGGCAGGAGGGCGGGGTCGCCTTCTGCGGCGCCTCCCTCGACCCATTGCCTGATGGTCGCGATCTGGATGTCAGTGAGCCGGCGGTTGCCCACGAATTCGCCATGACCGGGCTCAGGCGGCCATGGCGGCATTGCCCGTCGCTCGACTGCGGCCGCAATTTGAAACGCGCGACCCCTGGCCTCGTCGAATGTCAGCAAGCTAAAGGGGGCCGAGCCCGACGGACGATGGCAGGTTACGCACTTTTCAAAAAAGATCGGGGCCACGTCCTTGCTGAAGGTGACGGCCGGGGCCGTCCTGGTGGCCCCACCGTCCTGAGCCCGCGGTGGCGGAGAGACCGTGAGCGCAGCGTGTCCGAGGCTCGCAAGGCCCAGCAGCACTGGCACGAGAAGCGCGGCACGCATGGGCCGATATTACGTCTGTTTTCGCCCATTGCGCCTGTCGTGCACCCCGTTACCTCTTTGGGTGAATAGCTTCGGGTCGCCGTTTTTCTTGTCTGCAATTAATGCGTTTGGCGATAGTCTACGCAACCAGCCAAGGGGCCCCTATGACGACGGAGCCCCTGGCGACCACGTGTCCCCATTAACCCCGGAGGAGGCCTAAATCATGCGTCATCGGTCCGCTGTC
>DASRJE010000184.1:0-2226 GCA_035649635.1 Vicinamibacterales bacterium | reverse complement strand
CCGATGGCCGTCATGATTCATCACACGCGGAGCGCTCCGAAGCCGCCCTCGGCGATTTCGCCGTCTCCGATCCCCGCTCGTCTCGAGCAGATTGTCCTGGCCTGTCTCGAGAAGACTCCGGAGAAGCGGCCGTCGTCGGCGCTCGATCTGTGGAATCAGCTTGGCGAGATGACGCTCACGGCCCCGTGGACGTACGAGCGCGCCGAGCAATGGTGGCGCCAGCACCTTCCAGAGCTCGCGACGTCGTCGCCTGCCCCCGACTCCAGCAGCGAGCTGCGAATTCATCAGGTTCAGTGATCCCGCGACTCCAGTGACCGCGGCGGTTGCCTCGTTCGCCGCAGCGGACTAGACTCGCCCCCGCGATGGTCGGTACCAGCGTCTCGCACTACCAGGTCATCGGAACGATCGGGACAGGCGGAATGGGCGTCGTCTATCTGGCGCTCGATGAACGCCTGAATCGGAAGGTGGCCCTGAAGTTCCTGCCTCTGGCCATCGCGCAGGATCCGCAAGCCCGTGCCCGCCTGACGCGTGAAGCGCAAGCCATGAGCGCGGTGGATCATCCCAACTTCGCAAGCGTCTACGACATCGGCGAATGGAACGGACAGTTGTATATCGCCATGCCGTACTACGAAGGGGAGACGCTACGGACGCGCATCGAGCGAGCGCCGCTGACGATCATCGAGGCGGTTCGCATCGCGGAGCAGGTCGCGTCCGGTCTGGAGGCCGCACACCGGGCCGATATCGTTCATCGCGATGTCAAACCGGGGAACATCATGCTCACGAGCGGTGGGCAGGTGAAAATTCTCGACTTCGGACTGGCGATGAGCGTTGCCGAGTCCAATCAGACGATGACTCGGATGACGCAGCCGGGACTGGCAGTCGGCACAATCGCCTACATGTCGCCCGAGCAGACCACCGGTCAGATCGTCGATGCACGGTCCGACGTGTGGGCGCTGGGCGTCACGCTCTACGAGATGCTCACCGGCCAGCTCCCGTTCCAGGGCGCGACCTCGACCGCGCTGGCTCTGGCGATCACCTCGCATCGTCCGACACCGGTTCGAGATCTTCGCCCGGAAGTCCCGGAGTTCCTCGCCGGTCTCGTCGATCGCGCCCTCGAACAGGACTCGAAGAAGCGAACGATCACCGCGGGAGACATCAAGACGACCCTGGCACAGTGGCTGGCTGCGCAATCGGCTCAGGCCATCGGCGTGACCACTCAATTGAAATCGGCGCGCCGCCGGTGGGCCGTCGTGGCCTCGCTCGCGATTGTGGCGGTTGCGCTGGCAGGGACGTGGCTGATTCGACAGAACCGGCTCGCGCGCTGGGCGCGCGAAGAGGCGCTGCCGCGGATCGAGCAGCTCGCGGAGCGCGAAGACTATGTGGGTGCGTTCCTCGTCGCCAATGAAGCCCGGCGAATCATTCCCGACGATCCTGTCTGGGCGCGAATCAATCCGATCGTGTCTCGAACTGTCACCGTTCGGGTGACGCCGGAAGGCGCCACGGTGTCGTACCGTCCGATGGGCTCCGGTAAGCCGTGGACGCAGCTCGGCGTGTCGCCGGTGATCGATGCCGTCGTCCCGAACGGTTACCTCGAGTGGCAATTCGAGAAGACTGGATACGTGACGGCGAACGACACGACGACGTTTGGTCCCGCCGGTCCGACGACGTTGCTGACGACTTTGCACACCCCCGATCAGACGCCGCCCGGCATGGTCCACGTTACCTCTGGAGAGCAGCCTCGCGTCGCGCTGATGCCCGGCCTCGATCACCTGCCGCCGCAGCAACTGAATGACTTCTGGATCGATCGCTACGAAGTGACCAACCTCGAGTTCAAGCGGTTCGTGGACGCTGGCGGCTATCGCGATCCACGCTACTGGCCGCCGTTCGTTGACGGCGCCCAGACACTCGGTTTCTCGCAGGCGATGGCACGCTTCGTCGATTCAACTGGCCGGCCGGGTCCTTCGACCTGGGAGTCAGGAAGTTTCCTCGAAGGGCAGGACGACCTGCCGGTGGCTGGCGTGAGCTGGTACGAAGCGTCGGCCTACCTGGCCTTCGTTGGCAAGAGCCTGCCGTCGATTTTCCACTGGAGCCGCGTCGCCGACCAACGCATGAGCGGAGTGGTTGCGCCGCGAAGCAACTTTCGCGGCGGCGGCCCGATGAAGGTGGGCGCCAGCGGTGGCGCCAACCGGTTTGGCGCCTTCGATCTCGCCGGCAACGTGAAGGAAT
>DASRJE010000183.1:0-19807 GCA_035649635.1 Vicinamibacterales bacterium | reverse complement strand
GACGGCCGCCAGTTGGAAGCCGACCCCGCTCCGAGCTGGATGGGATACTCGGTCGGCCGGTGGGAGGGCGATACGCTCGTCGTGGAGAGCAACGGATACAACGAGAAGACGTGGACCAGCCGGTACGGGGTGTCACATTCGGACAAGTTACGAGTCATCGAACGATACCGGCGCACCACTTTCGGAAGCTTGCAGTTGGAGGTGACGTACGACGATCCGAGCGCGTACCTGAAGCCATGGGGTTTTACGGCGACGATGAGCCTGACCGCTGATACTGAAATGCTCGAGGCCGTTTGCGAGCGCAGCAGCGATCACTGGGCCAACCTTTCGGATGCCGCGAGCCCGGCGGTGAAGATTCCGCGGGACGTGCTCGCGCGGTACGTCGGCCTGTACAAAGGTATTTACGGAAGGGCCGAGCGGACGTACGACGTGTCGCTCTCCGGCGATCAATTGATCGCCAAGATCGTCGGCCCTGCGATCGAAGGAGGCCTCGCCGCCGCCGGCCTCGAGGAGGGCGCGCCGCGCCGGTTGGTGCCGCTCACTCAGACCGTATTCGAAGGCGACGGACTCGCCTATCAGTTCGAGATCGGCGACACGGGCCCGGCCACGGCCCTCATCGTAATCCACATCTCCGGCCCCTATAGATACGCGCGCCAGCCCTGACTATTTTGCGTCGAGGGACGAGCCAAGGAAGAAATCGCGGCCGTCCGCGAACGTGACTTTGTGGCCATTGGCCTTCGCGGTGCCATCCTTGGACCGGTATCCCTCAATCACGAGCTCGGCCCCGAGCGGGAAGTCGGTCTTTCGCAGTCCTCGACGCAGCAGCGTGTTCGGGGCGCCGGCTTCGATGGCCCAATTCACAACCTTCCCATCATCGCCCTTGACGTCAATGTAGATCCATCCGTGGGGATTCACCCAATCCATTCTCGTGAGAGTGCCGCGCAGTTTCACGGGCTTGCTCGCGTCGAACTCCGCTGTAAATGAGTGATGGGCCACGATCGGTCCCGACGACGCGAACACGGCAGCCAGTCCAACCGCCACGAGTACGGATCTCATGTGTCAATCTCCACAAATCGTGATCCCTACTTGGTGGGGCGCGGTGGGCCCGCCGATAGGGTCCGCACCTTGTAGACCGTACCAGAGCCGACGATGTAGAGAGTTTTCCGATCCGGCCCGCCGAAGGCGAGGTTTTGCGGTTTCCGGATATTGCCGTTTTCGGCGCCCCACTGGACGGGCATCACGCCAAGCAGTTCGCCGCGCGGACTGAAGACTTCCACCCCGGCGTTGGTCGCCGCATACACGCGTCCCTCGCTGTCGACCGCCATGCCGTCGGCGCCGTTGTCTTCATCCCACGACGGGTCTTTGTGTCCCGGAATTCGGACGCTCTTATATCTGGCGAAGTTGCGGCGGTTGGAGATCGTCCCGTCCGGCGCCACGTCGAACGCCAGCATATACACGCCGTCCTTGTTGTGGACGTAGAGGGTTTTTTCGTCGGGACTCAGAACGACGCCATTCGGTCGGGGAACTTCGTCGATGATCCTGGTGACGTGTCCGCCCGGAGGAAGGTAGTAGATGCCCTGAGTGTCCGTGAAGTAGACGCCTCCGCGCTTGTCGAGTGCCATGTCATTCAAGGCATCGAACGGTTTGCCCTGGTAGTTGTCCGCAAGCGTTGTCACCTTGTCGGCGGGATAGAGCACGCCGACCTTCTCGTTTCCTCGTCCGCGCTGCACCGAGATGAGGCGCCCCTGTAGATCCCAACCCATGCCGTTGGTCTGGTTCGAATTCTCGACGAACGTCGAGACGTTATCGGATGCGTCGACTTTGAGGATGCTGTTGGGGCCGCTTACCAGCATGCTTCCGTCCTGCATCGCCACAGGGCCTTCGGTCCGTTGGAGTCCGGCCTCGACGAGCTCGATTTTTGTTCCGGCGGCGACCACGCCAGGGATGGACGTGGCTGTGAAACTGGCGGGCGGCGGAGCTTCCTGACGACCGCCGCGTTGCGCGAGCGCGGAGGTGCTGATCAGCACGACCACGGCGACGAGGCACGTCTGCCTCATAGGGGCCCTATTACGGAGTGGCATGTGGCCTCCTCCTTTATAGGGGACGAGCATACAGCTATTCGCTTCCGAGATAGGGCAGTAAGCTGTCCGTCGCCAATATCGCGTCCAGCCAAAACTATTGATCTTGGTATGGTAAGTGGTCGTGCTACGCGGGATACTGCACGTCGTTCGCAACCTCGCTGCGATCCGATTCGCGTTGTCGACTCCTCGCACCCGTGCACCGCCTCACGCCATGCCGCGGGGTTTGTCGGGCCTTTTTCTACGACTCGCAGCTACTACGGACCCAGCTTCGCGATGCGCCCGCGCGCATCCTTCACAAGTGAGTCGTTTTTCGCTGCGTCTCGAATGGACAGGAACTGCTTGTAGTTGGCCGTGGCCTGCTCTGACAGCCCGAGGCCTTCCTGCGCGCGGCCGTGCCAGTAGGGGACGGTCGCGAGGTAGCGAACCGATGGAATGTCGTCGATGAAGATCGCCGCCGCCTCACCGCGGCGGCGTACGCACGCATCGAACTCGGCAATCGCTTCCGGAAATCCACCGGTCTCCACATAAGCCCGGCCGAGCAGAAAGTGCACCAACCAGAGATCGGACGCTTTCTGCGCGGCGCGCAGCAATTCGATGGCGTCAGCCGGTTTGCCGCGTGCAAGTGCAACGTCGGCCTCGATGATGTCGGCGTACGCGCGACTGTACCCTCGTGTCTGCTGCCTCAACTCCTTTGCGATCCCCAGAGCCTGACCGTCGCGACGTGCGCCGACGAGGATCCGTGCCGCCGCCAGCCGCACGGTTTCGCCCGTGCTGGCCATGAGCGCCTGTTGTGTCGTAACGATCGCACGGTCCCTCGCACCCTGCGCGAGGTACGCTTCCGCCAGCGCGATGTACTTCGCCGCCGCCCCGGCGCCGTTACCGGTCGCCCTGTCCTCGGCGATCGCCATGGGAAGCGTGGAAATCGCATCTGCGTAGCGCCCGTCGTACATCGCGAGATCCGCAAGGCCGATTGCCGCGCGAGACGACCCGCGCGAATCGGTCGTTGCCATGCGGTCGTAGATCGCACGGGCGGGCTCTGACCCGGTGACAATCGCCGACAACGCCAACGGCGTGTACGCCTGGAAGTAGTTGGCGTCCGCCTCGATGACTTTTTTCGCTTCCTCGGCGGCGGCGGCAAAATCGCTGCTGTACAGCGCGTACCAGGCGACGTTGCTCCGGTACTTGAGCGATGCCGGATAGAGGGCGAGCGCACGACGACCCGCTTCGAGCGCCTTCGGATAATTGAGCGTATACGAGTAGGCCACGGCCAGATTGTTGAACCCGACTCGATCGGCCGGATACGCTTCGACCAGTTTGGTGTAGTTCCCGATCGCTTCCGTATACGCCTGCCCGACCGTCAGATAGTAGGTCCCGAACGTCCGAAGGCGTTCGCGTTCGGACATGCGTTCGGTCAGGCCGAACGCCGTCTTGTACAACGCATTCGATTTCTCCCGATCCCCGATATAGAAGGTGGACACAGCCAGGCTCGCATACGCCCGTCCGAATTGCGGATCGAGCGCAACGGCCTTTTCGAACAGCGGGATCGACTCCTTGTAGCGGCTCGCGTTCAACAGCTCCTGTCCCTGCATGTAGGCGCTCGCCGCCTCGAGGGACGCGGCAGTAAACGTCTCGCGGCTATTGGCAATCGCGCTCTGGGACTTCGTGTCGCCGAGCGCCGCCCGGATTTCGGCGCCGACTTGTCCAATCGCTCCCAGCACGCCATCGCGATCGCCTGCCCTCACGGAGCGAGTCGCCAGGACCGTGCCTGGAACCGGGTCGATGACCTCGACATCGATCCTGAACTGCGACCTTTCGGACTTGATCGCGCCGCCCACCACGATGTCGATGCCCTCTCGCTGCGCCACCGTGCGCGCGCTCGGAACATCCAGCCGTGACCCGTTCGAGATTTGTTCGATGATCCTCTGCGCTTCGCTTCGCTGGTAGGCATCGATGAAGGATGCCCCTTCCAGGGAGACAGTCAACGCCGATTCGACCAGCTGGTTGAACACGGCATCGCCGGTCTGATTGTCGAAGTCGGCGATGAGCACTGACTTCGGGTCCGGCTGAACCAGCGCATTGCGCGTCAGCCGTGCGCTGGTCAGGTACGCGGCACCGCCCACGACAGGGACCGCAACCAGCAGCGCGATCGTCGC
Source organism: Vicinamibacterales bacterium (assembly GCA_035649635.1). Lineage (GTDB taxonomy): Bacteria > Acidobacteriota > Vicinamibacteria > Vicinamibacterales > UBA2999 > Gp6-AA40. The sequence goes on along the minus strand of DASRJE010000183.1, from coordinate 15,573 downwards.
CGCCGCTGTCCCTCTCGCGATCATGCGCCCGCCGATGAGCGGCCACGACGAAGGCACGTGCAGATACGTGGGACGAGCGACGATGGATCCCTGTTCGTCCAGCGTGCCAAGGTCGTCGACCAGCATCGCGGCCGACCCGTATCGTTTCATCGGGTTGACTGCGAGGCACCGTGACAGCACGCGGTTGAGTCCATTCGGCCAGTCCGGCCGCGGCTCGAAGTCGTGCAGGCCATCTTCGCGCCGCCCCGGCAGAATCTCCGTGGTGTTGTCCGCATTGAACGGGGCGCCACGCAGCATTTCGTGAAAGATCAAGCCGAACGCGTACACGTCCGCGCGATGGTCAACCGGCAGCCCTTGCGCCTGTTCTGGTGCCATGTAGCGCCACGTGCCTACGATCCCCGCTTCCGAAGGACTGCCGGCTAGCGAGTACGCCACGCCAAAGTCGGTGATGATCGCGAGATCGCCACTGATCAGGATGTTGGCCGGCTTGAGGTCGCGATGGACGACGCCGACCTCGTGCGCGGCGCTGAGCCCCGCCGCGATCTGTTTCGCGAAGTGGATGGCCTCGTCCGGCGGCAGCGTTCCCCGCTCGCGCAGGATCGACGCGAGGTCCGCTCCCTCGACGAATGGCATCGAGATGTACTTGGTCCCGCTGACCTCTCCCAGATCGTGGATGCGGATGACGTTCTTGTGGGTCACCTGCCGCGCCAGCTGGAGCTCGCGCTTGAACAACCGCTCCGGCTCGCTTCCCATGCCCGCGAGATCAGGCCGTATGACCTTCAGCGCAACATGCTCGCCGAGCTCGTTGTCCCAGGCTTGGTACACCGCGCCCATTCCGCCGACGCCAAGCAGCTTCGTGATCTGATATCGGGGACCGAACTTTTTCCACAGCGTCGCGAGCGACGAATCCACCGCTGTGGGACGTTGCGAGGCACTTCCGATCGCCGTGACCACAGCGGTCGCCGACAGGGAGTCCACCGCAGCACTCCCGGATGTCACACCGTTGATTTCCGTGCTGCAGGCGGCACACACCACGGATCCGTGCGGAATCTGTGCACCACACGAAGGACAGATCGGCAGGGCTGAGCTACCAGTGGGAAGCGGCATACTGGCGCAGTGAAGGGCATTATCCCCCGACTGGCTCACTTCGAGGGCTCATCGGGCAAGCCGCTGCCGCAGAGGGCTGTCGGGCCCCGACCGCGAGCGATCGAGGTTCTAGCACTACTGTGTCACTGTGCGGCCCCGATACCGGGCGGAAACATGCTGCGCAAGCGAACCTTGCGAGCGGCACGAGGGGCGTCAGTACTAGACCGAATTTCGAATCGCCGTAGCGCGCAGGCTTTCGCCTGCGCGGTGAAATCCCCTCCTCTCCTAATCAACTGGCGGGAGCACCAGCGTGCAGGGCGAGAACTCCGATGTGTTCCCTGACGGATCGGTCGCCGTGGCCGTTGTGTAGTTTCCGATCGGGAGCGCCAATCCACCCTGCGTGAACTGTGCGTTGCCGCTGGCGTTCGTGACCACGTTGAACGCGGCCACGAGCGTATTGCCCTGGCCCGATGCACTGCAGGCCGTGATCGATTCGTAGAGCTGGATCAAGAACGTCGTGGTCGGCGTGCTGTGCAGCGTGACATCGACCGCTATCGAGCTTGCCGCGGGGATGACCGGGGAGTTCTGGAGATTGTTCGGGCCCGTATCAGCATCCAGCGTGTCATTCGCGGTGACACCATCGCCGCCCAAATCGATCGCGAGAGCGGTGTTGTTGATGAAACTGTTGCTCTGCACTCGATTCCCGACGTTCCCCGCGCCGGAGATGAGCACACCATTGCCGGTGTTGCTGTTGATGGCGTTGAACGCGATTTGGTTCCCCGTCGCGCCTACGCCAAAGATCACGACGCCGTTGAGGCCGTTGCCCGTGATGTTGTTTAGGCCGAGCGTCCCCACCGCCGTGTTCGCGACACCATCGAGGCTGACGCCGCGCTGGACGTTGCCGCTGATGATGTTGCTGTGCACGGCGTTGCCGTCGCCGTTACTGGTCTGCGTGCCAACGTCGAAGCCTCCACAGAAACCGCCCAGGTTTCCGCAGATCGCAACGCCGGCGAACCCGAGGGTCCCGCTGATCGTGTTCCCGATCACCGAGTTGCCGGGTGCGCGCCGGATGTAAACACCACTGGCCGAATTCCCGATCGAACCGGTCTGAGTAGCGTTCATCCCGATCACGTTGCTTCGAACGATGTTGCCAAAAGAAGGAGCGCCATCGATCCTGACACCTTCGCCCCCGTTGCCCGAGATCACGTTTCCCGATGCACTGGTCAATCCCCCGATGCCATTGTTGGGAGAGTCGACGACATGCACGCCGTTACCGAGATTGGGAAGTGCAGCGTTCCCAAGCGCATTCGTCCCGATGTAGTTTCCCTCGACGGCGTTGAGCATCGCCCCCGTGCCGCCGATGGCGACACCGTTGCTGCTGTTCCCCGAAATAACGTTGCGGGCGAGCACGGATTGGGCACCGCCGATCGCGTTGCCCTGGCTCGAGAGCACTCTGACGCCGACGCCGTTCGGCTTCGCCGTCGTGCCACTCGGTGCGACACCAAGCCAGTTCCCGATGACGATGTTGCCGCTGCTATTGAGGGTGATCCCATCCTGGACGAAGCCGTTGACCATCAGCCCGCGGATGGCGCTCTGCGGAGCCAGGACGTTCAGTCCCGTGGCCACTGCAGCCGGACCACCGTCGACCTCGACGAGCGGGACACCGTTGTATCCCGGCTGCGTGCTGCCATCAATGTAGATCGCCCCGCCGGCGGCCGTGAGAGCCGGAAGAGCGCTCGCGAGGCTGATGGTGTGCGAGCCTGCGCCCGGGATATTGAAGATGACGCTGTCGGCGCTCGTTGTCGCGTTGGCGTTCAGGATCGCCTGTCGCAGCGAGCCTGCGCCGCTATCGGCCGTGTTCGTGACGACATACGCCGCTCCCACTCCGAACGACGTGTAGAACTCGCCGAAGTACTCATCGTCGTCATTTCCCGTCGTGTCGATGATCCGGGCGCGTGTGAACGGCGTTCCACTGGAGACGCCCACAAAGGCGATCTGATCATTCGGAGCGTTGAACAAGAAGCTGCCCACTTCGGCGGTACCGTTGAAAAGAGTAACCATGTAAGGCGAATCGACTGGGGTACCACCGTACGGGGGTATCGTGGCGTCCGGCTCGACGAACGTGAACCCCATTGCCGTGACCGGCGTCGCGAATGACACATCGAGATTCTCGAATCCCAAGGCAATCTCGTTCCCGGCCAGCTGAGGATACCAGTCGATCGACCCTCCGATATCCAGACCTTGTCCTCCAGGGGCAAGGGTGAACGTGACACTCCCGACTGTCGCACCACTGCCAACTGCTCCGAGGCTCGGCAACGGGCCCGTCGCATTGGTCGCTCCGGTCGCGGCGAGGAAAGCAATCTTGTTATTAAACACGGTGACACCGCTGCTTACCGACGAAGCGATGGTGAATGGCACGGAGGTGGCCGTCGAGAAGCCGGCGGTCGACGCAACGAGCGTGTAGCCAACGCCGAGTTGATTGATGCTCAGGGTGTCGAACGTGGCGATTCCCGTCGATCCAGTCACCGCGCTCAACGTGCCGGACAGTGTGCCGCCGCCCGGATTGGTTCCGATTGCGATCGTCACTGTGACGCCGGCCGCGGGCGTACCGGCACCGGTCACCGCTCGCACCGACACGTCTGGTGAGATGGCTTCGCCGAACACAGTATTCGTGGGCTGTGAGACAACGGCAAGGCTCGCCACTCCCGCTGTCGTGATCGTGATGCTCAGCGCCCGTGTGGCCACTGCAGGCGGCGCCGATACATCCTGGACCTGCACCGTAAACGGAAAGGTGCCTGCCGCTGTGGGTGTGCCCGAGATCAACCCGCTCGCGCTCAGTGTCAGGCCCGGCGGCAGCGTCGTCCCCGACGCAAGACTCCACGTATAGGGAGGCACGCCGCCGCTGGCCACGAGCTGTCGGTTGTAGGGCGTGCCGGTAATGCCGGCCGGAAGCGTGTTTGACGCGACGGACAGAAACGATGTGAATACGAGAGGCTCCGTGATGCCTGCCGCGGCTTCGTCGGTGTTCACAGCCTCTTGTTGCGTTGCAATGCCGATGGTGTTGACGGTCAGGTCAGGAGCAGTGCTGACGACCTTGCGAGCTCGGACGACAACCTCGCCAGTCTCGCCAGGGGCCAGGAAGAAGCTGGCCGTGCCTGGCGCACTGCTATCGATCTCGGGGCTGTCGATCTCGGGTGCCTGCGGATTGATGTTGAGCCCGTTTACGAGCACCTTGCTCACCGGCACGGTCGCCGGCTCGCAGCCGGGACTGACGCTGCGCACGTCGTACTTTCGCCGCACGATGATCTGGTAATTCCAGGCTCCCGCGGTGACACCTCTCACGAGCGTCTTGGAGTTGTATTGCGCAGTGGTGTTGCCATCGTTCGTGACTTTGAATTTGACGTCCGTAATAGGCGCGCTGTCGATCTCCGGGCTATCGATCTCGGGAGTGGCGATCTCGGAGCTGTCGATCTCCGGGCTGTCGATCTCGGGGCTGTCGATCTCCGGTGCCTGGAGCCCGAGGGCCTTGAGAGTCTCGCTGTCGATTTCGGGACTGTCGATTTCCGGGCTGTCGATTTCGGGACCGAGGACACCGAGGCTGTCGATTTCCGGGCTGTCGATTTCTGGCGTGTAGATCTCGCGGCTATCGATTTCCGGGCTGTCGATTTCGGGAGCCGATTGATCCGCGTTGAGATAGATGGTGTCAGTGCCTGCTGATGCTCCGCCGACGATTTCGGTCACATCGACCCGGACCGTTGCCCTCGGGTCGAGCGGTGTCGTCGTCGCATCCTTATTGACGAACACCGTGCGGGTGATGCTCGACAGCGGCCGCACGATGATGGGCTCGACCACTGTTTGACCGGGATTGAATTGATCGAAGGATGCGGTGCCGCCGGGCGGTTGAACCGGAATCTGCAAACGGAAGGTCTTCGTCAGATCGCTGTCGTTCCTGACATACACGACGAACGTGCGACTTATCGAACCCAACGTTTTGTTTCCACTCGGTGAGCTGGCGGCGAATCCGAGCACCGCCCGTGCTGCGTAGATGTTCTGATTCGTCGTGCCGGTCTTGAAAACGCTCCCGGGCACGCAGACCTGTCTCGTCTGACTGGGATCGACGATGCTGTTGCCTGGAGGGAGTTCCAGTATTCCTGGCTTGTTGACCGGAACTGTGAACGGAACCGAGCCGTCGGCGTTGAGCTGCGACGGGGCAAGATCGCGCATGTCCCGGTTGTCGGTCCAGGCGATCAACACGCTGGGAGTGACCGGGACCTGCCCGTTGTTGGGTGTCCAGAACGCGCGCGGAGGATTGGCCGTCGGGTCCGGCGGCAAATATGGCAGGGTCGCGATGTCGATGTAGTCGCCGGCGAATGGCACGGTGCCTCTCCGTGCCCAGCGCCGATTCCACGCGTTCCATTGAAGTTGGATCGGTGTGCCCGGTACCGATGGTGAGATCGAAGGCGTCCGGCCCATGAGATAGCGCGACACCTGAGCGGACTCGTCGCCGAAGCTGTTGCCCATGCCAGGGTCCGCCACGGCTACTCGCATGTCTGTGGTGTGACGACGCGCCGGGGGATTGACAGGAACTCCGTTGAGAAAAAGGTTGGCCTCGTCGACGAACTGCCCGAACACACCGGAAACGTCCTCGGTGAAGTCTACCCAGGCCAGGAACAGCTTGCCCGCCGTGAAGGCGAGCGAGGGCATGATCTGATGCTCGTCGGTTGGCGACGGCACCGCCACCTGTGGCGCCGACCAGGTCAGGCCGTCAGTGGAGGTCGAGACCATGATGCGAGCTGCACCGGTTGGGTCACAGGAGCCGTCCGGTTGACGACCACGATCCGCCCAGCCGACGTAGGCGCGCCCGTTGGCATCTGCAGTCATCGTCGGAAACGCGGTTGTACGAAACCTATTGGGGGACGTCCTCTGCTCGTAGGGACAGATGTTGGCGATCACGACGGGAGCAGACCAGCTGGTCCCGTTGTTGTTCGACACCACTCCCACAAGCGTGTGCGGGGATGTCGCTGGCGTCAGTGAAAATTTCCGCCAGGCGCCGAAGACGCGTTGCGAGCCCGCCACGAGCGGTTTGGCAATCGCCGCCCCGTTGAAGGGCTCCTGAATCGTGTTGAGTCTCCTCGGTGTGCTGAAGGTCAAACCACAGTTGGTCGAACGCGTGTACATCACATCGGCCTTGGTCTCATCGAGATCCTGGAAGACCGAGTACATGACGTGAACGATGCTGGCTGGAACCCGCTGCACAACGACGTCTCGCGGTCGCCACCCCGGCGAGTGCTTCATCAACCAGCTGCTCACGAGCTTTCCCCACCACGTCGATGCCCACAGAGGTGTGCCGCCATCCTCATCGGCGCGAACGACCATCGTGCACATCTGGCCAGGAGGCGCCGCCTCCACATACATCCATGGCTTGTCGATGAACTTCGGCGTGGCTTTGACATCGACGATGACGGTTCGCACAAACTTGAAGGGCAGTGGATCGTTCTCGCGGTTGTTCAAGTCAGCGAATGTGGATACGAACAACGAGCCTAGCGACTTGTCTGACTTGAATGAAATTCCGCTATAAAACGCGACGCCGGCCACTCCCGATCGCAACGTCGGGTCGGCAGCGGCGCGGAATCCCAACAGCTTGAATGGGTGCAGCGACGGATCGAGGAAGAAACCCGGGTGCAGAGTGCTCTCCCAGGTATCGCCACCATTCGCCGATTGGTAAACACCCTGCCACGCATCGCGTGTCTCGGACGTCGCGCTCACGCCGGGAACGTCCACCATGCGATACGTGTTCGCACCACAAATAACGTGTTCGGGGTTGCGCGTCGAGATCGTGCACGAAGGCTCGTTATCGGCGCGGCCCAGCACGTCGCCGCGGACTTCGAACGGATTCAATCGGAGGATCTGCTCACCACCGAGCATGTTGGAGTTGCGACTGACGAGAAGTTGCGGCGGCGCCTGACCCTGAGCGGTGACCCCGGCCGCGCTGACGCAGCCCGCGAAGAGCAGGGCGAGACCAAGGCGATACGTGATGCTGTGTGAGCGCGAGTCGCGAGTGCGACGGTGACGCATGGCGGCCATGGTGGCGCCTCCACAAAGAGTGGCCGAGGAAAACTGTCGAGGGCCACAAAGCTTAAGCGACAGCAGTGACTGAATCAAACAGAAACTAGAGTTCTACTTGATTCAAAACGGGCTTCGCGCGGAAAGCTAACAAGTCGTCCCGGAGGCTGACTTCCGAGGAGAGAGCGCCTGCTGTGGCTACCGAGAACTTCGTGCGTGTTGCGGCGATTGAGGTTACAAGCATTCTCCGATAGCCTGCCGTCGTGTCGTCCGTCGTCGTTTCGCTGCTTCACTCGCTGCGATTTGTCGTCCAGTCGCGCGCCTCGTTGCACCCGGAAATCATCGCGCTCCGCCACCAGCTGGCCGTCGTCCATCGATCACGTCGCCCGCGTCTTCGCTTCACGTCGGCCGATCGAATCCTCTGGGCGTGGCTCTCGCACACCTGGCCCGGCCGATCGCAGCTACAGCCGACCGTACCCCTGGTCCGTTCAACACGTCTGCGTTGCAGTGAATGACTGCCGATGTCAGCATCTTTTGAGCACTGGTCGGGTGTCGGCGAGGACTCACACCGGCGTTGGAGGCTTCGAAATGTAGTGTCCTGAGCTCGTTTTCGACTTTTCGGTAGGCACAGGCCCCGCCTCTGGCAATCTGTCACTGTGGATGGCTCGGTGGACGCTGTTTCAACTCACGCACTCTGTATGAAGCTTGGGATTCGTGAGGCGGCCGCAGGCCGGCGCGCCGGCTGGCTCCGGACCTCCGCGCCTCCGTGTGAGATCCGTCACCGTGTCGCAGCCGGTCCCATCCCTTTGAAGGCGTAGCGGTAGTAGCGCTGCCCGTTGTTGACCTCGCCGAGATAGAGATTGCCCTTCGAGTCCATGGCGGCGCTGTGGATGTGGAAGAACTCGCGCGCGTTGTGGCCCGCGTGACCGCCGACATTTGCCAGGATCTCGAGCGTCTGGCGATTGAGAATGCGCACGACCTTGTTCGATCCATCGACGAGATACAGGAACTGCTGCGCCTTGTCTGGGGACAGCACGAAATGATGCACCGTGCCTTCGGCTTGCAACGTGTTGCGCGCGATGAAGACCTCTCTGACGAATGTGCCATCGAGCCTGAACACCTGGAGGCGATTGTTCGTGCGGTCGGCGACATACACGAGATCGTCGTTCGAGACCACGACCGAGTGGACTGGATTGTGGAACTGCGGTGCGGGCGGCGCCTTGAGCAGCTCGGCGCGAACCGGAAATTTGTAGTTGTCATCGGGCGGTTTGCCGTACGCGCCCCAGTGGCGCTTGTACTTACCGGTGTTCGCATCGAACACGATGACGCGGTGATTGAAGTAGCCGTCGGCGACGAACAGCTCGTTGGTCTTCCAATAGACGAACAGACCGGCAGGTCCACCAAGGTTCTCGGTGTCGTTGCTGCCCTTGTTCTTGCCCGAGTGACCGATCTGCATCACGAGCTTGCCCGTGTTCGTGAACTTCAGAATCTGGTTGTCTTCCTTCGCATTGCCGCTCAGCCAGACGTTGTCCTGTGGATCGACGAAGATGCCGTGCTCGCTGGTGAACCACTCATAGCCTTGACCGGGGCCGCCCCAGGCGCGAAGGAACTTGCCGCTCGGGCTGAACTGGAGCACCGGCGGCGCAGGTATGCAGCACTCGGCTTGCGGCGGATTGAGCGATGCGGCCTTCTCGCCATCGGGAATCGTCGCCGGGCGATGAAAGACCCAGACGTTGTCGTGCGAATCGACCGCGACGCCGCCGACCTGTCCGGTGACCCATTTGTTCGGCAGCGCTTCGGACCACAACGGATCCGGCTCGAAGATTGGCACCTGCTGTCGGCTGCTCTGTGCGCGTCCGGCGTTGTCCAGCAGAATTGCCACGGCACTGATTGCGATGACCAGGACTCGATCCATTCGTCGCATCCGCATCTCAGTCTCCTCTGTGATGCGGACTATATCCGCAAACGCTAGCGCTCGAGCGCCGCGCGCCAGTTCTAGACGAGAGTGACTGAACCGGTGCTGATTCGCTCGGGCGCAAATGGCCAGGAAGCGCTGCCGGTCTGGCATGGCATCGACCCAGACGAGGTCGGCCGGCAGCTTCGCGAACTGTCTCGGTGTGCCAACGCCGAGCAGTTCGCCAGGCTGAAGATCGACACGCGACAGCGTGCGGAGATCGCTGCCGAGGAGCACGAGGCCGGCCGTCACGCGTCCACCACGATCGTCCGGCGCCGCTGTTCGAGATCTGCACGCGGCGGCCTGGCGCTGGAAACGACTGCACGTAAGCTTCGAACCGGCCGCTCTTCTCTGACGTGAACGCGATACATCGCCCGTGCGGCGACACGGGGCCGGCGTTGTCGCGCACGGGTCTGGCGGGACTGCGGTAGCAGCGCACGTTGAATCTGGGCGGCTATCTTCAGTTCATGGTCGCGTTGTGCTCTCTCAGTTGTGCCTATTGAAAACACCGTACACCTTGTGACGATTGAGGTTACGGACCTTCTCCGATAGCCTCGATTCGTCGTGTCCATCATCGTCTCGCTACTCCACTCGTTCTGCTTTCTCATTCGCTCCCGCGCGTCGCTGCACGTCGAGATCGTCGTCCTTCGACACCAGCTCGCCGTGGTCAATCGATCGCGCCGTCAGCGTCTTCGTTTGACCTCCGCCGATCGGATGCTGTGGGCGTGGCTGTCGCAGCGATGGCACGGCTGGCGATCCGCGCTCCACGTCGCGCAGCCAGCGACCGTGCTCGCCTGGCATCGCCGCGGCTTTCGCCTGTTCTGGACGTGGAAAAGCCGACACCGCACGGGGCGGCCGGGCGTGCCGGCCGACGTCCGCGCGTTGATTCGCGAGATGTCCATGGCGAACCCACTCTGGGGCGCACCACGGATCCATGGCGAGCTCCAGAAGTTGGGAATCTCGGTGAGTCAGTCGACCGTGGCCAAATACGTGCGGCGTTCGGGACGTCCGCCGTCGCAAACGTGGCGCACCTTCCTCACCAATCAGGCCAGCCAGATCATGGCCGCCGACCTGTTCGTCGTGCCGACGCTCACGTTCCGGCTGCTCTTTGTGCTCGTGACTCTCGCGCACGACCGTCGACGGATCGTCCACGTGGCCGTGACCGAGCATCCGACTGCTGCGTGGACGGCCCAACAGCTGCGCAACGCCTGTTCGGAGAATGAGGCGCCGCGATATCTCCTGCACGATCGCGATTCGGTCTTTGCCGACGTGGCAACCACCATCGCCGGGATGAATACCACCGCCGTTCGCACAGCACCGCGCTCGCCTTGGCAGAACGCGTACGTGGAGCGCGTCATTGGTTCATACATCGACATGTGGTCTGCGTGCGCCCTTGACGATGTACTGGTCCCTCGTCTTGCTGGCAGCGCTTTCGTCTCCAGAGACCTCTTACGTTCGAGTCTCGTCGCCCGGGCGCACGAGCAGGACGCATACGCAGCCGACCGCCCCCATGACCGCAATCAGAGCGGGGATCGGCCAGTAGCCGCCCCCGGCGGCGCCCACCAGTGAAGCCGCCGTGAGCGGGACGAACCCGGCGATGGCGCCGCCGAGCTGGTAGCCGAGGGAGGCGCCGCTGTAGCGGACGTGGGCGGGAAACATCTCCGAGTACAGCGCCGCGCTCGGCGAGTAGACCGCGTTGTGGCCGACGCAGATGGCGATCACCACCGCGAGCCATGCCAACATCGGAATCTGGGAAGTGATCATGAAATTGAGCGGCACCGCGAACGCGACGATGAACAGCGTGCCGAAGATGATCACCGGGCGCCGTCCCAACTTGTCCGAAAGCGCACCCAGTGCTGGGATCGTGAGGATCTGGATCGCACCTGCGGCAGTGACTCCGACCAGGTACGTGTTCTGCGAAAGGCCGTACTCACGGGTGGTGTACGCCAGCGTGTAGACGGTTATGGCGTAGAACAGCACGCCGTGCGCCAAATAGATCCCGGCGGCCAGCATCACGTTGCGGGCGTCGGAGCGCAGCAGTTCGACCACGGGTACTTTCACGACCGCTCGAGTCTCCTTGATCTGGGCAAACACCGGAGACTCCATGATCCGGAGCCGGATGAACATACCGACGAACACGAGGACGATGCTGATCAGGAAGGGCACGCGCCAGCCCCAGGACAAGAAGTCGTCCTCGGGAAGCTGCTGCATCAGCAGGAACATGCCGGTGGACATCAGGCCGCCGACGGCGCTGCCCACCTGGGCGAAGCTTCCGAAGAAACCACGCCGCTCGCGGCTGGAGTGCTCCGTCGCCATCAGGACCGCGCCGCCCCACTCGCCGCCGACCGCCAGGCCCTGCACGAAGCGGAGCACGACCATCAGTATCGGCGCCCATACCCCGATCGCCGCATACGTAGGCATCACCCCCATCAGGAACGTGGCGACGCCCATCATCGTCAGGGTCACGATCAGCGTGGTCTTGCGCCCGACTCGGTCGCCGATGTGGCCGAACACCAAGCCGCCAACCGGCCGCGCGACGAACCCGACTGCGAACGAAGCGAACGCGGCGAGCATACCGGCCAACTCGGAGAAGGTGGGAAAGAACAACCGGCCGAACACCAGCGCCGAGGCGGTCCCAAAGATGAAGAAGTCGTACCACTCGATCGTGGTGCCCACCATGCTCGCAAGGGCGACCTGTCGTACGGACTCCTGCGGTGCCGAACCGCTGTGCGGACTCTCCATGGTTGCGCGGTCGTCCTTCGCGGTGCGCGTCTCAGTGCATCAAGACGCCGCCATCGGCGATCAATGTGGACCCGTGCACGAAATCGGCGCCTGGCGAGATCAGCCACGCCGCGCACTCCGCGATCTGCTCCGCCGTGCCGACTTTGCCGACGGCCGCCACGACCTGGGCTCGCCGCACCGGGTCGCTCATCGCTGAGGCCACGAACGGCGTGTCGATAAAGCCTGGGGCGACCGCGTTCACCGCGATGCCCTTGTCGCCGAGCGCCCGAGCGCAGCTCTTCATCATCGTCAGCACCGCGCCCTTGCTGGTGGCGTAAGAGCCGGTCGCCACGTAGCCGCCACCCGTATAGCTGGAGATGCTCGCCACCATGCAGATGCGGCTTCCGGGCTGCATCTGCTTCGCGCCCTCGCGCACGCTGAGAAACGAGCCGATCACGTTGATGTCGAACAGGCGGCGGAACTGTTCAACGGTGGTGTCGAGGAACGGCGTTGTCTCGATGACGCCAGCCGCCGTCACCAGAGCATCCAGCCCGCCGAACGCCTCGCGGATCTGCGCGAACGCCGCGACGGTGGACGGCTCGTCCGCGACATCGATCGGAACGCAGATGCCCCGGTCTCCGGCAGTGGCCCTAGCGCCGTCGATATTCCGGTCGAGGCAGGCCACGCGCCAGCCGTCCGCGATGAGCTTCCGCGCCGTCGCCGCTCCGATGCCGCTGGCGGCACCGGTCACCGCCACCCGTCGCTCGTGAACTGTCTGTCTCATGTCCGGGCCGTAATGCTAACAGTTCGTGTGCGCCGAGCGCCTGTGACCCCGTCGACTCTCAGAACGGGATGCGGCTTCTGCCACGCTCGCTCGCATTGATTCAAGCGTGGGCGTCTCACACCCCTTTCGCGGTACAACAGAACGCAGTGTCCGTCTCCCTTGCCGACCTGCTGCCCGACGCGCAATGGGACCCGTCGAGCGACGTGCTCCTGGAACGCTTCCTCAGGTACACGGCGGGCAAGCGCCTCGCCCTCTATCCGGCCCAGGAAGAGGCGATCCTCGAACTGCTCGACGGCAGGAACGTCATCCTCAACACGCCGACCGGATCCGGCAAGTCGCTCGTCGCCTCCGCGATGCTCTTCGCCTCGCTTGCGCGCGGGCAGCGCGCGGTCTACACCTGCCCGATCAAGGCACTCGTCAACGAGAAGTGGATGGCCCTCTGCCGCGAGTTCGGGCCGGATCACGTGGGTCTCTCGACCGGCGACGCCTCGGTCAATCGCGATGCGCCGATTCTCTGCTGCACTGCGGAGGTGCTCGCCAACATCGCCCTACGCAGCGGGAGCGATGCCGGCTTCAGCGACGTGGTGATGGACGAATTCCACTACTACGCCGACCGCGACCGCGGCGTCGCCTGGCAGGTGCCGCTGCTGACGATGCCGCAGGCGCGATTCCTGCTAATGTCGGCAACCCTCGGTGACACGCGATTCTTCGAGGAGGCCATCACGCGCCTCAACGGGCGCGCGACGGTGACGGTGAAGTCCGGCGATCGCCCCGTGCCCCTCGAGTACTCCTACGCGGAGATCCCGCTCGCGCACACGATCGAAAAGCTCGTGGACGAAACCAAGACGCCGGTCTACGTCGTCCACTTCACGCAGGCCGAAGCCGCCGAGAGCGCACAGGATTTCACCAGCCTCAAGATCTGCACGAAGGAACAGAAAGCCGAGATCGCCGCGCGCATTGCCAACTTCAAGTTCAGCAGCCCGTACGGCGGCGAGATTCGCAAGTGGCTCAGGCACGGCATCGGCCTGCATCATGCCGGGCTGCTCCCGAAGTACCGTGTGCTGGTCGAGCAACTGGCACAGGCGGGACTGCTAAAAGTGATCTGCGGAACGGACACGCTCGGCGCCGGCATCAACGTGCCCATCCGCACAGTCCTCTTCACGCGGTTGTGCAAGTTCGATGGCCAGAAGACGGCGCACCTGAGCGTCCGCGACTTCCACCAGATCGCCGGCCGCGCCGGGCGCAAGGGCTTCGACGACCGCGGCTACGTGGTCGTCCAGGCGCCGGAGCACGTCATCGAGAATCTCCGGCTGAGCGAGAAGGCCGCCCGCGACGGCAAGAAGATCGTCAAACGCAAGCCCCCCGAGCACAACTTCGTCAACTGGGACCTGAACACGTTCAAGAGGCTGATCGGTGCGCCTCCAGAGCAGCTCGTCTCGAGGTTCCAGGTGTCACACGGGATGCTGCTCAACGTGTTGAGCCGGAGGGGCGACGGCTGTCGCGCGATGCAGCGGCTGCTCCGGGACAGTCACGAAACGGACGTCGTAAAGGCGGCGCTGCGGAAGCGCGCGTGGCAACTCTTTCGATCGCTCGTCGCGCGCGGCGTCGTTGAGTTCATCCCGAGGACAGACGAGGGCACCAAGCTGCGCGTCAACGTGGACCTTCAGGACGACTTCTCGATGGACCAGACGTTGTCGCTCTACCTGATCGAGACGCTGCCGCAGCTCGACGCCGCCTCGCCGGAGTACGCGCTTGACGTGCTGACGCTGGTCGAGTCGATCCTCGAGAACCCCGAGTTGATCTTGCGCCGGCAGCTCGATCGCATCAAGGACCGCGCAGTCGCGCAGATGAAGGCCGATGGCGTCGAGTACGAGCAGCGCATGGAGGAGCTCGAGAAGCTCGAATACCCCAAGCCTCTCCGCGACTTCGTCTACCAGACGTTCAACGCGTTCGCCGACACGCATCCGTGGGTCGGCGAAGAGAACATCCGCCCCAAGTCGATCGCGCGCGAGATGTTCGAGAACTTCCGCTCCTTCGACGAGTACGTGCTCGACTACGAGCTGCAGCGCTCGGAGGGCCTGCTGCTGCGGCACTTAAACAGCGTGTACAAGGTGCTCAGTCAGACCGTTCCTGATGGCGTCAAGACCAGCGAGGTGACCGATGTGGAGCTGTACCTCCGCACCCTCCTCAGCCAGGTCGACTCGAGCCTCGCGGACGAGTGGGAGCGAATGCGCGATCCCAACTCCCAGCCCCTCGCCGCGGGACTTACAGCGCCAAGGCCGCCCGGCGACGAGACCGTGGCTCCGGATGTCACGCGCGACGCGAAGGCCTTCACCGCCGCAATCCGGGCGCTCGTGTTCACCTTCCTGCGCGCGTGGAGCACCGGCCGTCACGCCGCCGCCCTCGAGGCGCTCGACACGCTTCCATCTGTCCAGCCCGAAGGGGGCGCATGGACGGCGGAGCGGCTGCGATCAGCGCTCGAAAACTACCGTGTCGACCACGAAGGCGTCCGTCTCGATCCCGAGGCGCGAAACATCCGGCACACCCACGTCCTTGCGACCGAGGACGGGCGAACGTGGCGCGTGGAGCAGGTGCTGGTCGACGCCGAACAGCACAATGACTGGATGGTGGAGTGCGCGGTGGACCTGCAAGCCTCGCGCGAGGCGAATCGGCCAGTGCTGTGGCTGCGTGGGATCAGGCCGATCGGATAATCGTTCCTGGAACGTGCGGAAAAGTCAGCTTGAAACTGCCGTGTCCTTGCTGTGTGTAAGTTCTCAGGACGCCGGAATAGACCCTGTGTCTTTCTGAGCGAGAGGTAACAGCGTATTCCGAGCGGATGGGTGACACTTTGCCCCCTCAGGAGGGGGCATGCCTTGGAAGGAGTGTCACGTCATGGACGAGCGACTCCGGTTTGTCGCCCGCCTGCTCGAGGGCGAGAAGATGGCGCCGCTGTGCGCCGAGTTCG
>DASRJE010000182.1:0-9893 GCA_035649635.1 Vicinamibacterales bacterium | reverse complement strand
CGGCTCCGCAACGGGTTCTCCGGCGGCACAGCCGTACCGGACCTCGCGGCCTTCGGAAACCAGGGGATCGACCCCAATCTCGAGAGCCCTGACATCTATCAGTACAACGTGACCCTCGAGCGCGAGCTGCTCGGCAACATGGGCGTGCGCGTCAGCTACATCGGCTCGACGATGAGGAAGTTGCTGGTGGACCGCGACTACAACACGCTGCAAGCGAGCACGGTGCCCTTTGATCCTGAGAATCCCGCGGACTACGCGAGGCTGCCCTTTCCACTCTACGGCTACTACATGGACATCGTCTCCAATACCGGGAGCGGGCAGTTCCATTCCGGGCAGATCGAGGTGCTGCGGCGATGGAGGAACGGATTCGCCTTTAACGCGGCGTATACGCTTGCCAATTCCGAGAGCAACGCGCCCGATACCGGCAACAGCACGATCGGACCAGTGCAGTTCGATCCGTACGACATCGAAAAGGATCGCGGCCCCGATCCCAATGTGGTCAAGCACCGGGTCGTCGCGAACGCGACGATCGATATTCCAGTCGGGCGCGGCCGAAAGCATGGGACCGACATGGCGGAGTGGGCGGACGCGCTCTTCGGCGGCTGGACGGTCTCGACACTGTTCCAGGCGCGCAGCGGTCAGAATCTCACACCCTTTTTCAGCGGCTTCTACACGACAAGCCCGTGGAACACGGGCAAGCCCCTCGACGGACTCGGCAACTTCTTCTGCTGTGCCTGGCGGCCCGACCAGATTCGAAATCCCAACACCGGCGGCACGCGAAACGCGTTCTTCGATCAGACCGCCTACGCGCTACCGGGGCCGGGACAACTCGGCAACGCGAAGAAAGGCAGCCTGAAAGGCCCGGGCACGTGGGTCATGAACTTCGCGTTCTACAAGGACCTCGTCGTGCAACACGACTTTCGACTGCAGTTCTCAGTCTTGCTCGACAACGCGTTCAATCATCCGCAGTTCTTCCCAACGTATGGAAGCGGCTTCGTCGATCTCACGTCGTTCCTGGTCGAAGGGGATCCAAACAACGGTTCAACCGGCGTATTGGGGGGAGGGGCGATAGGCAACGCGGAAGGATTCTCTCCAGGACGCGATATACGCCTGGGCGTCGGAGCCCCCTTCTGACGTCCGACTCCGACACTCCCCTATGTTCACAGAATTGGCTTGCCCTTTGCTCATGGGTCCACCGCGAGCGAGCAGGAGGACCCATGGAGGATGACGGGGATGAGAAACCGGTCAACGCGCTGGCTGAATGCGAGGAAGTTGTCGAGCACTTGAAGGAGGAAAACGCCCAACTTCGGGAGTCAGCACAGACGTTCGGCGATCTCGCGGAACGTCTGAACTCGCGCCAGCTGCCCGACGTGGAAATGAGTGGCAAGTCGAGCGAAGGCCGGCGGACCGGCGAACCAGCACCACCCAAGTGACACGTGCGTGTAGGCAACGGCCGGGCCCTTGGTGAGGCTGTATACGCCGTCGCTCTGCATGACCTTGCAACATGCGGCGTAGCTGTTTTGGTCGGTCGGATCGACGAAGGCCGCATTAGGTGAATGTCACGGCGGGATAGCAGCATAATGGTCGCCATGCTGCGACTTGCTGCGATCCTCATTCTAGCCACGGTAACCGTGCGCGCGTCCGGGCCGGCACAGAATCCGCTGGACCAGCCGAGGAAGGGATACCCCATCGTGCCCGTGTGGGCCGGTATCCCCGCGGGATCGGAAGGAAAATCTGGCGACGAAGCCGTTCGTGTGACCGACGCCGGTGAGCACGTGGTCTCGAATGTTCACCGGCCGACGATGACCGTTTATCTTCCTCCTGCCGATCGCGCCACCGGCGCTGGTGTGGTGGTGATGCCGGGCGGCGGTCACCGCGAGCTCTGGGTGGATCACGAAGGGCACAACGTCGCGGCCTGGCTGAGCGAACGGGGCGTTGCGGCGTTTGTCCTCAAGTACCGGCTCGCGCGCGAAACGGGATCGACGTACACGATTGAGGAGCACGCGTTCCGCGATGCGCAGCGGGCAATCCGCCTCGTGCGCAGCCGCAGCACCGAGTGGAGAGTTGCACCCGATCGCGTCGGCGTGATGGGCTTCTCTGCTGGCGGCGAAATCGCCGCGCTGATGGCGATGAAGTTCGATGACGGCGTGGCCGGTTCCAGCGACCCTGTCGAACGCTTCAGTTCGCGTCCGGCCTTTCAGGGGCTCGTCTACCCAGGACGATCCGGCAGCATCCAGCCAACCAAGGATTCCCCTCCGGCGTTTCTCGTCTGCGGTTTCGACGATCGGCCAGACATTTCCGAGGGTCTCGCTCAGGTGTACCTGCTATTCAAAAAATCGGGCGTTCAGACAGAACTACATGTCTATAGTGGCGTCGGTCACGGCTTCGGCCTGCGCTCTCGGACGCAGGGACCTGTGCGGGAGTGGCCGCAGCGTTTTCTGGAGTGGCTCGGCCAGCGCGGCTTTCTCGAGCAGCCCGGCGCTTCCGCCGACGCACGGCTTCGCGCCCTCTACACCGAGGAGTGGAATTGGAGACAGAAGGAGCTGGCGCGCGCCGTTGATTCACCCGGCGACCTGAGCGATCGCTTCCCGAAGGTCGACCCCACGTCGCAGCAGGCGCGGCTCGCCTACTGGACGAAGACACTGGCGGCGCTGGACGCCATCCCGTTCGACCAGCTCTCGGCCGAAGAGAAGATCAATGCGCAGGTGTTTCGCACGTCGATTCGCGCGCTGGCCAACGACGTGAAGTTCCGCACCTACGAAGCCCCATTCAACAGCGACACGTTTTTTTGGACCGAGTTCACGCCGCGTCAAGGCTTCGCGACGGCGGAGGCCTACCGGGCCTATCTCGGTCGCCTCCGCGACATCCCTCGCTACTTCGACGAGCAGATCGCGAACATGCGCGCGGGTCTGGCGCGTGGCTTCACGGTTCCACGCGTCTCGGTCGTCGGCCGCGACAAAACGATCGAACCGTATGTGAACGGCGACACGACCAACCCGTTGTACGCACCCTTCGCCCAGATGCCTCCGACCATCGCCGCGAACGATCAAGCCACGCTGCGCGCCGAAGCGTCAGCGGTGATCCGTGACGTCGTCGTGCCAGCGTACTCCAAGCTCCTCACGATGATCCGGAGCGAGTACCTGCCCAAGGCGCGGACGACCCTCGCGGCAACCGCTACGCCGGATGGCGAGGCCTACTACCAGGCGATGATCGAGAAGTTCACGACGCTGAACTTGACGGCCAAGCAGATCCACGAGATCGGCTTGAAGGAAGTCGCACGCATCGAGGCGGAGATGCAGGCGACCAAGGAGCGAGCGAATTTCAAGGGGACGATGGCGGAGTTCTTCCACTTCCTGCGGACCGATCCACAGTTCTACGCAAAGACCCCGCGCGAGCTCCTCTCGTACTCAGCGTACGTGTCGAAGAAAGCCGACTGGAAACTTGCAGAGACGATCGGGTTCCTGCCGCGGCGCCGGCACGGAATCCGGCCCGTGCCGGACGCGCTCGCGCCGATCTATACGGGCGGACGCGGCGGGCTCGAGGCCTGTCTGATGAACACCTACAACCTCCCGGCGCGCCCGCTCTACACGCTTGCCGCGCTGACCCTTCATGAGTGCACGCCAGGACACAGCTTCCAGGCGGCGCTGGCACTCGAAGGTCCAGAACGTCCGCCCTTCCGCCGTGGCACCTCGTTCTCGGGATATGGCGAAGGATGGGGCCTCTACACGGAGTGGCTTGGCACGGTGATGGGAATCTACGAGACGCCGCACGAGGACTTCGGCCGCCTAACGTACGAGATGTGGCGCGCCTGCCGATTGGTCATTGACACCGGCATCCACCAGTTCGGCTGGAGCCGCGAGCAGGCGATGGACTATCTGCGCACTCGAGCGGCGCTCTCCGAGCACGAAATCACGACCGAAGTCGAGCGCTACATCGCGTGGCCGGGACAGGCGCTGGCCTATAAGCTCGGTGAGATCCAGATTCGCCGTCATCGTCGCGAGGCGGAGGAGAAGCTGGCCGCCAAATTCGACCAGCGGCGCTTCCACGACGCGATCCTCGCGATCGGGTCAGTTCCGCTGCCGGTCCTCGAGCAGCGCATGTCGCAGTTCATCGCGGACGGAGGCGTCAATCCACCTACGACGCGACAGCCGTAAGACGTGCGACGGGTCAGGCGCGGCGGGCAGCGGAGCGCGCGCGATCGACTCGCGTGATCAGCTCTTCGACGATCGGATTCGTCGCAAACGGATTGAAATGAAACGATGACTGTGGGACGAAAGGGATTTCGGTGCCGAAGCGGCCAGCGTGCCTCAGGCGCAGCGTCACGACCGGCGGCCTCCCCGGTGGCGCGCTGATGTTGATGATGTCCGACAGGGCAATGCGCTGTTCGTCACCGCGCCTGATGACGACGAGACAGTCGTCTGCGTCGTAGACCTCGTCCATCAGCGGCCAAATCAACTTCTTAAAGAAGAAGAAGCCCGCGGCCGCCATCGCAAGAGGCATGATCACGAAGATCGGCCACGGCCCGCTCCGTTCGGCCGCGAGCGCGATCAGGGCGAAGGCGGCCAGTCCGCCGAACCAAATCAGCGGAAATATCCTCTTTTGAAACCAGGTTCCCCGGGAGGAAATCCTAACCATCGGTCTGCACCGAGCAATGGTCAATCGCTGGACGGTGCATCGTTGCCAGTGACCGGCGTCGGCGTGGTGAGGGCCGCCAGAACTTCTTTATACAGATATTTGGCCCCCTCGACGCCGTTCAGCGGGCCCGCTTCGTACTCGAGAGCGAACGTTCCGGTGAATCCGCCCGCCAGCATGATCCGGACACCTCGCTGCACGTCGTTCTTATCGCCCCACCGATCCCAGTACTTGGCGTGGACGTTTGAGTTCGCGTAGGGCGCGAGCGTTTTGACGCCGCTGACGAGCATGTGCTCGTGCTCCCAGTTGCAGAAATCTGGCGATGCCTCGCAGTACGGATGGTTGACGGCGTCGATGATGATCCGGATGTTCAGGGGATCGGCCGCAAGACCCCAATGATTCTCGATCGTCACTTTGATCCCGAGATTGCCGCCGAAGTCGGCCATTTCCTTGAACGACTCGATGGCGGCATCGAGCATCGGCACGATGTCGAGATTTCTGGGATAGCCGTCGCCGCTGCGCGGAATTGCGTTCGGCCTGATCGGCGGCCCAAGCGCCGACGTCGAGTTCATCCGCATCGACCGCACTCCGAGCACCGCACAACCCTCGAGCCAACGCTTGGCCATCGCAACGCCTGCCTTGCGCCGAGCGTCGGCTTCGGGCGATCCGGAATCAGCGAGCCCAAACGGTGCGTTGTTGGAAATGTGCTGCACTTTGGTGCCGGTCTTGACACACCGAGCGGCCAGCGCGTCCAGCCACTTTCGACCTGACGGGCTCGTTGGATCGAAACCGCCTCCGCCTCCCCCGCCTTGGGCGGCGGTGATGAACATGCTTTCATCGGTGACGTCGCCGAAGAGACCTGAAAACAGATCCATTCGCGTGACGCCCGGGAACGTGTCCTTGGTCCACTGCGGGAAATCGAGCATCGTGATCTCGCCGTAGCGCTCTTTCATCTGCGCGTTGGTCGTGCGATCGCGGTCGGCAGGCACGGCAGGTACTGCAGCGGCGGCGGAATCCGCCTGGCCAGCGCCCGCCGGCGCTGCTCCGCGGCCGCCACCAGGCCCCGTCCCACGGCCTCCGCCAGCCGCAGCCCTCGTTTTGAACAGCGTGCGAATCGGCCAGGTGCACGAGGCGATGCGCTCGAACCTGGCCTTCTCGGTCAGGGTCTGCGCCAAAGCTTCCTCTCGTGCTGTCATCAACATCGTGGCCGCGGTCACACCCGCGCCAGCCGTCTTGAAGAAGTCGCGCCGATCGAGTTTCTTGTTCATAGTCGTTAGTTTTAGTCGCGCTGGATCGCGAACGCCATGATGCTGTCATCAATCGTCGGATTGTTGAAGAACCCGCCGCCGGTTGCGGTGATGACGACGTACTGCTTCCCGTCACGGCCCTGGTAGGTGATGGGTGTTGCCTGAGCAGCAGCGTTCAGCTTGAACGTCCACACTTCTTTGCCGGTCTTCGCATCGAACGCACGGAACCGGCTGTCGTCGGTGGCGCCGACGAACACCAGGCCGCCTGCCGTCACGATAGTGCCGCCATTGCCCGGACGTCCCGTGTTCTGCTTGTCCAGCGGCAGATTATCGCTGACGCCAAGCGGCACCCGCCACGCAAATTCACCAGTGTGGACGTTGACGGCAGTGAGCTGGCCCCACGGTGGCTGCTGACACATCAACTGCTGCGGATCGTTCTCTTTCCTGATGCTGAAGCGCCCGCCGCCCGGTATCCCCTGATAGGGGCCTTCCGGATGCACGCGATTGCCGACACCGCTCGCCTGCGCCGGTCCGGTGACAGCAGGATCGCGATCTTTCAGCCCGGAGATTTGTCCCATCTCGTTGGTGTTCACGAACAGGTAACCTAGCGCCGGGCTGTACGACACTCCGCCCCAGTTCACGCCACCGTGATTGCCGGGAAACTGCACGCGCAGCCGATTGTAGGATACCGGCAGATAAGGTCCGCCAAGCTGCATCCCGTCGATCAGCTTCCGGCACGCGGCTTCGAGTTCCGGTGTGACCGTCGCGACATCCGCGGCTGAAAAAGACATTCGTGCAAGTGGCGGTGGCTTCAGGGGGAATGGTTGCGTTTTTGCCGCGCGCTCGAGCGGCACTTCACTCGGCGGCACCGGCCGCTCTTCGACGCCGTAGATCGGTTTGCCGCTCACGCGGTCGAGCAGAAACAGCAGCCCCACTTTGTTGATGACAGCGACGGCGGGGATCGTCTTGCCCGCGTGCCTGACGTCGAGCAGCACCGGAGCTGCGGCGAGGTCCGCGTCCCAAATGTCGTGGTGCACGACCTGGAAATGCCAAAGATACTTGCCAGTGTTGGCGTCAGCCGCAACGAGGCTCGTGCCGAACAGGTTGTCGCCCTCTCGATCGCCACCGTACTGATCGACCGACGGCGCGCCAAACGGCATGTAAACGATCCCGCGCTCGACGTCTACGGTTATGAATCCCCAGACGTTGACCCCAGATCGGTTCTTGGCGCTCTCGCCTTTCCACGTCTCGTGGCCCTTCTCTCCTTGCTGCGGCACCGAGTGGAACGTCCACACGAGCTTGCCCGTGCGCATATCCCACGCGCGAACGTCGCCGGCCGGACCGAGCGGCGGATTCTCCTGCGTGGTGCCGCCGGTGATCACCAGGTTCTTGTAAACGACCGGAGGCGAGCTGAGATTGTTGCGCCCTGCGAGACCTCGCAGGATTTCCGGCGTATCGAGGGTGACAACACCCTTCTCGCCGAATGCCTCGTTCGGTTGACCGGTTTTTGCGTCGAGCGAGTAGAGCTTCGCATCGCTCGTGCCGAAGACGATCTGCGGCGGCGTCTTGCCGTCGCCTCCCCAGTATTCGACGCCGCGCGTCGACGGATTGCCGGTCGGCAACCGAAACGCCCACATCTCCTTCCCCGTCGACGAATCCAGGGCGACGACGCGGAAATAAGGCGTTGAGAGGTACATCACGCCGTCGATGACGAGCGGCGTGACCTGACTCGACGAGAATCCAGTGCCTCCGCGGCCACGACCGCGACCCCGACCAGCTTCCTGCGGCGGCGTGTCACCGACGGGAGCACCTGGCGCTGGTGTTGGCGCGGGCCCCGCGGCACGGCCTTCGGGTTGCGGCGGCCTCATGTGATAGACCCACGCAACCTTGAGATCGGCGACGTTCGCTGGCGTGACTTCGGTCAGTGGCGAAAACCGCGTGCTGTTCGCGTCATGCCCGTAGGTCGGCCACTCTTTCGCCGCCGCGCGGCGCGCCGCGTCGGATTGCGCATTCAGTCCGTACTCGGCAATCGCGACGAGGGCGAGAACACTGGCTATCGCCGCTGGAACTCTCATGGAAGCTGTGCGCATCAAGAAATACCTGGGATCAAAAATGTGTGAAGGTCCAGCGAGCGCGGTTCGTGGCAGTGGATGCAGTCCGTAAAGACCTGCAGCTTGTCATGACATCGCCGGCAGCCGAGCATTGTCGTCACGTCCGTCTCTCTCGCGATCACGTCGCGTTCGGCGACTGGACCGTGGCACTCCTCGCAGGTCACCCCGGCTTCGAGATGCGTGCCGTGGCGCCAGTACACGTAGTCGGGTGTTTGATAGACCCGCACCCACGGGATCGGTTCGCCCTTCGAGGCGTACGACGCCAGCGTCTTGATAGCGGGCCGATCGCTCGCAACCGAGGCATGGCATCCCATGCACGTGGACGTGGGCGGGTAGGTCATCAGCTTGCCAGCGTCTGGATTCACGTGGCACAACCGGCACTGCAGTCCCATCGCCACGTGACGCTTGTGACTGTATGGAATCGGCTGCTGCGGAGCAGGCGGCGCTGGCGGCGGGGTCTGCTCTGCTGTGGCGCGCAGTGTCAATACCACAAGAGTCACGGTCCACAGCACCACGACGATCCGGAAGCGACGGGGTGACACGTGCGCACAAGTATAACCCTCACCACGCTCATCTGAGCATCTAATCATTGACATCAATGCATCATCATGGTAGCATCACAATCATGCGGACAACAGTCACGTTGGATGACGATGTGGCGGTGCGGCTAGAGCGAGAGCAGCGCCGGCGGCGCGCGTCGTTCAAGGACGTGCTCAACGACGTGCTGCGCACGGGGCTCGACGCCGCTGAGCGCAAGGACCAACGTCAGCGAAAGCCGTTCACGACCAAAGGCTTTGATCTCGGGCCAAGCCTGGTGGGAAGCCTCGACAACATTGAGGAAGTGCTCTCACGGGTGGAAGGCGAAGATCATCGGTGATCCTCGTCGACGCCAATCTGCTCGTCTCCGCCGCCAATCGCTCCGCTCCAGAGCACGACGCCGCCCGCGAGTGGCTTGACAAGCAGTTGAGTGGGTCGCGTCGTGTTGGTCTCCCTTGGCAGTCTCTCCTCGCATTCGTTCGGTTCGTCACCAACCCTGCGATACTCCGCCAACCAGTCACGGTCGCTGAGGCGTGGCATCAAGTGGAAGATTGGCTCTCGTCAGACCCGGTGTGGGTGCCGGTACCGTCGGACGGTCACGCCGCAATCCTGGGAGAGCTCTTGCGATCTCGACACATCACCAGCCGACTCGTGCCTGACGCGCATCTCGCGGCGCTCGCGATCGAACACGGCCTCACGCTCTGTTCCACCGATGGAGACTTCGCAAAGTTCCCGGGACTTCGGTGGGAGAATCCGCTTAATCGCTAGTCGTTAGTCGTTAGTCGTTGGTCGTAGTCGTCAGTCGGCGACTAACGACAACGACCAACGACTATCGACTAACGACTAACGACTATGCCACCACTTCGACAGACTCTGATCCAACGTTCGAGGTGCGCCGGCGTAGTGAGACGTGTCGTTGAAGAGCATGAGCCTGGCACGGACTGGATCGCGGAAATCAACGACGTTCAAGCAGGCAGGGGCCTGGTCGAGACGATCGCGATAGCCACGCGGATCGAATCCGAGCAGGCTGCTCAGGATCAGCCGCAGCGTGGCCTTGTGCGACACGACCAGGATCTGCTCGCCGCGATGCGCCGTCACGATCTCGCGGACGACCGGCATGGCACGCGCGAGCACCGCCACACCGGACTCGCCGCCAACCGGCGCGAACGTGAAGGGATCGGCTTCCCACGCGGCGTACTCGTCTGCGAACTGCTGCTCGACGTCCGCCCGCCTCATGCCTTCCCAATGTCCGTGGCCGATCTCGCGCAGCCCGTCGCGCGTCTTCGGCTCGAGGCCGCATCGTTCGGCGATGAGGTGCGCGGTATCCAGTGCGCGCGACAGCGGGCTCGAATAGGCGGCCGTGATG
>DASRJE010000181.1:0-2245 GCA_035649635.1 Vicinamibacterales bacterium | reverse complement strand
GGAGTCTCGATCGACTACCCCGACTGGCACTTCAACGTGCGCGGCTCCAACACGGAGCCGCTGCTGCGACTGAACCTGGAAGCCAAGACGCCAGATCTCATGGCGGTCAAACGCGACGAGGTGCTCGGCGTGATCCGGGGCGCCTAGCTAGGGCGTCCATCCCAGCCTCGAGGCACGCGTCGTGATCGGTCTTGAAGACATTCGCCGTCAGTGCGATCAGGTGCGGCCGCACGTTGTCGCCGGCATGCGACGTGATGTGACGCGACGCCTCGAGACCGTCCATCTCTGGCATCTGTATGTCCATGAGAATCACGTCATAGGTCTGCCGCCGCACGGCGGCCAACACTTCCAGACCATTGGCGACGACGTCGGGCTGATAGCCCATACGGTTCAACAGCGCGACACCGACTTTCTGGTTCACGACGTTGTCTTCTGCCAGCAGGATCCGCAGCGGGTGCTGTTGCGCGAGTGAGCTGTCGACGTCCATCGCCCCGCGCCGATCGAGCGACACCGGCGCCCCTTCGAGCAGACGGCCGACCACCTCTCTGAAGTGATCGGTTCGCGTCGGTTTGTGCAGATAGGCATGGAAAGGCGGATCGCCGGCCGTCCCGTGAAGGCTCGGCTCGAGTGACGCCCGACGAGCTGCACAAGATGATGCGGGTCTGCGGCGCGAGCCGGAGGTTCGATCGCCGTCCTCCGCCGCGCGGCGGGCAGCCGCCAGACGCCGTCCGGTGAAGATCCATCCGACGACCGCGACGGCGGCGAGCGCCCAGGGCGCGCTCCAGAAAAAATGCGTCACGTCGGTAATAATCGGCCGCCCGTAACAGTTCTTGAGGCAGGCACGTCGGATAGAATAGGCGCAGGCCTGACTACGCGGGAGTAGTTCAGCGGTAGAACGCGAGCTTCCCAAGCTCGATGTCGCGGGTTCGATCCCCGTCTCCCGCTTCCACTTTTCCACTTCTTCCACTTCTTCCACTTGCTGTAGGCTCACATCACACCTTCAACCGTGCTCGTGCCAACTCAAAGCGCCGAAGACACGTTTCTCAAGCTGCTTCCGGCCATCGAGCGCATCACCGCCTTCGTCACTCGACGTCATCATGCATCGGCCGATGAAGCCCAGGAATTCTCCTCGTACGTCAACGAAAAGCTGATCGAGAACGACTACGGCGTCATTCGGCGGTTCGAGGGGCGCAGCAGCGTCGAGACCTTCCTCGTCACGGTGATCTCGAACCAGTTCCACGACTTCAGGAACCGCGAGTGGGGCAAGTGGCGGCCGTCGGCTGCAGCCAGACGGCAAGGGCCGGTCGCGATTCAGCTCGAGCGGTATCTTGTGCGTGATGGCCTGCCGTTCGACCAGGCTGCCGAGGCGCTGGCGAGCAACCACGGCATCACGGTCGATCGCGATGAGCTGGGGCGCATCGCCGCCAGCCTGCCCGTGAGATTCCGGCGTCGGACCGAGAGCGAGGACGTGTTGCGTGATGCGCCGGCGCCGGACAGCGCGGAGCGCGCGGTCCTGGACGAGGAGCGGCGTCTGCTCTGGGACCGCGTGATGAAGGTGCTTGCCCAGGAACAGGCGAAGCTGCCGCCGCAGGACGCGCAGATCCTGGCTTTGAAGTTCGAGGACGGGGCGAAGGTGTCGGAGATTGCGGCGACGCTTCGGATCGGCCAGAAACCGTTGTACGAGCGGCTGAAAAGGCTGTTGAAACGGCTGCGGTTCGCGCTGGCGGCGGCCGGCATCGACGAGGCCGAGATTCGAACGCTCTTCCGCGAGGAGGACCAGTAAATGAAGCTGGAAACTGAGGGCACGGGTCCGTCCATTTATTGGTGGGACTGAAGCAGTGACGGACGAGAGAATTGTGTCGACGGGCGATCATCCGCCTCTCGAGCTGTTGGCCGAGTATGCCGAGGGCGTCCTGACGGCATCCGAGCGCCTCACGCTGGATCGGCACCTCTCTGCGTGTCCCCAATGCCGCACGATTGTGGCGGATTCGGTCGAGTTCCTCGTGAGCGAAGGGCGAATCGCCGAGCAGCCCGGGGGATTCTGGACCTGGCAGAAAGTGACGGGGGCCGTCGCCGGCCTCGCCGCCGCGGCGGCATTGGTGCTGGCGGTTCGAGCCAACCCGGAATGGCTGGGCCGTTCGAGCCGACCCGATTTCGACGAGCTCGTCATGGCGTTCGCCGTCGAGCCGACGCGCGTCGCCGAGGGGCGGCTGTCGGGCGGCTTCCGCTACGCGCCGCCCCCGCC
>DASRJE010000180.1:0-6502 GCA_035649635.1 Vicinamibacterales bacterium | reverse complement strand
GAGGCTCAGGGTCGAGGTCGCCGTGATATTGGTCAGCGACGAGCCGATCTCCTCGGTGCGCTGCACCAGCATGTCGCCCAACGCCGTCGTCTTGTTGGCGAGATCGTCGGCGATGCGATCGAGCCGCGTCGAAAGCGTCTCGGAAAGGTCGCCGGCGATGTCGACGATCTTGTCGGTCAGCTCGTCGGTCTTGAAATTGAGAGCCGAGATCAGCCGCGTGTTGGCGGCGTCGAGCGTGCGGCTCACCTCGTCGCCGGTGCGCGAGAGCTGCTCGAGCAGCTCGCCGCCGCGATCGCCGATCGCATCGATCATGGAATCGCCGGCGCGTCCGAGGGCCAGCGTGATGTGCTCGCCTTTCTCAGCGAGCGAGCGCGTGATGCGCTGGGCGGCGTCGTTGACGCTGGTGGAGACGAGTTCGCTGACCGAGGTGATGTCCTGGGTGAGGCCGAAGTGCACGTTGGAGAGGGCGTTGCGGACCTGTTCGGCCTGGCTGACGAGCATTTCGCGTTGGCTGGCGAGGTCCTCGATCAGGCCGCGGATGCGCAGCTCGTTGTCGTTGTAGGAGCGCTCGAGCGCGGCGACCTCGTTATGCACCAGCACTTCGAGCTCCGCCGCGCGGGCAAGCGCGCGCTCGACGCCATCGCCCATCGCGGCGACCTCGCGGCGAATCGCCTGACCGACCGAGACGACCGACTCGCCGGCCATGGTGTCGGGCTCGCCGATCCGCATCGCCACCTGGATCATCGAGCGCGCGATCATTCGCAGCTCTTGGGCGCGGGCGACGACGTAGGCGATGACGAAAAAGAAAACGATCGGCAGAACGGTGAGGACGGCGAAGCCGACGAGCGGCATCCCGCCGTTCGCCAACAGGCTTCTCGGATCGGCGCCGAACCACGTCCACGCCGCCGCCGCCGCCAGTCCGGCCCAGACCAACGACAACACGAGCGCAAAAACGAACGGGGTACGCGAGGGACGCTGCTGCAGCGCCTGGAGGATTTGGCCAACCGGCTGGCGATCGTCGTTGGCGGCGCGCCGTTGCGAGGTTTCCTGAATGCCGGGCAGAAGCGGTTGGACGTCGCGCTCGCCGCGGAAGAGCTCCTCATCAAGGCCGGAAGCGCGCGGCGACGCCCCGAAATCCAGGTCGGTCGGACCAGGCGTTGGGCCGACCGATGGCTCTCCAGCGGGCTGCGGGGCCGGCGTCGGGGATTCGCGGAGGTTGAGGGCATCCTGGATCGCCGACAATGCCGCCTCGGTCGGATCCTTTATCTTTCTCGGATTGTTCGCCATGTCCGTCTCACGTCCCCCACACAACTGTCCCCTCGGACCGTTCGTCCGGATCGTTCTCGTTTCCGGCGGTGATGGGCGCGCGTATTCGGCGCCCCGCCGGCAGCAAGGCCCCGGAGTGCCGCAAGGACTTCCGACCGCCGCTCGGTCATCCTATCGCTCTGTGTGGCCGAAAGAAATGGATTGTTAACCTCTTTTTAATCATCGTTAACATCTGCGCGCCGCGAGGCCCCGAAACATCTGCCGCCGCGAGGCCCCGACCCTGGTCGCCCTCCGGCGCCCCGCAGGGCCGAGCAGGCCCGAGCCCCTCCGGTCCAACGGTGGCCCCGACTCCGCCGGTCGTTGGCAACCGGGCGGCGCCGCTTCGCGAAGCCCTTTCGCGCCGGGCCCGGCAAGCTCCTGATCGGGCGAATTAATCCCCTGTTAACCAGCCCGTGTTTTGGCTGCCTTCAACAAAGACCGCAATGGCCCCGGATTTACCCGGTTTTGGCCCATTGCCGGCCAAAACGTCAGTCGAAGGAAGGGACGAATGCGTCGGGGAGGACAAATGACGGAGCTTTCGCTGGCAACCCGGTCGTCGCGGGTGGCATCGGTCGAGCGGCCGATCGATCTCGTGCATCTCGCGCGCATGACGCTCGGCGAGCGCAGCCTGGAGCGCGAGGTCCTGCAATTGTTCGATCGCCAGGCGATGATCCTGATGTCGCGGATGCAAGCGGCGTCGGCGGACGCGGTCGCCTCACTGGCACATACGTTGAAAGGCTCGGCACGGGCGATCGGCGCTGCTCATGTGGCCCGTGCTGCGGAAGCCCTCGAACTCATCGACGTGTCGGCGTCGGCCGATCTCACGCGGGCGCTTGCCGAACTTCGTGCGGCCACCGAGCAGGCCCGCGACTTCATTGCCGACCTGTTGCGCGCGCACTAGCCTTCTTCCGAAGGCACTGGTCCGAAGTTCGGACGCCTTTGCAACAGGCGGGTTCGCGGCACTAGGGCGTTTCGAGCGTCCTGACGGGCGCATTTGCCCGGTACCGAGCAAGCCATTATAGAGGCGGCCCGTCCCACGTTCGACGCGCCTGCCGGGCCGTTCGGCTCCGTTCGTTCCACGATGGTCAAGATCACCTATATCACGTCCGATGGGGCCTCCCGCACCGTCGAGGGAGAGGTCGGCTCCACCGTCATGGAGACCGCGATCAAGAACAATGTGCCCGGCATCGAGGCCGAATGCGGCGGCGCGTGCGCCTGTGCCACGTGCCACGTCTATGTCGACGAGGTGTGGCAGGAGAAAACCGGCGAACCGTCGCCGATGGAAGAAGACATGCTGGATTTTGCGTTCGACGTGCGGCCTTCGTCACGGCTGTCGTGCCAGATCAAGGTCAGGGAGGATCTTGAGGGGCTGGTGGTCACGGTGCCCCCTCGCCAGGCGTGAAAGGTCCGGCAGATCCGTTGGTAGGCCATGCCCAAGATCACCTACATCGAGCACGACGGCACGTCCCATACGGTGGACGCCGAGCTCGGCTCCACGGTCATGGAGACGGCCTTGCGCAACGGCATCACCGGGATCGTCGCCGAGTGCGGCGGCTCCTGCACGTGTGCGACCTGCCACGTCTATGTGGACGAGGTGTGGGTGGAAAAGACCGGCGAGCCATCGCCGATGGAAGAGGACATGCTCGATTTCGCTTATGACGCCAAACCGAACTCGCGGCTGTCCTGCCAGATCCAGGTCACCGAGGAGCTGGACGGGCTGGTGGTTCGTACCCCGTCGTACCAGGGCCGCTAAATTCCACCACCGAACGGCCAGCTTCGCCTGCCGCTGCAAGCGGATGCGTGGGATGTCTGTCAAAATGATTCAAGCAGCGGCAATTCTTTGGTCGATGCGGAGCGAAGCTCTTTTCCCCACCGCGCGGGACGGCTAGACAGTCGGCCGACATCCGCCGGGAGATGCCGGCTAGGCAGCTTCCGCGATCTTTGCGGGACAGGGCGAGATCGGGACCGAGGGCGTTCCCCGCCCAACAGCGGGCGCCAGGTTAGGCACCAGACGCCGATTACACAGTGGTTATGATTGATGAAGGTAGAACGATTCAATGTGGAGCCGATCCGGACCGACGCACTGATCATCGGCGCCGGGCCGATCGGCTTGTTTGCGGTCTTCGAGCTCGGCCTCCTCGACATCAAGACGCACCTGATCGACATTCTCGACAAGATCGGAGGTCAGTGCGCCGAGCTCTATCCGGAAAAGCCGATCTACGACATTCCGGGGATCCCCTACATTACCGGCCAGGGCCTGACCGATGCCCTGATGGAGCAGATCAAGCCGTTCGGGCCGACCTTCCATCTCAACGAGATGGTGGAGACGATCGAGCGGATCGGCGATCCGTTGTTCCGCATCACCACCGACGCCGGCAAGGTGTTCGAGGCCAAGGTGATCGTCATTGCCGCCGGCGGGGGATCGTTCCAGCCCAAGCGTCCGCCGATCGACGGGATCGAAGCCTATGAGGGAACCTCGGTGCATTATGCCGTGCGCCAGATGGAAGCGTTTCGCGGAAAACGCATCCTGATCGTCGGCGGCGGCGATTCAGCGCTCGATTGGACGCTCAACCTGGCTCCGCTCGCCAGTCACCTGACCCTGCTGCACCGGCGCGACGCATTTCGTGCGGCGCCCGACAGCGTCAACAAGATGATGGCGCTCGTCTCCGAGGGAAAAATTGATTTCGTTCTCGGTCAGGTGACCCGCCTCGAAGGCGGGGCTGGGAAGCTCGACTGCGCCGTGGTCAAACGCAACGACGGCTCGACTTTCAACATTGCCTGCGATGCACTGCTGCCGTTCTTCGGCCTGACCATGAAGCTCGGTCCCGTGGCCAATTGGGGCCTCAAGCTCGAAGGCGAGCTGATCCCGGTGGACACCGAAAAATTCGAAAGCAACGAGCCGGGGATCTTCGCCGTCGGCGACATCAACACCTATCCGGGCAAGCTCAAGCTGATCCTCTCCGGCTTCCACGAGGCGGCACTGATGTCGCAGAAGGCATTCCACTACGTCTTTCCGGAGAAGCGGCTGGTGTTCCAGTACACGACGTCGTCGACCAGCCTGCAGAAGAAACTCGGCGTGGCGTGATGGACGCGATCCGCACTTTTCCGCGGTCATGGCCGGACGAAAGGCGCGAAGCGCCGTCTTCCCGCCTGAAGATCCGGCCATCCACGTCTTCTTGTTGCATTCTCGGCAAGACGTGGATGCGCGGGACAAGCCCGCGCATGACAGAGAATGTGAACGAGCGGAGCAATAGCTTTCCCCGTTCATCCCCGCGCAAACGGGGACCCAGGGCTACGAATAAAAGCATCTGGATCCCCGCTCGCGCGGGGAGGAACGGAGTGTGTGGCACACGCGCGGGGGCGAACGGATAGATCGCGAAGCAACGAATGCCCAAGATCACCTACATCGAGCACGATGGCGCGCAGCACACGGTGGAGGCCGAGCTCGGCGCGACCGTGATGGAAACCGCGCTGCGCAACGACATCGCCAGCATCGTGGCGGAATGCGGCGGCTCGTGCACCTGCGCCACCTGCCTCGTGCATGTCGACGAGAAATGGTTCGCGGTCGTCGGCCCGCCCTCGCAAGAAGAAGAAGAGCAGCTCGATGCCGCCTTCGAGGTGAAGCCGACCTCGCGCCTCTCTTGCCAGATCAAGGTGACCGAGGCGCTCGACGGGCTGGTCGTGCACACGCCGTCGTATCAGGGCCGGTGACGGTGGGGCGGCGCCGTCCTGCGACCGTAAAGTTGGAGATGCCCCGACCGTCAGGCCCGAGAGGACTTGGCCCGTTAACTTTCTCTTAATCCTGAGCACGAAGCTCTTAAACCTGCGCGACAGAGCCACTTAAGCCGTCACTTCAGGTGCTTTAAGGCTTCACTTTAAGAGGGCTGAGAAGCTTCGCACGTCGGATAAACCGTTCGTCCCCACGAAAGCGGGGACCAAGACCTTTGGCAATAGTGGATTGGGAACGGACCAGACTCGTTTGCCGTGGCGCGTCGTCTCGTGGCGCGCCTGGGTGAAGTTTGCGGGCGGCTGAAATTGAAGTTGGGTCTCTTAACTACCTGCGATCTGGCCCTATGGCGGCATCATCCAGCCGACGCTCTGCGGTGCTGAGCGCTGCTTGCTGTAATCCGGTCGCAGGTCAGCTCGCCATCCGCATACAGTGCAAGCCGAACGCCGTGAGTTCGCACTGATGCGATAGTGACCGTGCCAGCCATCGCTACATTCGCCACGACTGCTGGCATTAGAAAAGAGCCGCAGCTACCCAGCTGCTGCGGCTCTCCGTGCCTCTGTCCAGTCGGGAATAATCCCTCAGGGGCGATGCCGGACAGAGACTGCATAGAACTAACCCCGAGCAAAGCGTTGGATTTCTTGGGCGCGGAACAAAAATCCTTGTTTCTGTAGCTGCTACAGGATGCATCCTCGTGGCGCTGCCGGCGCGCTTACCTTGCCGCTGGCAGAGTGGGCCGTGCCCGGGTGCGACACACCTCCTCGGCGCGGCCCGCGATGCAGGTAAAAGAAAGAGCCGCAGCATGTGTCTCGGCGTTGCTGCGGCTCTCGCTTCTGTCTGGACGAGTGGTGAGAGTGCGTCCGGACATTGAGGAGTTAGGGAGGAAGAGAGCCGCGAGGGACGTCCAGATTATCGCGGCTCTTTCCGCGCTCCCACCCAATTGCGATCCAGGGACAACCGAGGACGAATTCGAGCGGAAGCCTCAAAAGCCTACCCACGCCAGGAACAGTAAATTCCGGCAATCACGTGCTAAAATTTATCTAAGACATGCCGTCCGTAGATGGCTCCGACCGGCGCCGCCTCAGATTTCCGGGGAACGTGCTTCTGTCGCGTCGGTTGATAGATGGCTGTGGCAGGTACAGGGATGCCCCCCGTTGCCGTCGTGGCTGTTAGGGCCGGGCCACATCATCGGCTTGGCCCTTTCTTAGAACGTTCCATCAGCAGCACGAGTAGCAGCCGGCGCTTTTGGATTTTTGACTTTTATTCAGGCTTTCGAAGTTGGATCTTAGGCCAATGCCGCGCCAGTAGCGCAAGCGTTAGGTTCCGCCATGTGAGGTCAAGATGAAGAAGTTTGCATTGATAGTGTTGGCAGGCGCGTCTCTTTTAGGAACCGGCATCGCCTCGGCACAGTATTCTTTCGGCGATGAAGGATATTGGCAACGGCGAGGCCGTGAATATGGCTTGCCCTGC
>DASRJE010000179.1:0-3310 GCA_035649635.1 Vicinamibacterales bacterium | reverse complement strand
GCAGCTGAATCAGGCCGACCGAGTAGACGATCACCACCGCCGCCAGCGTCGCCTGCGGCATCAGGCTGATCAGCGGCGCAAAGAACAGCAGGGTCAGGAGCGTCACTCCGCCTGTGGTCAGGCCCGCCAGTTGGCTGCGCGCGCCGGCCTGGCGGTTCACGGCCGTCTGGGACGCGCCGCCGCCAGCCGATATGCCGCCGAGTAGTGCCCCGCCGATCGTCGCAATGCCGGTGGCCACCAGCTCCTGGTTCGGCCGCAACGCGGGTTCCCCACTCTTCGCAAACGCTCGCGCCACAGCGACGGTCTCGGTGAAGCTCATAAGCGCAATGCCCATGGCGCCGGGCCACAGCTGTGCGGTGAGCGCAAAGTCGGGCAGCGTGAGAGCGGGCAGACCGCGCGGAATCTCCCCGACTGTCTCGACTCCATAAGCCTGGAGCCCCAGCAGCGCCATCGCGGCAATGCCCGCACCGACCGTCACGAGCGGCGCGGGCACGCGCGGCACGAATCGCTTCATGCCGAGTAGCAACGCCATCGTCACGAGACCCACTGCGAGCGTCGCGGCGGACGTCTCGGGCAGGCTCCGCAGCAGCGCCAGGAGATTCTGCAGGAACGTGCCCTTGGGGAAATGCACACCGAGCAGCTTCGGCACCTGATCGAGCACGATCACGACGCCGATACCCGCCTTGAAGCCGGAGAGCACTGACTCGGAGATGAACGTGGCCAGAAAACCGAGGCGCAGGACGGAGGCCAGCGCGAGCAGGACGCCAACCATCAAGGCCAGGGTGGCCGACGCGCGCAGCAGCATGGCCGGATCGCCATCGGGAACCACCAGGGCGAGGTCGGCCCCCGTGAGGATCGCGATCGTCGTCGTGGTGCTCACGCTCAGCACGCGCGAGCTGCCGAGCACCGCGTACATCACAATCGGCACGAACGCCGTGTAGAGTCCGGCCTGGACGGGGAGGCCGGCAACCGTGGCGTAGGCCATGGCTTTCGGAATGACGACCGCCGCCGTGATGAGGCCGGCGATGATGTCCGGTCGAAGCCAATCCTTCCGATAACCGAAGAGCCAGTCGAGGATCTTGGGAGGCGGCCGGACCAGCGTCTCGGTGATCGTGGTTGTCGTCACAATCGTTCTTTCAGGTGCGCCCGCACATCCGTCGGCCTGCGACGGGACTCAGGGCGACTCCAAACGGCGTCGACAGGTCGCCAGGCAGCTGCTGTTCGAGAAAGGCGATCGGTGCTCTGCGCCGCCGCGATTAGCAGCACCACAGATCGGGGCTGCACGACATACGTCGAGCTCTGCACCGTCGGCGCATACGGCCAGGCGCACACGTCGTCGGGTGAATCGAGGGACGTATCGATGATGCGTCGCCACGCCGCGTGCGCATCGCCGCTGGGAGGGATCTCGAACTCGAGCACCTCCCAGTACGCGTTGATGATGAGATGAAGCAGAACCTGGCGGTCGCCGATCACGCGAGTGGTCGCTGCGAGTGTGTGCGACTCGTGACCCCAGTCTGGCGAGTGCAACTTGACGCCATGCCATGTGACGGGTTGATGCCGCAGCATCTCTTGCAGCGTCATCTCGAACCGTCCGATCGGCAGGTCCCGATTGATGCGAAGCGCGATGAGCTCCTTCGCGAACCGGCGTACATCGTAGTGCGCGAGCACAAGGTCCCAATCGAACCACGTGGTGTGGTCGTTGATGCAGTACGCGTTGTTGTTGCCGCGCTGCGTACGTCGGACCTCGTCGCCCATCAGCAGCATCGGCGTCCCCACGGCGAGCATCGTCAGCGTCAGGAAGTTCTTCACCTGGCGGTTGCGCAGCCGTTCCACTGCGGGATCATCGGACGGTCCTTCGACGCCACAGTTCCAGCTCACATTCTCGGATGCTCCATCGAGGTTGCCGTGACCGTTCGCCTCGTTGTGCTTGGTGTTGTAAGAGACGAGGTCGTTGAGCGTGAAGCCGTCATGGCAGGTCACGAAGTTGATGCTCTGTTCCGCCTCGCGCTCCTCGTGCCCGAACACGTCGGGGCTGCCAGTCAGCCGATGCGCGAGGGAATGGACCATTCCGCTGTCGCCCTTCAGGAAGGCCCTGACGTCGTCACGAAACTTGCCGTTCCACTCTTTCCAACTGTCGCCGACGAAGGAGCCGACCTGGTAGAGGCCTGCGGCATCCCACGCTTCCGCGATCAACTTGACGTTTGCGAACACGGGGTCCGACTCGATGTCCCAGAGCAGCGGTGGCGAGGCCATCGGGCGACCCTGCTCGTCGCGCGACAGGATCGAGGCCAGATCGAAGCGGAAGCCGTCCACGTGCATCTCGGTGACCCAGTAGTGGAGGCTGTCGAGAATCAGCCGTCGCACGATCGAGTGGTTCGCGTTCAACGTGTTGGCGCATCCGCTGTAGTCGGCAAAGGACGCCCCGTGGTCGTCCAGGATGTAATACGTGTCGTTGCCGAAGCCTCGGAAGCACATCGTCGGACCGTTCGCGCCGCCCTCGGTGGTGTGGTTGTAGACCACGTCGAGGATGACCTCGATGCCGGCGCGGTGCAGGGCCTTGACCATGTCCCGGAACTCGTCCAGCGCGCCGAGCGGGTCTGGCCTCGAGCTGTATGCGGGATGGGGAGCAAAAAACGAGATCGGCTGGTACCCCCAGTCGTTCACGCCTCGCGGAGCATCCTGGTCGTCGAAGGCGAACACCGGCAGCAACTCGACGGCGGTGATGCCAAGGTCCTTCAGGTAGGGAATCTTGTCGATCACGCCGTGATACGTACCCCGCCTCGACACCGCGACGCCGGAGTTGGGGTGGCGTGTGAAGGCACCCACGTGCATCTCGTACACAACCGTCCTAGCAAACGGCGTGTGCAGAGGACGATCGCCCTGCCAATCGTATGCACCCGGGTCGGCGACCACGCTCTTCAAGGCCGACGCACAGTTGTCTCCTGGCTGGCGAGCCGCCGCGCGACTCCACCCCGCAGGCCGCGCCACGCATTTCGCGTAGGGATCGAGCAGCACCTTGTCGCGGTCGAAACGATGGCCGTGTTCAGGGTCGAACGGCCCGTCGACGCGATAGGCATAGAGCTGACCTGCCGTGATGTCGGGCACGAATGCGTGCCAATAGTGGTACGAGCGCTGGGTCCGCAGGTCGAGGTCGATGACCTGGCTGGGCGTCGCGGCATTCACCCGATCGAAGAACAGCAACTGCACGCCCGTGGCATGCTTCGAGAACACGCTGAAGTTGACGCCACCCGGACGGATCGAGGGGCCCAGCGGAAAGCTCGTGCTCGGCTGGCGCATCGTGGATCGAATC
>DASRJE010000178.1:0-3972 GCA_035649635.1 Vicinamibacterales bacterium | reverse complement strand
TTTAAGGAAGAGTCTGATGAGCGAGTCTGGCGCTCGCGTCTCCACATGTCGTGGCTCGAGAGGGTGAAAGTCTACCCGACTCCTCGTACTGGGGCCAGAACGACTTTCGTGATGCGGGATATTTTTCGCTATGCGGAGAATGCGTTCCAGACACTCGACGCGATCTTCTTGGACACGCGCCGGCTCGTCCTGCCATCGTATCGGCCGGCGACGCTGAGCGACGTCGCGGTGAAGTATCGATCACGGGTCCGGCTAAAGCCGGACACTACAGTGGAAACGGAATCAAGAGATCCCGTTTCCACCGTTCCGCGTTGCCTTCTAGAAATCGAGCGTCGCGCTGATCTTGAAGAAGCGACCGACGGTGATCGAGCGCGGGTACAGATACGTCGAGGTCGCGCTCGGAGCCGAGTACGTCGTGTTGTACACGTCGGGTGTGTTCGAATTGAACAGGTTGAAGATGTCGAGCGCCACGAGCGTCTTCGTGCGGCCGTATCGCAGGTTCTTGCCGATCCGCATATCCGCCTGGCTCAAACGCTCGTAGTTCAACTTCCCTGGTTCGACGAGGTTCAGGAACTCGATGGCGCTACCGCTGGCGAGCGGCCGCCCGAGGTTGGTCTGCGCGATTGGCACTGCCAGCACCTGGCCACCGAGGCTCTGACTGGTGATGCTCGGGAAATTGTTCCCGGGGTACGGAAGGCTGTGCCAGGTGCCGCTGAGCAGGACGTCAACTTTGGGAACGTTGTACGACGCCAGCCCTTTGATGTTCGTCAGGAAGCCCGACTCGCGGTGGCAGAAGGACGCCGGCCATTGGCCCGCCGAGCCGTTGAACTGCTTGCCGAACGTCAGAGAACCGCCCGCAAAGAGGCTGGGGATGTAGATGTCTGGGTGCTGCGCCACCAGGCCGCATTCGTCTTCGACAACGTTGCCGGTGCTGGTCCCGCCTTGGATCGTCACGTTTCGCAGACGCGCGTTCACCGTCACGTCGAATCCCTGGAACGTGTTGGAGACGCCCCCGAGGTTGTCGGTGAACGTCTGGTAATTGTCGATCAGGCCGAACTTGCCTAGCTTCATGTCCTTGAATGTCAGGTTGTAGCCACCGCCACCCGGCAACCTGGGATCACTCGGCACGGCGTACACGAAGGAATCGAAATCGGCCGGCGTCAGCGCACGGTTGATCGTCGCCTTGAGGTTTCCCCAGGTCCGTCGGACGTAGTCCACCTCCACCGACACTCGGGGAGCGACCTCCTGCGTCACACCGAGGGTGAGATCCCAGCTGTACTCACGCTTGTTCCAGCCACTCGTCGTGTCAGGGTCGATGGTAAGCGGGTTGATGGTCTTGCCGAAGCTCGGATTCGCCATCGCACCACACTCGCCGTTGATCGCCGGATTCAACAGGTCGCACTGGGGGACGTAGTCGCCATCGATCCCGAGTCCGCCCCGGTCATTCCACGTTCTGGTGGTGCTCGTCACGAAATGCCCGGCGCCTGCGGGACTGTAGGATGCCCACTCGTCGACCGTGTTGGTGGTCGTGACGTAACGGCCGAAGAAGAACTTCGCCGCCGTCTTGCCGTTGCCGAACACGTCGTACGACGCGCCGAACCGTGGCTGGATCTCATTGAGATGCAACGGACCGTCCTGATCCGGGAACGTGATCTGTGTCGGAAGGAAGCGGTTGGGGAAAAAAATCTGTTCGCCGAAGTGATCGGCCAGGTGTTCGTACCGCAGTCCACCTTGCAGCGACAACCGGTTGACGGTCCAGCGATCCTGTGCATAGAGCGCGAAGATGCGCTGTCGTTGCTGCTGCTGCGATCCCTGATCGGCGAACATCGTCAACGACGTCGGAGCGCCGGCAATGTGGATGTTGTTCGCCGGATCCACGAGCCCGCCGCTGACGGTGTACGTGACCTGCGAGTTGTTGTAGAAGTTTTTCGGGAACGTGGAGTCGTTCTCGTGAAAGCGCGCACCGAATTTCGCCGAGTGCGAGCCGGTGACGTACGACACCGAGCCCTGCGCCACGGTGGTGAAGCCCGTGTGCCCCGACCAGTTGGCCGACCGGTAGTTGAGGTTGGTGAACGTGACCGGTCCATCGGGCGTGACGACGGTGAGCGCAGCGTCCTGCGTCGGAATCGTCGTCGGGTCGTACGAGTTCTTCTGCTGCGCGCCCCACCAGAAGTTCGGGCCGAGCTGCACGTTGGCCTCGAACAACAGTTTGTTGGTGAACGGTGATGTCCACCACACCTGGCTCAAGATGCTTGGATGGTTCTCGTTTCGCTGAAGTGCCTCCCTCGTTGCCACCAGGCCGGTGAACGTGAGACCGGAGCTCGAGCCGCCGGCATCGCAGTGCAAGCAGTTGTAATGGACGTCCGTCCAGCCGACGACCTTGTTGCGCGGCGACGCCTGCCACGTCAGGCGAACCGAGTGGTTCCTCCACTCGCCGTCGTCTTCCGATTGCGTGCTGAAGTCCGGATCGTAGTCCCACCTGGCGTTGTTGCCGGCGTTCTTGTTGTCCCACATGCTGGCCACCGACTGCCGGTTGTACTGATAGCGGTAGGTGCCGAAGAACCACAGCTGGTCGCGCACGATCGGACCGCCGAACGACGGGTTAATGTCCCACAGCCTGATCGGCTTCAGCGGAGTCGACAGGCCCTTGGCTTTCTGGTCCGCGCTGAGGTTGCCGTTGACCAACGAGCTCCCCGAGCCGTTGATGAAGAAGCTTCCGGCGAACCTGTTTCCGCCCTGCTTGCCGATGATGTTCAACTGCGGCCCGCCCGTGGTTGCTTCACCAAGACCACCACTGAGCGAGAACACGATTTCCTGCGAATTGCCGACCTCCGGTGCGTACCCGGAAACGCCCATGCCCTGGTAGCCGGCGCTCATGCCGTCGACCAGCACCTGTCCCTCGTTGCGGCGACCGCCGTGAATCTGGAACACGCTGAAGACGTTCCCCTGCGACCCGCCGACATCGTTGCCCTGCACGTTGAGAGCGGGCACGAGTTGGGTGAGCGAGGAATAGAGGCGCGATGTCGGTATCTCGGCCACCGTCTTGCCATCGATGGTCTGCTCGGAGCGCGTGCTCGTGACGTCGACGACCGGGGCTTCGCCGGACACCGTGATGGTTTCCTGTACGCCGCCGACGCGGAGATCGGCGCTCACCGTGGCGATGAACCGGCCGGCCAACTCGATGCCCTCGCGCTTGACCGCGGTGAACCCGGTCAACGTGAATGTGACCGTGTAGGTTCCCGGTCTGAGATCTTCAATGGAATACTGACCGACGCCGTTCGTCACGACCGAGCGCGTCTTCTCGATGAGCGCCGGGCTCGACGCCTCGACCGTGACGCCCGGGAGCACCGCTCCCGACGCGTCCTTCACCGTACCGACGATGGATGCCTGCGCAAACGCGGTCACAGGTGCCAGGACACCCAGCACGATCACGATCCCTTTCAATAACCGGTGCATGCTTCACCTCCAGCAGGAGACAGCTTCACCCCCCGACCTGTGTCGCCGTATTTACAGAAGACGCGTTGGACAACGCGGGAACGATTCGAGTAAGAGTGCGGCGATCCACCCGTGAGAACTCCGGTAATAACCCGGTAGTAACGAGACGGGTTTGATGCGAGTCTGGCCCTCGCGTATCCACATCGAGTGGGCCGAGAGGTGAAGTTTATCCGACTCCTCATGCGGCGGCCAGAATGATTCCGTATAACGGGAAATTTTT
Source organism: Vicinamibacterales bacterium (assembly GCA_035649635.1). Taxonomy (GTDB): domain Bacteria; phylum Acidobacteriota; class Vicinamibacteria; order Vicinamibacterales; family UBA2999; genus Gp6-AA40. The sequence continues at coordinate 257 of DASRJE010000178.1, read as the reverse complement.
CGCTATGCGGAGAATGCATTTCAGACGCTCCGCACACGCCGCCATGCGAGCGCTCGTCAGTTCTCGTCTGCGTTGCGATCTGTCGCGGTGGAATATCTCTTGCTCCGCACCGACCGCCACCATGCAGCCGTCTCGCTGCCTGTCGATCACGGTTGCGTTCGCATTGGTCGCCGCCACCCTGATCGGCGCCTGCACCGAATCCTCTTCATCGCTCACACCGGCGCCCGACTCGGCCGGTAAATGCGGGCTGACGGCGA
>DASRJE010000177.1:0-4534 GCA_035649635.1 Vicinamibacterales bacterium | reverse complement strand
GCACTGCTGGGGGCACTCGTCGCGGTTCTCAGGTTGAGCGTGAGGACGCTGCCCGAGCGGCGCAAGCCCGTGGGCGTGCTGCTCGCCGTGCTGATCGTGGGCCTCGGCAAGTACTACGCGAGGGAGCTGGTCCTCGGACAGATCAACCTGCTGCTCGTTCTCATCGTCATCAGCGCGATGCTTGCATTGAAGGCGGGTCGCGAGGCTCGGGCCGGATGGCTGGTGGCGCTGACCGTCATGGTGAAGCCGTACGGCCTCATCCTCGTGCCGTGGCTCATCGCCCGAGGACAGACGCGATCAGTTTTGGCCGTTGCCGCGGGCTTGGCCGTGGCGTTTCTGTTGCCTGCGCCGATCTACGGCCTGGCGGGAAGCGTGGCGCTGCATCTGGACTGGTGGAGAACCGTCAGCGCGACCACCGCCGGGGTGGTGACGCATCCCGACAACGTGTCGCTGGCCGCGATGTACGTGAAGTGGTTCGGCGCGACCGCGACCGCGAGCACGTTCACTGTCGTCACGGCCGTGGCACTGCTCGGCCTCGCGGCGGCAGTCTTCCTTGGCAGAAGACGTGTGCCCCAGCCGGACGGGCTCGAGGCTGGGCTCCTGATCGCGCTGACGCCGCTCCTGTCGCCGCAGGGCTGGGACTACGTCCTCGTCGTCTGCACGCCGGCCGTCGTCTCTCTGGCCAATTACATCGACCGGCTTCCGCGCGCGTTGCGGCCGCTGTCGGTTGTCGCGCTCGCCGCCATCGGCCTCACGCTCTTCGATCTCGTCGGCCGCACTGCCTACTATGCGCTGATCCGCATGTCGGTCGTCACACTGGGCGTGCTCGTCGTGATCGCGCTGTTGGGTGTTCTTCGCGTGCGGAAGGCAGCGTGAAGGACTTCCGTTTCCGACACAAACGTCCAGTACCTCTGGGCCTGCCCGTCCGCATCGACGTCGGCTACCCCGTGCCGGGCTCCGGTCGCGCGAGCCCGCGTTGGCACTTCTCCATCGGCCAGATGTTCTAAGGGTGCCCGCGTGCGGACCCTCTGGGTGCGCACCGCGAATTCAGGGCGAGTTGCCCAAACCCGGTCTTGTGATCAGTCAGGCGGCGGTCGCCACGTACATGGTTCGCGGTCGACGGCCGGCGTCGCAGACGTGGCGCACGTTCCATACTCTCGACACCCGACCCACCTGACCGAACCGGTCAAAGCGCCCTGGTACGTCGACCTCTTGAACATCAATCCGTCGCGGCGGTGCCTCTCGCTTAGAATCACCCGGACGTGTGGACGCGAACAAGGTCGCCGTATTCGCCGGGCCCGCGCCTGACGCGGTGGTTGTGGACCGCCGTTGGCGTGGCGATGCTCGTCACGGCGTGGGCCTTCGTGTTCGCCCCGCCGATGCCGCCGCGCACCGTGGTGATGGCGACTGGTCCCGAGGGCGGCGCCTACGCGGCGTTGGGACAGAAGTACCAGGAGATCCTGCGCCGGCAGAACCTCCGACTCGAGTTGCTGGCCACCAACGGGTCGGTTGAGAACATCGAGCGGCTGCGCGACTCGCAGGGCGGCGTCAGCGTGGCATTTGTCCAGGGCGGCACCACGAGCGCGGCAGAGGCACCGGAACTGGTGTCGTTGGGCACGCTGTTCTACGAGCCGTTCTGGGTCTTCTCGCGTGTGCGGCCACAGAATCTGCCGGGGGGCAGGACCAAGGGGGGCATGCGGGTCTCGTTCGGCCCGGCCCGCAGCGGGACCAACAAGATCGCACACGAGCTAGCAGCGGCCATGGGCGTCGACCTCGACCGGACCGAGGTGCTCGAACTCGATCCAGCCGACGCCGGCGAGCAGCTTCTAAGGGGCGACCTGGATCTGATCAGCATCGTCGCGGCGTGGGATGCGCCGATTGTCCGCAGACTCCTGCTCGACCACTCCGTGCAGCTTCGCGATTGGCCCCGCGCCGACGCCCACGCGGCACTGCGTCCGTATCTCAGCAAGCTCGTGCTTCCACGGGGAGTCGCTGACCTCGCCAGCGATCGGCCGCCCGAGGATGTCAGGTTACTCGCGGCCAAGGCCAGCCTCGTCGTGCGTGACGACCTGCATCCCGCGCTCCATTACCTGCTGCTCGAGGCCGCGTCTGAGGTTCACGGCGGCCCCGGCGTGTTCAACAGGGCCGGTGACTTTCCGGCGGCTGAACCCGTCGACCTGCCGCTGAGCGAGTCGGCGCGCGAGTATTACCACGGCGGCCGGCCATTCCTGCAGCGCTACCTGCCGTTCTGGCTGGCGGCGTTGGCCTCTCGCCTGTTGCTCCTGCTGATTCCAGTCGTCGGGATCCTCTATCCGCTGTTCCGGTTGCTGCCAGCGGCCTACGGCTGGGGCATGCAGTACCGCATCTACCGGCTCTACGGCGAGCTGAAGGTCCTCGAAATGGAGTTCGACGGGGGAAGCGGTGGCCCGCGGCCCGCGCTCGACGAGCGGCTCGGCCAGCTGGAGCGCCGCGCGGATCGGATGCGCGTGCCGCTCAGGTTTGCGCCCCTGCTCTACAACTTGAAGATGCACATCGGCCTAGTGCGAGAGCGCGTGCAGGCCGTGGAAACCGGACGAACGCCGGCTCCATCGGCTGACGATCGTCACTGACCGCCGCTGCCGGGCCACGCTCTTCGCGTGCAGTTCGTCGTACAGAATCGCATCCAAGAATCGCCAGGGGTCCTGATCGCTCCAACGTGAACGCATGGTCGCGATAGAGGCCAGGGCCGCGATCCGATTGCTGTACTCTTCCCTCGGTGCGCCTCCGACTGAAACCCGTCCTCTGGACACTCGTTGTCATTCTCGCCGCCGGCGCAGCCGGCTACGCCGCCGTCCGGCTCGATCGCGCGGAGCTAATCGACTTCGCCGTCCCACGCGTCGCGGCCATGCGATTTCTTGCCCACGAGCCGCTGTATCGACCGGAGGACGGTCACTACCAGTTCAAATACTTCCCTGCGTTCGCGGCCCTCATGGTGCCGTTCACGTGGCCACCCAAGCAGGTGGCCGAGGCAGCCTGGTTCACCCTGACAGTGGCCATGACCTGGGCATTTCTGCGACTCGCCCTCCACGCGCTTCCGGAGCGCCGGATGTCGATGTCTCTGTTGTTGTGGCTGACCCTGCTCCTGAATGGCAAGTTTCTGGTCAAGGAGTTGGCGTTCGGTCAATTCAACCTGCCGCTCGGCCTGCTGCTTCTGGGTGCCGTGATCGCGGCGCAGCACGGGCGCAGACTTGCAGCCGGCGGTCTCATCGCCGGAGGCGTATTCATCAAGCCGTACGCGCTGGTCCTGCTGCCGTGGCTCGTCTGGACCCAGGGGTGGCGGCCGTTGATGCCGTTCGCCATCGTGGTTACCGCGGGCCTCGCGCTGCCCGCCGTTTCGTACGGGTGGGAGGGAAATATCGCGCTGCTTCAAGGCTGGTATCGAACGGTCACGGACACGACAGCTCCGAACCTGCTGGCTCACGAGAACATCTCCCTTGCGTCGATGTGGGCCAAGTGGCTTCACCCTGGTCCGTTGGCATCGCTACTCGCGCTCGGGTCGGTGGTCGCGACGGTCGGCGCCAGCCTTTTCGTGATCGAGCGCCGAACGGCGGTCGCCGAGCCGAATTACCTCGAGGGTGCCTACTTCTTCGTCCTTATTCCGCTGCTCTCGCCGCAGGGTTGGGACTACGTGCTGCTGCTGGCGCTACCCGCGTACATGTGCCTGGTCGATCGGTGGCGTGAGACGTCTCATGGGTGGCGGGCCGTGGCGATGGTCGGATTCATCCTGACGAGTTTTGTCGTTTACGATCTCATGCGGCGTCCGCTGTACTTCTTCCTGCTGGACTGGAGCGCCGGGAGCGTCGGTGCCGTGCTGATTGCCGCGAGCCTGATCCGGTTGCGGTACTGCGCGCTCGCATGAACACCATCCGGTAACGGGAAAAGACTACCTCACAGGCAAGAAGGCTCAGGCCTCCTGCCACGCCAGCGGAACGTTCGTTCCCAGGGTTGGCAAGCGGGATCCGCGCCAGGCACCCCCGAACGTGGCTCTTTCACGAGCGCGTTCGCATTGCCGGCGACGCACAAGATGTGAACCGGCGGTCGGCTCCCGCTCGGATCGGCGCGCCGCGACATCTGGGTCTGGGCTCTCGTCCCCTCTCTCCCGGTCACCGCGCGTCCTGTTTCGCTCTTGGCAGCGACCTGACTTTGACGGATCGATGCCGCCCCCTCCTACGAATTGACGGCGACGTGCAGCGGCTATGTCGCGCCGAGCGGCTGCAGCCGCGAAAGATCCGGTAGACTCTGGCTCAACAAAATCAGCTCATCGCCTTCGCGCAACGGTCCCGCTTCCCCGTCAACAGGGTTGAGCATCATTGCTTCACCGCGATAGAGCCCGATGAGAAGGCACGCCTTCATGTTCGTGCGATCGGGCAGGAACACGTTTGCCGCTGCGACGAAATCCATCCCGACAAGTTGGGCAGGCACCGGCACCAGGTACATCTCGTTGGCGTCGCGCCGGACCGATAGCAGTTCTTGATAGACGCGCGTCATGCCATGA
>DASRJE010000176.1:0-14969 GCA_035649635.1 Vicinamibacterales bacterium | reverse complement strand
CCGTGCCATTGAGCACAGAGAGCGCCGAACCCTCGACGGGGGTCGTAGGCGACGTGGGGTTTCCGCCATCGTCGTCGCCACCGCCGCACGCGGGCAGCAGCGCGCCGACCGCGACGAGCGACGCTGCCTGACAGGCATGCGCGCAGAACTGCCGCCGCGACGCGCCAGCAACCTGTTCCGAGGATAACTCGATGACCATGGGCATCTTTCTCTGCGGTGTTGTCACAGTCGCTCCTTGTAGAAGACTCGACGCGATCGGCAATAGTCATGCCTGCGGCCGCGGTCGTCACTTGCGGAGAAACTTCCAAGGCGGCGGCCACGCGCGTTCAACATAACTGACACGGCCGTCCAAAAAAATGCACGGGCAACCGGCTCCGCCGGGCATTCTTGAGCTGTCACGCGGCAACCATCTCGCATTAGACTCGCGACCACATGCCGAAAATTCTCGCGCTGTCCACAGCCATCCCACCCCACCGTCTGGACCAGGCGTTCGCACGCCGCGAAATGGCGCGCCTTTGTGAGGGTCAGCCACACCTCGAGCGCTTGATTCCGGTGTTCGACCGAACGGGTGTCGATACTCGCCATCTCGTTCATGAGCCAGAGTGGTATCTGGAGTCACGCTCGTTTGAAGAGCGCAATGAAGAATACGCTGCCAACGCGCTCGAGCTCACGCAGAAAGCGGTACGCGCCTGTCTCGCAAAATCGGGCGTCGCTCCCGACGAGATCGATCACATCTACGTCGTCACCACGACCGGGCTGACGACGCCCAGTCTCGACGCGTTACTCGCGAGCTGCCTGGGACTGCGCGCCAACGTGCGGCGCTCACCGCTGTTCGGACTCGGGTGCGCGGGCGGAGCCGGCGCGTTGATCAGGGCGGCCGATGTTCTTTCCGCGCGTCCGTCCGACCGTGCGCTCGTGGTGTCGGTAGAGCTCGGAAGCCTGATCTTCTCGAAGCAGGCGCAGACGCCAACCGATCTCGTTGGAGTGGCGCTGTTTGGCGATGGCGCCGCGGCGGCGCTCCTGGGAGGAGACGACACCCCCGGTGATGGCATCCGCATCGCTCGCACTCGTACGCATCTCTTCAAAGACTCGCGGCATCTCATGGGATGGCGGTTCACCGACGATGGGATGCGGCTGGTGCTGTCGCGCGACATCCCGTCACTGGTCGGTTCGCATGTGGCGCCCGTCGTAGTGGACTTCCTCCGTGACGCCGGGCTTTCGATCGCCAACATCACGCATCACATCCTGCATCCGGGTGGAGCAAAGGTGATGTCGACGTATCGCTCGGCTTTCGGCCTCTCTGACGATGCGCTGTCGATTGCCCGTGAGTGCATGCGACAGTTCGGCAACTTGTCGAGCGCCGCCGTGCTCGTGATGTTGAGCAACCTGGTTGCGAGCGGTATACCGCGGTCGGGTGACACCGGGCTGATGCTCGCCCTGGGTCCGGGCTTCGCCGCTGAAATGCTGGCCATCGTGTGGTAGCCGACGTTGCGATCGCCGGCGGCGGACCGGCGGGCGCTGCGCTCGCGATCGAGTTGGGGCGTCGCGGCGTCCGCGTCAATCTTTATGAGAAGGCCCGTCACCCGCGCCTCAAGGCGTGCGGTGAGGGACTTCTCCCGCACGGCGTGGCGGCACTGTGCGCGATCGCGGGATTACCGGAGGCGCCGCGTGTCCGCGGCCTGAGATTCGTCGTCGGCAGCGCCTCCACGGAAGCCGACTTCCCTGAAGGGTTTGGCCTGGTCGTTCGTCGCGACTGGTTCGATACCTGGCTCTTCGAAAAAGCGGCGGCGACGCCGAATGTCGACGCGCGCATGGGAAAGGCCTACCGGGCCGAGGGCGAACGATTCGTCGTCGGCGCTGATGGACGTCATTCCCGGTTTCATCGCCGGCTCGCCGCACAACGGCCACGACACGCTCGCGTGGGTCTATCGGCTCACATCATCGGGCTCGCTGACATCAGCGACCGCGTCGAGGTCTTCTTTCATCGCGAGGGTGAGCTGTATATTGCGCCCACCGGCGGCGGCGAAACGCTCGTCGCCGGCCTCTTTCACCAGGACCGCTTCCGTCGCGACGGCATCTCCTACCTGCTTGATTCGATCCCCGGCGTTCGAGATCGCGCGCGTCGCGTCGAGTTCACGACGCCGGTTCTCGCCGCGTCGCCGCTCGGACTGCGCCTGTCCCGAATCGTCGATGGCGACCTGCTGATGATTGGCGACGCCGCGGGCGCACCGGATCCGATCACGGGTGACGGCATCGCGATGGCGATGGCGTCGGTGAAACCCGCCGCCGATGCCATCGTCTCTGGCGACCTCGTCTCGTATCAGCGTGCGCGACTGGCAATGGGGCGCAATGCCGATCGCCTCGGACGTCTGCTCCTCACCGTCGCGCGCGCTGAAGGGCGCGTCGCTCACGCGTTGCTGCGCAGGCGATCGCTGGTCGACACACTGCTCGACGTCGCGCTCGCGCGACGAGATATGACTACGGGGACGCTCGTGCGAGCCCTGGGAGTTCGCTAGCGGAGGGGACACCGGTCGGTGCCGGCCTTTCGGTAATCCGATGCGTCGCAATCTCTGTGACTTCCCCGACGCCAATTGCGTTGCCGATGGCCAGTGCCCTGTGGAGGCGTCCGATAAGAATCGCCTGACCGCGCGAGACGGCTGAGGGGATCCGCGAGGTTGAGCGCCGGCTGGCTCGAAGCTGGTTGTGCGACTCGCACGCATTGCGTTTGCGGAGCACACGCGCAGGGCGCGACCCGAGCGTCACGCGGTCGAGAGCGCCATCGCAGCGCGGTCCGGACGCCGCAACGGGCCTGGCCATGGCGATGTAAGTGGCGTGGGGATGAACGCTAGCGGCGATCTGTTCAAGTGACAACCACAATGCGATCACGCATCTACCAACCGGAAATCATGGACGAGGAGACCGTCGACCAGGAGACGGCCGACGAGATCTACCGCTACCTTGCCGCGATTAATCGGCTCTTCGGCGGCGTGAGAGGCACAATCGCTCGGTTCGAGACGTTCAGCCGCTCGTGGCGTCCGGGTGAGCGCATCGAGGTGCTCGAGATTGCCTGCGGCGCCGCCGATGTGCCTCGCGTGCTGATCGCCTGGGGACGCGCGCACGGTTTCGATCTACGGGTTACCGCAACGGACATACTGCCGAGCGCACTCGATTACGCGCGCCGCAGCGGTCCCGAGGAACGTCTACGACTGGTGTGCGCAGACGTCACGAACGCCCCATTTCGCGACGGCGCGTTCGACTACGTGACGTGCGGCCTGTTCTTCCACCACCTGACCGACGACCAGATCGTCGCGGCCCTCAGATCGTTCGATCGCCTTGCCGCGCGCGGCATCGTCGTGAACGACCTCGTCCGATCGCGACGCGCGTTCGTCTGGACCTGGCTCTTCACGTGGCCATTCCATCCCATCCTGCACCACGACGGCCCGCTCTCGGTTCGGCGGGCGTTGAAACCGGCAGAGATGCGGCGCCTCGCCGCCGCTGCGGGTCTCCCATGGCTCACCGTGCGGCGCCATTTCGGGCATCGGATGACGCTGGCTGGACAGAAACGCGGATCCTGACAGGGAATTCAGGATCTCTTCAGTTCCCTATCGGCCTCGTCGCGGGGTAGCATCCGCGCAGGTCTCCACCATGCTCAAACGCTCGCTCATCTTCATCCACCGTTGGCTGGGAGTTGCCCTGTGCGTCATGTTCCTGCTCTGGTTCCCCTCGGGCATCGGCATGATGTATTTCCCGATGCCGAGCGTGACGCCAGCTCAACGCCTCGAGCGGCTCCCGGTGCTTGAATCGTCCAGGGTGACGGTGTCACCAGTGGAAGCCGCAGAAAAGCTCGGAGTCGACGCCGACGATCTCCGTTTGAGTTCATTCGACGGCAGGCCTGCGTATCGCGCGGGGGGTGATCGAGGAGGCGGCGGTCCGGTTCTTTACGCAGACACCGGCGACGAACAGGCCGACGTTTCAACCGGGATGGTGCAGCGCATTGCGTCGGCATGGACCGGTCAGCCGGTCAGCAGCGCATCGGTTGAAAAGGTCACCGAGGTCGATCAATGGACCCTTCAGACGCAGCTCGGAGCGCTGAGCCCCGTGTTCAAGTACTCGTGGCCGAACGGCGAGCAGGTGTATGTGTCGCAAGCCACTGGCGAGGTCGTGCAGTACACGACTACGGCGTCACGCATCGGCGCCTATCTAGGTCCTATCCCACACTGGTTTTACTTCACGCCTCTCCGCAAACACGGGCCCGAGTGGAGCCGCGTCGTGATCTGGTCGTCCGGCATCGGCACCATCTCGGCGATTCTTGGCGTCGTCATCGGCATCTGGATGTACTCGCCATCGCGGAAGTATCGCTATGCCGGCGCACCAACGAGCATTCCGTATCGTGGGCAGAAGCGATGGCATACCGTCTTCGGCCTGATCTTCGGCATCGCGACGGTGACCTACGCCTTCAGCGGCATGCTGTCGATGGATCCGTTCCCGTCATTCAACGATCGTGTGCAGCAGCGACGCGGCGGCGGTGACACCAACCTCTTTCTCGCCCTCCGAGGCGATCTCGAACCCGCATCGTTCGACGCGAAGCACCCTCGACAGGCGCTGGAGCAACTGGGATCCCTTCCGGTCAAGGAACTGGAACTGACATCGTTCGGCGGCAATGCCTTTTATCTGGCCAGGCTGACCGACGGCGACACGCGTGTGGTCCCGATGGCGGGTGGACCACAAACTGGCTTCGATCAAAAGGAAATCGTCCGCATCGTTTCGGCCGCCGCGGAAGGCCGCATCACGACGAGAGTGTTGAATCAGTACGATCGCTACTATCTCGATCGCACCCATCGGCTCCCGTTACCGGTGGTGCTGGCCGAAACGACGAGCGACGACGCCACGCGCTATTACATCGATCCCAGGACGGCACGCATCGTTCAGACGTATAACTCGAGTAATTGGGTGAACCGCTGGTTGTACAACGGTCTCCACTCACTCAATTTTCCGTGGCTCTACAACTATCGTCCGCTGTGGGACATCGTCGTGATCACGCTGATGCTCGGAGGCACGGCACTGTGTGTCACGTCGCTGGTGCTGGCATGGAGAGTTATGGGACGTAAGCTGGCCAGAGTCCTGAACGCCAAGACCGCGGGCGAAGCGACCCTGTCGGAAGACCTCGCCTGAATTGCGCGTGACCGCTGAAGCTGCCCTCGCGTGCAGCGTACGCGAGTGCGGGTTGCCGCTCGCCCGCCATGAGCGTTCATATGTGTGCGCCGCCGGTCATTCCTTCGATGTCGCGCGCAGCGGCTACGTCAATCTGCTGCAGCCTCAGGATCGCCGATCGCTGAATGCCGGCGATTCCAAAGCTGCCGTCGAAGCGCGCGCTGCGCTCGATCGGGTGGGCGTCGGGCACGCCGTCATCAATGCCGTCATCGATAAGATCGGCACTCTTCAACTTCGCGCCGACGGGGGCGCTCCCGTGGCCGTGGACCTCGGTTGCGGCTCTGGCGAGATGCTGGAGCGCTTGTGCCGGGATGGTCCGATGAGCGGCATCGGCATCGATCTGTCGGTGGCGGCCGTCGACTTTGCAGCGCGACGTTTCCCTGGACTCACGTGGATCGTGGCCAACGCGGATCGACGATTGCCCCTCCGAGACAGCGGTATAGACGTCGTCCTGTCCATCTACGGACGGCGAAATCCTGCCGAATGCGCCCGCGTCCTGACGTCCACTGGAATCTTGGTCGTGACGCTGCCAGCCGCGGATGATCTGATTGAGCTGCGTCAGTTGGTGCAGGGGCAAGGCGTGGAACGAGACCGCGTCGACGGAATGCTGCACGAACACAACGCCGACTTCCAACTCGTGGAACGTCTGCTGGTACGACAGCAGTTGACGCTCGAACGCGACGCGCTCCTCAATGTGCTTCGCGGCACGTACCGTGGCGTGCGATTCACGCTGTCCGATCGCGTCAACGCAATCGATCGAATGGAAGTGACCTTGAGCTCGGAGTTGTGTGTCATGAAACGAAAAGGGTCCGGCTAAGCCGGACACTACGATTACGCATGTAGTGCCCGTTTCAGCCGGACCAACGGAACCCCGGGTCCCGAGCCCCGAGCCCCGAGAGTTACGACCTCGGGCGTCGAAGCGCCACGAAGATATCCGCGTTCTCGCGCGTGACGAGGAGCAAGGCTGGCCGCTCACTCGACGCGGCGAGCGCCGACTTCAACTCGCTTGGCGTCTTCACCGCTGCGCCGTTCACCTGGCTGATCACGTCGCCGGGCTGGATTCCGGCAGACGCCGCCGCGCCGTCCGGGTCGACATCGCGAACAACGACGCCTTCTTTCCGGTTCGACAGGCCAAGCTCACGTGCGACCTGGGGACTCAGCGATTCCACGCTCATGCCAGTGGGACCAAACTCCGGGGCATCGGACTCCCCGTTGTCACGCGAGGCGCGTTCGCGAGACGGCTCCAGCGCGCCGAGCGTCGCACGGACGTTCTCCGTCTTCCCGTTGCGGACAACCTCGAGCTCGATTGTCGATCCCGGCTTCGTTCCGGCAATCCGGTTCCGCAGCGCATTGCTGTCACTCACCTTCTCGCTGTTGATGGCCGTGATCACGTCGCCCTGCTTGAGTCCGGCGCGAGACGCCGCGCCACCGGGTTCGATAGCGCTCACGAGCGCTCCGCTGGTATTGGGCAGCTTCAGGCTGGATGCGAGATCGGGGTTCACGCTCTGAACCGTGACACCCAGCTTGCCGCGCTGGACGCGTCCATCGGCCTTCAGTTGACTCATGACCTCACGCGCCATGTTCGACGGGATGGCGAAGCCCAGGCCGATGTTGCCACCGGTCGGTGTGAGAATCTGAGAGTTGATGCCCACCAGCTCGCCATTGACGCTGATCAAGGCGCCACCCGAGTTGCCCTGGTTGATAGGTGCGTCGGTCTGGAGGAAATCCTCGTAGCTGCCATCGCCGACACCCGTGGCACGACCCTTGGCGCTGATGATGCCCATCGTCACCGTCTGCCCGACGCCGAGCGGGTTGCCGATTGCGAGCACGACGTCGCCCACGCGCACGTGGTTGGAATCACCCATTGCCACCGTGGGAAGACCGGTCGCGCTGATCTTCAGCACGGCAAGATCGCTCGCCGGGTCGGCGCCGACGACCTTGGCGTCGAACACCCGCTTGTCGGGAAGCTCGACGCGGACCTGGTCCGCACCGTCAATCACGTGGTTGTTGGTCAGGATGTAGCCATCCGTCGTCGTCAGCACACCTGATCCCAGACCTGACTGGCGGGGGATGCGCTGCTGACGCGGAAGCTGGCGGCCGAAGAAACGGAAAAAGTCGTCGTCGTCGGGAAACTGCGTGGGGACGATCGACGCCTTCTTCTCGACACGAACGGTGACAACCGCTGGCGCGACCGCATCCACAATCGACGCATACGACGTCGCGGGGTCAGACCCCTTGAGCCGCGGTGTGTCAACAGGCCTGGCTGCCGGCTGCGCGGCGGAGACCACCGCGTTCGGCGACTGCGCTAACCCAATGTTGTACCCGGCGATGGCGACCGTCGCGACAAGCACCGCGCCGAGTCCGGCGCGTGTCAGGGCGGGCCGCCGAGGAACATGGAACATGGCTCGTTACTCCTTTGTGCATTTCTGCCGATGTCCGACGGCCCGATGCGGCCGTCCGAAAACCGGTCACATGAAGTAGGACGAACCAGACTCTTTCCAAGTCGTGACACGAACATTACACGCGTGTAATGGAGGGACCTTTCGAATCGGCCGGCAGTTTCACCGTGAACGTCGCGCCGCGGCCCGGCTCAGCCGAGACATCCACCGTCCCGCCGTGCGCGACCACGATAGCCCGAACGAGGCTCAAACCAAGCCCGAGCCCACGCTCGTTACGACTCTGGTCGCCGCGATAGAGCCGTTCCCAGATGTGCGGGAGATCGCGCGGCGCTATTCCAACGCCGCTATCCGCGACATCGAGGCGCACGACGCTTCCATCTCGACGTGCCCTGACCTCGACCCTCCCGCCCGGCGGCGTGTACTTGATCGCGTTGTCGATCAGATTCGCCAGTACCTGACGAAGCCGCTTGGAGTCGGCCGGAATGGTGAGTTCTGCTGACACGTCGCTCGACACGCTGATCCGCTTGTCTTCCGCGATGTTCTCGTACAACTCGACGACTTCACCGACCAGCGGCGCAAGGGGCACGGCAGTCACGTCGAGGCGCATCGTGCCGGTTTCGGCTTCCGAGATGTCCATCAACGTATCGAGCATCGCGAGGATTCGCTCCGACTCTTCGAGGCTCGTGACCAGCGCCTCGCGGTGCGCCTGCGCATCATTGGACTGCAGCGCCCGCTCAGCGACACCTCGCAGCCTCGTCATCGGCGTTCTCAGGTCGTGGGCCACGTTGTCGAGGGCGTGCTCCATTCCTCGAATCAGCGTCGTGATGCGATCGAGCATCTCGTTGAACAGAGCGCTGAGCTCGTCGATCGCATCGCGCTCCTCCCGGACCGGGACGCGGGCGTCAATGCGTCCTGTCCGCACAATGCCACGGACGGCGGTGATTAGCTGGCGGATGGGCTGCAGCGTCGAGCGGGTCACGATCGCGCCACCGGCGAGGGCGACCGCCACAATCACGAGTGAGATGATTGCCAGCACGGTGCGATAACGGGCGAGCAGCACTTCGCGATTCTCACTGCTCTTCCCCACCTGGAGCAGCGTGCCATCCGCCAGACGCGCGGAGGCGACCTCGAGCCGCGCCGTTCCCGACTCGGACAGGATTTCCTCGAGACCGCCCAGCCCGCGCAGGCGGCTGACATCGAAGTCGTTCCACGCGTAGGGGGCACTCAGGAAGAGCGTCTCGGACGGCCCCCGCACGACGCGCACGAACATGCGTTCCCGCCTGCCCGACCGCTGCTCGATCTCGACTGCGTCGGCAAGCGAACGAAGACCACCTTCCGCATAGCGCTGTGAATACTCTCGCAGGGTGGAGGTCACGAGCTGCTGATCGCGCTCTTCGAGAGAGGCGGCCAACAGACGATACGTGAGCAGGACGATTGCCAGCGACGTCCCGACGAACACGACGGCGTACCACGCGGCGAGCCGGAGCCCGATTCGGGCGATGGGCTCCTCATTGTCCTGGTGACGCGCCGTCTCGCTCATCAACTTGCCTTGAGGACGTAGCCGACGCCGCGGACGGTGTGGAGCAGCTTGGGTTCGAAGTCGCGGTCGATCTTCTCGCGCAGCCGCGAGACGAGCACGTCGACGACGTTGGTCCCTGGATCGAAGTTATAGCCCCACACGTGCGACAGGATCATCGTCTTGGTGAGCACGCGCCCCTGGTTGCGAAGCAGATACTCGAGCAGCCCATACTCGCGCGGGCGCAAGTCAATCGGTTTGCCGTCCCGCTCGGCGCGCCGGCTGAGCAAATCGAGAGACAGGTTTCCCAGTGAGAGCCTGGTCGGCTCGGTCTGCCCCGTCGATCGCCTGATCAGCGCCTGAAGGCGCGCCAGCAGTTCCGCAAACGCGAATGGTTTCGTCAGGTAGTCGTCGCCGCCGGCCTGCAGACCCTTGACGCGATCGTCGACCGTACGCCGCGCGCTCAAGATGAGTACTGGCGTCTGCACGCCGCGCGCACGAAGGCGATCGATCAGAGTCAATCCATCGAGACGCGGCAGCATCACGTCGACGATGGCGGCATCGTAATCGCCCTTCAGTGCAAGCTCGACACCTCGTTCGCCATCGCTCGCGACATCAACCGCGTGCCCGGCTTCCGCCAGTCCCTTGCTCACGAAATCGGCAATGGTCGCGTCGTCTTCGACCATGAGCACTCGCACGATACAGCGAGTGTACGGCACACTCCCATCACTTGAGTACGTTCCTCGACCGGCCGCAATCCACACGTCTCAGACGTGTGCTGTTCCAGGTGCACGTCTGGGTCGGAGTGTTGACGGGTCTCTACATCTTCGTGGTGTGCACCACGGGCGCGGCGCTCGTCTTCCGCATCGACATGCAGCGTGCGCTCCACCCGGGCTTGTTCACACCGACCGGATCCGGCCCGGTCGCGCATCCTGCCGACGTGATCGAAAGCGTCAATCGCGCATTTCCGAACCAGAGCGTATTCGGAGTTGACGCCCCGACGACGTCACGGCCGACCTATCTTGCTTACGCAGGCAGCGATGGCCGGTTACTGACTCTGCTGCTCGACCCGGTCGATGCGAGCGTGCTCGGTGAACTGCCCGATCATTCCCTCGTTCGTTCAATCCAGGAACTCCACTTCGATCTGCTCGCAGGAAGAATCGGCCGAGTCGTGAATGGGTTGGGCGCCTTGTGCCTGCTGGTCATGTGCGGGACCGGTTTAATCATCTGGTGGCCCGGCCGCCCGAGTTGGCGTCGTGGCTTCAGCGTCGATTTTCGACGCCAATGGAAACGCGTGGTCTGGGACATCCACAGCGTCCTCGGCATCTGCTCGATGTTGTTCATCGTGATGTGGGCCGTGACCGCGCTCGACTTCACGTTTCCACGTCAGTTTCGCGAGGTCGTCAACGCTATCTCGCCACTCACGGTGAACCGCATACCCGAGTCGCGCCGGCCGGACGACGGCGCTACACCGTTGGATTGGCGGGCCCTCGTCGACAAAGCTTGCCAGCTCGCGCCTGGCCAGCACGTAGCACGTGTCGTCATCCCCTCGTCGCCAACTGCGGCGTTCCTGGTGATGTTCACTCGTGAACAGCCCACACCAGCGGCGAGCGGCGACCTCTCCTCTGTGTATCTCGATCAATACACCGGTGAGGCGCTGGCGCAGCCGCCGGCGGCAGGGCGGACGCCCGGTGACGCCGTGATGTCCTGGGTTGCTCCACTGCACGTCGGAGGCTTCGGAGCGACCGGTCTCAAAGTGGCGTGGCTCGTCCTTGGTCTCGCGCCACCCATCTTGTTCGTCACCGGTTTCCTCACGTGGTGGACGCGCGTGGTCCGGCCGCGTCTATGGCGTGCTTGATGGCAGCGGCGGTATGACCTCGTTGGGATACCAGTACTGCTTGTGACAGTTCTCGCAAGCCTCTTCGATCTTCTCTCCGAGCTCGAACACTTTGTTGCCGTCTTTCGCGTCGATCGCCTGGATGACCTCGGCGACCGTGTCGTGCAGCCGCGTCGCGCGGGCGTTCCAGGCCGCGCGATCCTTCGCGATCAAGGCGTCCATCTCCTCTGGTTCGAGCTCGACGCCGGGCGTCTCGGATTTCTCGCCGGGTCGCGCCACTCTGCGGCCAGGAATCATGAGCAGGTTTGCGGCCTCCATGAGCGTGACTGCGCCGTGGCGTACCTTGAGCCACTCTTCATCGCTCTTCGGCATCGTCTCGACGAGCCCCTTCTCGTCGACGACCGTGGTCACCGACAACCACACGACGTCGGCCGACGGGTCGACCACCGACAACATCAGGTCCTTGATCGTGGCGGTGGGCAAGTACCCTGGTTGCGGCGTCGCCGGGGCTGACGACGACTGCTGGCTCTGACAGGCGCCACCAGCCAGGCACATGACACAAACAATGAGACCGAGCACATTGCGGCTATTCAGCATCGAAGCACCCTGATGATGTGTGGCAGTCTAGCAGACTCGCTATTGGGAATTCTGCTTCGCGGCGGCTGTCGGTCGCAGAGACGCGCTCTATCAACACGGTGTCACGCTGCGCCGGTCTGCTAAGGCGTGTGATAGGCTCCGCGACGTGACGATCGGCTTGATTACTGATTCTTGATTAGTGATTCGTTGTTGGTTTTTGATTGGTGATTATTGATTCATCCGCCAATCCGCAATCGGAAATGTCACATCAACAACGATTCAACAATCAAAGATCAGCAAATCTTCAAATGGATTGAACGTGGACCGAGTCCTCGAACCCGAGCTCATGGACAATGAGCGTCAATCGATTGCGTATGCGAAGGCTGATTTCAGCGCCTCGAATCAGTACTTCGTCGATGGGTTGATTCGAGACTTCCCCGGCCATCTGCATCGCGCGGTCGACATCGGGTGCGGGCCGGGAGACGTCGTCATCAGGCTTGCCCGGGCGGCTCCTCACATTCACATCACGGCGATCGATGGCTCGGCGCCAATGATCTCGTTGGCACGCGCTGCGGTTCGCCAGGCCGGACTCGATTCTCGCGTCACGCTCGCGAACGGATACATTCCGGGAGTCGCGCTCGAGGAACGGTCGTACGATGCGGTCCTCTCGAAGGACCTGCTCCATCATCTGCCGGATCCGTCGGCGCTCTGGAAGGAGATCGTGCGGCTCGGCCGACCGGGTGCGGCCGTCTACGTGATGGATCTCGTCCGGCCGCCAACACCTGCCGACGCTCAACGCATCGTCGACAATGTCGCGGCGAACGAGGATCCTGTTCTTCGCGAAGATTTCTACAACTCGCTCTGCGCAGCGTTCACGCTCGACGAGGCTGGCGAACAGCTGCTCCAGGCCTCTCTTGATCTTCGTGTCATGAGAGTAAGCGAGCGGCACATGCTCATCAGCGGCCTGAGGCCGTGAGCCTTGCGGCTACTTTACTTTCGCCTTGGCCTTTCGTCGTTCCGCCCAGTACTTCCTCATCCGCTCCGAGACCGCTTTCTTCTCGGCTTCGGTCATCGTCCGAACTCGCTTGCGCGCCGTTTGAAACGCCCTGCGCACGGCGCGGCGTTTGTTCGCCAACGCGAGCTCGGGAAACGTCCGTTCAATCGCGATGATCTCGGCGCGCAACTGCTTCAACAATGCCTCTGCGCCCGTTCGAGCCAGCTCACGCAGCCGTTCCGCACTAAGTCCGCCTGATCCCTTGGCCACGATCTCCTCCTCAATCGACTACGCCATCGTATGACAAATCCGTTCATTACGGATTTAGTCGGTGTGTCGAATTCTGTGGCGCGACGCCAGCACAGGCCGGCGGCAACGGTCGAACAGAAATCACGATCCCCGGGGTTATGACTGTGGCAGACAGCTTGCGACCCTATGCGCCGTCTCGTAGGTCCGAGCCGCGCTGACGATTTGGTGATCTCGGCTCACGAGTGCAAAAGCGCGATCTCGCGGCTCCCTCGACAGCCCGGAGGACTTTCTCATGCGCTTCAAAAGAGCGATCGTGGCATCGGCTCTCGTCGCCTTCGCGTTCACCGTACGCCCGTCGGCACAAACTCCAGCAGCAGGCAACATCGTGCCTGGAGAGGTCCTGGTGAAGTTCCGGCCGGGCACGAATGAAAATGCAAAAGCGAACTCACACCGAGCCTCGGGCGGAACACGACTGAACGAGATCGCGCGCACCGGGCTGCAACGCGTCCGGGTACCTGCCGGTAACGAGAGGGCCGCCGCAGCCCGCTACCGGGGTAACCCCAACGTGCTCTACGCAGAGCCGAACTACGTGCGCAGCATTCCCACACCCGCCGCTGATACGCCGGGCGCCGAGCTTCTCCCTGGCGATCACTACTTCAAAGAACAGTGGGCGCTCCATAACACGGGACAGTTGTTCTATTGCTTCGCCTGGATCGACGGCGATCTCTGCTTCTATGTGGGCACTAACGACGCGGACATCGACGCGCCGGAAGCCTGGGCGATGTCCACGGGCACTCCTGTCAAAGTGGCCGTCATCGATTCGGGCATCGATTACACGCATCCTGATTTGGCGGCGAATTACATCGGCGGCTACGACTACGTCTCGGGTGATAACGATCCGATGGACGACCACGGTCATGGCACGCACGTGTCCGGCACCATCGCGGCTGCCATCAATAACTTGACCGGCGACCCGGCTGCCGAAGAAGGCGTCGCCGGAGTCGCACCCAACGCGCGCATCCTGGCCTACAAGGTCTGCGGGCCGGATGGATCGTGCAACGACTTCGCAATCGCGCAAGCGATCGCGCGCGCCGTTGCGGACGGTGCGAAGGTGATCAACATGAGCCTGGGTGGCCCTGAGTACTCCCAGGCCATGTATGACGCCGTGCAGGACGCGTGGAACGCGGGAGCGGTGATTGTCGCCGGATCAGGCAATGACGGAACGACCGCCGAGTTCTATCCGGCCGCGTTCCCGAATGTCATCTCCGTCGGGGCGTTCGACGAGGACCATCGGCGCGCTCCATTCTCGAACTACGGAAGCTGGGTGGACATCTCAGCGCCCGGGAACGTCATCATGTCCTCGTATCCGATGTCGGCATGCGGCGTCGCGGGCGTACCCGGCGACACGGGCTGCTATACCTGGCTCAGCGGCACGTCAATGGCGACACCGCACGTGTCTGGTGCGGCTGCGCTCATCTGGTCGCGTAACGACGTGACGAGGAATAGTCAGGTCGTCAACATTCTTCTCGGCAGCGCGGATCCCCAGGGCGTGGACTCCGTGCGCCTCGACTCGTGGACCATTCATGGCGGTCTGAATCTGCACAATGCCATGAGTTACGGCGTGTCGAATCTGTCACCCGTCGCAAATGCAGGACTTGACCGGACGATCGTGGACAGCAATGGAGACGGTCAGGAGCTCGTGACGCTCGACGGGGGGGCCTCGTCCGACTCAGATGGAACGATCGCCAGCTATGAATGGCGCGAGGGCGAAACGGTTGTCGGCCTCGTCGCAACGGCGGAGGTGTGGTTGGCCGTCGGCACCCATACGCTGACACTTACGGTGGTCGACAATGAGGGCGCCACTGCGACTGATAGCGTGGTCGTCACGGTGAATCCGCCACCGAATGTACCGCCAGTTGCCAACGCAGGGGCTGATCAGACTCTTACTGATACCAACGGTGACGGCTCCGAGACGGTCACGCTCAACGGCAGCGCCTCGTCCGATTCAGACGGTACGGTCGTGAGTTATGAATGGCGCGAAGGCGCCGCGGTCCTTGCCGCCGGCGTAACCCCAACCGTCTCGCTCGCCGTCGGGACTCACGCCCTGACGCTCCGCGTTGTCGACAATAAGGGTGCCAGCGCCACTGATGGCGTGGTCGTCACGGTGAATCCTCGACCGAACGCGCC
>DASRJE010000175.1:0-21462 GCA_035649635.1 Vicinamibacterales bacterium | reverse complement strand
CCTTCCAACGCAAGACCACCCATCTTTGCGCGGGTGCTGTGGCAGGTGACGCAGTACGTCTTCACCAACTCTTGATGTCGATTCGCGGCGGTCTGCACGGCGGCGCTGGTCTCCAAACACACCGGAGACGCGATCAGAGCCAGAAGCGCGCTCAAGGAAATGAAATGCTTCATAGATCGCGCCTTTCTTATCACGAAACACAGGCGGCCAACCGCTCTTGCCGGAGGTAATCAGAGACGTTGGGAGTCGGCCGACGATTTCCCGTAAGCTGCTGACCGAAAGCTACTTGAGGGGTTGGGCTGGGTGGCAGCCGCCTTCTTCGCGTAGCGCCGTTCGCGCCAAACAGCCTCTTAGGCAGCGAGACCTCTTCCGGGTCGGGCTGCGGGCCGACTACGGCGGGGTCGACGCATGGAAACCTCATACTGTCCCGCGACACGATCGAACATCGCTGACGTGCAGACCGGGGGCGTCGCGCGGCTGCTGCTCGCAATCCTTCCTTGTTTCGACGCAGTCGGGCGAGTCGAGTAGGATCTCGGGCGTACCGTCACCCCGCCGTCGCCGCCGAGGAACTGGTGGCGCACGGTCAGATCAGAGTGCAGACCGTGCCAATCTGCGCCGTGCGAGAGGGGTAGAATGACCCCAGCCTATCCTTCTTTTTCCGATGTCTATGTGATGGCACTGGTTCCGATCACAACTTTGGGGAGGCACAAATGATCAAACAAGCTTTGGGATGTGTCGTCGTGCTCGGGTGTCTGATGGCCAGTGCGTCGCTCCAGGCGCATCATTCCACCGCCGCCGTCTACGACCCGTCGAAAGAGGGGAAAGTCACGGGCACGCTGACCAAGATTCAGTTCGTGAATCCGCACGGATCGATAACGCTTACGGTGAAGAACGCAGACGGTACGACGACCGAGTGGACGTTCACGACCGGTTCGGCGAACGCGCTCGCCCAGCGCGGAATCACCAAAGTCGGCCCGAAGGCGCTGAAGATCGGCGAAGAGTTGACCGTGTTGTTCACCCCGGCACGGAACGGGAGTCCATTGGGAGGCTTCAAGTCGCTTACACGGGCGGACGGCCAGGTCCTAGGTAACGCCGGCGGCAATTAGTGAACCGCGCCCTCCACTGGAGATCACCATGGCTGCTCAAAAAAGAATGATGTGCACACATGTCGCAATCGTTGCGACGCTCATGATCAGCGTGCCGTCCCTATCTAGCGCTCAAGACGATCAAAGCACAGGGCGGGAATTCGGCGCCCAAATAACCGCAGCGCCGCCAACCGGCGTAACACGTCCCCGCGGAGGCGGGTCGGAGTACACGCCCGCAGCCGGCGCAAAGGACCTGAAGTCAGTCCTGTTCAACTGGGCTTGGCACATGGGCATGCTGCGGAGCACTGAGGAATACGATCTGATGATGTCGCTCGTCTATGAGGGCACGGGCACCATCCAAGTGAACGGACAGCCCTGCAACGTGACGAGGTACCGCTCCGACATCAGCTACCAGGCGTCTGGCGAGCGGATCCGGATCATCGGCACTCGGCCCGATGGTCAGAGTTGCTCCACCATCGAAGTCCTCAGTGGCGCGTATACCTGGAACGAAGACGTTCAGGGCGCCGAGCTCGTCGCGGGCCAAGGCAAAGCCACGCCGATGCCGGCAACCGTAGAGGAGCGGATGATTCGCCTGTGGGCAAACCCTCAGGGTGCCTGGAAGTCCGCAATCGCCGGCACTCAGAACACAAACGCACCGCAAATGGCAGCGAGGCCGCAACGGGTACCGGCCGACGTGATGATGGCAGGTAAAACCTCAGTCACGTGGGTAGGCAACAAGCCGGTGCTGACGTTCCCGATCCCGGGTGTCCCCAATGCAACGGCAACCGCCACACTCGACGCAAAATTCATGGCCGAGAGCGTCGTGGTGAAAAATGGCGGGGACACGTACGAGTTCACTTACAGCGACTATAAAGATTGGAACAATCCGCTCCACCCTGCCGAGGCGTTCTACGCCGGCAAGATGACGGAGAAGAAGAATGGCGCCGTCGTCCGCGACATTACGACGACGGAGACGGAAACGGGACAGATGTATGTCGTGATGCCCGTGCCGGCAAGCGTCAAGGCGGCGATCAAGCCAACGCGTCAGCCTCCCAACTGGACGCTGTCGGCGAACGCAGCGCCCGCGACACAGACTGCAGCCGTCGCTACGCCGCGCCGCGCCGATGGGAAGCCGGACCTGACTGGAAACTGGAATCGCGCGGTTAATCCAGTCTCGGGTAATGGGGCCCGCCGCTGTGGCCCGACGCAGGTGAAGGGTGGAGGAATCAACCCCGAGCACGGCTGCACAGGCGGGCAAGACAACTTCTGGGTGGAATACGCGTGGATCTCGCCCTCGCGGTTTGGCGTGCTCGGTCGCCCGATTTACAAACCCGAGTTATGGGACCGCATTCGGGAACTCGATATGTGGACGAACAAGTACGATCCTGTCATGACGTGCAAGCCGCTGGGACTCCCGCGGCACGGCACGCCCACGCGGATCATCCAAAACGACATAGACGTCGTCTTCTTCTATCCAATCAATGCCGATTACGGTGGCGGAAACAACGAATACCGCAACATCCCCACGGATGGTCGCGCGCGGAGCGCGCTGGCGGAGGACCTCGCCACGTTCTATGGGCAAAGCATAGGAACCTGGGAAGGGGATACGCTCGTCATCGACTCCATCAACTTCGACGATTCGACGTGGTTGGGACGCGGGGGCCTCATCCACTCCGGCAGCATGCATATCGTCGAAAGACTCACACGTGTTGGAAATGAGATCCGATACGACATGACGATCGAAGATCCAGAGATGTTTGTCGAGCCTTGGGTGATGCCGACCCGCGTCCTGACCCTGAACGCGAGGGCTGACGGCGGAATCATGGCAGAGCGCTCGCCTTGCGAAGTGTACGAAGCGGGCAACGAAACGAGTCAGGTTCGGCACTGAGACTGGCCAGAAGCAGCAGTTAAGGGACAGAGAGCAGTTCTCTCTGTCCCTTAACTTTTTCTGCGAACGATTCATTGGAACCGCCAGACGCGAGTGCCTCGATTGGATGATTCCGCTTCATGAGCGGGATGTCCGGCAGGTCTGCCGCCTATCGGCCCGCGTCGCAAGGTCTATTTGGATACCGGCTTCACGAACCTCGCGGAATCAATAGTCGGATTGAGCTCCACCTTCTCGACGAACGTCGTCATGCTGTCGGCGGGGCTGACGCCGACGACGCGGACGATGTACGGGACCTTCACGCCGCCGACGTCCCGATAGTCCTCGTAGTTGGTCTGAATGGCGTAATCCCCGAACGCCGTCGCAATCGCGGTTTCCTTGCGCACGAGGAGACCGGTCTCGACGTCAAAGAAAAGCTGTTCGGGCAGATCGTCCGCGGGGACGCCGACCACGAGATATGCCGCCATCGTGCCGATCTTGACGGTGCCACGTGTGTCGACGCGCGAGTAGCTCGGTTTGAGATTCAATGGCTCGTAGAAATCGGCGGTCCGTTTCACCCGCGATAGCGGAGGCGCCGGTATGGCGCCGGTGGTTTCGGTGACGACGCCTCTGGCGTCCTGTCGCCAGGCGATGCTGCCGTCGAAACCCGTCGACGTCGTGGCGCTCGCCGTCTGCGAGATGACGATCCACTGATTCGGTGCCCGGAAATACTGCTGCGTGAGGGCGTGTACCGCCGGACCAACTCCTCTGACGTCGGCCGCGGCCTCCGTCGTCGCCGTGATGCGGCGAGCGGTAATCCGTCGCAGCGACTGTTCCCCACCAAGAGCGGCGACGTACTTCGCGAATATCTGGTCTGGCGTCGGCAGCGACGCGGATCGCTCTTTGGCTTCGAGCTCGTGAAATCGTTCGGAGAGGACTGCATCCTGTCCTCCGGGTACTGGCGAGCCGTTGCCCTTGAACAAGATACCCACGCCCGACGGCGTGTATTGTCCTGTTGGCTGAGGAGCAGCGAGGGGATTGCTGCTGCCGCGATGACACGTGTAACACGTGACTCTGAGCCGCCCCTCGAAGGCGCCCCTGTTCAAGTCGAGCGTCATCCTCATCATCCGCCGCGCCACGTCCTTCTTCGCGGTGTTCAGCGCTCGATTGCTCTCGTGGCAGAATTCGCACTCGACGCCCAGCGACGCGGAAATCACGCGCATCGTCGGCAAAACGAGCGAATTGGGAATGTCCTTGAGCACTTGGATGTTCGGCGAAACTTGCCCGGCCGTCGCCGTCGCGGGCGCCTGCGGACGTTGAGCCGATGCGGCGTTACCCGCGGCAAGGCCGGCTGCCACGGCCACCATCGCTACTGACATGCGCATGTTCGTCATGGCACTCCCATCAACAAATAAACTGGCTCGAGCACGTAGTGTCCGGTTACCGAGTCGTAGTCCCTTGGACGTCACGCGGAACGGTAGTAATAGTTCAGCACGCCACCCGTTCTGTCCCACGGTCGATCGCGACATATACTACGGCGTCCGATACGGACTGTCGCAATGGTTGCGGGCTTTGTCCGTGGAGTGCCCTCTCCTCGCTTCGACTTTTCGATAAGCACAGGCACTCAACTCGAAGACCCAAGGCACACAGCGCAAAGATTCCACTCTCGATTTGGCATTGAAGGTAAGCGGGAGCGGTCCATTGACGAGCGTGGACCGTGTGACGTCAAAGAAGAAACGGATGCCGCCGCGCGCCGCAAGCGGCATTCACGTCGTTGCTGCCGAATGGCTTCACCGGCAACGACCACCCGTTGAACCGATCCGCGACGTCGTCACATTCCGCAGGCAGCTTGTATCGTCGGAACCACACGTCAGTCGAGTAGCTACTTGCCTTCACCGTTTCCCAACGGATCCCTCAGTGCCGATCACATGGGCCCAAGATCCAACAGCCATCAACGACCACATACGTGGGTCACGGTACAACCCGCCGGTTGCGGCTACGATACATCTCGTCACCCGCAAGAGGTCGCGTGAATTTCCTAATGAACTTCATGGTTCGAGCGACCGTTTCGAGGAGTTGCGTCACAGCGGTGCCCTAACGATCAAGAACACAGCGCCAAATAGCAGAGAATTTCCTTGTGAATTTGGCTCGCCGCACTGGACGATTTCCGCAACTATCTCATGAGTGCGGCGTAAACGCTGATGAACATCGTGTAGTAGACGCGCCGATCTCGCTGCGCAGAGATATCGACACGCTAGTTGTAACCAGCATCCCCCTCAGTCGCCCACGTTGCACGGACGTCGGCGGCCGCACGGGCCATGAGCCGCTGCTTGGTCTCTTCATCGACACCGAAATGCACCTGGTACAAATAACGCTCGGTGCCGGCCGGTGCGTCGGACGGAATAGACGCACCGTGAGCACCTGTTGAATTGAGAAACACGAGTGCCGTGTTGCGGCGCGCCGGGACCTCGGTGACCAACTCGCAGTCCGACCCGTCGACCCACAGCGGCGCGCTGTGCGTCACCGCGGGCTCGTGACGCAGCCGATATAACTGCGTCCCGTAGGATTCGTCCGCGGCAGAAATGGGCAGATATACCAGCGCGGTCAGAAACGCCCAGCGCGGGTCACGGTGTGGCTTGATCTTGTAACCCGGCCGCCGTAGCAGCAGTCGCGAGTTCGTCACACGAAGGCTGATGCCCGACTGCGCGAGCGAGCCCAGCGCGGGCCACTGCACGTGAATGAACCGATCCAGTGCCGGCCGGAATTTTTCGGTCAGCGCGGTCACCATGGCTCGCGCGATCACCTTGTTGTAGATCAGGCCCCACACGATGCGGCTGTATTCGGGCGCGAACAGGCAGGGGATATCCAGCTTCTGCCGATTCGCATTCTCGGTCTGGAAGAACGGCTTCGGCGGCAGGGCTCGAATCAACTCGCTGCAAACGTCGTCGGGCAGAAGCTCGTCGATGATGATGTGCGGAAACGGATCGAGCTCGAGCGGCGCCTTCGCCACGGCAGCTTCGGTGTGCGCTGCGATCTGCTCCCCGTCACCCAACCGCGCGCGAACGGCCGGCAGCCGGTGCGCCTGGCGAGCGTCCCTGGTGTAGGCGGCCACACACCGGCGCACTTCCGTCTGCAGCTCGGGGATCCCGGCCAGCACGTTTTCCTGCCGTTTCAACCTGTCCTCGAGTTGTTCGAGCTGACGAGCGATCGTCCGCAACTGGCGCCAGAGGGTCTTCTGATCGTCGCGTAGCTCCTCCCCGAGATTCTGGAGATGGGGCACGATGTCGACGGCGCGAACGACACGAAGCGGGTTCAGACGAGCCAAGATCGACATGGACGTGGTATTCCCCTTGCCCTCATTCTGATTGTGCTGCCCGTGTCGTGTTCACGGCGCACGTAGCCTACCACCGCCGGATAGATCGTGCTCTGGGAGTGGCTGGCGCACCGTGGCGTGGCTGGCGCTCACGCTCCATGTCGTGCAGCCAACGACGGTGCTCGCCTGAGCATCGGCGCGGCTTTCGCCTGTTCTGGATGTGGAAGAGCCGACATCGCACGGGGGGCCGGGCATGGCAGTCGATGTTCGCGCCTTGATTCGCGAGATGTCCACCGCGAACCCGCTTTGGGCGCACCTCGCATCGACGGAGAGCTCCAGAAATCGGGAATCGTGGTGAGCCAGTCGAGTGCGGCCACATGGTGCCAAAGCTCCCGAATCTGCCCACGTTTAGGAAGTCGCCACCGGCAACGGCCAGCACTCCTCGCTTCCAATCTACTGCCCGGTCTTTGCGCACGTCGCGACGACTCTCGAGGGGATGCATATTCAGGAAGTGCGAACGGCGCCGCGATCGCCGTGGCAGAACGCCTACATGGAACGCGTGATCGGCTCGATCCGACGCAAGTAGCTCGATCACGTTATCGCGGTGAACGCGGCGGGCCTTCACCGCGTGCTGACGGACTACATCGCGTACTACCCGCGCTCGCGCACACATCTCGCCCGGAAGCGGCCGGCACGACGCGCAAGTAGTAGTCGGACGTGTCGTAAAGCACCAGGGCCCAAAGTCATTGGATCCGCCGTGTTTCGACGATCGCGGGAGCGCCGGGCCGAATGGGCGAAGACGTCGTCCCCGGTGACCGGGAAGCGGCCCCGGCCGGCAGGACTCGGTCCGAGCCGTCCGCCCTCATGCATCGCGAAACAGCCAATCAGGGCCTTCTTGTATCGCAGTTCCACGGACGCTCGGTGTATGATGCCGAGCTTCTGCCGAGCGGCTAATCACATCGAAAACGAGGCTCACTATGGCAATGACGACTGTCAACAATGGAGTCAATGTCCAGGCGTTGCTGGATGCGCGAGAGGCCCTGAAAGGCGCGCCCGAGGCGGCAAAGTTCACTTGGCGTGCGTCCTGCAAATGGCAGAATGGCACGCACAGCAAGACAAAGGTCCAGAGCTTCTTCGGGCTCGGGCAGGAACAGCAGCACAAGACCGAAACCTCGTGCGAGGCGGATCATCCGGAAGTGTTCGCCTCGGAAGATCACGCCATCACTCCGATCGAGTATGTTCTCGTCGGCCTCGCGAGCTGCCTCACCGCCGGCGTCGCTGCGGTCGCGCAGAATCGCGGCATCCAGCTGCGTTCGGTGGAATCCAAACTCGAAGGCAGGATGGATATCCGCGGCATCCTGGGCATCGACAGCGACGTGCGGAACGGTTACGACGACGTCAAGGTGACGTTCAAAATCGACGCGGACGCATCGAAGGAAGAGATCGAGGCCATCGTTGCGCAGTCGCAGAAGCGCTCCGCCGTGTACGACGTCATCACCAATCCCGTAAACGTGACCGTCGAGGTAGCCTAGCCTCGCCCGACATACGCGGGGTGCCACTGAAGCGGAGCATCACTATCGAACAGATCACCACGGTCGTCATCGGGGCCGGGCATTCGGGTCTTGCGGCGAGCCGATGTCTGACCGCCCGCTCCATCGACCACGTCGTGCTCGAGCGCGGAGAGACTGCGAATTCCTGGCGCCGGGAGCGCTGGGATTCGCTTCGTCTGCTGACGCCCAACTGGCAGAGCCGGCTGCCCGGCTATCAGTACGACGGCGGTGATCCGGACGGCTACATGAGCATGCGCGAAGTGGTGGAGTTCATCTCGCGCTACGCGGTGGTGGCCGCCGCTCCCGTGCGCACCCACACCACCGTCACCTCTGTCACACCTACAGACGTCGGGTACACCGTCACGACGAATACGGGCGTGCTCCGGTGCCGCGCCGTGGTGCTGGCGAGCGGCGCCTGCAACGTCCCCAGTGTGCCGTCGCTCGCTCAGGCGCTGCCGCCGGACGTCCAGTCCGTGACGCCGTTCGATTACCGCAATCCGGGCCATCTGCCGGACGGCGGTGTGATGGTCGTGGGGGCGTCGGCAACGGGCGTGCAGCTCGCCGACGAGATCGCCCGGTCGGGCCGAGCTGTCGTCCTTTCGGTCGGGGAGCACGTGCGCCTGCCGAGGACCTATCGAGGTCGCGACGTACTGTGGTGGATGGATGCCTCCGGTGTGTGGAACCAGCGGTACGACGAGGTCGACGACCTGATGCGCGCGCGACGACTCCCCTCGCCGCAGCTCGTCGGCACGCCGGAGCGCCGGACGCTGGATCTCAACGCCTTGACCGCCGCCGGCGTCGAGCTCGTCGGGCGGCTTGCCGGGGTCCGTGACGGACAGGCATTGTTTTCAGGTGGGTTGCGGAATCAGTTCGCGCTGGCGGACCTCAAGATGAACCGGCTGCTGACCACGTTCGACGACTGGGCGCGAGTCCACGGGCGGGACGGCGACGTCGATTTGCCGGAACGCCTTGAACCAACACGCGCGCCGAGCTCGTCACGACTGAATCTCGACCTGCGGAAGGGAGAGATCCGCTCAATCATCTGGGCGACGGGGTTTCGCCCGGACTACAGCTGGCTCGACGTGCCGGTTGTCGATCACAAAGGATACCTTCGGCACGACGGGGGCGTCGTCGACGCGCCGGGACTTTACGTCTTGGGGCTACCAGTCCTCAGACGTCGTAAATCGAGCTTCATTCACGGTGCCGAGGACGACGCGCGCGAGCTCGTGGATCACCTCATCACATATCTGTCGACGACGGCGTACCTGGCGACTTGACGAAGGGCGCGGTTGTGGATGCCCGATCGCGGCAGGTGGGCTCAGCGTCCAGTCCGACACCCGACCGCCCAGTTGACGCTCGTCGTTCACACGAGTGACGCACCGGAATCGGACTCCGCCTGCTGGCGGGCGTGGTCGAGCAGGTCCACATCGACCGTTTCTTTCTTCAGTTCCTCGCTGAGCGCCCGATGCAGCTGCTGGGCCTTGGGAAGGTCCCAGTCGAAGGACGCCACGGCGTCTGTCACGTCGAAGAGCCGCGACGCCCGCTTGTCGCGGGCGATCTGATAGCCGGCGAGCGCGCTCTCTTCGCCCACGGCCGCCGCTTTCGCGAGCAGCTCGGCATCGATCAGCGCGTCGGTGATGCCGTGGGCTGTCAGCGGGTCCTTGAAATACCCCGCGTCGCCAACCAGAGCCCAGCCGGGGCCCGTCGATTGCCGGAAGTATCCTACCTCTCCCCCGAACCCTCGGTATTTCTCGACCCGATTCGCGCCTTCCACGACGTCCGCCAAATCCGGCCCGCATTCACGCAACAACTGGCGGTACGCATCGCCGGTCCCGACGCGGAGCGCCTCATGGAAACGGCCTTGCGGAATCGAGACGAAGATACACGCGAGCCCCTCGTTGGTCGGGATCACGCCGGCGCTCACGCCTGGGCGGTAGTACCAGTGGTATCCGTCGAACCCCGTGCCGGACCAGTAGCTGAAGATGACGCCCGTGGCATGACGACCGGTCCGGTAGTGTTCCGCGCCGGCGAGACGAGCGACCGTCGACCGTACGCCGTCGGCGCCGATCACGAGATCGGCGGTGATCTGAACCTCGCGGCCGTCGCCGCGTCTGACACGTACGCCGCGCACGCGCCCGTCACTGCGAACGAGGTCAACGAGCTGCGTTGAGAATTCGATCTCGGCACCGGCCAGTCGAGCGCGGTCGACCAGCAGCGGGTCGATAACGGTCCGCCGAGGCGCGTAGAGACCCTCGACGCCGTTCTGAGGCTTGATGGGCACGTCCACGATCTCGTCGCCGTAGTGAAACGACGTCAATCGAACGGCAGGAGTGCCGGCCGACTTGATGCCGTCGAGAACGCCCCACCGATGCAGCTGCAGGACACCCGCTCGCATGAGCGCATGCGTCGACAGCGTATCGGTTCCGTAGTGCGCCCGCTCGACGACCAGCACACGAAGCCCCCGTCTGGCAAGAAGCATGGCGGTGGCAGCGCCGGCGCACCGGGCCCCGACGATGACGGCGTCGTAATCAGCCGATGAGGCGAAATGGGCCGTCACGCGGCCCGCACGCCTGCCGTGGAGACTCTCTGGCCCATTTCGTGGGTCAGCTTACTACCAAAGGGGTGCGATTGCTCGACGATCGACGCGGGGCCGGCGAGGCGCCGACCCCTGACGACGCTAAGATGTAAAGGACCGAACGACGACGGAGGTTTCCCGATCGGAGGCGTATGAGCAGCGGTGTGGACAAGGTCTGGCCTCGCGGAGTTCCGAGCGTCGGGCAGGTAGCGGAGCGCTCGCGCAAGGTGGACCCCAAGGACATACAGCGATTTACTGAGATCAGCGGAGACAGGAACCCGCTGCACTACGACGAGGCAGCGGCGAAAGCGAGCCGGTTCGGCGAGATCGTCGTGCAGGGCGGCGTGACGAGCGCGATCCTCAACGCCGTCGTAGCCGAGGACCTCCCCGGACCGGGGACGGTGTTCCTCCAGGTGAACTGGAGTTTCAAGGCACCGGTTCGGCCCGGCGATACGATCACGGGCCGGGCCGAGGTGCTGGAAGTGCGGCGGGACAAGCCGATCACGAAGCTCAAGACCAGCGTGATCCGAGACGACGGGACGCTCGTCCTCGACGGCGACGCCGTCTGCTACACCATGCCGTTGAACCCCGGCTGATTTTCCTGTGGCTACCAGAAACGCGTCTTGGGTCCGATCACTGAGTCGTAGTCCTTTGGACGCTACGGGCACGGTAGTAATAGTTCAGCACGCCACCAATCCGTTGGTGGCGGCGAACACGTCCTTGGCCATCCGCTCGCCCGAGCGGCTGAATCAAACTCGTTACCGATGCCTTGATGATTCACAAACTGGAAATTGGCTCGCCGCACTGGACGATTTCCGCAACTGGTTCTGCCTGGGCCTTCAGCCCGCGAAACGGCGATGAACGTCGCGAGTAGGACGACTTTCGACCCTGGCTCATCCGGGACGCCGCGTAAAAGGGGTGTCCTTCGTTAAATCGAAGTGGGCGGAGTCCGTTCGGGCCACAGCTACACTCGGTGCCATGCATGCATTCGTCGACCCCATCGATCGTGGCCGCTAGAGACATCGCGCCAGCGCGTCGTTCCGCGTCGATCCGGATCAGCGACCAGGTCTGGATTCACCAGATTGAGATCGAGGAACGGTTCGTGCGTGCCTCAGGTCCGGGCGGCCAGCACGTGAACAAAGTGTCGACCGCAGTCGAACTGCGCGTCGATATCGCTCGATCCTCCCTACCCGCAGACGTCAAGGAACGCCTTGCGACGCTGGCCGGCAGCCGGATGACGGGCAATGGTGTGCTGGTGCTCGATAGCCGCGAGCATCGGACGCAGTCGGCCAATCGAGACGCCGCGCGCAAGCGACTGCGCCAACTGCTCGCGCAGGCCTCAGTGCATCTGAAGAGACGGCGCAAGACAAAACCGACGACTGGCTCGAACGAGCGTCGGATTACTGCCAAGGTGAAACGGGGAGAGACGAAGCGAGCACGCTGCGATCGGGGAGATGGGTAACGTCACGAAACCGAAGCGAGCGCGCGGATGGTCTGTGACGGCAGAGTGGATTGAGTCCGGCGCACGCGTTGCTCGCCAGTAAGCGATTGATCGCTATCTATCGCCTCTATCGCTGACCTCAGAACCAAATCGACGGGATCTCACTCCTCCCGAAGAGCAATCACCGGACTGACTGTTGCGGCTCGCCGCGCCAGGACCACAGTGGCAGTGATCGCCGTGAGAACCATGAGTCCTGTTACCGATGCATACACAACGGGATCGATTGGACTTACCTCATAGAGCCGGGCAGCAAGTAGCCGCGCGGCTGCCATGGCGGCTGCCAGCCCGGCGGCGATTCCGAGCGCCACAGGCAGCAACCCTTGTTTTGCGACCACGAGCTCGATCACCTGCCTCGGTTGGGCTCCTACCGCGACCCGAATAGCCACTTCACGACGACGCTGATTGACGACGTAGGACAGCACGCCGTAGAGGCCGGTCGCGGCGAGAAGTAGCGCGGCCAAGCCGAAAAATACCATCAACTGCATGGACAGCCGCTGTCTCGCCAACGAATCGGACACGCGCTGCTCCATCGTGACAGGGCGCGTCAACGGAAGGAACGGATCGAGCTGGGCCAGTTCATGCCGGATGGCGGGAATCGTGGCGAGCGGGTCGGTCGCTGTCTTTACCGTAAACGTCATCGCATTGCCCGCTCTCTGAGTTGCCGCGTGATAGACGGACATCTCCGGTGCGGTGGACGGATCGCGGCGCTTCACCGCTCCAACCACTCCGACAATCGTGGCGGTCACACCCGGCTCGCCGCCCGTGATCTGACTGCCAATCGGGTCTTCGCCGTCGGGAAAGAACCTGCGTGCCGCGGCCTCGTCGATGATCGCCACGGGAGTGGTGCCCACGGTATCGCCGGAGGTGAACGCGCGCCCCCGACGCAGGGGCATGCCGAGCGATTCGAAATAGCCTGGCAGAATTCGGGCGGGGCGCACCTGCGGCTGAGGCGCGTCGGGATCGACCGGCCGACCGACGACTCGAAGCCCCTGTCCACCCTGGGGTCCAAAGGGAATCCGATCGGAGGCCGCAGCGGAAACAACACCGGGAATGGCCTGAAGACGCGCCTGGAAAGCTTCGTAAAAGGCGATCCTCCGTTCGGGCTCGCCATAATGAGCCACAGGCAAGAGGAGTTCGAATGTCAGCACATTGCTGGCGTCGAATCCTGGGTCGGCCTGCTGCACGCGAAGAAAGCTTCGCGTCAGGAGACCGGCGCAGATAAGCAGCACGAGCGATGCCGCCACCTGAAGCGCCACCATCGATTGGCGGAATCGACGTCGTCCGCCGGTCGCCCCGCGCGCGGACTCCCTGAGGACATCATTGAGACCGGCGGTGGTCGTCAGCGCTGGAATCAGACCAAAGACAATGCTCGCGACGAATGAGACGCCGATCGCGAACGCCACTACCCAGGCGTTGATGCCGACGCCCGCGACAGGCACCAGACCGCTGGGCCCATGCAGTTCGAACAGCTTCACAAAGACGGACGCCAGCGCAACGCCGAGGACCCCCGCAATGCCTGCGATCACCAGGCTTTCGGTCATGAGCTGGCCGACCACCCGGCCTCGGGCGGCGCCAAGGGCGGCTCGGATGCTCATCTCCTTCCTCCGCGCGGAGGCGCGAGCAATCAGCAGATTGGACACGTTGGCGCACGCGATCAACATCAACACGCCGACGGCCGCAAGGAGAAACAGCAATGCCTGCCGAAGATTGCCCGTAACCATCGACGCGAGCGCGGCGGCGTCGAGGGAGAACCCGACGCGCGCGGAATAGGCTTCCGGATAGAGCGCGGACAGCCTAGACGTCACGGCCGCAAGGTCCTGCGTCGCGGCAGCGAGCGTGACGCCAGGCTTGAGACGCCCGACTACGTCCACGCCCTTGTTACCGCGGGTGGTGGGCGCCTTCTCGGCAGGCTGAAAACTCAGGGGCACCCACAGGTCCCACGCAGTGGGGATATGGTCCAGGAACTGGCGCGAGACGGCGGCGATGCGATAGCTCTCTCGATTGATGTCGATCGACGTGCCGACGATGTTTGGGTCGGCGCCGAATCGGCGCCTCCAGAGGCCTTCGGAGATGACCACGACGCGATGCTTGCCATACTCCTCGTCCTCGGTCCGAAAGGGACTGCCCAGGATCGGCTTCACATCCAGCATGGGAAAAATGCTCGCCGAAACCCGAAGGCCCGGTACGGCTTCGGCCGCCCCCCTCGCGGTGAGGGCGAAGTCGCCGCGGCGGATACCGGCAATGTGCGAGAACGAGCGCGCCAGCGCGCGAACGTCGTCCAGCTCCAGGGCAGCGAGTTGCATCCCGGTGATGTCGAACTGCTTATAACTCTCGGTGATCCTGACGAGCTGCTCCGGATCGCGGTACGGCAGGGGGCGGAGCACGAGCGCGTCGAACACGGAGAAAATCGCTGTGCTCGCGCCGATCGCGATCGCAAGGGTCAGGATGGCGGTGGCCGCGAAGCCGGGCCTCTTCCTTAGGGCTCGCAGACTGTATCGAAAATCCTGGACGAAGGTTTCCATGAATGCGTACCTCCACGAATCGAGCGTTCGTTCCCTGACCAAAGCGACGTTACCGAACTGGCGTCGAGCCTGCATACGGGCCTCGGCTGGGGGAACACCTGAATCGATCAGGCGTTGTTGTAACGACATCAAGTGGAACTGCAACTCTTCATCGGTACGCGCGTGGAGCTTCTGGCGGCCGAACAGCGCGGCGAGGCGCACACGGATGTCGATCCACCACTGCTGAACCATCACGGCGTCACCGGATCGATGACACGATTGACGGCTTCTACAAGCCGCCGCCAGTTGGAGATCTCGACAGCGACCTGTTTGCGTCCGCGTGGCGTAAGCTTGTAAAACCGCGCTCGACGGTTGTTCTCAGAGGTCCGCCACTCCGAGTCAACGAATCCGTGCGACTCCAATCGGTGAAGCGCCGGATAGAGCGACCCCTCTTCTACGTGCAAGACGTCAGAGACTTGATGCAGGTAATCGGCGATGCCGAAACCATGCATGGCCCCCTGAGCGAGCCGCGACAGAATGAGCAGGTCCAACGTTCCCAGCGCGTCTTTCGCCGGCCTCTGCGGTCGTCCCATAGATTATTGATATGAGAGTGTGGCGCCGCGGGCAGGAGATTGTCAAACCCGAGCCGGCGTCAATGCCGCGCGCAGTGAACTTCGCCAGCCACCGTAACGGAAACGCCGCATCCGTTCATCGCTCATCGATTTAAGATCCGAACCATGAGCGACGCACACAGCCGACCGTCAGGCGACGCATCGGAGCCGCTGTACGACGTAAACGTTCCGACACCCACGCACGCGGAGCGCGCACGCACCTTGGTCTCGCAAATCTCGACCGGGACGCTGTGCACCGTCGCCATCGAGCCGGCGGGCTACCCCTACGGCTCGTTTGTGACCGTCGCCTTTGAGAAGGAAAACCCGATCTTCCTTATCAGCGCACTCGCCGAACACACCAAGAATCTGGAACAGGATCCCCGCGCATCTCTGCTCGT
The DNA here is from genome assembly GCA_035649635.1 of Vicinamibacterales bacterium. Lineage (GTDB taxonomy): Bacteria > Acidobacteriota > Vicinamibacteria > Vicinamibacterales > UBA2999 > Gp6-AA40. The sequence goes on along the minus strand of DASRJE010000175.1, from coordinate 6,064 downwards.
AGCCGAGAGCGGCTCCGCGGATCCGCTCGCCAACGGCCGCGTCACGATGCTCGGTCCGTGCACGCGCGTCGAAGGAGACGAGGGCAGCGCTCGCGCCGCATTCCTTGCCGCGCATCCGACCTCTGCGTACTACGCCGACTTTCGCGACTTCGGGTTTTGGAAGCTGCATGTGGATTCGGTCCGCTATATCGGGGGCTACGGACGGATGTCGTGGATTGGCAAGGCGGAGTGGCAGATCGCCGAGCCAGATCCCTTAGGCCCCTCAGCGGCCGGCATCATTGCTCACATGAACGGCGACCACGCGGACGCGATGGTGCTCTACTGCAAAGCCTTCTCGAAGGCGACCGAGATCACCTCCGCGACCATGACGGGCATCGACCGGTACGGGTTCGAAATGTCGGCGAAGACCAACGAGGGACCTCGACCGATCCGCCTGGCATTTGCCGGGCCGGTCAGCACGCCGGGGGACGCGCGCGCCGCCCTGATCTCGATGCTGAAAGACGCCAGGATCAAGCTGGGCTGACGGACGAGTTCGAGGAAGAGTCACCAGACGAATCAATTGGTTGGTCTGCTGGAATTGCAGGACGCAGGTCCACAACGAAGCTGCCAATGCGAGCATCCGGTGCTCCTAGGTACCGAAGAAAAACCCGCATGAAATGGGATCGGAAAAGGGCAACGTGAAGATCGGACGAAAGATCGCTTGTCCGATCGCTTCGAAGGGCGCGCCGACCTCCGCACATCGCTCCATCGGATCCTCAGTCGCGTCGAGTAGGCTCTGCACTCAATGTGCTGAACAGCCGCGTGCCGGGCCGGAACTGCGACCACGCGAACCAGAACTCCGGGATCAGGATCAGCGGCTTCAACTGCGTTCCCTTGAGCGGCCCTTTCACCGCCAAGCCGTACGCGTTCCATGTCGAGTGGGTCTCGCGATCCGTGACGAACGTGACGCCTGCATTGGCCGCGTCGAACCGCAAGCCCCGATCCTTGACGCGCGTGTCGTAGGCGGTCGTCGTTTCGGACGCCGACTGGTGAATCACGACGATGGGCACCCCGCCGAGGCGTTCGTTGACGACGGGTGTCGTGCGGAGGGCGGCGATCTGGAACGCCATCGTCTCGTTACCGACGGCGAGGCCCGCCACGAGTTCGCGCGGACGCAGCCGATCGTCTTTGCTGAACGACCCATCCGGCGCCGCGTCCTCGCCGTTTCGCGACCGCGCCACGCGCGCTCGCAACTGGTCGAACCGCTCCAGGTATCCCGGCATCGGCTTCATCAGTTGCGTGCCGGGATAACGGGTGCGCCACTCCTTCCAGGTGGTCAACACGAACGGATAGAGTTCGAGCTTGCTGCCCGTCAAGGGGCCGGAGATCGCCTCGCCCGTGGACTGCTGCCAGCGGCTCCCCGTCTCGACGTCCTTATGGACCTCGTTCGCGTTCACCATGCTGTCGTATTCGAAGTGCAGGCGCCGCCCCTTGATCTCGGCGCGGAAGACGGCTCCGGTACCACAGGTGCTGCACCAGGTGACCTGGATCGGCCCGTCCGGCATCTCATCGTCGTTGTGCCTGTGCTCCCGCCCTTCGCCCATGGGGGGGATGCAGCTCGATCAGCAACGCGTCGAAATCGGCCAGCGAGCCGGTCAAGGTGTGACGGGCCAGCTCCCAAGCATGTCAGGCCCTCGGCGCAGCGCCGTTGGACCCTTTCGGCACCACCATGAACGCGAGCACTCGCGCCAGCGAGCCCTCGACCGAGCCCCACGTGGACTAGGCGGACGTCGGAGAAGTCCAGCTAAAGCCGGACACGACGTAGCCGCCCGGAGAGAGCCGCGCCGGCGATTGTGGCCAGCGGACCGAGGACGAGAAGCGACCCCTCGTACCAGAGCGGGGCGCGCCCGGTGCTGTTCGCCAGCATCGCGCATGTCGTGGCAAACACGAGGAAGGCGAGCAGTCGCGCCGCCCCGAGACGGATTGACGCGGCGACGTACCCGCAGGCGGCCACTGCGGCGACGAAGGAGAGAAGCATGATGACGTCGTGCGCAAAACTCGACGTCGTCATCGGCCACAGCGCGGACTGGAGCACGAGCACAATGAGGACTGCGGCGATGTAACTGGCGACGGCGGTGACGACAGAGACGAGCCACGCGCCGCGCCGCATCGAAGCCCACAGCAAGACTGGCACGGACGAGGCGAGCTGCCTCCAGTACCAGCCGGCGACGCTGACGTGAGATCCCGCCTGCAGCCGCAGCTCCTCGAGCAGGTCTCCGATCAGGGCTTCCGCCTGCGCGGGCGGCATCAGCCGCGCGAGAATCCATTGCGAGACGGCGAGCGTCGAGAGACTCATGCGCGCTTCCAGCGGCGGCTGAGGCCTTCGGACATGTTCTTGAGCGCGTTTTGTGACGCGTTGAGGGCCCGGTGTCCGGCGGCTTCGATTTCGAAGTGCCGTTTCGCCCGTCCACCCCGTTCCGCCGTTGGTTCGCCGGTAAAGGAGCTGACGTAGCCCTTGGCTTCGAGCCGCTCGAGCGTTGCATACACCGCGCCGATGGAAATCTCCCGGCCCGTCCGCTCTTCAATCTCGCGGCGAACCGTCATCCCGTACGCATCGGCGCCCAGCCGCATGACGGCGAGCATCACGATCTGCTCGAGCGAGCCGAGAAGGTCTCCGCGAGGCATTTGTTTTACAGAATAAGACATACGGGCCGGCGCTTGTCAAGCTTCCTTTCTTGTTCGCGTTTGCCTTGACATCCGATCTGGTTATATGTTTTCTTGTGCAGAACATATAAGAGGTCTCTCGATGATCAAAGGAGAGTTGATGAAGAACCCATTACTCATGGCGGCGGCAACGCTGCTCACACTCGGATTGGCTCACACGGGATCCGCCCAGGGACAGCAAGGGCAGGGCGCGCCGCCGGCAGCGCCGACCATCACGACGCTTGCGGGAGATGTGCAGGCGGACTGGGCCATACACAAGGAGTGGCTCGTGAACGCGGCCGACGCGATGCCGGCCGACAAGTTCGGCTACAAGTCCACGCCGGCGCAGCGGAGCTACGGCGAACAGATCATGCACGTCGTGGGGGTCAACCAGCAGGTGGTGGGGATGCTCGGCGGCAAAACCCCGGCGCCCGCTATCAACCTGAAGGCCGCCACGAAGGCCGAAGTGATGACCGCACTGCGCCAGTCGATGGACTACTGGGAGGTCGTGCTGAAGGAGTTCACTGACCAGCAGCTGAACGAGCGCGTGGCGACGCCGCCCCCCTCCTTCATAGGGCCGTCTGCCAGCCGCCTGCGCCTGGTCTACCTCTCCATCACGCACAGCTTGGACATCTACGGGCAGATGGTGGTGTACCTCCGCCTCAACGGCATTGTGCCGCCGGCCAGCCGCCGCGGCGGAATCTAAGCGGGCAGAGCTCGGATCGACCGCGCAAGCGCAAGAACGCCCGGGCCCAACCGACGCCGCGGTCGAGTGGTCTAGACAGCAATGATGTCCCTGGGCATGTTTGTGCGTTCGCGTCCGTTGTCCGTAACGAGCAGCCTGAAGGCCGGATCGAAAGAATGGCAGCTCGCGAGATCCGCAACCATGGCCGCTGTAGGACTACGTCCCGGCGTCGCGCTGCACTAGCAACATGGAACGCGGGCGGTCCCAGGTTGAACAAAAGAAGAAAGTTGTCTTGTTCCAAACTGCCTCCAGGAGGGCTATAGCATGAAGAAGACGATTTCGCTGATTGCAGGTGCATTGTTGCTGGCGACGGGCACCACAGCACAAGTGCCGCGGGTGCTGGGGATCTGGGAACTGGACCTCAAGTCTTCCGTGTTGCCGGCAACGTTTCCGCTGGCCTCCGAAACCCGCAGCTATGACCTTCGCACCGATGGCTATCTCGTCAACCTGGTCACTCGAAAGTTCACCAATGGCCATCCGGACTTCATCCAGGTGGTGTCGAAGAGCGACGGCAAGGATTATCCGCAATACCAATCGGTACCACTGGCCAATTTCCAGATCGACGGGACCAAGACGCCGGTTACTTACTCGGAAACCGTCATCGATGATCATGCGGTCAACGTCATTGCCAAGGTGAATGGCCAAATCAACAACAAGGGTGTCAGACGGATAGACGCAGACGGCAACACCATGACCATCGACGTGGTCGCGATCGACCAAAGTGGCAAGGAGACTCCCATCAAGTTGGTGTTCAAACGCGTTGCCGGTAAGTAGCGGGTAGCCCAATCGAAGCAGGAGAGCGAACTCTAGTTGCTGGCTGGATACACATGCCCGGTCTCCGGATTGCGTTGCACGATGCGTTGTGCGAGCGCCGGGTGGACGGCGCGCTCCATTCGATCGGCGTCATCGCGTTACTCAATTCAGACGGGTGTATGACGCATTCAGATTCACGCCGTGCTCGTTCCTACGAAGGCCGTTACGCCGCCAGACTACGACGATTTGATGTGGTGGTCTGGTAATCCGTACTCTTCCTGGGTCGGTGCTATTCGTTCCAACCTGCCAATGTATGGATCGAGCCGCCGCTCAGCGGCTTCAGCTCCAAGACGATTCAACGCAGCGAGCAACTCGTGTTTGCGCGCGGCTGAGAAGAGGTCCCGTCTTGATCCTCAGTCGCGTCGAGCGGGCTCTGCAGGCGATGTGCTGAACAGTCGCGTGCCGGGCCGGAACTGCGACCACGCGAACCAGAACTCCGGGATCAGGATCAGCGGCTTCAACTGCGTCCCCTTGAGCGGCCCTTTCACCGCCAGGCCGTACGCGTTCCACGTCGAGTGGGTCTCGCGATCCGTGACGAACGTGGCGCCTGCATTGGCCGCATCGAACCGCAAGCCCCGATCCTTGACGCGCGTGTCGTAGGCGGTCGTCGTCTCGGACGCCGGCTGGTGAATCACGACGATGGGCACCCCGCCAAGGCGTTCGTTGACGACAGGTGTCGTGCGGAGGGCGGCGATCTGGAACGCCATCGTCTCGTTACCGACGGCGAGGCCCGCCACGAGTTCGCGCGGACGCAGCCGATCGTCCTTGCTGAACGACCCATCCGGCGCCGCGCCCTCGCCGTTTCGCGACCGCGCCACGCGTGACCGCAACAGGTCGAACCGCTCCAGGTATCCCGGCATCGGCTTCATCACCTGCGTGTTCGGGTAGCGCGTGCGCCATTCCTTCCACGTCGTCAGCACGAAGTCGTAGAGCGTGAGCGTGCTCCCTTTCAGCGGGCCGTCGATCGCCTCGCCGGTGGACTGCTGCCAGCGGCTCCCCGTCTCAACGTCCCTGTGCACCTCGTTCGCGTTCACCATGCTGTCGTATTCGAAGTGCAGGCGCCGCCCCTTGATCTCGGCGCGGAAGACGGCTCCGGTACCACAGGTGCTGCACCAGGTGACCTCGATCGGCCCGTCCGGCATCTCGTCGTCCACGGACCCGTGCTGCTGCAGGTCGAGCGCGTGGTACGCCTTGGCGACCTTGCCCCTGGCGACACCAATGACGAAATCGCCGTCCTGGACGAATGACGCCGCCGATGCGGGCACGAACACCGGATCGTGCACCGCGACGTACGGCATCCTCGGCGGACCAGGCGCCGCGGACTGCGCCGCGACGCCTGCCCCCATCAGCGCAACTGCCAGTGCCACCAGCGTCGGTCGCCCAGGCATATCAGGCCCTCGGGGCAGCGCCGTTGGTCGCTTTCGGTACCACCATGAACACGATCACTCGCGCCGGCGCGCCCTCGACCGAGCCGAACGTGGAGTGCAGGGCGCCGGTCTCCTCGAAGAAGGTCTCGCCCGCGCCATAGATCCGCGCGGGTTCGTGGTTCACGCCAAACTTCACCTTGCCTTCGAGCACGTACCCCTGCACCGGTCCGTTGTGCCTGTGCTCCCGCCCTTCGCCGACGGGGGATGCAGCTCGATCAGCAACGCGTCGAAGTCGGCCAGCGGGCCGGTCAAGGTGTGACGCGCCAGCTCACGTGGGGGCACGGCCGCGGGTGCCGCGTAATCAGGCTTGCGGGCGGAGGTACACCACCATCTGTCCGTAGATGTCCATCGTGTGCTGCAGGGACGAGTAGACGAGACGGAGGCGGCTGGCGGAAGG
>DASRJE010000174.1:0-3672 GCA_035649635.1 Vicinamibacterales bacterium | reverse complement strand
TGCGCGGATGCTCAAGCCGATCTTCCGCTCCTGCGGGCTCAGCTTGATGATCTTCATCTGGTAGCTCTTGCCAACGGTCAGCTCGATCTTCTCGCCGCCGTGCGAGTCGTCGAACTCCGACACGTGGATCAGGCCTTCGATGCCCTCGTCGAGCTCGACGAACGCGCCGAAGTTGGTCATGCGCGTGATCTTGCCTTCGATCGTGTCACCCACGTTGTGGCGTGAGAAGAAATCGTCCCAGATGTCAGTGGCCAGCTGCTTGAGGCCGAGCGACAGCCGCTGATTCTCGGCGTCGATGCTCAACACCATCGCCTCGACGACGTCGCCCTTCTTGAGCACTTCGGAGGGGTGCTTGATCCGCTTGCTCCACGACATGTCGGAGATGTGGATCAGGCCGTCGATGTCCTCCTCGACCTCGACGAACGCGCCGAACTCGGTGAGGTTCCGCACCTTGCCCTTGATGCGAGTGCCGACCGGGTACTTCTCGCTCAGCTCGTGCCACGGGTTGCTCTCGACCTGCTTCAGACCGAGCGAAATCCGACGTGCGGCGGGGTCGACGCCGAGCACCATCGCCTCGACGGAGTCGCCGACGTTGAGAATCTTCGACGGGTGCTTGACGCGCTTGCTCCACGACATCTCGCTGACGTGGATCAAGCCTTCGACGCCCGGCTCGAGCTCGATGAACGCGCCGTAATCGGTGAGGCTGACGACCTTGCCGCTCATGCGCGCACCGACGGGATACCGCTCCTGGACGGTCGCCCACGGATCCTGCACGAGCTGCTTGTGGCCGAGTGAGACGCGCTCGGTAGCCGCGTCGTACTTCAACACGGTGACGTCGACTTCGTCGTTGACCTTGAAGAGCTCCGACGGATGACCGACGCGGCCCCACGACATGTCGGTGATGTGCAGCAGCCCGTCGATGCCGCCGAGGTCGATGAACGCGCCGTAGTCGGTGATGTTCTTGACGGTGCCGCGCAGGACCTTGCCCTCGGCCAGCGTCTCGAGCGTCGTCTTCTTCTTCTCGGCGTTCTCTTCCTCGAGCAGCGCTTTGCGCGAGAGGACGATGTTGCCGCGCTTCTTGTTGACCTTGATCACGCGCATGCGGAGCTCCTGCCCCTTCAGCGCGTCGAGGTTGCGGACGGGACGCACGTCGATCTGCGAGCCGGGCAGGAATGCCCGGACGCCGATGTCGACCGCCAGGCCACCCTTGATGCGTTCGATGACCCGGCCGATGACGACCTTCTTGTCGGCGTAGGCCTTCTCGACCTCATCCCAGATCTTCATCTTCTCGGCCTTCTCGCGCGAGAGCACGATGTAGCCGTCGCGATCCTCGGTCCGCTCCAGCAGCACGTCGACCGTGTCGCCGGCTTGAACGGTCACCTCACCGTTCTCGTCGAGGAATTCGTGAATGGGGATGAGGCCTTCCGACTTGTAGCCGACGTCGACAACGACCGCGGACTCAGTGACCTTCAGCACTGTGCCTTTGACGACCTCCCCTTCGGTCATATTGCGGAGGCTGTCGTTGTAGGCCTCGAGCATGGACGAGAATTCCTGAGAGTCCATCTCGTCGTGGTGCATGGGCTTGAAGGCGGGCCCAGCTGGCTTCCCCGATCGGGTGCGTCCTGGTGCCCCGGGCTGTCCGCCCGTCTGATCGGGCGACACCAACCCGTTGTCTGCGTTCGCCATTACGTATGCGTCCTCCTGACTTCGAATTGCCCCGTCGCTCAGCCGTCGGCTCACCTGCACAAGGACAGGCTGAGGTCGGGCTCGCCCGAGGGGCTTGCCGGTTTGTTTCTGTTGCGGGGACCGGCCCCCCGCGTTATAACGGCGTTTGGATAATGCAGGGCGCTTCAGGCGTAGGCCGAGGTCGACGGGGCAACTCGGCGCCCACTCCCTCTGCCTGGCATCGTCTTTCGCCGATAAGCAACACATTTTAGGTAACTTATCGGACACTGTCAAGGTAGCGGACAGCTGGTTCAGGTGGAAAGGACAGGGGCAATGGCCAAACGCAAGACCGCACGACGAAAGAGCGCGAGCGCTCGGCGGGGTGCCAGCCGTGGACGGTCGGCGTCACGGAAGGCGGCTAGCAGCCGCAGGACCAAGAAGGTGAAGAAAACCGCACGGGCACGCGTGCGCCGAACGGCCAAGGCCGCCCCGCGCAAAGCTGTGAAGACCGCGAGGAGAACCGCCGCGTCGACCAAGGCCAGAAAGGCGCCCGCCCGAAAAGCCGCCGCACGGAAGACCGCGACGCCCGCCGCCACTCCGCGCTCGGCTCCGCCCGCGCGATCGAGCACGAACAAATCGAGCACGAACAAGATGCCGGTGCGCACCGCGCCCTCGCTCAACCGCGCGCGAAGAAGCATCGCCGACGAGGACGATGTCTTTCCAACACCGCCCTCCTCGCTCGATCTGGATCGCTCCGCATCGGCCGTGCGCACAGGCCGCCGCGAGATGAAGGAACGGTTCGAAGAACATACCGAGACGAGCCCCGCGATGACCGCCGGCGACGTCGACGCCGATTGGGAATCGGCCTACAGCGTCGGCGACGAGGCGCCTGGCGGCGACAACCCCACACCCGATCAGGACATCGTCGACGACATCGGCCACGCCATCGGTGTCGAGTATCAGGACAACGAAGAACTGAAAGGCGAGGCCAAGATCTCGAAGCGGGATCGCAATCGGTGGGAGTTGGATCCGGCGTCGTCAGACGACTGGGACGATCGGTAGTTGCCCGACCTGAAACGGTTTCAACCGAAGTCTCGCAAGGCCTGGCGAGCGTGGCTGGAGAAACATCACGCCACCTCGCCTGGCATCTGGCTCGTCTACGCCAAGAAGCACACCAAGATCCCGAGCCTCACCTACAACGACGCCGTCGAGGAAGCACTGTGCTTCGGATGGATCGACAGCCTCATTCATCCCATCGACGACTCGCTCTACAAGCAGATCTTCACTCCGCGCAAGGCGAAGAGCGCCTGGTCGGCCGTCAACCGCACACGCGCCGAACGGCTCATCGAGGCGGGCGTGATGACAGCGGCCGGCCTGGCGCTGGTCGCATCCGCAAAGAAGACGGGCCTCTGGAAGGCGCACGCGGCCGCTGAATCGTTGACGCTCCCACCCGAGCTGAAGAAAGCGCTCGACAGCAATCCGGCTGCGAAGAAGAACTGGCCGACCTACACCGACAGCCAGCGCAAGATGTTTCTCTACATGGTCAACGGCGCGAAGCGCCCGGAGACGCGCGCGAAACGGGTCGCGCGCGTCATCGACATCGTGTCGAGCGGCGTGAAGTTCTCGCAGGTCGTCGCCGAGTCGATGAAACGCAAAACGTAGCGCCTTCGAGTTCTGGAGTTCCACAGTTCCGAACTTCCAGAGTTCGACCTGACACTTTGGAACTCCGGAACTCGCAATTATCTGAGTTTCGCGTTCACCAGGGACAATACGCGGTCGACCACCGCGTCGATCGGCATTGACGTCGTGTCGATGTGAACGGCGTCCGGTGCGAGCGTGAGCGGCGATGCCGCTCTGGTCGTGTCGGATGTGTCGCGCGCTTGAATCGCGGCTGCCACCGCGGCCTGCCCCGACTGGCTGCCGGTGTGCGCCGGATCGTTGGCGCGCCGCCGCGCGCGCTCCTCGGCCGACGCGTCGAGATAGATCTTCAGCTCCGCACTCGGGAAC
>DASRJE010000173.1:0-6780 GCA_035649635.1 Vicinamibacterales bacterium | reverse complement strand
TACGCCGGTCGATGGGGACTGCGTGGCGACTATCGCTTCATCGCCGTGCAGTCGAAGGACGATGCCCCCGCGTTCTTCGGGCAGGAGACGCGATACGGACATCGGGTCTACGGCGGCGTCATTCTCAACGTCGTGCGGTGAGGGTAAGCACGAGCTAACTCGTTACGGCGTAGATCGCCGGGCCTGAAAGGCCCGGCCTACACTGCGCGCTTACTGCCAAATCGCTACCCGAAGCGTAGTGTAGGCCGGGCCTTCCAGGCCCGACGGATAGGGCGCATCGAAATAGCTCTCCGCATCAATTCATTCCCAGCCAGCTCGCCAACCTCATACGCGTTTCATACCATCGGCGGGCTGGCGCGTTACCGTCGCGCTCGTCGGCGCCCTCGGGCCATAGCCGTCGCGCGCATCTGCGCGCTCGAGAGCCGGCGCCGGCTGCCGGGCTCTTCTTGCTCTTCGTCGTCCTCGCTACTCGCCGCCTCGAGATTCACGACCGACTCGGCAATCTCGGTCAGCTTGAGGTCGGCCGCCTTCTCCTCCTCCAGGCTCTCTTGGAGCAGCCCGACCACGTCGTCGTGCTCGAGCAGCTTGGCGTGCGCGATTGCGGTGCCGTAGGCAGCGATCTCGTAGTGCTCGACGCGTTGGGCCGACCCGATGATCACCGCGTCACGGAGATCGTCATCGTCGTAATCCTCACCGACGTGCTCATCGCCTTCCTCGATGATGCCGCGCATGCCGGCGCAGGGCTTCGCCTTGGCGCGCTCGCCGAGGTGCTCGAACGCCTGTTCCAGCCGCTGCACCTGCTGCTCGGTTTCCTCGAGGTGCTCCTCGAGCGCCGCGCGAAGCTCCGCGTTGGTCGCTTTCTTCGCGAGCTTGGGGATCGCCTTCGTCAGACGCTTCTCGGCGTCGTAGATGTCACGTAGCTCGTCTACGAGCAACACCGTCATCGAATCGATACTTGCCATCAGGAGTCTCCTCTTGCGGCCCCGCGCTGCAAACGCAATACCGAACGCGCGACGCTGTTCAGCACTGAGCCGCACGACACGACTGTCGGCACGCGATACGAGTACCGGCGAAAGCTACGCATCGCTTCAACACGCGACGCCGCGCGCTCGATAGAACTCAGGAACTCTGGAACTCTGGAACTCAGGAACTCTGGAACTCAGGAACTTGGGGAACTCTCTGATTACTTCGCGACGTCTACGCCCGTGAGCTTGGCGCGTTCGATGGAGGCTTTGATGAACCCTGAGGTGCGTGCGGTGGCAACGAAGCGTTCGATGATCGGCAGCTTCGCGCGATCTCCCTTGGGAACGACGAAGGCCTGATCGACGGCGAGGAAACTGTCGGGCAGCGCGCGGAGACGCCCCGCGGACGCGGCTTCGGCGTCGAGCGCCCGCTGACGGTTGACTGCGAATGCGTCCACGCCACCGTCGACGAGCAGCTTCTCGACCTCGGTCTGAGCCGGCATCGAGGGGAACAGGCGTATCGTCGCGCGCTTCAGGTGGCTGCTGACGAAGAGCTCCTGCGTCTGCCCCTTGACCGCGGCGACCGTCACGCCGGAACGGTCGACGTCGTCACTGTGTTTGATCGCTGAGTCGGCTCGCACGACGTAGCTGTTGAACATCACGATGAACGGCGCGCCGAACTCCACCTCGCGCGCCCTCGTGGCGTCGTAGGCGAGGAAGCCGATGTCCGCTTTGCCGGCGCTCAGCGCCGCGATGACGCCTGCCGCATCGGGTGCCGGCGTGATCGCGTGTGACACCTTCAGGGTGCGGGCCAACTCTTGCACGAGATCGGGCACCGGGCCGGTTGCCGTGCCGGTCTTCGGGTCCACACGGCCATGCACGGGATTGGTACCGAGATACACCGCGCGCAGAGTCCCGGTGGGAGCCAACACGGCCGCTGGGGTCTGTGCTGTGGGCGACATCGACAATATGGCTGCGGTCACGCCAGCAACGACCGCCGAGCTGAGGACATGGCGACTCATGTTCCCGTCTCTTCCAGGATCTCGCGAACTCTTTTCGCCAGCGTGTCCAAGAGAAATGGCTTCTGCAGGAACGCGCCACCGACGTGCGTGCCGTGGAACGCATCGTCAGTGTAACCGGACACGTAGAGCACTTTCATGGCCGGGTGGCGTTTGGAGACGTACTCATAGAGCTCGCGCCCGCCAATGCCCGGCATCATGACGTCGGTCAGGAGCAGGTCGATCGGCGCATGGTGCGATTCGATCATGCGAATCGCTTCGGCGCCGCTCGACGCGTCCATCACGTTGTAGCCTTTGCGCCGCAGCATCATCGACATCAGTGATCGGACCTCGTCCTGGTCGTCGACCACGACGATCGTCTGCGCGTTTGCCAGCTGCGCGCTGACGGCGATGTCGCGATGCATATCGACGACCCGCGATTCCGACGCTTGCGGCAGCACGATCGTGAACACCGTGCCGCGGCCGACCTCGCTGTCGACGCTGATGTTGCCGCCGTGCTGTCGAACGATTCCGTAGACAGTCGAGAGTCCGAGTCCGGCGTCCGGACCGGCGCTCTTCGTCGTGAAGAACGGCTCGAAGAGATGGGCTTTCGTGCCGGCGTCCATCCCGCATCCGGTGTCGCGAACGGTCAGCCGTACTTGTCCGCCCGACGACAATCCTGACAGGTCGCTGCCACGTCCGCCACGGATCGTGGACGTCTCGACGGTGATCGTGCCGCCATCGGGCTGCATTGCGTCGCGCGCATTGGCGGCCAGGTGCAGCAGCATCTGCTCGAGCTGCGTCTGATCGCCTTCGATGCGCGGGAGCGCTGGATCAAGGACGAGCTGCAGCGCCGAGCGTGGACCGGCCAGCCGCGCCAACAGTGACTGCAATCCGGTGATCACTGCGTTGAGATCGAGAACGCTGCGATCGATCATCTGCTGCCCGCCGATCGCAAGCAGCTGCCGCGTGACCGCCGACCCGCGAAACACCGCGCTGAGGATGTTCTCGAGGTGGGTGCGCGCCGGAGTATCGGGCGCCAGCTCCGCCTGGAGCATCTCGGCGCTGCCGAGGATCAGCGTGAGCAGGTTGTTGAACGCGTGCGCCACGTGGCCGGCGAGACGACCAGTCGCGTCGAGGGTCTGCTCCTGGTTCTTGCGCAGCGCGGCTTCCGCCGTCACGCGTTCGGTCACGTCGATCGCGTGACCGAGGACGTACGGCTCCGCACCCACGTCGGTGTACAACACGTTGCGATACAGCCAGAGCCGCTCACCGCCATCCTTGCGGATGACACGCATCAGGCCGCTGTCGCGGCCGCGATCGCGAATGCGGCGCAGATACTCGTCGAACAGCATGCGGGTGTTCGGCGAGAGAAACTCGCGGAGGTTGTGGCCGACGCCGTCCTGCGGCTCGTAGCCGAGCGAGTCCGCGGCCGCCGGATTCACCGACAGAATCACGCCAGTGAGGTCGTGGGTGCAGATCAGGCCGAGGCTGTTCTCGACGAGGTGGCGATACCGCTTCTCGAGCGGGTCGACGCCTTCGCCGACCGTCAGGTCAGACGAGGTGTTGCGCGCGATGCGATCCTCCAGGCCAGCCAAATCGTTGAGGAACCAGCCCTTGGGATCCGACGGGAGAGACATTGATATTCCGTCCTGAACGAGTGTTCGGGACCTGCTCGGTGCGAACACGGCCGTCGACGCGGAAGAGCAATCCTGCGGAGAAAGAGAATGGTACCGCAACTTGCATGGCTGAGCTGGTGATTGTGCCACGAATTCTGTGCAACGCGCGATCACCAATATCCGATCATCCGCCCCGCGGACACCGCCGTCAGCCACGACACGAGCGACACGATGCCCGCAATCGCCAGCTGACGCCGTTCGCCGTCGGTCGCTTCCCGAACCGCGCGCGCCTTCCACGCCGGGAGTCGCTCGATGACGGCCACGTTGATCAGCGCGATCGCGATCGCCGGGAATTTGATCAGCAGGAACGGGTTGCCGACGTACTCAGTCGCCTTGGTGGCGAGCAGACCGATGCCGCTGATGACCGCGACGACGAACCCTGCGCGCGCGATCGGAAGCGTCGTGCCGCTGACCGACACCAGCGCCACATCGCGCCAGGCACCGAGCAGACGCAGATCGAGCACGAGGACCGAGCCGAAGAGTGCGCTGACGCCGAGGATGTGCGTGAGGTTGACGAGGCCGTACGTCCACACGCCGGAGTTGCGCATGGCGTGGCCGAGGGAAGAGCCTTCGAGCCAGAGCAGGAAGTCGTACAAGTGGAAAAGTTAAAAGGTGGAAAAGTGGAAAAGTAGAAGTGACGAACTTTTCCACTTCCTACCTTTCCACTTTTCCACTTTCGTCTATCACTTCCGATCCGGGTAGACGTCGAACGTCTTGCCGTTCCAGGTGACGCGCTCGGTCTTGATCTCGAACTTCTTCGGATCGCTGTTCCGGTGGCCGTGCACGGTCACCGTGGCGCCGACGGGTATCACCTTCTCGGTCAGGCCCGCCCGTTCCGTGCGCGCAGGCGGCGCCAGCGTCAGATCCCACACCTTTCCTTCCGCGCGAATCTGCATCGTCGCGTGTGGTCCGGCCAGGTTGACCGCTTTCTCAACGGTACCGGTGAGCTCGAATTCCTGCTCCGAGTTGCCCGCCCACCCGTGATGCGCGCTGAGGGAGGATGAAGAGAGCGCCAGCACGGTCGCAGCAACTACGCCCATCATCGATCGCGAGTGCATCGGCTGCCTCCTGAACTGTGAACCCTGAACCTTGAACCCTGAACCTGAGTTATTTCTTCTGGCTCACCTTCGAGTAGTCGACCAGGGTCTGGTCCTTACAATGGTCCTCCGTAAACGTCTGGTCCGCAACCTCGACTACGTCTCGACCCGTGTACTGCCCCTTCAAGTACACGGGATCCTCAGCCGTGTATTCACGGGTCATCTTCACCGTCTTCGGGTCGAGTGAGAAGCGCTCGACGACGTGGAGCTTGTCGCTGTGGCGGACCGGCGCATTGAGAACACCCGGCAGGAAGCCGACGGTGTCGACGATCAGGACGTCGTTCTCCCAGCGGCCGATCGAGTGGCCGGCGCGTGTCAGCTTGACGTTCGCCGGATGGGTCTTGGCCTTCATGTCGATCGTCCGCTTCAGCCCCATCTGCCCGTACTGAATGACGATGTTGTCTCTGTTCTGCGTGATGCGGTTGACCGGTCCGTCGAACGTCCAGTCGAAGAGGATGCTCGTCGTCTGGCAACTGAAGCGCGGATTGTCGTTGCGCTGAAACGCCGCGGCCTCTTTCGTGCCTTGCTCGGTGAGCTCGGTGCCGCCGTAGAGGCGCGGACCCGTTGGCGCAGCGCCGCGACCGCGACCGCCACCGCCGGCGCCGCCTCCGCGCCGTTCGCCGGAGTCGAAACTCGGCAAGCTGCTGAGCGGCACGAGCCCGCCGCCGGTACCTTTCGGATTCGCCATGACGACCTGCTCGGGGGCCCAGTCACCGCTGATGTTCGGCTCGCCGCTCGGGCGGCGAGCCTGACGTTTGGTGACGTCTGGTGGCGCCACTTGCCCGCGAACTTCCTTGAGCGCGCCACCCGCCTTCACGTACTGGCCGTAGCGATCCATGTTCGTGCCGTTGGCGAACTTGATTGTCTGCAGATAGCACGATGCGGGATCGGCGCGATCGGGTGACGCATCGATCGCCACCTTCTCGCCGGACTTGAACATCGCGGGATCCCAGCCCGATCGCCGCAGCGTATGCGCCGACCGCATCTCGCAGCGATGCTTCATGATCTTGCCGTCCGCCTCCTTGGTCTCGAAGTAGAGCCAGGAGTGAGGGTTGATGAACTCGATGCGCGTGAGCGTCGCCTCGGGGAAGCTGACGTTCTTGCCCAACTCGAAGGTGCCGGGCCCATGATGCGCGAGCGCGGGCACCGTCAGCGCCGTGAACACGGTCGCGAGTACAGCGGATCGAATCATGCGTGAGTCCCCCATGAGCCGGAGGCTACCGCCATGCCCGAGTGCCGGTCAAGTTTCCGCAGGGAATAGGCGTACAGAGAGGGGAAAAGTGCTACACCCCTGGTGGTGCGGGCCTGCGTGCTCTGTTCACCATGCGTGTTCGTCGACGGCGCGGGCCGCACGCTCGAACGAACGCCACGGCGAGTAGATCGGCATCGGTCGTCACTTGGCGACAAGGGAGGAGTAATCCGGCGACGCACGCAGTCGGACGTCTTTTCGAGGAGTATCACCGATCGCAAGTCGGCGGCGCGACGGGTCGCAGTCGCGACTGGAGCGACAGCGGTGATCGCGATGGCGGCCCGCGCACCTGGAGTCCCTCCTCCTGCTGCATGCTTACATTAGCCTTCAGAGTGCAAGACGCTTGATTGCGGCACGCTGCTATGGGCGGCTGATGACGCAGTAGCAATGTTCAACTAGAGTGCCATCAGCTAACCGATGCAGTATGTCCACCATCCTGTTATGACCAAGGAGAAAAGACTGATAAACGCCAGTCGCCTCCGTTATGTTCAGGTCGAAGGTTCCTACCAGGAACGTCCCACCTTGCCCGTCGGGGACAGGTGTAAGATTTTGGCCCGTGAAAACCATCGTCAACGCGCCCCCAGGGAGGTCGTAGGCAACAGGCTTACCCATACCTGGCGCCACGTAAAACTGGCCGATCACCTGTTCCCTGTCTTCTTCGTCCTCTTCCAAAAGCCCGCTGACGGAGTAGATCTTTACTGTCAAGTACGAACCGTCACAGATGTTCGCCAGGAACAATCCAAGGTCGGGACAACGCTTCACGGGTTTATATGTGCCCCGCAGCAGGATGACGAA
>DASRJE010000172.1:0-11818 GCA_035649635.1 Vicinamibacterales bacterium | reverse complement strand
CTCAACCCAGTAAAACGCGCTGACGGGAACCGTGCCGCGGATATCGCGCGGCGACAGCTCATGCGCGGCAAGATAGCGTCGATCGGTGGACAGCAAGGCCGCGAGGTATCCGCCGGCCGAATAGCCGATGATGAATATCCTGTCCGGGTTGCCACCATACTCCGCGATGTGTCGCTTGACCCACGCAAAAGATGCGGCGGCGTCCTGAACGTGGGCTGGATGAGACACGCCGGGTGAGAGCCGGTAGTTGACGACCGCGGTAACAAACCCGGCAGATGCGAACCGGTGTCCGATGAAGGCGTCCTCGTTCTTGTCACCACCCATCAACTGATTGCCGTAATACGAGACGATGACTGGAGCATTGCTCCGGCCTTCAGGCAGATACAGGTCCAGTTTGTCCTTGTCGTCCGCGTAGCCGGCGTTCTGCAGATAAGGGACGTCGCGCACAACGCGAACGGTATGCGTTTGAGCAACAGCCGTCGTCGCGGCCGGGAACGCGACCAGGAACGTGAACAATCGCGGCAGCAGCATGGAGAAGACGATTATAGTGTCCAGCATCAGGAGCAATCGATGCCTGAGCGTTTAAAGTTCGACGTTGGATTTGGTCGCCACGGCCGCCGTCGCGAAGGCGGCGACCCGATGCGGCTGCTCGTACTCGGTGACTTTCGCGGGAGCGCGGTAGCGGAACGGCCGCCGCTCGCGAGCCGGCCAACACAGCAGGTGGATGTCGACACCATCGACGCCGTTCTGCGGCGCATGAGGCCCGCGCTGACAGTACCCGCGGGTGAGATCCGTTTCGAGCAGATCGACGACTTCCACCCGGATCGGTTGTACGCGCGACTCGATGTCTTCAAGGCTCTCCGGGAAAAGCGCGTAGCACCTCCGGGCGGCGACGAGGATATCGGCCGGCTGCTGGGAAAGAGTTCCGAACCGAAGGCGCCGGCGCCTGCCGCCGCGGGCGGGCTCGACGCATTCATCCGTGAGGCCGTTGCCCCGCACATCGTCAAGGACACATCCGCACAGACGCAGGCATATGTGGCGGCCGTGGACTCCGCGATCGCAGAGCAGATGCGCTCGCTGCTCCACCATGCCGCTTTTCAGTCATTGGAAGCAGCATGGCGCGGCGTTCACTGGCTGGTCTCGCGGCTCGAGCTCGATGAGAATCTCCAACTGCATCTGTTCGACGTGTCGCGAGCGGAACTGCTGACGGATCTCGCAGAAGCGAAAGGCCAGATTGCGAACACGGGGATTTATCGAGCCCTCGTCGATCGGTGGCGCAACGTGCCCGGAGCAGAGGGCTGGTCGGCGTTCGTTACGTTGACTCGTTTCGGTGCATCGAATACGGATATCGGTCTCCTGGCCGCTCTTGGCCTGGTCGCGTCTCAGGCCGGGGGCCCAATCCTCGGCGATGCAGATGTGGATCTTGCCGGCGACGATGACGCGGCGTTGGAGGGCTGGCAGGCGCTCCGGCATAGTGAAGCGGCACCCTGGATTGCGTTGGCGGCACCACGCATCTTGCTGCGCGCGCCATACGGTAACCGGAGCGATCCGATCGAGTCGTTCACGTTTGAAGAATTCGTCGGGCCGCCCGTCCACGATGAATTTCTATGGGGTTACTCGTCGCTCGGCCTGGCGATGCTCATCGGTCGCGGCTTCACCGATCGCGGTTGGGACATGCAGCTCGGTGAAGAGCGCGAGATCAACGATCTGCCGGCGTACACGTTCACACGCAATGGTGAGCGAGAGATGCAGGCCTGTGGTGAACGGTTCCTCACTGAAGGGGAGATGCGGCGGCTGGCGAGCGCGGGACTGGTTCCGATCGCGAGTCGCCGCGATCGCAATGCCGTCGTCGCGGTTCAGTTTCAGTCGATAGCGGATCCTTCCGCGCCGCTTATATGGTGACAGCGTAAAGAGCGCAGGCTTCAGCCTGCGCGATGCTCCGAACGCGGGGGCTGAAGCCCCCGCTCCACATCACTCGGAAAAGCCGGCACGATGCCGACGGTTGCGGGATGCGTTACGCGTCGCGCGTGGCGTGCCAGGCGCCGACATGCGGGCACCAGGCTCGTGACGGTCGAGACGCCAACGCCGACCAGTAGCGCGACTGCGACGATGTCCCACCAGGGCCGATTGCGATAGAGGAACGCGAAGTCGAGGCCGTGCAGACCGTAGTAGCCCCACCGGTTGGCGCGGTCGAGCCTCTCTACTTTCAGGATCTGACCCGGCGACGACGTCAAGTACAGCCACGTATCGGCCGCATCGTCATACCGCACTCGTAATACCGGCAGCGGCTTCGCCATTCGCGGAAGGCCGAGATCGAACGACGACACGGTCTTGTAGTAGTAGTCGTCGTACTCGTCGAGCCACACGGCGTCGCGAATCGCCGCACCCGGCATCGCGGCGCGTGCCACGCGCATCATGGTGTCATCGTCGAAACGGGCGAACGTTCGGTCGGGTTGTCGTGGAGAGATAAGAACGTGTTCCCCTTCCGGTGTCGGCGTGACGAAATCCATGCCGCTGCGGCTCTCCCAGGCGCCGAGTTCGTCGGCGGTCGGCGCGCGATACGCAATCAGATACGGCTCACCGCCAAACTGCAGGAGCTCGAGTTCCTTAGCCATGAACGATCGGGATACGGTCTCAGTCGCGGTTCGCAGACGGTCCAATGAGAGCGCTGCCACGTCGATGATGGCGCCTTCACCTTGCACGGAGCGAGCGCCCTCAGCAACCTGTTGTGGCGAATATCTCGTTTCACGAATTCCAGGGATCACATCGAGCGACACCAGGCCGCTGAACACCCATGTGATGGTGAGCCCGCCAAACAGCAGTCCTGCGTAGTGATGCCACTTCATCCACCCGACGTACGGGGAACGCGACCGGACTCCCTTGTGACGGAATCGCGCTGACAGGCCGTAGCGCCAGACGCCGACGACTGCGCCGGTCAGGCACATCGCCAGCCCGATCCACGAGACCCACTGCAACAACGCACTCCACCACGACTGCTGCCGAAAGAAGAAGAACGTGTGCGTGATGTATCCGAACAACCCGAGCAGGCGCGTCCGTCGATCGCTCTTCATCACGGCTTCGCCCGACCGTTCGGACACGTAGTACTCAGTTCCAGCGGCATCATCGAGCGCCATGCGGTGCAGCGGGAAGTGCGTCTGCATCGCTGGCAGCCGCGTGTAGGTATCCGGGCGCTCCAGATAAGCGTCGTAGCGAAGCGTTCGCTCCTCCGCCAGATAGCCTCGCAACCACATGAGTGCGCCGTCTCGATCGAGAGGGGCAACAGCTTCACCGGTGTCAGCGTAGACGAGCGTCCAGCGGCCAAAGACGCGGCCCGTATTGAAGCGGTAGACGGGCCGGTCACCGTGCATCGAGATCCGCAGGCGCCGCGGAGGATCCTTGAACTGCCTGGCGGCCTCGGCGGGAGTGACCCGAATCGAGGAGAGGTCGAGCGGCGGGAGCCGCATCAGGCGTTCGCCGGCCGTCAGGTGCGGGACGCCGTAGTACATCAACACGACGCCTGAGACGCACCAAGCCACGAAAACGATGCCGAGTACGATGCCGAGCCAGCGGTGCGAGTAGATCAGCAGCTTGCGCCAGTCGAGAAGCTTGCGAACGCGCATCCAGCCTCCGAGGACGGATTATCTCAGATGCGCGAAGCTCGCTGGACTATGTAAACAGGTTCGTGATTTCCTGGTTCTTGATCATCTGCTTCGACGCGAACGGCTCGATGTAATGGAACGCGCGTCCTGAGGGTGCGCCTTCGATCACCTTGGACCAGTCGATGCCGAGCGCCGAATACATCGTCGTGGCGACGTCTTCCATGTAGACCGAGCGCTTGGCGTTCCAATCCGGCGCGATCACCTTGGCGCCCATCTCGTCGGTCTTTCCAATCACACGGCCGCCCTGAACACCGCCACCAGCAAACAGGCCGGTCAGGGCGTACTGATAGTGATCGCGTCCGTTCGCGGCGCTCAGCTCGCCCGGCGTGCGACCGAACTCGCCGAAGCAGACGACCATCGTTTCATCCAGCAGCGTGCGCCCATCGGCGCGCTTTCGCGAGGCGAGATCATCGAACAGTGACGAGAGCGCAGTATCGAGCTCTTTGCACAGCCTGTAATGGTTGTTGTCGTTGTAGATGCGATTGTGATGGTCCCAGTCGCGATGATTCACAAGCACGAAGCGCGTGCCGGCATCGGCTTCAACCAGATTGCGCGCGAGGATGCACCCGTCGCCCACCTGTGACTTGCCGTAGCGCTCGTGGTCAGTGGTGTCGATCTGGAACACCCGGGACGCCCGTTGATCGGACATCATGCTGACGGCGCCCTCGTAGTGGTTGTGATAGTCGCGATACGCTTTGGCCGCCAGCGACGAATCGTTCCGCAGGCGCTCGTCGACTTTCTTCAGCAGCTCCCATCGGCGCAGCAGCTTCTTCCGATCCTCATCGTCCAGCGAGATGGCGCCGATTCCGCTCGTGGTATCGATGTGGAATGGCGTATAGGTCGCTGGAAGGAACCCGCAACTGAGCAGCCCTGCCTGCGATTGCGTGACGTTGACCGCCACATAGCCGGGCAGCGTGTCGGTCGCCTGGCGCCGGGCGGCGGCTTCGTAGGCGACGACGGTCCCTATCGGCGGGAGCTCTTTCTGCAGCGCGGGATTCATCATGTGCCCGGACTGCACGTAGTACTGCGCGCGGAAGTGCACGCTGTCCCAGGCTTCCATCGAGCGGATCAGCGAATACCGTTCACGCTGCTTCGCAAGCTGGGGAAAGAGCGCCATCGGCCATTTCACGCCGGGCGCGATCTCGCGGATGTCGAAATTCTGCGGCGTCCACTTCTGTTCCTTGAGGTCCCACGAGTCGACATGGGACTGCCCGCCTTCCAGCATCACGAAGATGACGAAGCGCGCCGACCCACGCGGGCTGACTTTCGACTGCGCAAAGACGTTCGTCGGCTCCACCAGCGGGAGGAACCAGTAGGCGCTGACGAGGGAGGCGCCAACCTTGAAGGCCTCGCGGCGCGTGAGGAGAGTGTCGAGAAGGCTGGACATGACCTCTGCCCCTTAGAAGTTGTGGACGAACTCAACTCGGTTGACCAGCACCCACTGCAGATCTTCCCATCCCTCGGGCCCGCTCTTGACGATTTCTTTCGCGTCGGCGACCTCGGTCGGCGCTGGACGCCGTACCAGGAAGCGCTCGTAGAGGCGAGTAATTTTCTCGTCGTCGGTGATGTCTTGTTTGAGCAGCCCTGCCAGGTAACTTCCGTCCGCCGTCTTGATCTGACGATGGACCAGCGGACTGTTCATCAGCTGCACTGCCTGGGTAATCGCTCCGTCGTTGCTGCGCTCGGACGATTGCCGGTTGGCCTGGCCAAACGATTCGAGGAAGAAGTGGATCTCCTTGAGAATCGGATCGTTCACGTTCCTGATGAACTCGTCCGGCGAATACGCTTCGGCGGCGTACCGCACCTTGACGTCGGTGCCGCGGATGGGAACCTCATAGAACACGTTGGTGGCGCCGACGAGTGAATCGTAGACTTCCTCCGCCTTCAACCGTCGCACGAACTTGCGCGCGAAGTACGGCGTGTAATCGACCTTCCACTCGCCCGGGAACCGGGACGAGAGCTGATACGCGTTGGACTTGGCGATCAGCTTCACCACCGATCGAATGCTGTAGTTGTTGTCGCGGAAATACTGCGCGAGCGCTTCGAGCAGTTCCGGATGCGTCGGCTGCAACCCCCACGGGGCCGGCGGCGGGTTCTTCGGATCGAGACGAGCCAGGTCAAATGAGAATACCGGCTCCACGATCCCGACACCGAACATCTCGGCCCAGAGCAGGTTCACGGTCGCGCGCGCGAACTGTGGATCCGATGTCAGCATCCGCGCGAATTCCGGCCGAGGATGCTTGGCCGGATTGGGAGCCTCGCCCGTGAACATGTAGACGGGATCCAGGAGTCCCGGCTTTCCGCGGCGTGGCACGCGAATGACGGTGCGCGCGGACGGGTCATAGCCGGGGCCGTTATCGTCGATGGAGTACTCGTCTTGGGCCGTGCTGGTTTCAGTGCGGCGAAGCACGTTCGTCCTGCCGAAGAACGCCGCCATCTTCCAGATCTCTTCGCGCTTCCGCTGGCTGAGATACAGGTTGATCTTTTCCAGGTGGCGGGCGCCGTCGTGGCAGGACGCGCAGCTGATGTCGATGCCAAGAAAATCCTTCGCGGCATGAATCGCCAGCTCGTCGGAGGTATCCTCGTGGACCTCGTCTTCGCAGGCAACGGCGGTGATCACCCAGCGCGCGACGTAGCTGGCCGGACCGATGTACCAGTTCGACATCGCATTCGACGTCAGCATCTCGTAAACCATCTCGTTGTACGGACGATCGAGATGGATGTTGTCGCGGACCCACAGGTAGAAGATGTTCTTCGCCGTGTTCCCGATCCGGCCGGGTGCCGGCTTGTAGATGTCGTTGAAGAAATACGTCCACTTCGTCTCGTACGTCCGGGACGTCGCCAACTGATCGATGAGCTTGTCGCGTTTGTCGGGATCGCGGGACGCGAGAAACGCGCGCAACTGGTCGTCTTGCGGCAGGCGGCCGGTCAGGTCGATGTGAATGCGACGGAAGAACTCCTCGTCGGAAGACAACCCCGCGTGGGGCACGCGGTCCTTCTCCATCTTCCCGAAGATGAATTCGTCGATGAGATTCCGGCGAGGAATCGGGGTGGAAGCTGGCGTGGCACTGGAAGGCCGCAGCTTTTCGGTCAAGTCGGACGCCGCGGACCGGCCGTCTGGCGCGCCGACCGCGGGATGGTCCTGCGGCAACTGCGCCTGCGCACCGAGAATCGACGCCGTCCACGCCAGCAAGCAGCCAACGAACAACGCGCGTAACGGTCCAGAGCCAAACGCACGCATGCCGCCTCCTCGTGAGCTAGCCAGGAGTTCCGAGCCGAACGAAGATGTGGCGCGATCGTAGGACCAGCCCGCCCCGGTGTCAAACCGCGCCGACCTCTGTTCACTCGGCCTCGTTGGTGCGTTAATCGACAGTAATGCCGGGTTGCCGCGAGTCGGAGACGAACGCCGAGGTTGCTTATGCCGACCAATCAAACGCTAAAGGACCTGCAGAGGGCACCACCGGCACCCAGGGCGTCGAGCTCAAGGTGACGGTATCCCAGGAGAAAGAGGATGCCGCTGCACGCGCGTTCGGTCTCGATCAGAAGCCGGGTGAACGCCGCCGTATCTTCTTTTTCGACACTCCAGATCTCGCGCTGTTCAAGCACGGTGTCGTGCTGCGTGCGCGGGAAAAGAAAGGCGGCAAAGACGACTCTACGGTCAAGATCCGTCCGGTCGATCCGGAGAAGCTCGCCGACAAGTGGCACCGGCTGACGGGGTTCAACATCGAGGCAGACGGCGTCGGCAACACGCTGACTCGCTCGGCCTCCTTGTCGGTCGAACAGGGCGACGATGAAATCAAGGCGGTGGAGCGCAACATTCGCGCGATCGAAAAGCTCTATTCACCCGAGCAGGAGCAGCTCCTTGCCGAGATGTCACCCGTGCGCGTGAATTTCAAAGAACTATGGGTACTCGGCCCCGGGCACGCGGTTCGTTGGGACGTCACACACGAAGCGCTGTCCTACCCCATCGCGGTCGAAGAATGGACGCTGACCGACGGCTGGGATCTCATCGAGGTCTCCATCAAGGTGAAAACGGCTCAAGCCTCTACCGCCTCAGCCGCGTTCGACGAGTTCTTGAAAGGCCTGCACCTCAAGCCTCAGGGTGGTCAGGAAACGAAGACACGGATCGCGCTCGAGTTCTTCGTCAAACAGCTGACCGTGTGAGGTGCCGTCCGGCCCACGCAACGGCCTGGTCTCGTGCCCCACCAACTAGTCAAGGGCTCCGCCCTTGATATCCCCGGCGAAGCCCTCGACTAGTGACAACGTCTTCTGGGCGCGCTCTGCGCGCCTAGCCCGTTATGCGGTTGGAACAACGAGTACAAAATTCGCGGTTGAGCCCGCATAGCGGGCTGATCCGCTCACAGAAGCTCGAACTTCCTGCTCCGCGCCCACCTGTAGACGCTGAAGTCGCTATCGAAGGTGGCGATTCTCGCCTCTTGGTAAATCTCGGCGCATCGGATGAGACATGCATCAGCGAGTGAGATCGGCCGATCAGCGTACTTCTTCAACAACAACTCAATTCCGGCCCAATGCTCCTCGGCAGCGATCGCGATGCGGTAGACACCGCGTGCTCCGAGCGTTACAACGTCTGCGGGGCCGGCGCGGTGCACCTTCCGCATCAGGAAACACGCCTCGGCCACCACGGCCTCACAACAGTGGAAGGGGGGAGCGCACCCGGCAAACAGTCGACGCGCCCGCTCGTGGTTCACGTCGTTTTGGGACAGCAGCGCTACCAAGGGGCCGGTGTCGAGCAGGACTCCTGCCGGCGTCACTCGCCGAAGCCCTCGAGGTGCTTCCGGTTCGTGGACAGGTCGCGCGGCCCCTTCTTGAATCGCCCGACGCTACGCCCGGCAAGCTCCAGAGCGCTTCGACGACGACGTTCCTGCTCGGCGACCAGTTGCAATCCACGACGGACAAGTTCGGAGTCGCTTTGCCCGGTCTTCTGCTTCAGGTCTTCGAGGGCGGCCCGGTCTTTCTCACCCAGGCGCGCATGAATGTACTGCTTCACTCCGCCACTGTAGCACAAGCTGTTACATACGTGCTACAGCGGTCCCTGATGTCGAAAAGGCTTCGCCGTCGATGTGTCGAGTAATGGCATCGCCTGTGAAGGTGATCAATTGGTCGGTGGATTCTTCTTCTGTTCCGCGAGCGCCGAGTTGTAGCTCTTCTCCTGGTTGTCGACCCAGCGCTTGTACCCTGAAGGGTCGACGTATGGATTGGTGGTCCCCCCGAGTCTCTTGTACTTTCCGGCCAGGTCGAAGAACCAACTGTGAGCGCCCAGGAAGACATCGGGCTGCAACGACTTGAACTTCTTGATGCTCGTCGCGAAATCGTCCGCGATCTCGGGATAGTTCTTGTTGTTGACCAGACGCGCATCGGCCTGCAGCCCGGCGCACGCAATCAGTACGTTGTAGGTTCGTCCACCCTCCGCAATTCCCATCGTCCACGTCGTGCAGCCACGCGTGTGGCCGGGTGTCAGGTGGGCAGTGAGCGCCGCCCCACCCAGCGTCACCTGCTCACCGTCTTTCAGGACACGGTCGATGGGATGTGGCTTTCCGCTCGCCGACTTCATCGCTTTGAGCGCGGGCACATCCTGTTCCATCGCCATCACCATCGCCCCGCCCGTCAACTCCTTGACCGCGGCGTCGCCCTGCATGTGATCGAGGTGGGCGTGGCTGCCCAGGATGATCTTGACATCGCTCATCTTGAAACCGGCCTTCTCGACCGATGCGGTCAGGAGCGGCACCGTGTCTTCGAAGTTGCTGTTGATCAGGATGTGACCTTGCGGCGTGGTGATCAGGTACGAGTTCAATGTCGCCGTGCCCACGTAATAGAGGTTGCCAACGATCTTGTGCGCCGGAAACGCCACCTTATCCTGCGTACGATCTGCTTGTGTTTGGGCAACCGCGGCACCTGAACCTACAGCAAGACCAGCAAGAAACGCCACGACTCGGAATGCGTTGGAAGCAAGCATGTGCAGTTCTCCTCGTTCAAAGTCGCAATTGCCACGACGCCTGGCGGATTATCTCTGAGCGGCAGCCTCTTCGACACGCTGGCGTGCCGCCTCCAGTGCCCGCGTGCGAGCCAGGCGTCGATACCACCACGCGGTCAGCAGCGGCGTCAGTATCGCCGTCACGATAACCGATGCCGTGACCTGGACCGTCGCGGCAGCGGCGACCGGAGCAAACGACGGATCGGCAAGCGCAACTGCCTGCGGCACGGCCGCCGAGTTGCCGGCGGTGCTCGAGGCCGCCGCTCCAGCGACGCCCGACCCGCCGAGCAGCCGATCTGCCACGATGCATACCGCGCCAGTCACAATCAGCACG
This sequence comes from Vicinamibacterales bacterium, assembly GCA_035649635.1. GTDB lineage: Bacteria > Acidobacteriota > Vicinamibacteria > Vicinamibacterales > UBA2999 > Gp6-AA40. The sequence continues at coordinate 1,833 of DASRJE010000172.1, read as the reverse complement.
GTCAGGCCGAGGACGATGCCGGGCAGGCCCGCCGTGACAACGGACTTGAGATTGATAGTCTGCCCCAGCGTGAAGGCCATGAACGGCACGATGATGGGCTCGTGCGATGCAAAGAACTCCTTCAGGTCGTCGTCCAGGTTCCCGAGAATGGCTCCGACCAGGATCGGCGCGATCACCGAGACCATCGTCAGCCACGGGATCACCGCCAGCCCCGTTCCGACAAAGATCAGCATCGTCAGGAAAGGGCCGGTCTCGATGCTCTGCACGACGTAGGTCCCGGAATCTTCCTTGTTGCCCATGACGCCGGTCAGGGCCAGGAACATGCCGCCGTTGGTGTCGCTCATGGCCACCATGACCGCCAGGGTGCTCAGTCCGAGGATGTCACCGTCAAACAGGTGAGCCACGGCCAGGGCGAAGATCGTGGCGGTGCCGACCTTGGCGGCAAGAAGACCGAACCCGCGTCCGAGCATTCGCGGCGCGGCGCGAACGGTCATCTTTGTGCCAACCGTGAAGAGGTACATCCCCAGAACTGTCGGATAACCCACGCCGCTCAAGGCCTGCGTAAACCCGCCTATCTGCAGCAGAGTCGGGAAGAACGTGTTGATGACCATGCCAATGAACAGCGGCACGACCATCAGTCCGCCTGGCACCCGATTGATGAATCGGTAGATTTTCATGTGTCCGCCGTTCGCTCACACTGTGCCGTGCGAGTAGACTCTCACCCGAGTCGCCACTCGATTTCAAGGACGGATCACTAGATGGGCCTGAAGCCGACCGTATTCGTCACACGCAAGCTTCCGCTGGCCGTAGAGGACCGTTTACAGCGCGATTATCAGGCACGCCTGAATCCAGACGACCAGTTGTACTCCCGTGACGAGATCATCGCGCGCGCCCGCGGTGCGCAAGCCATCCTTCCCTGCCATACGGAGCACTTTCCTGCCGACGTCGTTCGACGCCTCCCTGATGAAGTGAAGATCATTGCCAATTTCTCCGTCGGCTATGACCACGTCGACCTCGAAGCCGCGCGCGCCCGAGGCATCGTGGTCACCAACACCCCGGACGTGCTGTCGGACGCCACGGCCGAACTCACGATGATGCTGATGATCGGCGCCGCGCGCCGCGCCAGCGAAGGTGAAAAACTGGTACGCGAGCGGCTGTGGAAGGATTGGAGCCCTGCGTTCATGGTGGGCACGCAGGTCACCGGCAAGCGGCTGGGCATTCTCGGCATGGGGCGGGTCGGCAGAGTCGTCGCACGTCGAGCACGCGGGTTCGACATGCAGATTCACTATCACGATCTGCGGCCGCTTCCCAGCACCGAGGCAGGCACCTATCACGACACGCTCGACGACATGCTTCCCTACTGCGACTTCCTCAGCCTCCACTGCAACGTGACCCCGGCCACGCGCGGCCTCATCGACGCGCGACGGCTGGCGCTGTTGCCCGATGGCGCGATCCTCATCAACGCAGCGCGCGGGGCGCTCGTCGATGATGATGCCCTCGTCCAGGCGCTGCAGTCCGGGAAGCTGCGAGCCGCCGGCATCGATGCCTACAACAATGAGCCGAACGTCGATCCCCGGTTGACGGCGCTGCCGAACACGTTTCTCATGCCGCACATTGGCAGCGCCACTCGTGAGACGCGCGACGCGATGGGGTTTCGAGCGCTCGACAACCTGGACGCGTTCTTCGCCGGGCGCGAACCGGGAGACCGCGTTGCCTAAAGCAAGCCGCAAAGCGCCCGGTCACACGCACTGCCGGTACTGCAACCACCGGTTGTCGACGCTCGAGCACTACGCGGGTGACTGCTGTTCCACGCCACGCTGCAAAGAACAACAG
>DASRJE010000171.1:0-3382 GCA_035649635.1 Vicinamibacterales bacterium | reverse complement strand
ATGGCCGTCGTCAAGCCAGACCTGGAGAAGGAGACGAACGAGCTCTGGGTCATCGACATCGCCAGTGGCAAGGGTCGGCAGATGACGACGAGCAAGGCGCGGGAGGGGGCGAACTCGCCGGCGTGGTCGCCCGATGGGAAGTTCGTCGCGTACGTCGCGCTGCGTGACGGGTACTTCGGGCTGTATCGACGGCCAGCCGACGGCGAGGGGACCGAGGAGCTCCTCTACAAGAACTCGGCCCCGATGACCCTGACCGATTGGTCGCAGGACGGCAACTATCTCACCTACTTCTCGACCGACTTGTCGGGAGGGGGCTTGTACGCCGTCCCGGTGAGCGCCCAGGGAGAGCGCAAGGCGATCGAGGTGTATCGGACCAAGTTTCAAATGCAGGGTCCGCGTCTCTCGCCCGATAGCAAACTGATGTCGTATACCTCGAACGCCTCTGGACGACTCGAGGTATACGTGATCCCGTTCGATCCCAAAGCGGCCCCCGGAGCGGCACCCGCGGCTGGACCGTGGCAGATTTCCGACCAGGGCGGCACCGGTATGGTGTTCTGGCGGCGCGACGGCAAGGAGCTGTTCTACCTCGCCGCCGATCGCGGCATCATGAGCGTCGAAGTCACAGCGGCCCCGACTCCGACGTTCAGCAAGCCACGGTTGCTGTTCCGTCCGGCGGCCGACATCGCGCCGGGTGTTGCCCCGGGAACGTCGAGTGTCAGCCGGAACGGCGAGCGATTCGTCATCGCTATCCCGCGCCCGCAGTTGCGTCAGATCACCGTGTTCGATCGGACGGGCGCGGTTGTCAGCAAGGTCGGCGAGCCCGGATTCTACAACCAGGTCAACATGTCGCCCGACGGCACGCGTGCCGTGTTCATGCGCAACGATCCGAAGACGGGCAACGGCGACATCTGGACAATCGATCTCGCCACCGGCAAAGGCACGCCGATCACGAACGACACGTTCCCGGAGAACGCGCCGATCTGGTCACCCGATGGCAAGCAGGTCGCCTACGTCTCGACACGCGAGAGTCTCGCAGGCATCTATCGAAAACCAGCCGACGGATCGGGACAGGAAGAGCTGCTGTTCCAGTACACCCCCGGTGCGGGCATGGTCCTCACCGACTGGTCGCCGGACGGCAAGTTCATGGCGTTCTACACCGGCGTGCTCGTGCTCGTGCCGCTCGACTCGACGAAGAAGCCGCAGGATCGCAAGGAGATCGATTGGCTGCGCGAGGACTACGACGTCACGCAGGGCCGTTTCTCACCAGACAACAAATACCTGGCGTTCTGGTCGAATGAAGAAAACGTCGACAAGGGCGAGGTCTACGTGCGTCCCTTCAATCCGACCAAGCCGGACGCTCCCGCCGGACCGGCGATCAAAGTGTCGAAGGATGGCGCGATCGGCATGATCACGTGGCGTCCTGACGGCAAAGAGCTGTATTACATGACCCGCACGTGGGACGTGATGGCCGTGGACGTCAGCACAACGCCAACGTTCAAGGCCGGAGAACCGAAGAAGCTGTTCACGCTGCCTGGACCGCTGCCGGGGAATCCGATGCAATGGAAGAACGTCAGCCAGGACGGCCAGCGGTTCATCTTCGCAATGCCTTCCCGCTAGCAGAAGGCCTCAGGGCTCAGGCCACGGGCCTCAGTTCAAGGCCTGGCCTGAGCGCCTCCGTTTTCCTGGGGCCAGAGGCCTTTCTTTTCCTGAGCCACCTTCTCGACAGAACGTGCATATTTCTACGGGGAACGCGTCTTGCCCTCACACGGGAGGGTTAGAATCGCCGTGCTCCAGATATGTCCATATCTCCCGACGACTGGCCGCGGGTGAGGACGGTGTTCGAGCATGCGTTGACGCTGCCAGTGTCAGCGCGGTCCGATTACTTGGCGGCGGCGTGCGCCGGCAGCACCGGTATTCAGCAGCAGGTCGAGCGCATGCTCACGTCGCACGAACAGGCGGCGGGCTTCCTCGAAACGCCGGTAGCGGTACCACTCACGGATGCAGCCGATACGCTCGACCTGGAAGGCGCGCACATCGGCCCTTACCAGCTGGGAACCCGCATCGGGGCGGGCGGCATGGGAGAAGTCTACCGCGCACGCGACACACGGCTCGGTCGAACCGTCGCGATCAAAGTGTTGCCTTCCCACGTCGCGAATGATCCGCAGGCTCGCGAGCGCTTCGATCGTGAAGCGCGCGCGATCGCCACATTGAGCCATCCACACATCTGCGTGTTGCACGACGTGGGCGAAGCGACCTTGCCGTCCGACATCCATCGCAGCGGCGATCGCGAGGCGGTCACTATCCGCTATCTCGTCATGGAGCTCCTCGAGGGCGAGACGCTGGCGTCGCGCCTGACCCGCGGAGCCCTCCCGGTCGATGAAGCCCTCCAGTACGCGGGCGAGATCGCGTCCGCGCTCAACCGGGCGCATCAGGCGGGGATCATTCATCGCGATCTCAAGCCAGGAAACATCTTCCTCGTGCCCACCGGCGGAACTGCTCCCGCATTCACCGCCAAGCTGCTCGACTTCGGCCTGGCGAAACAACAGCTCGCGCCGGGCCGCAGCGGTGGGTTGGTCGCGTCGGGCGAGTCGATCACCATGCCCGCGGATCTCACGACACCCGGCATCATCCTGGGCACGATCCAGTACATGGCACCCGAACAAATCGAAGGGGCCGACACTGACGCCCGGACCGATGTGTTCGCGTTCGGCCTGGTGCTCTTCGAGATGGTGACGGGGCGGAAGGCGTTCGAGGCAGACAGCCGCCGCTCTCTGATGGTCGCCATCCTCGATCGCGACCCTCCGCAGCTGTTGGCGTTACAGCCGTTGGCACCGCGGTGGCTCGACCACGTCATCCGGCGATGCCTGGCGAAGAACCCGGCAGACCGCTGGCAGACCAGTCGCGATCTGTTACTCGAATTGCAAGCGCCGCGCGACGTCGTGACGCGATCGGCGACTGATCGTGAGAGCAGCGAGTCGCATCCCGCCTCTGCCCGTCGACGTCCGTTCGTGTGGGCAGCCGTGCTGACGCTGGGCATCGCTGCCGTTATCGCCGGCGCGATCCTCGTCCCGCGCGCCGGTCGCGATCGGACGGTGGACACGCCGACTGGTAATGCAGTGGCGGTGCAGAAAGCGTCACTCGCCGTACTGCCGATCCGATCGATCGACTCCCCAACGGCAGACGAGGGCCACCTCGGTGTCGGCATTGCCGATGCCATCGTCACGAGGCTCGCCAACGTGCCGTCGATTCGCGTCCGGCCGACCAGCGCGATCGTCTCGCTCGAAGGGCGCACGATCGACGCCGTCGCCGTCGGCCACCAACTCCAGGTCGATCACGTGCTCACCGGCACGGTGCGTCGCGCCGGCGATGCCTATCGATTCAA
>DASRJE010000170.1:0-12085 GCA_035649635.1 Vicinamibacterales bacterium | reverse complement strand
ACGAGGAGGAGCCACCGCCGCAATGACCTCTCGATCGCGTTCCAATGCCAGGAGATGATCGGCCATTGCGTGGAAGCACTTGGGATCGCACCACAGCGCCTGCACGACGGGATGAATCTCGGGCGGAAGCTTTCGCACTTCGCCGACCAGCCGTTCCAACGTTCGTGCGGCCGTGGGTCCGAATACCCTGACGAACTGCCGCGGCGCTTGCGGTGCGCCACCGGTGAGCAGTGCCAGGCATGCACGGACGACCCCGACATGCGCGAGCAGCGCGCCGACACGTGACAACGTGCGACCGCCCGATAGCAGCCGGGCGCGACGAGGCGTCGCCGTCAGCCACTCCGTGGCCGGATCGACGAGGACGAGACCGGCGACTCGGGTCGCGTGGCGCATCGCGAAGGCGGACACAACGAAGCTGCCGAATGAGTGCCCGACCAGCACGTACGTCTCCCGCGGAGCGATGTTCGCCAGCATTGCGTCGAGCTCCTGGACAATTCTGTCGAACGTCCGCGGGCACGACGGCGGTTCGCTCCAGGCGAGCCCCGCGCGATCGTACGAACACACGCGACTGAACGCCGCGATCCCAGGCTGCACCACCGACCAGCTGAGGGAGGACGCGGCGATTCCCGCTTCGAGCACGACCACGGGGCTGCCGCTGCCGGCACAGGTGACGTGCAGGCGGTGGCCACCGACGTCGATCAAACGACCAGGTGCGGAAAAACGCCTGCGCTGCCGCAGGACGCCGATTTGTTGATAGAGCACACCGACGATCAGAAGTGCCGCCACCGCCCCGACGAAGACGAGTGTGTTCATCGTCGATCCAGGACAGCGATTATCGCGGAGGTTACGGAGAAACGGTTCCACAGGAGCAACGGAGTGACGGAGATTAGATAGAGGAATATCCTTCGAAACACGTTCGGTGCGGGTGGGGCCAGGTGGGCGCGAAGCACGTTTGTCCGTGATCTCAGCAAACACTTTCTCTAAGAGAATGAACCAGGACTCGCGATGGGCGTTCTTCTGACACCGATCGTTGTCAAGCAGACGATCGCGCTTGCCGATCTCCGCGGACGACGGCTGGCGGTCGACGCCAACGGCGAGCTGTACCAATTTCTCGCGCTCATTCGGCTGCCTGACGGCACCTCGCTGAAAGACGCGCACGGTCGGATCACGTCACATCTGTCCGGGTTGTTCTATCGCACCACGCGGCTCATCGCCGATTTCGGACTACAGCTTTCTTTCGTCTTCGACGGACGTCCACCAGTGCAGAAGACCGCCGAGATCGCGAGACGCCGCCAGGTTCGAGAGCGATACGAGGTGGAAGCCGCTGCCGCCCGCAGCGCTGGCGATCTGGCGCGGGCCTACTCGAAGTCGACGATGGCGTCGCGCCTGACGCCCGAGATGGTTGGCGAGGCGAAACAGTTGCTGCAGCTCTTGGGACTGCCCATCACTCAGGCGCCATCGGAGGCGGAAGCGCAGGCGGCGCACATGGCACGGCGCGGTGACGTGTGGGCCGCCGCGTCGAAGGATTACGACGCGCTGCTCTTCGGCGCGCCGCGCGTCGTCCGATTCCTGACGATCTCGGGACGTGAATTCCTCCCCAGCCAGGGAATCTCGCGTCCAATTACGCCCGAGTCGATCGATCTGGAGGCGATGCTGGACGCACTCGCGATCACCCGCTCGCAGCTGGTCGATCTCGGCCTGCTCGTCGGCACCGATTTCCATCCAGGCATCAAAGGAATTGGCCCCAAGAAGGCATTGGCCCTCGTGAAGCGGTTCCGCGACATCGAGCACATGCCAGACGAGATTCGCGAGGCGTTCAGCTCCGATCTGGATCGGCTGCGGCGCATCTATCTCCAGCCGGACGTCCACGATGACTACAGCGTGACGCCTGGGCGATGCGACACCGACGGGGTGACGCACTTCCTCTGCGACGAGCACGCGTTTTCGCGCGACCGCGTGACCGCGGCGCTCGAGCGCGCGTTCGGTTCGCAGAAGCTCTTCTGAACCGTGTCAGCGAGAAGGTTTGAGCAAGGCGATCTGCGGATAACGGGCGAACTCTTCGACCTGCCGCCGCAGCCCCTTGTACCACGACCGCATCCCGACCTCACGAGCTTCGGCGTACGCACGGGCGCCATCCCATTGGTGCCGCACAATCCGATAGAAACCTACCAACGCGCCGGTTCTATCCGCACCGCGATGACAATGCACGAATACTTTTCCTGGCGCCGCGGCATCGATCGTTTGAAAAAAGGACACGATCGCCTCGTCAGGAATGATCCGTGATCGCGTGAAGAAGTTGCCGTCCTCGACCGGGATGTTCACGTATTTCATTCCCAGCGATTCGACCATCTCTCGCTCCTTGAGCCGCTCGGCGTCTTTCTGCAGCCGAAGATTGATGATCGTCGAGATGCCAAGGCCGCGCAGGTACTTGAATCCCTCCATGTCCGGCTGTGCGCCGCGGTACAGACGCCCGTCCACCTCGAGGAACCGCTCGATCGGTGGACGTGCATCAGCCGCCCTTGTCTGGACTGGCGTCAAGATCAGCGAGAGCAGAACAACGGAACAGAGGAGAGCGGCGCGCATGTGCCATCGTGCCATTTCGTCAGTCGAGACTCAATACGCCGCAACATCCTTCGGGTCTAGGCGCCGTAGCACGTCCGTCTCATCGCGTCACTTGGGTGGGCGCCATGTCGTGCTCCATGGCGACTTCGGCGGACAGGCTCTCGCGATCGCGGAAGACGGTGGCGACCGCGAGCCGCCGACCACCGCGCAGATACGCGACCGCACAGTCACGAGCGTCAAGGGTCCCGTCGATCGTGGTCGAGTCCCATCGCTCCGCGTGACCGACGTAATTGATGGTCACATCGTAGTGCTGACTCCAGAAGAACGGCACCGCGTCGAACCGCTCGCGACGGCCCAGGATGTTGCGCGCGGCGACCTGCCCCTGCCGCTCGGCGACCACCCAGTGCTCGACACGAATGCGCTCGCCCGTGTGCGCGTCCGGCCATCGCGCGATGTCGCCGGCCGCGAAGATACCCTTCACGCTCGTCTGCAGGTACTCGTCGACCACCACGCCGCGATCGACGGTCAGGCCTGATCGTTCTGCCACGGCGGTGACTGGACTCACGCCGATTCCACAGACGATGAAGTCTGCGTCGATCGTCGCGCCTCCTTGGAGCGTCGCCGTCTGACGCTCGATGCGTTCGACGGTCTGACCCAGATGGAAGACCACTCCTTTTGCCTCGTGCAATCGCTGAACGAATCGACCGACCTCGACCCCCATCACCCGCTCCAGCGGGGCGCTGCCCGGCGCCACGACGTCGACGTCGATGCCGCGGGTCCGCAGCGACGCCGCGACTTCGAGCCCGATGAAGCTCGCGCCAACGACAAGAACGTGCTTCGCGGTCTGCGCCTTCGCAACGAGCGCCTGACTGTCGGCAAAGCTTCGCAGGTAATGGACGTGCGGGCTATCCGCGCCAGGTATCCGCAACCGCACTGGCTCCGCCCCCGTCGCGAGGAGCAGAGCTCCGAATGGCCGCTGCGTGCCGTTCTCCAATCGAATGGTGTGACCGGCTGTGTCGATCGCGGTGACGCGCGATTGCAGGAGGAGTTCGATGTGCTGCTTGGTGTAGAAGTCTGGCGACCGCAGCGGAATCCAGTCCTCCTGCGCCTGACCGGCAAGGTAGTCCTTCGAGAGATTGGGGCGATCGCTGGGCGGAGCGTTGTCCGCACTGATGATCGCAATCGACCCGTCGAAGCCCTCACGCCGCAGCATGTCGGCGGCGGCAAGCCCCGCGGCACCACCGCCGACGATGACGACCGAGGACGGCGTCGCGCGAGCTGCCGGGGTCGTTGACCGTTGCGGTCGCTTCATCTTCTCGCGAACGAACAGCCGATCGCCTTGTCGTTCGACCTGCCAGCACGCGATCGGATCCAGCGCGGGCGCGCGCAGCGCCTCGCCGGTGCGGAGGCTGAAACAGGCGTGATGCCACGGACACCGAACCGTGTCGCCGACGATCAGACCCTCGGCGAGCGGACCGTGGTAATGCGTGCACTTGGCGCCCACCGCGAACACCTCGTCACCCGCGCGCGCCAGCATCACATCTTTATCGCCAACACGCCCGAGCAGCATGCCGCCATCGGTCAACTCGGTTGCTGCCACCCCGGTCGTCAAATCGCGTCGGGTGTCTTCTTTCGTGTCGTCGTCCATGGGACCTCCTTGGACTCATGCGACGAGGGAGGCTCTGCACATGATGCTCATACCCATTCACCGCAATTCAAGCTCGGGCGCATCGATGCAGGGTTCGGCCCGCTCCATTCGCTGCGCTGTCCCGACTACGGGACGCGTCGTGTCCGATTCAGGCGAGCGAGGTCGCGAGAGGTGGATGTGCGATTCGGTCAGGCGTGAACCTTGATTCGCGCCGCGGTGGCATATGGAGTGCATGTATGCGCCGCGCATATTAGACTCTGAGACATGGGAACCGATCGCGATCGGATTGACGTGCACCTGCCGTTGCGGCCGGTGGAGTTTCACATCCTGCTCAGCCTCACCGCCGGCGAGCGGCATGGCTACGGCATCATCCAGGACATCCAGGAACGCGGTGAAGCGAGCGTGCCCGACGTCGGCACGATGTATCGCGCGCTCGCTCGCATGGTCGAACAGGAACTGATCGAGGCCGCGCCCGCGGCGTCGACGTCCGATGCGGCCGACGAGCGGCGCAATTACTACCGCATCACCACACGCGGGCTGCGCGTCGCGAAGGCCGAAGCACGCCGCCTGCAGTCGTTGACGCGGGCCGCACGCATCGGCGGGCTGCTCGAGAAGGGGAACGCATGACACGCGGGCTGATTCCCACTACCTCAGACCTGAGGACTGGCCCAAGCCTGATTCCCGATTCCTGATTCCTGATTCCTAAAGAGCTTGTGTCACTGCTTGAACGCGGCCACGAGCTCCGTTGCGGCTTCGTCGAGCGTGCGTGAGCCGTCGATATAAGCCGGCCAGATACGGCCGACTGCGTTGCGAAAACCTTCGCTGAACATGCTCAGCGAGTAGAGATACGGCGTATACGTTTCCCCCGCGCGCTGGAACGATCGACGCACCGCCTCGCCGGCGATGAAGAAGTGCACCTGGTGGAGGATGTCGCGCGGGAGCGTGACGCCCGCGGTCTTGGCTGCGCCGTTCAGCGCGTTACTCAGCGGGCCGCCTGGCTGGGCGAGGGAGTGAGCCGCCTCGTGAAAGACGAGCTCGAGCGCCGAGCGTCCTTGACTGTCGCGATGCGTGCTCGACACCAGAATGTGAAATCGTCCGGACCGCTCGCTCGCTGAATTGCCGTTGGCGAAACCGACATAGTCGACCACGTCCACGCGAAACGGCAGAAAGCGCCACCCGGCCTGGAACAGCTTCGGCAACTGTTCGGCGAGGCCGTTCGCATGCGTGCGCAGCAGCGGCTCGAGGCGACCGACCCACGCACGGTTCGCGGCATCCTGTGCGGACCATTTGCACGCGCGGTACGCCGGCCCGGCGTCGTCTCGAGCGCGCGCGAACGCGTCGAGCACCGCACGGCTCTCCGGATCGTCCAGCTTCGCTCGTTCGACGAGACCGGCGAGTTCCAGGCGCAGCAGCAACGTCTGACCCGGGTTCGCCTTGTTCGTCCGGTAGTACTCGACCGCTCGCCCCCAGCCGTCGCGAGCGGTTGATGGCAGCACGTCGAAACACGCCTTGTCAGCACCAGTCTCGAACAGGCCGGGCCGCTTGTCGCGGCGCGCGACGAAGTCGGAGATGAGGGTCTGATTTAGATTCGTCGCGAAATCGCTGTAGAACGCGAAGTGCGGTGTCGTCAGGACCGCGTTCGGTGTGCCGGTCTGCCCGTAGACACGTTGGGCACTGGCCAGAAGCACCACGCACACGGCGATACCAGCCAGACGAGCCACGCCGGCACCGTCGACAGCGCGGACCACAGAATGGGTATGAAGCCTCACCTTCCCTGTGCGGTAACGGACACAACATATCCCAATCGTGAAACGCTCGTTTGCCAAGTCAGTTCCTCACGATCGACAGTCGCAGCGTCATCGTCGGAGTGCGTGGTACGGTCTTTGACTACCGCACGCCATCGTGCAACCACCCGACACAATCAGCAACCCATGATGCTAGACGCCAAGCCCGTCGCATCGGTTCGAGAGCAGCTGACCCAATGGGTGCAGGACGTACGACTATCCGGTCGAACATTTCGCCGCGCTCCGGCGTTCGCGGCGTGCGTCGTTGCGACGCTGATGCTCGTCATCGGCATGAACACAGCCGTCTTCAGTGTCGTCAACGCCGTGCTGTTACGACCGCTGTCGTATCCGGCGTCCGATCGACTGGTCTGGGTTTCCACCTACGACGACAACGCGCGCGAAGAAATCGTCCCACGCTTCGACTTCCGTACATGGCGAGGTCAAGCGACGCGCACCTTCGATCGGATGGTGGCGTATCACAGCAGCGACGTGACGCTGGGGACGACCACGAGCGCCGTCCAGACGCGGGTTGCGTTCGTCTCCGACGATTTCTGGTCAGTGGTCGGTCCGGCACTCATGCTCGGCCGCCCCGTCTCCGAAGGCGAGGCTGCCGGTATCGTCGTCTCGCACGGGTTGTTTCAGCGTGAATTCGGCAGCGACGCTTCCGTCGTCGGCCGCACCATCACCGTGGACGGTCAACCGTTCACGGTGACAGGTGTGCTCTCAGAAGAGTTCCGATTCCAGCTCATCCCGCCACCGCGACGAGCACCTGACGCGAAGGACATCGAGGCGTATGCGGCGCTCGAGGCGGCGCCACAAGACGTGGGGCGCAGCCGCGGGCGGACCGTGAACGTCGTTGGGCGGCTGCGTGAGGGAGCCACGGTCGCTGAGTCTCGTGCGGAACTTGAAGCGGTTCGGGCGCGGGTCGCGCAGCAGTCGCCGCTGCCGTTCCTGGACAAGATGCCGCTCGAGGTCACGTCACTGTCCGACAAGCTGGTGGGATCGATCAGGACGGTGCTGTGGACGCTGCTCGCTGCCGTCGGGCTCGTGCTGATCATTGGCTGCGCGAACGTCGCGAATCTCCAGATCGCCCGGATGTCGGGCCGCCGGATCGAGGTGGTGACGCGGATCGCGCTCGGAGCAGGACGAAGCCGAATCATTCGCCAGTTGCTGGTAGAGAGCAGCCTCCTCGCCGCCGCCGGTGGACTGACGGGAACCCTCGTTGCCTGGTGGGCCACTCGCGCCCTCGTCTCGATGTTCCCCACTGCGGTCCCGCGCTTCGCCGAAACCACGATCGATCTGCGCGTGCTTGCGTTCGTGGCGGTGGCCACGACAGCGACGGCGCTGACCTTCGGGATCGTCCCCGCCTTCTCCGCCTGGCGGACGAATCCCTCCGACGCGTTGGGGCGCGGGAGAATGAGGCCGCCGGTGACCACCCTCCGATGGCGCAGCGCACTCGTGGCCATCGAAATGGCATTGGCCGTGATCCTTCTGACGGGCGCCGGCCTGCTACTCCGCAGCGCGGCACACCTCAACGAACGTCCTCCCGGTTTTCATCCCGAATCGATTCTGGTGATGAAAGTGCCGCTGTCTGGTCCGACGTACGCCGGACGCGCAGCCCGAGATCAGTATGTGAGCGACGTCCTGAATCGCATCGCGCGGCTCCCCACCGTCGACGGCGTCGGCGTCACTCCCAACTACCCGATTCGCACGGGTTTCTACGCTCGGGGCAACGTCCTGCCGCCCGGCCAACTTCGGATTCCGACCACGCTCAACGCGACATCAGCGGGATACGCACGTGCGATGGGGCTCGCGCTCAGGGCGGGCCGGTGGATCACCGATACGGAAACCGCTCCCGTCGTGGTGCTGAACGAGAGCCTCGCCCGTCGCGAGTTCGGCGACGCCGATCCGATCGGCAGGCAGGTCGTCGTGGAAGGTATCTGGTTCGGCCGACGCCCCGACTACTCGACTGTCGTCGGAGTCGTGTCGGATGTCAGGGACTCGAAACTCGACGCACCGGCGGAACCACAGCTCTACATGCCCTACGCGCACGTCCCACTCGGGCAAGGCGTCGCGATCGTCGCTCGAACATCAGCCGATCCCACTTCCCTGGTGCCCGCGATGCGCACGGCGATCGGCAGTCTCGATCGGACGCAATCGGTTTACGACATTCGCACGCTGGAAGCCGCGCTTGCCGATTCGATTGCTCCGCGCAGGCTGATCACGTTTCTGCTGGAACTGTTCGCCGGCGCGGCGATGCTGCTCGTGCTCGTCGGCATCCACGGCGCAATGACTTCTTTCGTCGGCCAACGGACGCACGAAATCGGCGTGCGGCTCGCCCTCGGCGCCACGGCCGGCCACGTGTGGCTCATGGTGACGCGCAAAGGGGTGACCATTGCCGCCGCTGGCATCGCGACCGGCGTGATCGCCGCGGCCGCGCTCACACGCGTCATGGCAACCGTGCTCTACGAGGTGTCGCCGACGGATGCACCGACGTTTGCAACCGTGATCGCGGTGATTGCGCTGTTCTCCCTGTTGGCGTGCGGTGGCCCGGCCCTGCGTGCGGCGTTGATCGACCCGGTCGACACGCTCCGCTCCGAGTAGTCGATTCCCGCCCGGGCCGACCCCGGCGCGGACCGGCGTCAGTCGATCGCGAAGCAGTAGATAAGACCGTCTCCGAGCGACGCGCGCAGCGCCGCCTGGCTGCAGCCCCGCGACAGATGCGCCGAGTTCCACGACGTCGGACGTTCGCCGCCACCAAATCGGTTGTGATGGCCCAGCATCGCGCGACCCTCGTCGTGGCTGGTCCATCCGCGGCAGGTCGTGTCGCGCGTCCCGTCGCCTGCGAGCGTACCGTCGGGATTCGACCCGGTCAGAATGTCGTGACGGCCCGGCGCGACGGTGGCGCCCTTCTCGGTGAGCGTGTTTGCCGGCCCCAGCTCGTTCGGCCCGTCATGCAGTTCGGCCACATTGGACGCGATCCGAACGCCTCTTGCGTTGAACCACGGTCCAGAACCGATCCGATCGCGCGCGTGGATGACAGGCTGATCGCCCGTAGCCGGGGCGCTCAGGTATGCCCGCCACGTCCGCTGCCCGGCACCCACTGAAGCCGCGAGTTGCTGGCAGTGCGCATCGGCGCCGCGAAGGCCGCCGAGATTCGCGCCGAACCCACGCCCCTTGCTGGTCACGAAGAAGCTCATGGTGGGCGCGGGCTGCGATTGCGCGCACGCGAACGAGGCGCCGAGATGTATTCCTCCAACAAGAATCACGATCGCGCTCAGGGTTCGCACGCTCGGCACACCTCAGGTCAGATAGAGCGACGGCAAAGGACGGACAGGGCCGTGTCCGGCGTAGACCTGCGTCGCGCCATGCGATTTGAGCAGCCGCCAACTCGAGTGAACGACGCCTGGATCCTCGGCGCTGACCATGCCCGGGTCGGTGAGATCGCCGGTAAACACCGGGCCCTCGTCCAACAGCAACGACACACTGTCGTCGGAGTGGCCGGGTGTGTGCAGAATCTCGCCGCTGATGCCCATCCGGTCGAGGAGCCCACGGGTCTCGCTGACCGCAACGATGGTGTTTCCGTGCATCGAGATATCGGTGAAGTGATCCTGCGGTTTGATGTGCCGCTTCATGAGCGGCACGAACGGCACCTGGACGTCGATCAGCAGCAGCGGTACACCCGCGTTCTTGAGGTCCTGCGCCAGCCCCGCGTGATCGATGTGATAGTGCGTCGCCAGCGCGTATCGAATCTCGCCGAGCGGGATGTCAGCCCGACTCAGGTTCGCCCGCATCGTCCCCATGGTGCCCGGCCAACCGAGATCGACCAGGACACGTGCTCGCCCCGCACTGATGACCCAATAGTTCGTCGAGCGATAGCCGACGTTGACGACGGAGGGGCGCGAGGCCGACATCAGTTCCCGGTGACTGTCAGGTTCCTGAAGTGGGCGACCGTGCCGATATCGAGCCACAACGCAATGGCGCCCTTGGCCTGCGCTCCGGACTTGACGTCGTTGACGACGAGCGACGGCTGCTCGTTGCCGTGGACGAAGAGTCGGGCCACGCTGCCGCGGACGTCGATCTTGATCTTCGTCCACACGCCCGGAACGAGATCGACGTATGACTCGTACTTGGAGGGCGTTTCCTTGCGAAGGCGGGACCACGTCCAATCTGGATGAGAGATGTACTGAGTCGAGTGGTTACGCCGCTCTTGATCGTCGGCGCGGCCGTTCGTCGGACGAAGGTAGAACGCATCGTAAGTCTCGTTGTTCGGCTGCACCCGGAAGGCGATGCCGACGAAGCCGCGTGCTCCTGCTGGTGCGTTGGGTGCTGGAGCGCCGGCGACCTCCACCTCGATCGTGCCGTTCGAGAACGCGACGCCCTCGATCTTCGCGAGCTGCTCGACTCGACGCTGGTCGCGTTCCTGCGGCGTCAAGCGGCTCAGCTCGTCGCTGGTTTGTTGCGACATCGTCAGCCGCACACCTTTCTTCCCCTCGAGCGTCGCGGGTTCGGCCGAGACGTTGTGCAGAATCAACCCCTTGCTCGATTCAAGTGGCAATTGTTTGACCTGTGCTGACGAGTGTCCTGCGACAGCCAGCACGACGATGACCGTGTTCACGAGTGTGGTGAACGTGCGCATACGGGTGCTCCGCTGGAGTGTCAGGTGAATCGGCGGCGGCGGCATGTCGTATCTTTGACGTCATCGTCGCCGCAGCGGTTCAGCACTCTTACGGCACTCTGAAATCGCCGAGCGCCGGCGGGGTGATGCGCCGATCGGTTGGGACAGTCAGTTGCGGGATCCAGGCGTATGGGATGCGGTAGGCACGATAAACCGCATTCGCGCCGTTCTGACCGAACAGCGGATACATGTATTCCCAGACGATCGCGCTTTCTCGCGTGACCTCGAACATCCGTCCGCCGGCGCCGGCGGTAATGAGCGTATTGCCGTTCGGCAGCCGTTGTGCGCCGCTGATGTTCGTGCTGAAGAACCTCGGGTTGGTATAGAACCACACGAGCTCGAGCGTCACAGGGTTGATCTCGAGGACGCGCGACGTCGAGCGCGCGAATGCGCCGACCCCGTCCGGTGCGATCGGGTTGGCGAAGCCGTAGCCGCTGGCGCCGCCGTTGTCGAAGACCAGGAGATTCCCCTCTCCAGGCAAGCCCTTCGGTATGAGGTGCGCGTGATGCTGGCCGATGATTTGGCGAATCGCTCGCAGCTCTTTGGACTGGTTGAAGTCGGGACCGAGCCGCCAGACGATCGAGCCGTCACGCCCGACGATGGCCAGCAGGCTGGCTTCCCTGCTGCTGATGATGACGTTGTTCGGCGCAAACCGTTTATCGCCCTGATCGAACCATCGATTAGGGCCGACGTAGGTCGCCGAGTTGATGTGCAGCCAGTCGAAGCTGCCGCGTGCCTCGTTGAACGCGCGCGCCGCCTTGATGGCGCTCCGGGCGTCTGGCGCAAAGCCCATCGCGTCGATGTGATCGCTCGCCACCCACTGCCACACGATGTCGCCCTTCCACGAGACCTCAATCAGACGGTCGTCCTCGAGCAGCTTGTCCGCGACGTTGGGTTGCGTCCGCTCCGTGTGCGTCAACACGAGCGTGGTGCCAGCGTCGACGGCCGGAGTGCTCTGAGGCGAGTAATATCCCGCCGGAAAGCTGTCGCGCTGCCAGTCGTGGTGTTGACGCGCCGACCAGGTCGTGGTGCCCTCGCGAGTCTTGATCTCCTCGTTGCGCGAAAACCGCCAGACGACATTGCCTTCGAAGTCACGCTGGATCAGCTCGAGCGATTCCTGATGCGGTGGACGCGCGCCGCTCGCAGCGACGACGAACCCGCCCGGCAGCACGCGTGCCGGACCGCCGGCGGAGTTGTTGAAGCCGTCCCACCGTTTGACGACGTTGCCGTTCATGTCGATGACCAGCACCGCCTGGGTGGCCAGCGGCGACAGCACGGTGTAACCCTTCCACGCACGATCCGGGTCATAGATCGTCGTCCCCGTGGGAAAGACCGTCTGCGCCGCTCCAGATACTGCAAGCGCGCGAACGGCGAGGACGGCGACGGCGGCGAAAGCGAGCGGTCTCATCAGCG
>DASRJE010000169.1:0-24242 GCA_035649635.1 Vicinamibacterales bacterium | reverse complement strand
GAAGGAGCTCACCGAGCGGCACAACATTCCAGTCGAGGCCGTCCTCGGTGGCGCGGAGACGATGTATCCCGAGTACCGGAAGAAGCTCAAGGACTACGTGCCTCCCGCGATCTGCAAACGCTATTGCGGGTGCGGTGGACTTGGCGTGCCTTGTATCGAGGATGGGACGGGAGTCCCTAAGTGAGTGTTGTTTTCAAAACGCGCTCCGAGGGAGCAGAGGTGCGCGGAGGGAAGCTGCCACGCGTGACCCGCGCTTCGCGCGGCATGGATCGCGAAAGAGCCGATCGCAAACGCCCCCACCAACGGGGCTAGGAAGGCGCGCTAGACACCTTGCCGCATGTACTTGGCGATCGCTGCGACCGCGCGATCGACTTCTGCCATCGTGTTGTACATGTGCGGCGAGAAACGGATGCCCGGGCGATCCGCACCGGCTCGAATTGCACAGCCGATGCGATCGTTGCGGTAGAGCGCGGCTGAGAGTTTCGCGACGTCCAGGCTTCCCGGACGGAAACTGACGACCGCACCGGAGAGCGACGGATCCGGATGCGTCCAGAGCTGCACGCCGTCGATGCGGCGGAGTCCGGCCATCAAGGCCTGCCCGAGCGAGCGCGACCGCTCTTCGATGGCCTTGCGGCCGATCTTCGTCTGGAAGCTGATCGCCTCGCCGAACCCGATGATCGCGGGCTCGTCCCGCTGTCCCATAGCTTCCATCGTGCGAGCGATGCCGACTGCGCCAGGATAGGCGCTGATGATGCTCGGGTGGATGCGCCCGTTCACGCGCGCATTGACGTAGAGGACGCCGACCTCTTTGGGACCGCACGGCCACTTGTGCGAGCTACCGGTATAGAAGTCTGGCTGGATGTCACTCAGATTGAGGTCGAGCATACCCAACGTGCACGCACCATCGACCAGTGTCATGACGCCGTGCTCACTGGCGATCCGGCAGAGCTCTCTGGCCGGAAGGACGTCGCCGACGGTGCTCGTGTGGTGCGTGAACGCGATGACACGCGTGCGCGAAGTGATCGCTTTCGTCACGGCGTCGACGTAGTACTCCGGGCCCGGATGCGGATTGGGCAGGCTGATCGTCGTGACGGTGTACCCGAATCGTGCGGCCTTCTGCTTCCAGGCGTCGTTGTTGCTCGGGTGGTTGTCGGCGAAGATGATGACCGAATCGCCGGGCGTGAGATCGAGGCCGCTCGACACCATGTTATTGGCCTCGCTCGTATTGCGCGTGAGGACGATCTCTTCCGGTGTGACCCCCAGAAAGCTGGCGACCAACCGTCGCGTGTTCTCCTTCCCGGCGCTCATCTTCTGCCGGTTATCGAACGACGGATCGCCGTCGATGTCCTTCGTGCTCCGATACATGGCTTCCAGCACTGGTGCCGGAGACGGACACAGGTTGGCCGCGTTCAGGACACCGAGCTCGGGAGGCATCAGAAACTGTTCGCGAACTGACAGCCAGAATTTCTCATCCGGCCGTTTCGGTGTCTCTTGCAGTGGCGCAGGCCAGGCACCGACGGGCCCGGGGAGAAACACCGAGCCACTCAGCGCGAGCAGCCTCGCGAAGTCCCTACGGCTGACGTGAGGTTCATTGCGTGACATCACGAGTCCCCACCTTTCACTAGACATCCAAGGACTTCAAGGTAGATGGTCGTTGGCTCACGGCCGGGGATGACCAAGGTCGGGAGGAACATGCGAGCTACCCGACACGGTGTCTGGTCCATCGCCTTGTTAGACAGCCAGCCCGGATGGTACATTGCCCGGGTGACGTTCACGATTGAAATCGAGCGGGAAGACGACGGCCGGTGGTTGGCTGAGGTACCCGCGTTGTCCGGCGTTATGGCTTACGGTCAGGACCGGGACGAGGCCGTCGCGCGCGTCCAGGCTCTTGCCCTTCGTGTGATTGCCGAACGCCTGGAGCATCGGGAAGCCCCCGCCGAGTTCCTCAAAGTCACCTTCCAGGCCGCGTGAGCAACTGGCCCGCCAGGAAGGCCAGTCGAGTCCTGGCTGCGTTGCTTCGAGTCGGCTGGAAAATCAAACGACAGTCCGGTTCACATCGCACGCTGGAGCGCTCAGGGTGGCCGGATTTCGTCTTCGCCTTCCATGACGAGGAGGAGATCGGACCGAAGATGTTGGCGCGCATCGCCAAGCGCACGGGTCTGACTCGCGAGGACCTGTAAATTCAACCTCGTTTTCGACCCGGCCGTCTACGCGCGTTCACGAGCCAAGCGCGCGTCGGCTCCATTCAGCGATGCTCCGCCCGCCCTACTCGTTGCGGAGCTGAAAGAAGACGAGGACATACCCGTCGGCATCGGTGATCGCGAATCCCCACAGCCCCTTTTCTACGAACGACAACTTCTTGACGAACGACGCGCCGCGCCGGCTGAACTCGTCGAAGAGCGCATCAGGGTCCATGCTGTAAATGTTCGCGTCCGGAGGGGCCCATTCGTGCCGGGTGTGGTTTGGACAGGGCAGCACGTCGGGCGCGACGGCCTTGAGCATGATGCCGATCCCATCCCGGCTCACTCCCGCCCAGAACGGGCCGTCGTCCGGACCCTGGAAGTCGAGCTGGAAGCCGAGGCGCTCGCGGTAGTAAGTGATCGAGGCCTGCAGGTCCTTCACGATGAAGTTCGGCCTGATGGAAGCGAGATTTCTCCTCGCCTCCTCGGTGTTCGGGCCGTTCGCGGCGGTCTTGGTTGAGTTCATGTTCCGGGCTCCCTATCGTTCGGCTGTCTGGAGCGCAGTGAAGGTTGGGTAGCCGCTTCTTCGAGTTCACTCATCCGAAAGAGCGAGGACAGCTTTATATCATCCGCGGCGAGCAATCCCGAACCGCCGGACTCAGCCGCCAATTCACGTCGATTCATCATTTCAGGAATCGGCCGCCCAACGTTCGAAACGAGCCGCGGTGCGTGTGACGCAGTCGGCGCCGACGGCTCCATGGCGCTGTTAGACGGCGATAGCAGCGCGCGGTGCCGTCAGGTGCAGCGGCGGTTAGACCGGCCGCCAGCGCGAATCGCCCTCTTCATGATGTCGTTCACAAACCACCGGCGTTAGGGCCGCACCGGACGTGGGTCGAACGGACCGGGAAAGCACAGTAGTCGGTAATCGGTGGTGTGCTGCGCTCCGTCCTCTGTCACCGTATACACCGCAGACCGGCCGTCTGGACGAACGGCGACAAGTGTCCGGCCACCGCTGGTCATGAAAGCGCGAGCGTCTTGAATAATTTCCCGCGCCGATTCATGACAATCCGATAGGCGATCAAACCCGTCGAGCGGCTCCCACGCAGATGTATCGCCACCGTCTTTCATGGTCATCGTCTTCTCCCAGAGAACCCAGGTCGAAGCAGTCATGCTGCCGGCGGACTTGAACGCGTAGATCGCCGCGAACATCAAGACCAGCGCGACAGCCATCCAGACGATTCGCCGCAGCATCATCGAGTTGGGCCGCTTGTTGCCCACACGGTCAGGATGCCTTGACGCACCGTACAGCGAGGGCCATCGCCTTGTCACCACCGCTGTGACGGTTCAGCAGGCCTCCACCGCGACCAAAGTTTGCCAAGAAGATAACCGTCCGCATGCGAGTATCAGTTGGTGATAGTACTGCCGGATACCGGAAGGTCTTTTGCGTTGATAACGGGATCCCTACCGTTCTGTGGCGGTCAGCGTCTTCCTGAGCGCGGGCGGCAGGTTGCCGTCGTTGCACGTCAGCCCTGGTGCGGCGCCGGGCAGCCCCTGTCGTTCGATCCATCCGCAGCAGTAACGGCCACACGACTCCGGAGGCTTGTACACCGAGCGCAGCGTCTTGCGATACTCGGGATAGAGCGTCTGCGCATACCCCATCGCCGCCTCTTTCGGGATGTTGTAGATGCGCACCATGAAGTCCTCTTCAGGATTCTGCCCGGGCAGATAGTGCGGCACTTCACCGGTATCTTCGAGTGAAGGAATCTCGACGCCCACGTTGCACGTGTCGCGAAGAGGACCCTGACTCGCGCGCGGATCGAACTCCCACACGCGGCTCACGACGTGAGGTTCGGTCAGGTAGATCGGGTCTTCCTGGACGGTCATGATCGTCAGCAGGTTCTCGCGCCTCGTGATGAAGACGGTGAACGTCGACTGATCGCTTCCGGGGATGCCGACGCCACGCCTGATCCACGCGGTTTTGACGTGTGTCGTGCGCGCGACGAGCGTGTCGCCCTCCCAATGCCCGGTGGTGAAGCCGGATGGGGAATGCCAGGCGTTGGCTGAAGGGTGGGGACGTCCATCCATCCAGATTCGGACGTGATCGCGCAGATAGTCGCCCGCCATCACCCAGGCCACCACGCGTCCGGACTCGTCGACCTCGCTCCAGATGCGGAGAGCGAGCGGCCGGTACAAGCCCACCCATGGTGATTGCGCCAGGCACTGTCGTTCAATTGTCGAAGGAAGGCTCGACGAGTAGCGCAGCGCCTTGGCGCGCCCCTCGTCGCTCAGCGGCATGCCGGTAAAGTCGCCCAGGAAAGAGCCTGGACCGCGCTCGATGTAATCCTCGTGCATGCGGATGGCGTAGGTGCCGCCGAGTTCGACCTGCGCGAACGCCGGCCCGCTCACAACCGTCAGCAGGCTGATGCATCCAATCAATCGCCCGATCAAAATCTCGCGTCGCATGGTGTTGGATCCCACTTGGAACTGTCGCGTTCGAGCTTGTAGTGGATTGCCGTTTGAAACGGCGCCTGCAGGTACACCGGGTCTTCGACGACATTCGTGTTCACGAGATACTTGTCGCCGTTGGGGAGCGAATGGACGTCCCAATGCTCGGTGAAAAGCGCGCGCTCGCTGTAAGGCACTCCGTTCTTGCGCAGATAGCCGGGGCGGAGATTGCTCGTGATCGTCTTCAATGAGCCGTAGCGCGGTGCGCCGCGTCCGCCACCACCCCGCACGATCCACTGCGCCGAAGTGGCGCCCTGCCAACTGCGTGGACCGGGAGGCGCAGCTGCGCCGAACCGTAACAGGCGCGTCTGGATGCCGTAATCAGTTTCGAGCTTGAGCGTGTTGTCGTCCTGCCAGGAAATCCGCATGCGGATCGGGCCTCGCATCAGGCCGGGTGCTCCGTAGGCCTTGCACTGTTCACCGGCAGCTTCGTCTCTCGCCGGGTCCCATGCCTCGGCAGACTGTTGACCCTGAAGACTGAGCGGAATGCTGACGATGTCGCCCTTCGGCGGCGTGATCATGCGCCATCGCCAGTCCTCGGAGATGATCGCCACCCACTGGCCGGTGAGATCGATGGGCGCGTCGGCACGCGCGGACGCCGTGCCGCCGCGCGCTCCTCGCGTTTGCGCAGCGACGTCGATTGCCGGCAGCGATGCGACGAAAGCCAGCCAAGCAACTCCGCCCATTGACATCACCGCGGAGCGCTTGGCTGGTCGCCAGTGTCTCTTCGGCGCGCTGCGCGCGCCTAGGACCGCTATGCGGGTCACATCGAGTACAAAATTCGCGCACCGAGCCGCATAGCGGTCCCACGCGATGACCGAGGAAAAAATGCGTCCCATCAGCGCGTCCACGCAGTAGCGATCATTCTCCTGCCGCGATTGTTACTGCCGTCCCGCTGGCGCTGACCATGAGCATGCCACCGCCTCCTCCCATCTGAATGTTCTCGTAATCGAGATCGACGCCGACGACAGCGTTGGCCCCGAGCTCAGCGGCTTGCTGTTGCATCTCCTGCACGGCAATGGCCTTCGCTTTCCGTAGCTCCTGCTCGTAGGCAGCGGAACGGCCGCCGACGATGTCACGAATACCCGCGAAGAAGTCACGGAAGATATTGGCCCCGAGAATTGCCTCGCCGCTGACGATGCCGAGATGCTTGACGATGCGGGAGCCAGAAACGGTCGGTGTGGTCACAGTCAACATGCCCGAAACCTCCTGCGGGTTTTCATTTCTTCTCGCTCAAGCCCTTGAACACCGCTTCAACGAACTTTTCCGTTGTCCACGCACCGCTGTCGGAGCCATATCTGCCCCGATAACCCTTCGCGGGATTGGCGGCTTTCACCTGCTCCAGTGTCAGACCTTTGTCGATCAGCTCCTGGATCGTGTCTTTGATCACGGTGACCATGTCGCGATACTCGACCACTTCGGCATAGTCTGCGATGTAGCCGTGGCCGGGCACGACCAGCGTGCGGCCGGACTTCAAGACGAGCGGCGCACCTGGGACGACAAACTCAGTGAGCAGCCGGTTGAGCGCCTCGAGCTCGCCTTGAATGCTGCCGCCCTTCTCTGGCTCGATGACGGGGAACTGCCGAAGGTCGATGACATCGCCGGTGGCGATGACATCGGCTTTTCTGAAAAGCACCATCACATCGCTGTCGGAATGCGCGCCGGTCTGACGGATGACCTGCACCGCGTCGTCATTGACATAGAACGACCGGTACCTGGACGTGAATGTGTCGTTGGGCAGCATCTTGATCGGGAAAGGTGATTCTGCTCCGTTTGTGCCTAACGCGCTCAGGCGGCGAAGGACGTTCTCGTGGGCGAGCACCGTCGCGTGGTTGCCGTCACCGAAGGGGTCGGGGCTGAGCCCTACCCCCGCTCCGCCGACGATGGCGTTGCCACCCACATGATCCAGGTCTGCACTGGTGTTCACGACCATGCGGATCTGTCGAGGCGAAATCGCCTTGATGGCGTCGAGGAGTGAGCGAGCCATCTCGGTCGACCCGCTGTCGACAACGACAAGCCCGTCGTCACCGACGTGAACCGTCACGTTCCCGCCAGCGCCGAAGATGACGTGGACGTTCGGTCGAATCTGAATCGATTCGAGACCGGCGCGCGTGCTGGACGGATGCTGCTGAGCAAGAACGCCCTGCGCCCAGTGCCCGCAATTCAGCGCGAGCACGAGGGTGAGGAGTGTCACCGGCGCGCCCCAGGATCCCGCGCTCCCCTTCATCGCGAACCCGTATATCACACTAGGTTGCCAGGGGCCAGATTTTGGCGCCAAGTGCGTACGAGAGTTGTCCACGCGTTCCTTCCCCGGTGTAGTATCTGTCCCCAATCGTCGGTTCCCGCCTTCCTTTGTGGGTCACCGTACACGCGGCGAGGAGGCCCTGAATGAACCGCTTTTTGCGTCTGCTGCTCACCGTAGGAGTAGTTTCCACGCTGGCCACGTCTCACGTGGCTGCCCAGACCACTGCACAGATCAATGGCACTGTCGTCGATGAAAGCGGCGCAGCGCTGCCGGGCGTGACGGTCACTGCGCTCCACACCGATACCGGTTTTCGCCGGGACACCGTCAGCGATACCACGGGTTCGTACACGTTGACCAATCTGCCGATTGGTCCCTATCGCCTTGAAGCGACGCTGACCGGTTTCCGGACCTACGTCCAGACCGGCATCGTGCTGCAGGTCAACAGCAATCCCGTGATCCCGGTGAAGCTGCAGCTGGGCGCACTCGAAGAAACGGTTTCAGTGGAAGCGGCCACGCCGCTCGTCGAGACGCGCAACCCGGCGATCGGGGCCGTCATCGATAACGAAGCAGTCGAAGCCCTGCCCCTCGAGGGACGGAACGTCGCTTCGCTCGTCGTCCTGGCCGGCGGCGCCGTGGATACCGGCAATCCTTCAAGCCGCAGCCTGACTCAGAGTCGCGGCATCGCGGTCGCAGGCGGCCAGCAGTTTGGCGTGCAGTACCTCCTGGACGGCGCGATGCACAACAACTGGTACGACGGCGTCAACCTGCCGCTGCCGTTTCCCGACGCGATGCAGGAGTTCCGTGTCGAGACGAGCTCGCAGAATGCGCAGAACGGCGTCAAGGCCGGAGGCACTGTCAGCGTTGCGACCAAGGCCGGAACGAACCTGTTCCACGGCGACGTGTTCGAGTTTGCCCGCCACCATCGTTTCAACGCGAAAGCGCCGTTTGCGGCGGTCAATCCAACCACCGGCGAACGCGCCAGCGACGGTCTGGTGAGACACCAGTACGGTGGTGTGCTCGGCGGACCAATCGTGCAGGACAAGATCTTCTTCTTCGGTGCTTACCAGGGCACGCGGACGACGCAGACACCAGCCGACATCATCACCTTCATTCCAACCGCGGCGATGATGAACGGCGACTTCACGACTGTGGCCTCCGCCCAGTGCCGCGCGCAGGGGAATCTCGCACTGCCAGCGGCGCTCGGTTTCGTGAACAACCGGATCAATCCCGCGCTGTTCAGCCCGGCAGCCGTGAAGATTTCCGGGATGCTGCCGACGACCAGCGATCCGTGCGGGCAGATCGCATATTCACGTCCCACGAAGCCGACCGAAGACATGCCGCTCGGTCGCATCGACTGGCAGCTCAACCCGAATCACTCGCTGTTCGCCCGCTACATGCTCTCGAAGACCTTCTGGGATCCGGCATTCGAGAACGCCGACGGGAACATCCTGGCGGCGACACTCGGCGGCCGTGACAACAACGTGCACTCGCTGGCGGTCGGCGACTCGATGGTGTTGAGCAATGCCATGGTCAACAACATCAGATTCTCCGTGAGTCGAACGAGCGTGATTCGAACGCACTCGGAACTGTTCGGACCAGAGGACGTCGGCGTGAACATGTTCACCTACATTCCCGAGTACATGAACATCACGATCACCGGTGCCTTTTCGATCAACACCGGGACAGAGACGTTCTCGTACTACAAGCCGAACACCTATTCCCTCTCCGACGATCTGACGATGGTGCGCGGGAACCACCAGTTTGGTTTCGGCGGTGCTTTCGCCATGTCGGATTGGCAAACCGAATCGAATGTGCGCTCGATGGGGCCCTTCTCGTTCAATGGCGGTGTCACCGGCCTGCCGCTGGCCGACTTTCTCCTGGGACGCGTCTTCGAGTTCCGTGAAGCCACGCCCTTCCGCCAGAACATCAAGCAGCCGTATTTCGCCATCTACGCGCAGGACACCTGGCGCGTGTCACCGAACGTCACGTTTAACTACGGAGCACGGTGGGAACCGTGGTTCCCGCAGGACAGCGTGGACAAGGCGGTCTACACCTTCGATGTCGATCGGATGTGGAACAACGTACGCAGCACGGTGTACCCGCAGGCGCCGGCAGGCCTCTACTATCCTGGCGATCCGGGATTTCCTGGCAACTCCGGCATGAACATCGTATGGTCGAACATCGCGCCACGAGTTGGTGTGTCGTGGGATCCCAACGGAGACGGGCGAACGTCGATACGCGCAGGGTACGGGATGACGGGCGACTTCGTGACGGGTCAGTTCTTCTTCGACTCGCGCTCGGCGCCCCCGTTCGGCCTCGAGCAGCGCCTGACCACCACGCGGCTCGACGATCCGTGGGGTGCTGTGGGCCGCACCAATCCCTATCCGGTTCCTCTCGGTGGGGCTGACTACCCGTATAGCGCTGCTCTGTATTCGCTCTTCATCTCGATGCCCACGGACATCAAGAGCACGCGCAACCATGCGTGGAACCTGGGATATCAGCGCCAGGTCGGCGACACCATGGCGTTCTCGGCGACCTACACCGGCAACCGGTTGGTCAACATGTGGGGCGTCGTGGACGGAAATCCCGGCGTGATCCCTCCGGGTGCGACGGCCACGGGCCCGTGCACGCTTAAGTTGCCGACCGGCGGAACGCAGACGTTCGCGAACTGCTCGACGGCAACAGTGGATCTTCGCCGGGAGTTGAGCCAGGCCAATCCTTCGGTCGGGCAGTACTACGGTTACCTCGATTGGATCACCGACGCGGGCTGGCAGAACTACCACGGTCTGCTGCTGTCGATTCAGAAGCGCTCAGCGGGCGGCCTCACGACGAACGCCAACTACACCATCTCGACCTGCGAAGGCCTTATCAGTCAGGGCCAGGCGCCGCTCAACGTCGCAACCGGTTACATGATTCCGGTCTCGCTGATCAACCCGCCATCGGATGCCGAACGCGACGCCATCTTCGAATCAGACAAGGGGCGGTGCAGTACGTGGCGGAAGCACATCTTCAATCTCAGCGCGAGCATCGAGACGCCGCAGTTCGAGAACGCCACCGCGCGAGCGCTCGGATCGAACTGGCGGCTCTCCGGGATCTACCGGGCGAATTCAGGGGCTCCGCTGACGGTGTTCACTGGAACCGACAGGGCGCTCTCCGGTATCCAGGCGACGACGCAGCGGGCAGATCAGGTGCTCGACAATGCGTATGGCGACAAGACGATCAACAACTGGCTCAATCCGTCGGCATTTGCGCAGCCGGCGCTGGGCACGTACGGCAACTCCATACGCAACGCCTACGATGGTCCGGCGCGTCACGTCGTTGATCTGTCGCTCGTGCGCTCGTTCCGGTTCGCCAACAGTCAACGCCTCGAGGCGCGCGTCGAGGCATTCAACGCCTTCAATTGGTTCCTGCTGGATAACCCGAACACAACGTTTTCGGCTGCGACCTTCGGGCGCATCACGTCGTCCGGCGATCCGCGCATCATGCAGTTCGCGGTGAAGTACGACTTTTAGCAGCTGAAAACATGTCAACCTCCAATTTCCAACTCCCAACTCCCAGGCCATCTGGCTGTTTGGGAGTTGGAGGTTGGCTCTCGGTCTTCTGCCTTCTGCCCTTCACCTTCCTTGGGGCCGCCGGGACCACGATCGACATTGCCAGCCCCATGCCCGCGCCCGAGTGGGCAACGCTGGAGCGACGGATTCTCGCTGACAGCGTACCAGCGGCACGAGCGTTCTTCGCGAAGTACTACGACGAGCGCGGCTATTTTCAGCACGTCGTCCGATGGGGTGCCAACGATGGCCCTGATGATGCCTTCGAGAACACGACCGGGTGGCCCGAGCTGCATGCGTTGGGGGCCAGCGACGAGATCCTTCAGCTGCATCTCAGGGCGTGGGAGGGCATGATTCGCCAGTTCACCGAGGCGAAGACGACCGACGTGCCGATTGGCCGCCAGGGCATGTACTACAAGGATTTTTCGGTGCAGTCCGACTGGATGCACCATGGCGAAGCGCTTCGGACGTTCAACGTGCTGGCGCTGTCGGCGCCAACGCTGCCTGCATACCAGAAGCGGGCGCGGGCCTATGCGGCGCTCTACATGGGGGAGGATCGCGACGCGCCGAACTACGATCCACAGCACAAGATCATCAAGTCGATGATCAATGGTAGCCGCGGCCCGATGCTCCGGAAGGCGAACGCGCTCGACTGGGTGGGGGATCCGTTCGACGTCTCGAAGTTCATCGCGCTGCATGGCGAGGACAGCTACGAGCAATTCCTCGCGCACTATCAGGAGTACAGCGACGTCGTCGGCGATCACTTTCTCAATCTGGTCGCCACCACGCTGCCGCTCAGCGCCTATCTCCTGGATAACGAGCCGAAGTACAAGCGCTGGCTCGTCGAATACATGGACGGGTGGCTGGCGCGGATGAAGCAGAACGGCGGCATCATCCCGAGCTATGTGGCACTCGATGGCACAATCGGCGGGCCCGAAGGTAAATGGTGGAACAACGCCTACGGCTGGGGCTTCAGTCCGGTGAATCCGGTCACCGGCCGACGCGAAGATCGCAACCGGATTCCGCGAGCGACGGTCGGATTCGCCAACGCTCTGCTCGTCACGGGCGATCAGAAGTACGCCGACGCGTGGCGCGCGATGATCGACGCGGTCAACTCCCATTCCCGTACGGTCGACGGACGCACGGAGTATCCAACCATGTACGGGGACAAGGGCTGGTATGGCTGGCGGACAGCGCCCTGGAACGTAGGCGCGCTCGAACTGTGGTACTGGTCGATGAAGCCCGGGGATCGGCTGCGCATCGGGCGCGATGCCTGGGTTGACTATCTGGAGGGCATGAATCCTCGCTTTCCCGAAACGGTATTGAAACGGGATCTCGACACCATCCGTCGACGAATCGCGGAGATGCAGAAAGATCCGACGACGCCCGAGACCAGGCTTGCCGACAACGCGATGGAATTCAACCCGGCGGCCGTTGGTGGAATGGTGCAGCTCATGTGGGGCGCGCTGGTCCCAGGTCGCGAAGGCAGCCTGTTGAGCGCGCGGCTGCGGTATTTCGATCCCGTTCGCCGCCGCGCCGGCGTGCCTGACGATGTGGGCGCGCTGGTGTCGGAGTTGAAGGACGACCGGACGGTCGTGACGCTGGTGAATGTGAGCCCGACGACCCCGCGGACAGTGGTCGTGCAGGGTGGCGGGTACGGCGAGCACCAGATTCTCTCCGCGGACGTGAACGGGAGAACCAGTTCGATCAACGCGCGCGATTTCACGGTGCGGCTCGCGCCGGGCGCGGGCGCGAAGCTGACGCTGGTGATGAGGCGCTACGCCAATCCGCCGACGGCGAAGTTCCCCTGGGACAGATAGGATCGGCCACGCTATGAAGGCAGCCCTTGTTTCCATCCTCACGATCGCATTGAGCGCGCAGGCTGCGGCTCAGTGGCTCAAGCAACCGACGAGCGGGATTCCACGCACCGCTGACGGCAAGCCGAATCTGACGGCACCGCCGCCACGCACGTCGGATGGCAAGCCCGACCTCTCGGGGCTGTGGTTGAAGGTGTCGCCAAAGTACGCGCGCAACGTCGTCGCAGATCTCAAGCCTGACGAGATCCAGGCGTGGGTGCGTGAGACGGTCGAACAGCGGCGCGAGGATCTGGGCAAGGACGGCATGCAGGTGCGCTGTCTGCCGCTCGGTCCGGCCTACGCCACCGCCGGTGACAGCACCGGGTCAGAAATGACGCGCATCGTCCAGACTCCGCAGCTCATCGTGATGCTCAATCCCGATCTCACGTATCGCCAGATCTGGATGGACGGCCGTGCGCTCGAGCCGGAGCCGAACCCGTCGTGGATGGGGTACTCCGTGGGACGGTGGGAGGGCGAAACGCTCGTCGTCGAAAGCTCCGGCTTCCACGCCGGAAGCTGGATGGATCGGGACGGCCATCCGCACACGGAGCGACTACGCATGACCGAGCGGTACCGGCGACCGAGCTTCGGCGCGCTGGAGATCGAGGTCACGTTCTCAGACCCAGCGGCGTACGGCAGGCCGTGGACGGTGAAGGTTGGCGCGGAATACGCCGCCGACACCGAGATGCTCGAGTGGGTGTGCAACGAGGGCGCGAGCCGGAGCCTGGTGCACTGGGTCGGCACGGCAGCCGACGAACGGCGGAATGAAGTGAAGGTGGCGCCGGAGATCCTGTCGCGATACGTGGGCACCTACGTCGAGCAGCCACCGTTCTGGAGAAGCGTGCAAGGCCCTGGATCGCCTCGGGCCGCCGGGCGCACGGTGCACATCAGGCTCGAAGGCGGCAAAATCGTTGGCGACATGGATGGGCGCGGCCCGCAGGTGCTCATCGCGATGTCCGAGTCCGAATTCACCGGCCTTTACGGTCTCGGCGTCCAGTTCATCGACGGCGGGCTCTACGTGAAACACGTCTCAGGCAACTATCGCTTCGCGCGCAAGTAGGGCACTCGGCGGCTACGCCACGAAATAAAGGAGGATCTCCGCTCACTCTTAATTGGTCGACACCTGCGGCCCCAGCGGTAGCCGCTGGACGATCTCGATGCGCGTACCCCACGGATCGGTAATGTAGGTGATGGTATTGCCAGTGGTTCCCTTGCGGACCGGTTCGTCGAGCTTGATGCCTTCCGCCTGGAGCTTCTTCACGAACGAGGCGTGATCTTTCACGTCGAAACCGATGTGGTCGAGCACACGCCCTCGAGTAGGCGCCTGCTTCGTGTCGGCCCGGGCGAACCGGATTTGTACGCCCGGTAAGTCCACGATCGGCGCGTCGTTTCGGGTGCCCGGCTTCCCACCGAAGGTCTTTGCATACCAGGCCTGCGCCTTGGGAATATCGGCTTCCGTGAGCGACAAGTGGATATGTTCATTGCGGATCGGCATCGGCTGCGTTTTGTCTTCCAGGATTTCGATGCGCACGCCGTCCGGCGTCACGACGAACGCCTGGTCCAGTCGATTGTTGCCGCCCGGCAGCACCTCCACCCCCGCCGCCTTCCACTCTGCGACCCGCTTCTGGACGTTGTCGACGATGAAGCCAACATGGTTCACCACCGACCCCACGGTGCCGCCCTCTCCTTTCTCGGTGCCGAGGATCAAGTTGATGTAGAGCCCGGGGAACATGATTAGCGGGTTGCCGCCGGGCATGTATAACTTGCCGCCCATGGCGACAAAGAGTTTCTTGTTCGCTTCCACATCCTTCGAGACGATGTGCCAATGGCCCATGGTGAGCCCGATCTCGTTGAACGCGGCCGGCTGCGCAGCCGCGGTGCCTGCGGTCAGCGTCGACGCCAACAACAATGCGACGAACACATTCGTCTTCATGGATGCCTCCCTATTGAGCCGCATGCCCAGTTGCCTGACGATGCGTAAACGACAGCTGTCCATGTTAACCAGCACACGCGCGTTTCGTCCCACAATCGACAAGAATGGCCTTTTCCTGACGAGGGACCACGTCCCTGTTCCCTGCTGCACGTTCTGCGAATTATACGGGCGGGCACCCCCGATCGTGCACTTCGGTTAGTCCAGTCAGGAGTCCCGCTTCGCCTTGCAAATGGTCGACACGTGTGGTCGAATTCGCGGCGGCGGACCGTGCTGGTCCGCTGCATCACACAAAGCTTGGTTCACTCCAGACCGGTGATTGGCTTGCGCCGATCCGTGAACGAATCAGGAACACGATCGACGCGTCGGAGGGATAGCCGATGCCTGCTGTGACCGCGGGACGTAGGTACTTTCTCGTCATCTCGCTGCTGCTTCTTGCCCTGGTGTTCCTCGGCTTCGCCCCCACGTTCTACCTGAGATCATTGTTTGGACGAATCGATGATCCAACGGGAAGCACTCGTCTCCCCGGGCACTTAATCTTTCATGGACTCGCCCTCACATCCTGGTATGCCCTCTTCTGTGTGCAGGCTGCGCTGGTCAGTGTTCGAAAGACGGGAGTGCACAGGAAGCTCGGTGTAGCCGGCGCAGTCTCGGCCCTGGCGGTTATCACGAGCGGCGTGGTGGTCTTGACGAATGCCGTTCCAAGACGGATTCCGGATGGAGTGGTGCCGCATCCCGAGCTCCTTGAAGGCTTCAGAGAGGTTGTCCTGTTCCAGACGTTCAGTCTGGCTGTGTTCGCCGGGTGTGTGGGCGCCGCGATTTACTTCAGACGGCAACCGGACGTGCACAAGCGCCTGATGTTGATCGCGTCCGTACTGCTGATCCCCGCCGCTTTGAGCACGAACAGGGATTTTGGTGCCGCCCTGCAGAGTGTGTTGCCCAGCTTTCTGGCGGTGGGGTATACGACGGACCTGCTGCTCATCACCTCCCTGCTCGTTTTCGATTTGGTGAAGCACCGAAGGCTGCTCGCCACGAGCATCTTCGGCGCCGTTCTCCTCGTGCTCGTCAGGCCGGTGTGGATGTCACTGGTGGTTCACAGCGACCTGGGCATCCGATGGACGAACTGGCTCGGCAGAATACCCACGTGAGCGTGACCCGCCGCGTGGACGGGGGTAACCGCCGAGACCTACTTCAGGCCACGCGCAGCGTGGTAGCGTAACCCTTCCGCGGCGCGGGCTCGCGAGCACGCTCGCTAACTGGGAGGGCATCATGAAAGTCGTTGTCGATTTGGGTGCATGCGACCTCCACGGACTCTGCGTGGAGGCGGCGCCTGAAGTATTCGAGATTGGCGACGACGGCGTGTTGCACGTCCTGATCGAGACGCCACCGGACGGTCTGCGCGCGAAGGTGGACAGGGCCGTGCGGGAATGCCCGACCGGCGCGATTTCGATTGAAGAGTGAGGCTGCCGTGCTGCGTCGCATCGTGGTCGTGGGCGCCTCGCTCGCAGGCCTGCGCGCGACCGAGACGCTGCGCGATCGGGGCTTCGATGGTGAGCTGACGCTCATTGGCGACGAGCCACATCGCCCCTACGACCGCCCGCCACTCTCGAAACAGGTGTTGCAAGGCACCTGGGAGCCGGAGCAGACCTTTTTCCGGCGGAAGGACGGCTACGACGCCCTCGCGCTCGACATGCGACTTGGCGTGCGCGCGACGTCGGTCGACCTTCGCGCCAGGCGCGTGATTCTGGCAGATGGCACCTTCGCCGACTACGATCGGCTCATCGTCGCAACCGGGGCGCGTGTGCGGAATCTCCCGGGTATGGCGCCCCGCGTAGGCCTGCTCGCCTTGCGCGGTCTGGATGACGCGATCGCGCTGCGGCGGGAATTGATGAACGCCTCGCATGTCGCGATCGTCGGTGCCGGGTTCATCGGCCTCGAGGTCGCCGCCTCCTGTCGCGCTCGCGGCTTGCAGGTCACCGTGATCGAGTCGCTCCCCGTTCCGCTTTCCCCTGCGCTGGGGTCGACGTTCTGCGAGATGGTCGCGGCCATGCACCGCGACCACGGCGTGTACCTTCGCACCGGGGTTTCGGTCACGGACGTCTTCGGTGAATCGCGTGTCGCCGGCGTGGTGCTCTCCGACGGCTCACGAATCGACACTGATGTGGTTGTGGTCGGCATCGGCGTCACGCCAAACACGGAATGGCTCGAGGGCAGCGGCCTCACTCTTGAGAACGGCATCGTCTGCAACGGCTGCGGTGAAGCCGCGCCGGGGGTGTATGCGGCCGGCGACGTGGCCCGGGTCGCCAATCGGTGGCACGGAGATTCACCGCGAATCGAGCATTGGACCAACGCGGTCGAACAGGGGGTGCACGCTGCCGAGAACGCGCTCGCCGGTCCGGCCTCGAGCACGAGCTTCTCATCCGTGCCGTACTTCTGGTCGGACCAGTACGATCGGAAAATCCAGTTCGTCGGTCGCGCACGTCCGCACGACGAGATGGTGATCGTCGACGGGTCGCTCGCCGACCGGCGGCTCACGGCACTTTACCGCTGCGGCAATAGCGTGGTGGCGTGTCTCGCCGTGAATCAGCCGCGCGCGCTGATTAAGTACAAGAAGCTAATCGCAGCCTGTGTTCCGTGGGAAGCCGCCCTCACGGCAACGGCTGCTTCCTAGCCCCTCCCGCAGGGCGTCTGTCGAGAGGTTCCGAGTTACCGTGCAGGTGCTTCCCAAACGGCCGCCCGTTTCAAAGCCAGTTGGCGACTACTCGTGGTTTATCCGTCAAACCGTGTCGGTTGCTGCCGGCGGTTCCATTCCCGTGTGGTCCAGCTAACCTAGCCGGTGCGGTTACGCCTGTTCGAACAAAGGAGCTGGCCGGCGTGACGGTCGATCCGAGCGAGCGTGAGTTCCTCGCGCAACTTCTCCGCGTGACGGTCGTACGTGTCGATGTCAATCGAGCGCTCAAAGAGGAACGCTTCGTCCAGACGGTCCAGCCTGTCTAGGATGGCCTTGGCCACTCGCTCGGCTGCCGCGACCTTCTTGCGCACAGCTGCCTTGCGAGCTTTCCAGATCACCTCGCGCGAGGCACCGTTCCCCTCCGTGTTCCCCCTTGGAGGGGCGTTGGATTGAGCACAAGTCGCTCAGCGCGTTACGTGCCCTGAGGAACGATCCTCGTTGCCCAGACGAACGGCTTCGCCCACAGCCTTGAGCCTGTGGCGGGGTGCTACGATCGACCCGCCCAAACGCTCAGTGCCGACCTTCGCGGAGTGGTGGAGTTGGGATCTTTCGTTCACTGGCCACGCCGAATTGCGCATGGAGCAACGAGGCGTGACCGAGGTGGAGGTCCGCGCTATGCTGGAGAGAGCCACCGGGGTCGAGGCCAGCGTGGAGGGCAGATTCATGATCACACCCAACGCGTGCAAGGCCCGTGGGTCGTGATCGTCGAGCCAGACGCCGAGGCCAGGTTGCTCGTCGTCGTCACCGTTTACGAGGTGTCCCAATGACGGAGCGCTCGCTGCAGGTAACCTATCGGAAGGGCCGGACATTCGCGGCGTACCTGCACCTCTCGCATCCAACCGGGGAGAAGAGCGCGAGGACCGTGGCATCGCCAGACGGGCTGCTCATCGTCGATTACGCAGCGTCTGGTCGCCCGTTAGGCGTCGAGATCACCGCGCCACAAGCGGTTCCTCTCGATCGCCTCAACCAGCTCCTCGCGGAGCTTGGCGAGCCTCCCCTCGCGGAACAGGACTACAGGCCCGCTCGGGCCGCGTAGGCGGACTTCAATCCATATCGAGGCGCAGCCAGTGTTCGTGCCTGGCGGGCGCTGAAATCGATTGGGTGCCGATCCTGGCTCGCCCGAATACCTTGCCTGACACGAGAACGGACCCAAAGGAGCGCACCCGTCACGCTCGTCCGTCGTGTCGTCCGCGCCGGAAGTTCCGCTAGAATCTGCGCCGATGGGCCTGGCCGTCGGGAAGCGAATTGGCGGCTTCGAGATCACCGGCCTCCTCGGCAGCGGTGGCATGGGCGAAGTGTATCGCGCGCGGGATACGAAGCTCGATCGTGAGGTCGCGATCAAGGTGCTGCCGGATGCGTTCGCGCAAGATCCCGAACGCGTCGCGCGCTTCCAACGTGAAGCCAAAACGCTAGCCTTACTGAGTCATCCGAATATCGGCGGCATCCATGGGCTCGAAGAAGCCAGTGGGATCACGGCTCTCGTCCTCGAGTTGGTCGAAGGGCCGACGCTGGCGGAACGGATCACGCGCGGCCCGCTGTCGTTCGACGAGGCGCTGCCGGTAGCACGACAGATTGCGGACGCGCTCGAAGCGGCACACGAGCAGGGCGTGATCCATCGGGATCTCAAGCCGGCGAACATCAAGGTGCGTGACAACGGCACGGTTAAGGTGCTGGATTTCGGACTCGCGAAGCTCGCACAGACGCCCGGCTCCGAGGACCGGGCGTCGGGCGTGGTCAGCCAATCGCCTACTATCACCTCACCGGCGCTGATGACGGGCGTCGGCGTGCTGCTCGGGACGGCAGCGTATATGTCGCCCGAGCAGGCGAAGGGACGCGAGGCCGACAAGCGCAGCGACATCTGGGCCTTTGGCTGCGTGCTCTACGAAATGCTCGCCGGGCAGCGCGCGTTTCCGGGCGACGACCTCTCGGAAACATTCGCGGCGGTGATCAAGAGCGAACCCGATTGGGCGGCGCTGCCCGTGACCATACCTGCGCCTGCGCGAAGACTCGTCGCTCGATGTCTGGAGAAGGACAGAAGGCGCCGTCTCGCCGACATCGCGGATGCGCGGCTGGAGTTGGACGATGCGTCGAATTCTCCGACAGACGACGCGGCCGCAGACACGGCGCCACTGCGGCGTCTGCGCTGGGAGCGAATCGCGTGGGCGGCTTGCACACTGTTTCTGGGGCTGGTCTCCGCGTTTGCGCTCGTCGTCGGGTTTCGTTCGCCTCCAAGTCAGCCCGAGCTTCGCGTCGACATCACATTTCCGCCCAACACCCAACCCGCGTCTCCGACGCTCTCTCCGGATGGCCGGCGGATCGCCTTCGTCGCACGGACTGATCGACGCAGCCGTGTGTGGATTCACACGCTGGATGGTCGCCCGGCGCGACCGCTGGAGCGCACCGACGGCGCCCAGGACCGACTGTTCTGGTCTCCCGACAGTCGTTCCGTCGGGTTCTTCGCCGAGGGAAAGCTCAAGCGCATCGACTTCGAAAGCGGCGCCGTGCAGACGTTGGCCGACGTCGTCGCGCCCTTCAGCGCGGGTGGAGCGTGGAACCGCGACGGGGTGATTCTCTTCGCGCCGACCAGAGGTCCGCTCTTCCGCGTGCCGCAGACCGGGGGCGAGGTCGCCGCCGTCACCCGCGTGGAAGCCCCGCACATTCGACATGTCCAGCCGCAGTTTCTCCCAGACGGTCGTCACTTTCTGTTTTTCAGCTTCGGGGATAACGACTTCCGCGGTGTCTATGTTGGCGATCTCGAGGGCGCGACCGCGCCGCAGCGGCTGCTCGCCGACGTTGATGGCGCCGTGTACGCGGCCTCGGGGCACCTGTTCTTCGCGCGCCAAAGTGCGCTCCTGGCTCAGCGCTTCGATGCCGATGCCTTGAGGCTGGTCGGGGCGCCGTGGCAGGTGACCGAGAGCATCCGTGCCCAGTTTGGGGTGATGACCTTTTCCGCGTCCGAGACAGGCGCTCTCGTCTATGTCAGCAGAGATGTCGAGGAAATCCAGCGTCGACTGATCTGGTTCGACAGGTCCGGAAAAGAACTGCAGCAGCTCGACGGTCGGGACCCCGTTGAGACCAGCACGGT
This sequence comes from Vicinamibacterales bacterium, assembly GCA_035649635.1. Classification (GTDB taxonomy): domain Bacteria; phylum Acidobacteriota; class Vicinamibacteria; order Vicinamibacterales; family UBA2999; genus Gp6-AA40. The sequence continues at coordinate 4,162 of DASRJE010000169.1, read as the reverse complement.
CGGGGCGCTGTCGCCGGACGGCCGCCGGCTCGCCGTCGATCGGCGCGACTCGATTTGGATCCTCGGCACCGAGCGTGGCGGTCTCACCAGGTTTGGCACTCCGGACGAATTCTTTCCGCTATGGGCGCCGCTTGGCGATCGCCTCGTGTTTCAAACTCGCGTCGGTCGCGGAGTCAACAGTCTCTCGCAACGAGCGCTGACTGGCGGCGAGGCCGAACTGCTGGTCGCCACCGCCGGGCCCAGCGTCCCGAACGACTGGTCCCCTGACGGACGGCTGCTGCTCTACCGTGACAGCGGTCCGCAGACAGGCTTCGACTTGTGGCTGCTGCCCGTCGAGCGTGAGACCAGCTCAGGGCGCCTGCGGCCGGTCCCAGGCCAAAGCGCCAACCCTTTCACCAACACGGCCGCCAACGAAATGAACGGGCAGTTCTCGCCGGATGGTGCCGCGATCGCGTACGAGTCGGACGAATCGGGCGAGTGGGAAATCTATCTGCAGCCGTTCGGCCGCCCGGGAGCGCGCGAGCAGATTTCAGTGGCGGGCGGACGCTACGCGCGATGGCGACGCGACGGACGGGAGCTGTACTACCTCGCCCCCGATGGCCACCTCATGATGGTGCCGATGCGTCCGTCGTCCACGGAAGGGCCGCGTCGTGCCGCCGACCCGGTGCCGCTCTTCTCCGTTCTCGTTGCGCCCGGAAGCGGGCAGCGTCCACAGTTCGTCGTCACGAACGACGGCGAGCGCTTCCTAGTGAACGCGGTCACCGGCACCGCCCCAGTCGACGTCACGATGATCGTTAATTGGAGCTCGGCGCGCTGAGCCACCGTGTCGCCAGCAGGCCGTGGTGCACTGAGGTGCCGTAGGACCTGACTTAAATCTGACTAGGCTGTGGAAGTCCGCGACGGACCAACTACACCGAACTTTTCAGCGCCTCGATCTTTCGCAATCAGCTCGTCAATCGGTTCCAACTGGCGATGTTCTGGTCCACCTAACCTACACTCTGGTCTCGATTCCAGCCAAAGCTGAAGGCTGGTGCAGTTGCGCGGTTCGAACATCGCGTTTTCTGTCGAACGCGATTTGCAAGAAGCAGTGAAGGATCCGATCACGGCGCCTGCGCTACACTGCGAAATCAGCCGGTCACCCGTGCCTGATCGACAGCCGCCGCGGAGGGCCTCATGAAGGCGTCGTCGCCCGTTCGATGGTTAGCCGTGCTTGGCGGAGTCGCCCTGCTGGTCTCGGGCTCCGGCTCGTTCTCTGGCGCCGAACTGCGCGTGATGATTTCGGCCGGTTTTTATCGGGTCTATGCCGAGCTGGGCCCGGCGTTCGAGCGCGCGACCGGCCATCGCCTCATCACGACGCGCGGTCCGTCGATCGGCGACTCTCCGGAGGCCATTCCGACCCGCCTCGCGCGAGGCGAGCTCGCCGACGTTGTGATCCTCGATGGCGGAGCCGCCGACGAGCTCGCGAAGCTAGGTTTTGTGCGCCCTGGCAGCAAGGTCGATCTCGCCCTCTCGCAGATCGGCATGGTGGTGCGCTCTGGGGCCGCGTTGCCGAATATCGACACCGTCGAGGCGTTCCGGAGGACGCTCCTCGCAGCCAAATCTATCGGCTACTCGGACAGCGGCAGCGGCACCTATCTTTCGACCACGCTGTTCGAGAAGCTCGGCGTGGCGAACCAGGTCGCAGGCAAGAGTCGAAAGGTGCGTGGGCCACCATCCGGTGAACCAGTCGCCGCGGTCGTTGCGCGTGGTGAGGTGGAGATTGGCTTCCAGCAAATCAGCGAGCTCATACACGTCCCTGGCGTGACCTACGTCGGGCCGATTCCGGCGGAACTTCAGGCCGGATTTTCCTTCGCCGGCGCGATCACCAGCGCAGCTAAGCAGCCGGACGTGGCTCGCGCTCTGCTTGTCTTCCTCGCTTCGCCCCAAGCGGAGTCGACTATCGTGGCCTCCGGGCTGACACCAATTGCCCGACGGTAGTCGGCGTGTTCCATGTTGAGTGGCGTGGCCGAACACAATTCTCGCAGACGCACTGTGTTACAGCCGCCGCTGTCGGGTTTCCCGACTCGTAAGTAACGAGCAAAGGCGATCCGGCTTTCAATCCGTGGCCGCCAAGTCGGCTTGCCAGTTGGTCACGACGATCATGGGCGAAGCTTCGGCGGCCTCCATCGGCACAGACGCCAGGAAACGCTGACCGTCAGCCGATACCTCGTACCCGGTTTGGCCGAAGGCCGAAGGAAGAAGGGGCGGAAGCTTGAAAAGCGATACCGGAGAGCCCAGCTCCGGCGCGCTGCCACTAAGGCGGACCGTGACGGACACAAGCGTGCCATCCGGGGATCGGTAGAAGATTTCGCGTCCGTCCCTTCGCCACCGGGCGTGCGACCCACCGCGGGTCGAAACGCGCGATTTCGTGCGCCCGTCAGGGAAGCGTTGCAAGTAAACCTCGTTGCGACCGGATTCACCCGACGTGTACGTCATCCAGTGTCCGTCTGGTGAAAAGCGCCCATCGTCTTCCCGAAACGTCCCGCGCGTGAGCTGCAGCGGTTCGCCGCGAATAAGTGGCAAGGCCGAAAGAGCGTAGCGGGTTGTCGGAATGGACTCATTCGACAACGCCGTGTACAGGAGATACTGCCCATCCGGCGACCAGTCCCAGACGGTCTGCGACGTCCGAGTGGTCGTGAGGCGTCGTTCGGTTCCGTCAGTGCTCCTGACGAACAGGTTGGGAGGACCGCCCCAGCTGTACGCCAGGGCCTGGCCGTCTGGTGCCCACGCCATCGCAGTGATGTCGAGGCCGTTCTCTCGAACCGCGAATGGGGCGGCAACCCCCCGGTCGACCTCAATGACCCACAATTGTCCCCGTCCTGCAGGGGGACTCGCATGAATGATGGCGATCTGCTTGCCGTCGGGCGATATGCGAGGCTGTCCGACAAACGTATCCGGTTGCCCGACCACGCTCGTCGCCTTACCGTCCCGTCCGTACCACGTCAAGTGGACTTTCCTCCCCGCCGCCTTCTCATAGAGAAGCGTCCCGTCGGTCGATGTCGAGAAGAACTCACGGCCGTTCGCGGCGGCAAACGGTCCGATGGCGATTGGAACGGGATCGCCGGCCAGCTGTGCGCTTGTAGCGTCAAACGGTTGCGCGACGAGTTGATCGTCGCGCACCCAGAGAAGATACCCAGCCCCTGCGTCCCTTCCCGGGGCATACCAGGCCGCGGTGGATCCGAGCAATCGAGTCTTTTCGGTGGGACGATCAAGGGCGCTGACGTAAACGCCACGCACCTGCGGATTGTCGGCTCGAACGAAGTACAGAAAGCGTCGGCCGTCTGGAAGGAACTGCGGCCAGCGGTGCGAGTTCTCGCTGCGCGACTGGTCGATATTCGTCACCGCGACCGGCTCGCCGCCGGATGCCGATACCTGCATGATTGGGCCGTCGTTGTACCCGTTGAAGAGGATGACGCCGTTCGCACTCCACGTTCCACCCCGCCCACCGGTCACGGCGCAGAGCTCTGTGGGAGACCCGCCGCCAAGGTCGACGCGTTTGAGCTTGCCAGCCGCGAAGAATCCAATGGACCGGCTGTCCGCCGACCAGAAAGGATACGTCGCTCCCTCGGTTCCAGGGAGTTCACGCGCCGACAATTCATCCAGTTGGCGCAGCCAGAGCCGGTCGACGTCTCCTGTGTGTGCGACATAGACAATGAGCCGACCGTCGGGCGAGATCTCACTACCATTCTGGAGTTGGAACTCGCCGCCGGGGGGCGGGTTCACCGACACACTCAGAGACAGTACAGGGCCAGGAGAACGGAACCGCGGAAGCATCCACAGTGACGCGATCCCGAGTCCGGCGGCGAGGATGCCCGCGGCGGCGATCACGATCGACCCACGTCTGGGTACGAGCGCGCCCGCACGTGCTGGAGGCAGTGACTGCGACGTCGTTGTGCCGGCCCCTACGAGACCGGGCCGGACGTCGTCCGCTTCCGGGTCGAGGTCCACGCGAGCGTCGCCGATGTCGCGCAGGCGCCGTTTCGGATCCTTCTCCAGGCAACGACCGAGCAACCGTCGAACACCGGTCGGGATGTTCGCCGGCAAACGGCTCCAGTCCGCCTCGCTCTGAACCACGGCGGCGAGCGTGTCGGTGACGGTGTCGCGCTGAAACGCCGCCCGCCTG
>DASRJE010000168.1:0-30116 GCA_035649635.1 Vicinamibacterales bacterium | reverse complement strand
CCGAGTCCTTCGACCTTGGCCACGCCGTCGCCAATCTCGCGGATGACACCGATGTTCCGTTTGACCGCGGCGGTCTTTGCGCCGGCGATCTGCGCCTCGATGTCCTGAATCAGGTTGGCCATCTTTACCTCAAAACTTTTCTTCCAGTTCCGCCAGCCGTGCCTGGACGCTGCCGTCGTAGACATCGCTGCCCACCGTGATGCGCACACCTCCGAGCAGCGTGGGGTTCTCCCCGTACGACGTGAGCAGGCCCCGTCCATAGAGACGCGTCAGATCCGACTCGATACTCGCTCGCACGTCGCCAGCGAGCGGGCTGGGGCTTTCGATCTTCGCGCTTCGCCCGGCCCGCTCGATTCGGACCAGACGATGGAATCGAGAAAGAACTTTCAGGCCTCCCGGCCGGCCGGAGTCGATCACCCCTTGCACCACCTGGCGAACGCGGTTCTCGTCGAGCGTCCCGTCCACCATACACAAGCGGAAGAGGCGTTTGGCTTCGCGCAGCGTCTGCCTCGTGGTCTTCATGCCGCGATGTCTCCGTTCCTCCGTGTCAAGCCTTTCCTCCGGACACCCCGTTCCCTCAGAACGCTAATGAGCAGCGAGATGCCTGGCGGTCTCTTCCGCCAGCCGCCGCTCGTCCTCAGGAGTCAACACCTTGCCGACGACGGCCGTCGTGGTCTGGACGACCAGGCGTCCGACCTCGCGCTTCAGCTCGGCGAGCATCCGCGCGTGCTCCTGCTCCGAAGCCTCGCGCGCCTTCTGCAGAATTTGTTCGGCAGCGGCGATCGATCGCTGGCCCTCCTGTTCCTGTAGACGCTTGGCAATCTCGCGCGCGTCGGCGAGGAGCTTGGCCGACTGTGCCTGGGCTTCCGCCATCACGCTCTGGCGCTGCGACTCGATGTTGGCGAGCGCGGCGTTGATCTTCTCGGCGTTGGCCTGGCCCAGAGCGATCTGCTGGCGCCGAGCCTCGAGCATGCGCAGCACCGGTTGATAGGCCAGCCAGTACAGCGCAGCGCAGACGATGGCGAAGCTGATGAACTGCGCCGTCAAGTGAGGCCAGTCCACGCCGAAGGTCGTGGCAATCTTTTCGACCGGCCCGCCACCGGTCTCCTGTTGCAGCATCAATGCAAGCACGCTCATGTGGCACCCTCGTCAGTTGCGGGCGCACGGGCACCCGGCGCTCGCGGCTCGAATCCTGTCATCACTGCACGAGGAACAGGGCGTAGAAGACGATCGCTTCCGCGAAGGCGATGGCGAGAATCGATTGCACGAGAATCGGCGTGGCTGCGCCGGGATTTCGTCCGACCGCCTCGGAGGCTTTCATTCCGATTAAACCGACGGCCAGGGCGGCGCCCAGAACCGCAAGAGCGACGTGAAAGTTGCCAGTCAACATTGTTCTCTGTTCCTTCCTCGATGGCTCGCCACGCATCCCAGACAATCGAGCCTTGATGTGTCAGTGGTGCGCGGCGGCGGATCCTTCCTCGTGATGCTGATGCTGGCAAATCAGCAGCGTGAACACCGCCGTCAGCAACATGAACACCAGCGCTTGAACCAACCCGACGAGCAATTCCAGAAAGTAGAAGGGGATTTGCACCAACCAGGCGATGTAGGGCACTTGCGCCATGGTTTCGAGCATCGTTTCACCGGCGAAGATGTTGCCGTAGAGTCGAAAGCTCAGGGAGACCGGACGAAACAGAATCGAGATGACCTCGAGGAGGCCGGCAGCAAAGAACACGACCACCATGAGCACCTTCAGTGCTCCCGTCGTCGTTCCCTTGGGCGCAAACATCTCCTTGAAGAAGCCCATGGGCCCGAGGGCTTGCAGCCCCCAGACGATCCAGCAGGCGAAGAACACGAGGGCCATGGCGAGCGTCAGATTGACGTCGGCGTTGGCGCCTCGAAAGAACGGTTCCTCGAGCTGAAACCCTTCGGCCGTGTAGTGCCCCCATCCCATCGAGCCGACACCCGGGACGAGGCCGAGCCAGTTGGACGCCAGGATGAAGATGAACACCGTGCTGAAGAACCAGAAGGTCTTTTTCGCCAGCTGCGCCCCCAGCAACCCTTCGAGGAACCCATACAGGCTTTCAACGAGCCACTCGAGGAAATTCTGCGCGCCCTCCGGCACCTGCTTCATGTTTCGCGTGGCCAGTTGGGCGAAGACGATCAGGCCGAGCGTCACGATCCACGTGACAACCATGGAGTTGGTGACCGGAAAGCCGAACGGATGGGCGATTTCGACCGCCTTCTGAGAGAGTTGATGGTGTTCCTGGGCGGTGACGATGTCGGTCGCGCACAGGACCACCACAATCGACGTGACGAAGGTAGGCAGTGTCAGGAAGGTGCGTCTCATATCCTCATCCGCCGAGCGCGATCGTGACGGCGACCAGGACGAGTCCAAACATCACCATCACGACGCCGGGCCGCCAGCCGGGCCGTCCGGCGTGGGTTCCGAGCGTCCATCCCATGCCGAACAACATCAGGATCGCGATGCCGTTCGAGGCGCGCATCGCCACTGCCGGATTCGAGATCACGATGAACGGGATCACAATGGGGAGAGTGGAGAGAAATACCAGGAGAAATACGCCGAACGCGCCGGCAAGATCCCTGCGCTCCAGCAGCCCTGATGGCGGCTCCGGAATCTGACGGAGGCGCTGATGTAAGGATTCGACCTCCGAGGTCGTCAACACCGCCGAGACGGGGGAGGGGAGCGCGTTTAGGATGACGCCATGGGCGCGGGCCGGATCGTGAGCCCCACGAACGGTCCGAAGCATCATCAGCTTTCGGGCACGATCGACGTAGGTCGCCATCAGATAGAACGCCGCGTCGACGATGCCCCAGGCCAGGTTGCAGCCGAGCGCGGCGACGAGGACCTCGCGTGTCTCGGCGCGACCGCTCTCGACGACGCTGATCGAGCTCGTGAAGCTCAGGACCATGATGACGCCAAAGAGAATCTCCGACGTCCGCTCGAGCGGATCGAGGATGGGACCGGGCGAACTTGCTGACCATGTACTCAAGACCGGTGCACGACTGAGCACGTCTTGTGCCAGCAGAACCGGTTAGCGAGGTTGTTCCGCGTGAGAGGCTGACCAAGGGGCAAGAGGGGTGACAGTCCAACGCGCTATCAGGTGATCCCTCTCAGAGCCCAATGACTGGACGAATCGCAGGTCGCGGCAGGCCGCGAGAATGCGCGGCCGCGCCGTTCCAAACGGCCTCCGTCAATCCGGAGCACCTCCACTCCATTGGAGCACCGGCTGGCCGCTCGCCATCACGCGTGGCCGTGGCTCGTGAAAACCACCAGCATCGGTGATCACCAAACCCGAGGCGCCCCGGTGACTCACTGGCACACGATGTGCTCAAACGCGCGGTCATGACAACGACGGAGACGTTCACGCAGCTCGATTCGACGGCGTCTCGCATCGATCGCTTGACGGGCCAGGTCGCGGTGTCTGCGGTCGGTGTCGGGCCGGACATGGTTGACGCTCTCATCACGGACGCCCTGCGCCGCGTCTGTGAGCTGCTGGGAGCGGATGTCGGCACGCTCGAAAGTTTGTCTGAAGACGCCATAAACCCGGTGTCCCGTCAATCGTGGGTTCGGCATGCCGCGGCGGTGGGCTTGGAGCCCGCGCTGGCGATCCGGGTGCCGGTCCAGGGCGGGGGAGACTTCGCGCTGTCAATCGGCATGACGGGGGGCGGCTCGCCCTGGTCTGGAGCGGTTGCCGACAGCTTGCGGGCGCTCGCTCACGTCATGGTGCTGATCGTCCTGCGCGCGCAGCAAGCACAAGAAGTCGAGCGTATCAGATTGAACGCGGCATCGTCCGCATCGTCACCAGCTCGAGCGTTCGATCAGGGCTGGGACGCGGATGAATTCCAAAACATCATTGGCGACAGCCCCGCGTTACGCATTGCGCTTGCGCGCGTGCAGGAAGTGGCGCCGACGGATGCGTCCGTGATGCTGCTCGGTGAAACCGGCACCGGCAAGGAACTGTTTGCGCGGGCCGTGCACAATCGCAGCACGCGTCGCCATCGGCCGTTTGTCAACGTCAACTGCGCGGCCCTGCCGTCCACGCTGATCGAGACCGAGCTGTTCGGCCATGTGCGGGGGGCTTTTACCGGCGCCGTCGCGATGCGTCAGGGGCGCTTCGAACTGGCCGACGGCGGAACGCTTTTCCTCGACGAGATTGGCGACCTTCCAGCGGATGTGCAGGCCAAACTCCTGCGCGTCCTGCAGGAAGGCCAGTTCGAACGGGTAGGGTCCTCGCAGTCGCGCAAGGTGGACGTCCGCATTGTCGCCGCCACGCATCACGATCTCGAGGCAGCAATGAAGGAAGGGCGCTTCCGCGCGGACTTGTACTACCGGCTCAACGTGTTTCCCATCGCGCTGCCGTCGCTGCGCGAGCGGCTCGAAGATCTGCCGCGGCTCGTGTGGTACTTCGTCAATCGCCGTCAGCGCGCGCTCAACCGCAAGTTCACGAACATTCCCGACACCGTTTTTGCGTCTCTGCAGGAGCGGTCGTGGCCGGGGAACGTACGGGAGCTCGCGAACGTCATCGAGCGCGCCATGATTCACTCCACCGGCAACACGTTGGTGCTCGACGATGTCGCCGGTGCGGAGCGATCCGGTCCCGCGCGCGAAGCCGGCACGCTCGAAGAGATGGAGCGCCAGTACGTCGAGGATGCATTGCGACGATGCCGCTGGCGTATCAACGGGCGTGGCAACGCTGCGGAAGTGTTGGGGCTGCATCCCAACACGCTTCGCAATCGCATGAAGAAGTTTGGGATCCAACGTCCGAAGGGTCCGGTGCCCTTCAATCCCGGGCGCCTTTCGGCGTGAGGCTTGGGACGGGTTTATCACGAGGCGCGGGTACGCTCACCATCTGCGGTGACTGCGAGGTGTCATTCTTGCGGATCTTCCCGACAATGATGCGGCATACCACTTGCTGAGGTGCATGACGTGTGGTGCCGGATTCAAGTCAGACGTGAGGGTGGGCGTTTTGCGGTGCATCTGGCCGGACACCTCAGTGAGGCGCAGGTCCCCGAACTTCTCGCCGCCTGCGCGGAGGTGGCGCATCCGATCGTCGAACTCGACGAACTCGTCTCGGCGGATGCGGTTGGCCTCGACGCATTGGTCCGGATCGAGCAGCACGGTGCGGAACTGGTTGGACTCCTCGAGTATCTGCGGTTTGAGCTCGACGCGTTGAAACGCAAGCAGCGCACGTGACGCAAGTCACGGACAGAAAGAGAAGGACGAGAGCATGGAATCGGACCTCAGAAGGATACGGCTCGCAGCCGGTGCCGTTGCTGCCGCGTTGAGCCTGGCGTGTGAAAAGCCCGCACCGCCGCCGCCTCCACCCCCGGAGGTGTACACCACCGCCGTCATCCAGCGCGACGTACCCGTGTATCTCGAGCTGGTCGGACAGACGGAGGGTTATCAGGACGTCGACATCCGCGCCCGCGTCGAGGGCTTCCTGGAGACGGTGAACTTCCAGGAAGGTTCCTTTGTCAAACGAGGGGACCTGCTCTACACCATCGATCGAAAACCGCTCGAAGCGGTCGTCGCTCAAGGCACGGCCGACCAGGCCACCGCGGAGGCGCGCCTGGCCAAGGCCAGCAACGACGTCAATCGCTATACGCCGCTCGTGGCCAAACAGGCGGTGAGCAGACAGGAGCTGGATAACGCAGTCGCCGAGAAGGACGCGTCGACGTCGCAGGTGGCGGCGGCGAAAGCTGCCGTCGAAAAGGCGACGCTCGACCTGGGCTACACGCGGGTCACCGCGCCTATCAGCGGGCTGGTCGGAACGACCCAGGTGAAATCGGGCAATCTCGTCGGCCGTGGCGAGAGCACCTTGCTCACCACGATCTCGCAGATCGACCCGATTATGTTCCGCGTGGGCGTCACCGAGGCTGACTATCTTCGCGTGGCGCGGCGGATACAGGCCTCGGGCAGGAACGACCCGACCATCAAGGCAGGGATCGAGTTGAGACTGGCCGACGGCACTCGCTATCCGCAGCCGGGGAAAATCAACACCGTCGAGCGTGCCGTGGATCCGACGACGGGTACCCTTGGGCTCGAGCTGGTATTTCCCAATCCCGATCAACTTCTGCGGCCCGGCCAGTACGGCCGCGCGCGGATTCTCCTCGAGACGAAAGCGGGCGCACTGCTCGTACCGCAACGCGCCGTACAGGAACTGCAGAACCTGTACAGCGTTGCCGTTGTGGACAGCGGCAATAAGGTTGGGTTTCGCAACGTGAAAGTGGGTCAGAAAGTGGACTCGCTCTGGGTCGTCGAAGACGGGCTCAAAGCCGGAGAGCAAATCGTCGTCGAAGGACTCCAGCGAATTCAAGACGGCATGACGGTTTCGGCAAAACCGGCGCCCGCAGCACCAGCAGGAAGTGCGGCCCCGGCGGCCGTCGAGGCGAAATAGACCATGGCTCGATTTTTCGTCAACCGTCCCATCGTCGCGATCGTGATCTCCATTATCACGGTCCTGCTGGGCGTCGTCGCCATGAGCGGCCTGCCCATCTCACAGTACCCCGAGATCGTGCCGCCGATGATCCAGGTCACGACCACCTTCATCGGCGCCAGCGCGACCGACGTCGAGGCGTCGGTCGCGACGCCGCTCGAGCAGAAGATCAACGGCGTCGAGAACATGATCTACATGAAGTCCACCAACGCTAACGACGGCACGTTGACGTTGAAAGTGTCATTCGAGGTCGGATCGAACCTCGACATGAACAACGTCCTCACGCAGAACCGCGTGTCAGAAGGCATGCCTCAGATGCCGCAGTCGGTCAAGAACTACGGCGTCTCGGTGAAGAAGGCGCTCGCGTTTCCCCTGCTCGTCATCTCGATCAAGTCGCCCAAAGGGACGTACGACAGCGCCTTTCTCTCGAATTACACGACGATCAACATCAATGACGCCATCGCGCGCATCCAGGGCGTCGGGCAGATCAATCTGTTCGGCGGCAGCGACTACGCCATGCGGGTGTGGCTGCGACCGGACGTGATCGGGCGGCTCGGCGTCACGATTCCCGATATTGCGAACGCCATCTCCCAGCAGAACCAGTTGACGCCAGCCGGTCAGATCGGCGGGCCGCCTGCAGCCACCGGTACCGAGTACACCTATACCGTCCGTACCCAGGGGCGTCTGCTCAACGAGGAAGAGTTCGCCAACATCATCGTGCGAACCAACCCGGATGGCTCCGAGGTCCGCCTCAAGGACGTCGCACGCCTCGAGCTCGGGACGATGCTCTATAACTCCATCGGGCGCCACGACGGCACACCGTCGGCCGTCATTGCCGTGTTCCAGATTCCCGGCACCAATGCGCTCGATGTGGCCAACCGGATCAAGGCGACCATGGAGGACTTGAAGACGCGCTTCCCGCGCGACATGGACTACCTGGTTTCACTCGACACAACGCTTCCTGTGACCGAGGGCATCGTCGAGATCGAGCACACGCTGTTCGAGGCCGTCGGGCTCGTCATCATCGTCGTGTTCATCTTCCTGCAAAACTGGCGCGCCACGCTCATCCCGTTGATGACCGTGCCGGTGTCGCTGGTCGGCGCCTTCATCTTCTTCCCGCTGCTCGGATTCTCGATCAACGTGCTCTCGCTCCTTGGCCTCGTGCTCGCCATCGGGATCGTCGTCGACGATGCGATCGTGGTGGTCGAAGCGGTGATGCACCACATCGAGCACGGGATGGCGCCCAAGGAGGCGACCATCAAGGCGATGGAGGAAGTGTCGGGCCCGGTCATCGCCATTGGTCTCATCCTGGCGGCGGTGTTCGTGCCGGTGGGCTTCATGGGCGGCATAACCGGACGGCTGTATCAGCAGTTCGCCATCACGATTGCGATCTCGGTGCTGCTGTCGGTCATCAACGCACTGACGCTCAGCCCGGCGCTCGCAGCAATGCTGCTCAAACCAGCTACGGGCAAGAAATCGCTGCTCACCCCCTTCTACAACGGCTTCAACCGGGTGTTCGGCTGGTCGACGGATCGCTACGTCAGCTTCGCGGGCATCCTCGCTCGAAAGATGTTCCGGAGCCTGGCCTTCATCGGGATTCTGGTCTATGCGACGGTCATGCTGGTTCAGCGGATCCCCGGCGGGTTCGTGCCGGAAGAGGATCAAGGGTACCTGCTCATCAACGCGTTGTTACCGGATGCGGCCTCGCTCGAGCGGACCGATGCCGTCATGAAAAAGGTCGAGGGGATCCTGGAGAAGAACGAGGCCATCGAGGGCTTCAACACGATCAGCGGCTTCTCGCTGCTCACCGGCGCTTACTCGTCGAACATGGGCTTCTTCTTCGTGCAGCTCAAGCCCTGGGAGGAGCGCACGACCGAGGAGGCGCACGCCAACGGCGTGGTCGCCGCGCTGAACCGCGCATTCGCGCAGTCGATTCCGGAAGCCGGCGTCGTCGCGTTCGGACCGCCAGCCATTCCGGGCCTTGGAACTGGTGCGGGTTTCACGATGCAGCTGCAGGATCGCAGCGGCGGCGATCCCGACTATCTCTCGCAGCAGGCCGCGCGCTTCATGGAGGCCGCGCGGAAGCGGCCGGAGATCGCGCGCATCAACTCGCTCTATCGGGCCCAGGTGCCGCAGATCTACGCCGACATCGATCGCAGCAAGGTGCTCAAGGCGGGCGTGCCTCTCAGCGACGTGAACACGACGCTCGGCGCGCTGCTCGGCAGCTCCTACATCAACGACTTCAACCGGTTCGGGCGCGTCTACAAGGTGTACGTCCAGGCCGAGCCGGAGTTCCGCCAGGATCCAAAGCAACTCGGGTTGTTCTTCGTGAAGAACCAGAAGGGCGGCATGGTTCCCCTCGACACGCTGCTGTCGACCGGGCCGGGTAACGGCCCAGAGTTCACCAACCGCTTCAACCTGTTTCGCGCGGCCGAGCTCACTGGCGTCCCGGCGGAGGGTTTCTCGTCGGCGGAGGCGCTCGACGCGCTTGAACAAACGGCGCGCGAGGTGCTGCCCCCGGATGTCACCTATGACTGGGCGGACATGTCGTTTCAGGAGCGCCGCGCCCCCAGTGTGGTCACGGTGTTTGCTCTGGCGATCTTCCTTGTGTTCCTCATCCTGGCGGCGCAATACGAGAGCTGGGGTCTTCCCTTCAGCGTCTTGCTCGGGACACCGTTTGCCGCGTTCGGCGCGTATCTCGGCCTCTACCTCGCGCGGCTGTTCATGGGGCCGAGCTATGTGAACAACGTGTTCGCGCAGATCGGACTGATCATGCTGATCGGTCTGGCTGCGAAGAACGCGATTCTGATCGTCGAGTTCGCGAAGATGGAGCTCGAGTCCGGCAAGCCGCTGATGGAGGCCACGCTCAACGCGGCGAAGCTGCGCTTCCGCCCGATTCTGATGACGGCTTTTGCGTTCATTCTCGGCGTCGTGCCACTGCTGACCGCAACGGGCGCGGGCGCCGAAGGGCGCAAGGTCATGGGGATGACCGTCTTCGCGGGCATGCTCGTCGCGACCATCCTGGGCGTCTGTCTGATTCCGATGTTGTTCGTGGCCGTTGAGAAAGTGACAGGCGGGTCAAAGCATGCCGCGCCGGTCACGCCATCACCCACCACCGGGCCCCCTGCACTGGCAGGACATGGGGGCCACTGAGATGCTGACGCCTGGCGATATATGGAGGGTGAAGGCCGTGGTCGTCGGTTCCGTGCGGGCGTTCGGCGCGATCGCGCTGTCGTTTCTGTCGACGGGGTGTCTGGTCGGTCCCAACTACCAGCGGCCGCAGATGCCGAGCCCGCAGCAGTTCCGGTTCGTCGAAGGCGCGCAGGCCGAGTCGCTGGCCGATGCACCCTGGTTCAAGGTTTTCGACGATCCCGCGCTTCAGACACTGATTAAAGACGCGATTGCCAGCAACCTCGATTTGCGTGCCGCTGTGGCTCGTGTCGAAGAGATGCGCGCCCGCGCCGGCGTCGCGAAGTCGTACCTGTATCCGCAGATCGATGCTGGCGCGGACTATCGTGCTCGGGGGGCTACGCGCGCGCAGGCGGATGAGAACGGCGACGAGGAAGACACGTTCCACCAGAATACGTCGTACGGCTTTCAGCTCGGGTGGGAACTCGATCTGTTCGGCAAGCTTCGGCGTCAGAACGAAGCCGCACTGGCGTTGGCGCTCGCCAGCGAGCAGGCGCGCCGGGGCGTCATGGTCACGCTCGTCGGCGATGTGGCGTCAAGCTATTTCCTGCTGCGTGAGCTCGATCTTCAGCTCATAATCGCGCGACAGACACTGGACATCAACGATCAAACAGTCACCTACTTCCAGAATCGGCTCGACGGAGGCGTCTCGAACCGACTGGAAGTCGATCGCATCCGTGCGCTGCGCGCTCGGACTGCAGCCACGATTCCAAACATCGAGCAGCGGATCGCGACTGTCGAGAACGAGATTTCGCTGCTCCTCGGGCGACCGCCGGGTGGGATCGCGCGCGAGCCGCTGGCTCCGGATGTGCCGCTGCCGCCACAGGTTCCCCCTGGTCTTCCAACCTCATTACTGGAGCGCCGGCCTGATGTGACCGAAGCCGAGCAGTTCCTGGTCGCTGCGAATGCGGATATCGGTGCGGCCAAGGCGCTGTTCTATCCAACGATCAGCCTGACCGGCTTTTTCGGTGGAGTCAGCGGCGATCTCACGACGTTTCTCGGGGGCAGTGGCGGGATCTGGTCTGTTGGCGCCGGACTGCTGCAACCGATCTACAACGGCGGCCGGCTCCGACGAAATAGCGAGGCTGCGCAGGCACGATACGACCAGGCGCTGGCGATGTATCAGAAGGCTGCGCTCAACGGATATCGAGAGGTTGCCGATTCGCTGATCTCGATCCAGAAGCTGGCGGAGGAGCGCGTGCAGCACGAGGCTGGCGTCGTGGTCCTCGTCGATGCGGCCGATCTGGCGCGAGCCCGATACGATTCCGGCCTCGCCAGCTACATCGAGATTCTTACCGCCGATCAGGATTTGTTCGAGCAGCAGCTGCGGCTGGCGCAGACGCGTGGAGAGGAGTTCCGGGCCCGTTCGGAGCTCTATCGGGCGCTTGGTGGGGGCTGGCAGCCCTGAGACGAGGACAGGACAGCGATGGGAAAAGACAAAAACGGCGAGAACGGCAAAAACGGCAAGAACGGTAAGGAGAAGCTCTCGGGTAAGGACTACGCGAAAGAGCTGCTCAAACTGCAAGCTGAGCTGTGTGTGCTGCAGGAGTGGGTCAAAGCGAAAGGGCTGCGCGTCATTGTCCTCTTCGAGGGGCGGGACGCAGCGGGGAAGGGCGGCACCATCAAGGCGATCACCGAACGCGTGAGCCCGCGCATCTTCCGGCTGGTTGCGTTGCCCGCGCCCTCCGATCGCGAGAAGAGCCAGATGTACTTCCAGCGCTACATGCAGCACTTTCCTGCGGCCGGCGAGATAGTGATCTTCGATCGCAGCTGGTACAACCGCGCCGGCGTCGAACACGTGATGGGCTTCTGCACGCAGAGTCAATACGAGCGCTTCCTCGAGTTGTGCCCGGAAATAGAGAAGTACATCACCGAGGGAGGTGTGTTGCTCATCAAGTTCTGGCTCGAGGTCGGCAACAAGGAACAGGAGCGCCGGTTTAAGGCGCGCATGACCGACCCGTTGCGGCAGTGGAAGTTGAGCAACATGGACCTGCCGTCACGCGAGAAGTGGTACGAGTACTCGCTGGCGCGTGATGCGATGCTCAAGGCGACAGATACCAAGCATGCACCGTGGTACATCGTCAAATCCGACGACAAGAAACGGGCGCGCCTCAACGCGATCTCGCACCTGTTAAAGCTGATTCCGTACAAGAAGGTCGATAAGCCAAAGGTCAAGTTGCCGGACCGATCGAAAAAACACGCCTACGACGATGAGGCGACACTGGCCAAGCGCAAGTTCGTGCCGGAGGTCTATTGACGAAGGAGGGGGACGCGAGGCCGGCGTCGACGCTGCTGACGCGCTCGGCCGCGCCGTTGGCGGCCGCCATCGTTCTCGCGTTGGCTGTCGGTACCGGTACGGTTGTCGCACAACCACAGAAAACGCCCGTGCCACCGGCTTTGCAGGCAGCAGCCCAGGCTGCTCTCCTCTCCGCCGAACGCTCGGGTGAGTCGTTTACCCTCACCTACTTCAACCGCCCCATCGTAGTCCTCCGTGCGCGTGTCCTCGGTCGTCCGCCGTCCCAGCGCGCGGCGATTGCGGTTCAAGTGCTCGACGATTTGGTGGCCGCCAACGCAACCGACCCGGTCGAATCGCGCCAGCTGGAAGGCGTCTCGCTCATCTTCGTGGGATCGCGATTGGTGACTGGGTTGGGGACACCCGACATCGACGAGTTGGCAGGCGAGACTCTCGAGGGAGTGACCGCGCTGACTGTTTCGCGATTGCAGCAGGCATTCGCCGAAGCGACAGAAGCCCATACTCCAGCCGAACTCTTCCGGGCGAGCATCTTTGCAGCCATTGGTCTAATAATCGGCGGACTGGTGCTGTGGGTCATCGGTCGCGCGCGTCGCGGCGTTGCCGCCAAACTCGTTGCTGTCTCCGAATCGACCATGACCAAGACCGGACTGGCGGATCTCGATTCGCTCCGCTCGTCGCGTCTGCTCGACTTCCAACGTGGGCTCGTGACCGCCATCACGGTCGGACTGCAGCTCGTGGTGCTTTACGGCATCGTCAGCTTCGTCCTCGAGCAGTTCCCGTACACGCGGCCGTGGGGCGAATCGCTGAGCGGATTCCTCGTGACGACACTCGAGAATCTCGCGCTCGGCGCGATGCAAGCCGTTCCCGGCCTGTTCACCGTGCTCGTCATTCTGGTCGTCGCGCGTCTGGCGTCCAAGCTGGTCGGAATGTGGTTCAACTCGATCGAGCGGGGGCGAATCAAGAGCCGTTGGATCTATCCGGAGACGGCGCAGCCCACCCGGCGGATTCTCACAACACTCGTGTGGGTATTCGCGGTCATCGTCGCGTACCCCTACATGCCGGGAAGCGACACCGATGCCTTCAAGGGCGTAAGTGTTTTTCTCGGCTTGATGTTGACCCTCGGTTCGAGCGGGCTCATCAACCAGATCGTAAGCGGCTTCACGGTCACTTACTCGCGTGCCGTGCGGCTCGGTGACTTCGTGCGAATCGGTGATGTCGAGGGCACGGTCATACACCTCGGCGTGCTCTCCACCAAGGTCAAGACGCTTCAGCTCGAGGAAGTCACGATTCCCAATGCCGTCGTCGCCGCGCAGACAGCGACGGACTACTCACGGTTCGCGGACACCGAGGGTGTCTTCACATCGACGTCCGTGACGATCGGCTATGACGCGCCGTGGCGACAGGTGCAGTCGCTCCTGTTACTCGCGGCCGAGCGGACGACGGGCCTTCGGCGCGAACCAAGGCCACGCGTGTACCAGACCGCGCTCGAAGACTTCTATGTGAGGTACACGCTCTGGGTATCACTGGAGCGTCAGGAGTCGCGACTCGTCACGCTCAACACGCTCCACGCGAACATCCAGGATCTGTTCAACGAGTACGGCGTGCAGATCATGTCACCGAACTACTTCGCCGATCCCGCCGCGCCCAAGGTCGTTGCGAAGAACGACTGGTACGCGTCGCCGGCACGGGTCGATGGGAGCGCCGGAGCAGCCGGCTAATAGGCGCGCTACTTTAGATGAGACCGAACGCCTCGTGGAGCTTCCGCTCTTGTTCCGGGGACAAGTTCGTCGCGATGATCTCGAACTTCAGTCCACGCATTTCCTGCACGACCCGATCGATGACCGCATCACTGGTCATGAGAACAGGGCAGAGGTTCCTTCTTTCACCTGGCTGCGGATCGCGCCGATGAAGTCATCGCTGATGCCGTAGTCGCGAAACGTCCCGCCTACGGCGCCGAGGGCCGCACCAATCGTCAACCCGAAAAACGGCGTGAGGAAGATCAGGCCTAACAGGGTGCCCCAGAACATCCCGCTCGCGGCGCCGAGGCCGACGAGATTCACGAGCTGTTTGGTCGACGGCGCTGTCTGTCCGGCGGGCCAGGACACGATCGCCGCATCGTGAAGCGTGATCAGGTTGCGTTGCTGAAGTTCCTTGATGCGGTCAAGGCCATCCTGCGCTCCGTTCATCGTTGGAAACGCGAGCGTGGTGACAGTTCCCATATCGAGCCTCCGCCCGCAGGTCTTGCCGACGTTGTCAGAACTGGCGAACCTCTTCCGCGTAGTCGAGACCGCGCCGCCCGCTCGGCAGCGTGAACTCGACGACGGGATTTTCCGTGGCGCGCTCGATCAATTCCGCGAGCGCCGAAAAACGGTGTGATCGCAACTGGCGGCGCAGGTCGGTCTCGCTCGTCCAGTTCTCGACGTACTCGATCACCACGACCGCGCCCATTTCGGTCGACAGTGAACAGCCGGCGCAGCCTGGGGCCGCGCGCGTCTGCAGCATCAACGCCTGCAGGGTAGCCGTGATCGATGGCGCTTCACCCGCGGGTACGCGCCACTGCACTGTCATCCGGACCGAATCGGATCCCATCCTCGCTTCCCTGGCATCTCGGCGAAATTCAGGAGTCCGGTCGTGGTGGACTGCAGAGCGCGTGCCATGAACTGAAAGATCAGCCCGGGCAGGCTCGCACGGGCGGTGCGCACCCATACTGGGTGCAGGTATGGCTCCGCCACGTTGGAGGCTCTCCATTATCTCGGAGCAGGACGCCACGATCGCGCGCAGCGCCGCCCGCCTGGTGGCCCGGTTCACACCTCGCCGTGGTCCTCTGCCTGCGGGTTTTCTGCTGGTGATCTGCCTTGAAGTGACGTGGCACGACCCGTGCTGAAGCCGTCGATATATGACCGCACCCACGAATGCGTCGAGCGAACGCGGACGCATGCGCCCCGCGGTGCGCTTGTGCATCGTCGTGACGCTCGCGGCAGGGTGTCTGGGATCGAGCCATCTGGCCGCGCAACAGGGGGCCTCTGACGCATTCGACCACTCGCACGTTCAGCTGACAAACGATGCGCCGCAGGGCATCGACGTCGACTCGTTCACCGACGCCGCCATCGCATCGTTGAGCGTGCTGCAAGACGTCCACACGTCGGAATCCGATGCCAACCAACGCAATGAGGTAATCGACGGTTTGTATGACGACTCTGGCCAGTGGCTCTATCACACGGGACTGCCCGCCAAGCGCGGCGTAGGCGGCGGCCTCATCGCGGTGTCACCCGGCAAGTTCGGTATCGCCGTCGTGTCTCCGCCGCTCGATGACGCGGGCAACAGCGTGCGCGCGCAGCGGGCAATCGCCGCTATCTCAAACGCCCTCGGGGGCAATCCGTTTGCCCCGACGGCTCGTTAGTGGAGGTTTTCATGTTGAAGAGAGGCATCGTTACAGCTGGGTTGTTCCTCATCACCGGAGTCGTTCCGGCGTTTGCACAACGTGTGGAAGTCAGCGGGTTCGTGGGCTGGTCCATCACCGACGGCGTGGATAGCGACCCGCTTGTCACCGCCCAGGGGGTCTTCGACACCGTTGAACCGGATGATGCGGCCATATATGGATTCACTGTCGGCGCGCTCGTCGGCGAGGCCGCCGAAGTTGGCTTCAGGTGGGCACAGCAGCCGACGACCCTCCTGGTCAGTGGAACGTCGGAGCGGGAAATCGGTGATATGAGCATCACTTCCTACCACGGCTACTTCGCCTACAACTTTGGCGAACGCGACGCTCCGGTGCGACCCTTCGTGCTGATTGGCCTCGGCGCGACGAACTACGGTAGCGTCGACGTGACTATCGCCGGAGTGGATCGAAGCCTTGGCGGCGAGACGCAGTTCTCGACCACGTGGGCCGCCGGCGTGAAGGTGCACGCTCGGGCCGTCGGTCTGCGCCTCGCTATGGAGTGGACGCCGACCTACATCAAGACGGATGAGGCCGGTTGGTGGTGCGATCCGTATTGGGGATGCTACGTGGTGGGGAACTCCCAGTATTCCAATCAGCTCCAGTTCAACGGTGGCGTGACGTTCCGCTTCTGATCGACCACCGGAGACGACGTGCTTTGGGGGGCCGGCGGCTGGAGGGTCACGCTTCCGGCCGCCGTCATCATTGTGGTGGTACTCGACGTACCGGCTATCGCCCAAAAGACTGATATCGTCACTCTCGCCAATGGGGATCGCATCACAGGAGAGGTGTCGACGCTCAATCGGGGGCGGCTCGAGTACAAGACCGACGATCAAGGCACCATCTACATCGAGTGGGACAAGATCGCGACCGTTACGTCAACCGCGCAGTTCGAAGTCGGCACGAGCGACGGCCGGCGCTTCGTGGGCAGTCTCCGGCCGGAGGGCGACCGCGTTCTCGTGGTCGTCGAAGTCACAGGACCGGTGCCGCTACCGATGGCGGACGTGACGGTGATCACGCAGATCGGGCGCAGCTTCTGGAAGAAACTGGACGGCGCCATCGACGTGGGTTTCAGCTACACCAAGTCGAGTGAAATCGCGCAGTTGAACATCAACTCGAACACGCTGTACCGCAGTCCGTCGTTCGAGGCACGATTGTCGGGATCGGGCACCGCCACGCAGACCAGCGACGAGGAAGGGCGAGACGACCGCGGCGCGGTGACGATCTCGTATCTGCGCTATCGCGGATCGCGATGGTTCGTCGGCGGCGCGGCCGGATTTGAATCCAACGAGAGCCTGGGCATCTCGCTTCGCTCTCAGGTCAGCCTCGCTGTCGGGCAGCGACTCGTCAACACCAACAAAGCACAGCTCGCAATCGGTGGCGGGTTGTCGTTCAACGACGAGCACGGCGTTGATACCGAGCCGACCCAGAACATCGAAGGGATCATGACGTTCCGGACGTCCTATTACGCCTACGACTATCCCAAGACCAATCTCGACGTCGGGTTTCAGTATTTTCCAAGCCTCAGCGATTTTGGCCGCCAGCGCATTCAGTTCGATGCCACCGTCAGGCGTGAGGTGTGGAAGGATGTAACGCTCGCAGTCAACGTCTTCGACACCTTCGACAGCGACCCGCCGACTGTCGACGCCGACCGCAATGACGTCGGGGTCGTCTTGTCCTTCGGATGGAGCTATTAGAGGTCAGTGATCTGAGTGCCAAGAAAGCGGTGAACAGATGACAGCCAGGACCCCGTTCCAGACGGCTCGGCACGCAGTGGCCCTGATCACTGCCGTCAGCCTGTTGCTTCCGTCAGTTCGCGCCGTGCGGGCGGAGCAGACTCCAAACCCCCCTGTGGCGCCGCCCCCTACGACAAAAAAACCTCCCACGCCGCAGCCATCTACGGCCAAGCCACCAGCGACACAGCCATCCACGGCGAAGCCTCCGGCGGCGCAAACGCCTGCGCCAAAGCCCGCGGCGACGCCGCCGTCCACCGCGAAACCTCCGATCGTGCTACCGACCGGGCCGGCGCCCTCCGTGAGCGATGCCGACGTCGACGGTGGCTGGCCACGTGCGTATACGACGAATGCCGGCGCCCGCGTGTTGATCTATCAGCCGCAAGTCGCGAGTTGGGAGTCGCAGAAGGACTTGATCGCGTACGCAGCCGTCGCGTACCAGGCCAAGGGCGCGGCGATGCCGACGCTGGGCACCGTCACGCTCGAGGCGGACACGAATGTGTCGCTCGACACCCGCCTGGTGAGGTTCACGAGAATACGGGTCACGGAGTCGAACTTCCCGACGCTCAACCGCGATCAGGTACGCGAGCTGGTCGACACGCTGGTGGATGGGATTCCCGAACCGGATCGCATCATCGCGCTCGATCGCGTACTTGAAAGTGTCGATCGCAGCCAGATTCGCTCGTCGAACGTCGAAGGCGTGAAATCCGACCCGCCGGTGATCTTCTACAGCACCACGCCGTCCATACTCGTCAACCTCGACGGCGACCCGGTCTGGAGTCCGATCCCCCAGAACGACCTGAAGTACGCCGTGAACACGAATTGGGATCTTTTTCAGCACGAGCCATCAAAGACCTACTACCTGCGGAACGAGCGCGTGTGGATGAAATCGACAGGCCTGTACGGCCCATGGGTCGCGGCGGGCTCGCTCCCGCCAAGCTTTTCCAAGCTGCCGAACGATGAAAACTGGAAAGAGGTGAAGTCGTCGTTGTCGGGTGCCGGATCGAACGCGGCGATCCCACGGGTCTTCTTGATCACCCTCCCGGCCGAGTTGATATCGGTCCAGGGGAATCCGATCTACACGAGCGTCCGCGGCGCCAGCCCGCTCGTGTGGCTGCAGAACACCGAGTCCGACGTGTTTCGGATGGGCCCGAATGGCCCTATGTACTACTTGGTGGCCGGACGCTGGTTCACGGCGCCGGGCCCGGCAGGGCCATGGACCTTCGCGACCCCCAGGCTTCCCGAGGTCTTCAAGAAGATTCCCCTCGACCACCAGCGTTCCCGCGTGCTGGCGTCAGTGCCCGGCACGCCTCAAGCGGCTGAAGCGATCCTGTTGTCGCAGGTGCCGCAGACCGCTCGCGTGAACATCAGGGAGACCAAGGCTCCCGAGGTGGAGTTCCAGGGCGATCCGATGTTCGAAGCGATCCCGATGACGAAGGTGTCGCGCGCGGTCAACACCGACAAGGACATCATCAAAGTTGGCGATCTCTATTACATGTGTTTCCAGGGTGTCTGGTTCATGTCGCGCAGCGCGACTGGGCCGTGGGCAGTCGCGCAGACAGTGCCAAAAGAGATCTATGAGATTCCAGCGAGCTCACCAGCCCACAACGTGACTTACGTCACCGTCGTGGAAGATGACGACGATGAATGGGTCACCTACGCGGCGGTGGCCGGCTACACGGGCGTGATGGTGGCGTACGGCTGTGTAGTCTGGGGCAGCGGCTGGTATTACCCGCCTTACGTCTGGTACGGCGGCTTCTATCCGGTCTATTACCCGTTCTATCCGACTTACGGATTCTCTGCGTGGTACAACCCCTGGACCGGCGCGTACGGCCGCGGTGCAGCGTGGTACGGACCGTACGGCGGGATGGGTGCGAGCGCACGCTACAACCCGCGCACTGGCACGTACTCACGTAGCGCGGTCGCGTGGGGTCCCTATGGTGCGCGCGGAGTTGGTGAAGCGTACAACCCGCGCACCGGCACATATGCTCGCACATCTCAAGGCGCAGGTGTCTACGGCAGTTGGGGAAGTACCTCGGTGCAGCGAGGCGACCAGTGGGCGCAGACGGCTCGCGTGACCAATCGCGTTACCGGGAACACGACGCGAGTGACTCAGGGCAGCGGCGGCGGTGAAGCCATCACCAGGCGAGGCCCGGGAGGGACGTCCGGGGTCGCGCGGACCGGCAGCGGTGACGTTTACGCCGGTCGCGACGGGAGCGTCTATCGACGGCAGGAGGGCGGCGGTTGGGAGAAATACGATAATGGATCCTGGAATCCCACCGAACGTCCTACGCCATCGGGTGATCGAGCGGCCACAGCCGGGGATCGTGCTGCCCAAGGGGGGGATCGTGGCGCCGCTGCGCGCGGCGGTGATACGGTTGGACAGTTGGATCGTGATCGAACCGCGCGGTCCAATGGGACGACGCGGACACGCGACTACGGCAATGTGGAGCGATCTGGCGGGAGCAGCAGGAGCGGTAGCGGCGGAACCTATCGTCCACGCGGCGGTGGCGGCGGTGGTGGATTCAGAGGGGGCGGACGGCGTCGATGAGGATGAGGACTTGGCAGGTGCTCGCAGTGCTCGGCCTGGGCATCGCGATACGCGTGACGCCGGTCGCGGCGCAGGACCAGCAGCCGGAACCAACAACGCGCACCGGAGAAATCGAACAGCAGCAGAAGGCCAAGGTCGTACGTCCGTACCAGCCGGGCACGGCCGAGAAGTGGTTGGACTGGGCGGAAGGGACTCTCCAGAGTGGAAGCGGCTTTCATCCGTTCTTCGAGAGTGCCTATGGAGGCGGTGGCTTCACACTCGGTGCCGGCTACAACAAATTCATCAGCCCCTACAACACTGTAGACGTCCGCGGCAGCCTCACCTTCAAGGGGTACAAACGAATCGAAGCCGAGTTCCTCGCGCCGCGGCTCATGGGAAGGCGGGCGCGGCTCTCCGTCCTGGGCGGATGGCGCGATGCGACGCAGGTCGGCTTCTACGGAATAGGCACGGCGACGTCGAAGGACGATCGCGTCAACTACAGCTTCGAGCAGCCGTACGCGTCGACGCTGCTGACGATCAAAGCGCGGCGCGCGCCGGTGTTCGCAGCTGCCGGCGTCGAAGTGTCGCAGTGGCAGAGCGGACCGGCGGGTGGGAGTTATCCCTCGGTCGAGACCGTCTACACTCCTGCCACGCTTCCCGGGCTTGGCGCTCAGCCCGTTTACGTCCACACACAGGGAACGCTGGGGATCGACACGCGACTCGCCCCGGATTACGCACGCCGGGGCGGCGTGTACAGCGTGACCTTCCACGACTATGCCGACACGGATTCGGCCTTTGGGTT
This sequence comes from Vicinamibacterales bacterium, assembly GCA_035649635.1. Lineage (GTDB taxonomy): Bacteria > Acidobacteriota > Vicinamibacteria > Vicinamibacterales > UBA2999 > Gp6-AA40. The sequence continues at coordinate 9,717 of DASRJE010000168.1, read as the reverse complement.
CGAGCTGATCAACTACGAAGCCGTCCAGCACTTTCCCATACTCCGTGAGTCGTGGGTCATCTCGTTGCGCGGCCGTGTCCAGACGACGTCACTCAAAGAGGATCAGCAGATTCCGTACTTCATGCTCCCCTCGCTCGGCAGCGGCTCGACGCTTCGTGCGTTCCCCAGCTGGCGCTATCGCGATCGCAACAGCGTCCTCCTTCAAGGGGAGTGGCGGGTGATGGTGAACCGCGCCGTGGATCTCGGCTTCTTTTACGACACCGGCAAGGTCACCGCGCACACCAGCGATCTGTCGCTCGACGGCCTCAAGAGCAACTTTGGTGTCGGCCTTCGATTTCATAGTTCAGTTGCGACGCCGCTTCGTGTCGAGATCGCGCACGGCAGCGACGGCTTCAACATCGTGTTTGGCTCGTCCGCAGCGTTCTGAAGCCGCCATTCATGTCACGCGTCATCGCCTGGTCCGTTCGCTGGCTCGCACTGATCGTCGCAATCGCGGTCGTGCCGGTCTTCACCGCCGCTCCGAAGTTCTATCCGGATGATCCGCTTCAGCGCGAGCCGGAAAGCCGCGACGCCTCAGGCGTCAAAGAGTGGGATGTCGGGCTCCTCTACGAGCTCTCGATGAACCTGTTCGTGACGGCGAATCGTGAGCCGTCGAACACGCGAGCGCAGAACGTCAACACGATCGACGAGGTCCCGGATTCGAGCTGGTTCACCAACCGAATCGCCCGGATGCCGATTCGCGCCGAGGATGTCGCGAAAGGACCGAACGCCGATCGTCCGCCAGCAAACGAGAGATGGACGATCGTCGGAGAGAAGGCCAGCGGCGCAAAGCCCGGTTTCACGGCGCGTGACGCGAACGGCGTAACCTGGTTCGTTCAGTTCGACGATCGCGATCGGTATCAGGCGTCAACGGGCGCCGTTGGAGTGGCGACGAAGATCTTCTGGACACTTGGTTACAACCAGGTGGAGACGTTCCTCAGTTCACTCGATCCGGCGCGCGTTGACTTCGATCCCAAGGCGACCGTCAGGCGGCCGTCTGGTGTTCGTACGCCATATACCAGGAAGGATCTGCAGGACGTGCTCGAGCGCGCTCAAGCGGGTCCCAATGGTATCTACCGGATTGCGGCCGGCCGCCGGCTCGAGGGCGAGATCCTCGGCGGGTTCCGCTATGCCGGCACGCGTCCCGACGACCCGAACGATCTCGTGCCGCACGAACACCGGCGTGAGCTTCGCGCGCTGCGCGTCTTCGGCGCGTGGACTAATCTCACGGACCTCAAGGCAGGCAACACGCTCGACACGCTGGTGAAGGAGAGCGGCCGCGGGGTTGTCAAGCACTACCTGCAGGACGTGGGATCGACGTTCGGTACGGCCAACGGCATTTACGACTGGGACATCGGCTACGAATATTTCTACCAGGGCAGCACGACGAAGAAGCGTTTCTTCTCGCTGGGATTTGCATTGAGCCCATGGCAGACCGTGCCGTACAGCGAGTATGAGTCGATAGGGAAATTCGAAGGCGACCGCTTCGACCCCAGGGCCTGGAAGCCGCAGACGCCGACGTCGGCGTATATCGAAATGCGCGCCGACGACGCGTTCTGGGCGGCGCGGCGCGTGATGGCCTTCTCGGATGATCTGATCCGCGCAGCCGTTCACGCCGGCGAGTACAGTGATCCCGCTGCCGAAGCGCACCTTGTTTCCGTGTTGATCAAACGCCGAGACAAGATCGGCCGCGCTTATCTCCCGGCGATCACGCCAATCGTGGATCCGCGAATCGACGGTGGAACGCTGGTATTCGGGAACGCGGCCGTCAGCGCCGGTTTCGCGCAGGCGCCAACGCAGTACCGCGCCGTGTGGTCGCGTTTCGACAACGCGACCGGGGGAACGCAGCGGATCACGGAGACGCAGAGCGCCACGCCATCGATGCCCGTGCCTGGCAATCTGCCCACAGCCGCTGGCAGCTACATCGAGGTCGACATCTCCGCGGAGAGCGCCGAACACGTGAATTGGCGCGAGCCGGTTCGCGTTCACTTCCGTCGAACCGCCAGCGGCTGGACGCTCGTAGGGCTGGACCGGTTGCCGAATGCAGACAACGCTTCCGCGGCCCCAGCGATCCCGTCCGGGGACTTGACGCCGAAGGGCTTACGTTAACGCGCCAGCCCGTGACGGTCGCCTTGGAGCGCCAGCGCGTGATGGTTCGCACTGGCGGGGAATAGTTCGCACGTCTGACGCGCTCACCACTTTTGGTTTCTTCTTTTTGCCTGCAAACATGCAGATCTCTCTCCCCATGTTTGTGGTCGTCTGTTTGCACAACGTCGCAGCCAGGAGGTGAGCGCGATGGCGACCACTGCGCTTGTGGTGCTGCAGCCGGTATGGGATTGCCGCTGGAGCCGGAACGGGTATCACCTGACTGGTGTTGCAGACGCCCAGCAACCGGAAGGTGCCTGGGTATGCGTCCGCGAAGGCACTCGCCGGAATGTCAGCGATGTGGAGTGCCGAACGTGTCCGCATTGGGAACTGGCGCCAGGGATGCACGCGCACGCGCATGTCTCGTCCCGGGTGGGCGCGTGGGAAGTCGCGGTCGAACGGCTCCTCGCGCTGTCCACACAGGCGGTGCTCGCGCTGACGGCCGTCTTTTTTGTCGCGATTGGGTTCGTGACGTTGACGCAGCCGATGTCGGTGCCGCTCACGGTCACGATGTGGCTATGTGCCGCGGCGTTTGCAGGATTGGCGGCCTTCTGGCGGCCAGGGGAAGGGTAGCTACGACTTTCGTAGGCCGGGTCTTGTTCTGTAGACCCGGCTTCGTGGCGGGTCCACAAAGCAGGACCCTTCCTACGGGAGGGAGCGCCCGCGAGCTCTGCGGTTAGACTCGGCGGATGGTTGCGCGCGCCAAAGCCCGGTTCCTTCCGCCCATGCTGCTCTTGCCGACCGACCGGCTGCCTGACGATCCGGCGAAGTGGGAATACCAACTGAAACTCGACGGCTACCGCGCGATCGCGTTCAAGTCCGCGAACACGCTGCGGCTTCGGTCGCGCAACGACAACGACTTCAGCGGGCGGTATGCAGCGGTGCTGCGCGGGCTGGCCAAACTTCCCGACGAGACAGTGATTGATGGCGAGATCGTCGCGCTGGACGCAGAAGGACGGCCTTCGTTCAATACGCTCCAGAACTCCGTGGGGTCACCGGCGAGGATCGTCTATTACGTCTTCGACGTGATGGTTCTTGCCGGTCGCGATGTTTCGCGGGAGACGCTCACGACACGCCGCGAGCTGCTCGAGCGGAAGGTATTGCCAACGCTCGCGGAGCCGGTTCGCTACGTCGGCGTTCTCGATGCGAGCCTGCGGGACTTGATTCATGCGGTGAAGACACAAGGATTCGAGGGCCTCGTCGCGAAACGGCGCGACAGCCGCTACGAGCCTGGTCTGCGCTCCGGCGCCTGGATGAAGATGCGGATCAATCGGGGCCAGGAGTTCGTGATCGGCGGGTACACCATCGGGACCCGGACCTTCGACGCCCTGGTCATCGGCTACTACGAGAATGGTCGGCTGATGTACGCCTCACGGACGCGCAACGGTTTCACGCCCGCGCTTCGCCAGCAACTGTTCAAGAAATTCCGTTCGCTCGAAATCGCGGACTGCCCGTTCGCGAACCTTCCGGAAGCGCGGAGCGGTCGATGGGGACAAGGGTTGACCAAGGCGAAGATGGCGGACTGTCGCTGGCTGAAGCCAGAGCTGGTCGGACAGTTCGAGTTCGTGGAGTGGACGGCGGACAACCATCTTCGCCACACGAAATTCGTCGCCTTACGAGACGACAAACGCGCCCAGGACGTGAGACGCGAGTAGCTAGAACATCTGTCCGATCGAAAAGTGCACGCGCACGCCGTTAAGTCCATACTCGTTGCTGATCGGGTACGCCACATCGAAGCGCAGCGGTGCCAATGGCGTGCGAACGCGTATGCCGAGGCCGGCGCCCAACGCCAGGCGGTCGAGCGTGACATCGGCGAGAGCGGCAAATGTATTCCCGGCGTCGACGAATGCGGCGAGGCCCACTCGCTTCGTCATCGGAAACCGCAGTTCGCCGTTGAGAACGAGCAGGTCAGTACCGCCCAGCGCGAAGCCGGCGATGTTGATGGCCGAGAGCGAGTCCTCCGGGTATCCACGCACGGAGTTCGTTCCCCCAGCGTTGAAGAACAGATCGATGATGCCGATCGGCGTGCTGCCCGAATAGCGGTGCATTGTGCCGTAGCGGATGCTGCCGGCCGCCGTGATCTTGCCGAGCGGCTGATAGTACGACTGGCGGAGGAGATAGCGAACGTAAGTCAAGTCGGAGCCCAGTGACTCAGCGCCAAACTGAAAGCTGGAGCTGTGGAAGAGCCCTCGGGTGGCGTCGAATGGACTGTCGCGTCTATCGAGGATGATGGACACCACCGGGCCGGCGAGCAACCCGCCGCCATCACTGCGTTGGTTGACTTGATCCAGGAGAAACCGACGCGATGAAAGGTTGTAACCCCAGACGAGTTCGAACGCAGACACCGGCCGCCAGCGCTGCTCGAGGGTCAGTTCACGACGCCGGTCATCCAGCGTTGCGCCGTCGAGCGGCGAGGTGCTGTCGATGACGTCCTGCTCGCGCCGATCGCGCGCGTACACGTTCGTGCGCACGCGCTTGCCGAACAGGCGCGGCGAGGAAAGAAGCAGCCCGATGGTCTGCAGGTCGGGGTCCCAATGCGCGCCGAAACTCGCCTGCACGGCGCGGCCGATGAAGTTGCGATCCCGCAGCTCCACCGAGCCGCCCAACGCGTTCCCGCCGCCTCTATCCGTCGATCGATCGAAGCTGAACTGCACGCCGTATTTCAACTGAAACCGCTGCTGCTCCTCCGCCTGAATCGTCAACGTCAGCGGCAGCTCGTCGGCGTTCTCCGTCTGAATCGCCGAGTCTCCGAAGTCGAAATCGACGCGCCGGAAGGATCCGATGTCGTACAGATTGCGGCGCGTGGTATCGATGGCGCTCTGGCTCATGATGTCGCCAGGCCCCACAGAGATAGCTTTACGCACCAGCCCACTGCTTGTCGTCTCCGCTCCGACCACGTTCACGTCTTTGACGACATACCGCGGACCTTCCTTCACGACCCACGCGATCGAAACCGATCCATCTTTCGCGGTTGTGAGTGTGTGCGTGACGTCGGCACTTCGATATCCCAGCCCGGCATAGAACGCCTTCAGCCGGCGAGCCGCCTCGACCGGCGCCGTTGCCGCCAAGGGCTCGCCAATTGATAGTTCGAGCGCGGCCTCGGCTCCGGCCGTCCGTTCCGGATCGACGCCTTCGAGCTTCATGGCAGCGAGGCGCGACAGCATTCCCTCAGCGATGGCAATTGGCAATGTGGCATCGCTCGAGTGAAACGCAGGATCGCCGACGGTCACCACGGCCTGGAGATGTCCACGGCTCGCGTACAGCCGCCGGACTTGCCAGGCGAGCGCCTGCGAATCCAGCCAGGCCGCCGATTCAGCGAGATGCGGCACGACCAGTGCGTCGAGCTCGGTATTCGACACCTCGTGATTGCCGCTCCACGCGATCATGAGCCGCCTGGTTTGCGGTCCACGCGAGACGTGCATCGTGACGCGCGCCAGGTCGGAAGTCTCAGCGGAGAACTCCAGTTGCACCGCCGGCCTGTAATAGCCGCGGCGTGCGAGTCCCTGACGCGCGATCCGTTCGAATTCCGTGCGCACCACGTCGGCGATCGGCAAGCCGCGCCAGGCGTCGTACATCGCATCGAGAACCTCGTCAGGAAGCTGATCTCCCTTGACCTCGATAAGCGTTCTGGGCCCACGCTCGATGTCGTAAGTCAGCGAGACGCGAGAACGATCCGCGGTCAGGCTGCGAGTCGACGCGATGCGGACGCGCTGGTAGCCGCGTTCCCGGTAGAAGTCCTCGAGCCGATGGCGATCCTCGATCCATTGACGGACGTTGAAGCGATCACCGGCCTCGAGCGTGAGCTTCTGTGAGAGCTCCTCCTCGGTGAATCCCGGTGATCCGGTGACTCGTACCGCGTCCACAATCGTCCGTGACTGCGCCGCCACTTCCCGTCGTGCGGTGGTCGTCCGCGCGGGTGAGCCGGGCCCGAAGACAACCGTGCGGCGAAATTCCAGCGCCCGCGTGCCGTCCTCGACGGAGGAGGCGCGGATTTCATTGACAGGAGTCGGTTTCCACACCAGGACCCACGTCACCGAACCATCTTCGAGGTTGTCGGAAAAGATCAGGTCGAACGAAGACCCGAGCGACTTCAACACGGTTAAGTGCTGGGCCGTGCTGACGTCCTTCGACACGAGCTCGAGATCCGCGGCGCCTATGCGAACTGAATCGAGGCCCACGAACTTGCCGGCGAAGCCCAGGATGTCGGTGGCCGCGGCTGCGGCGGCGAATGTGTCGTCGGACTCCCGGCTCGCCGTCGACCGCTCACTTGCCTGGCCGGTGACGATGAGAGACTGGAGATCTCGCTCGCCAAGCGGTGGCACCGAACTGAAGGAAGTCTCGATGCGATCCGGCGTGCCGCTGATGCGGACGGTGACGTCGTAATTGCCAATCCGCGTGTCTCCAATCGCGTCAAGTGTCGGGACCAGCCCGTTGTCGGGAGCGAAGCGCAATTGGCTGTCGCGGAGGCGATACAACCGGCCGCCTATCGTGATGCGGCCCTCGTCTACGACATCGACGCGCCCGGACAGCGCCGGTGAGTCGATCGTTCCGCCGAGCCGAAGATCCGGCAGCAGTTCCACCGTGCTAACGCTGTTGTCGATCAAGATCGGATCGGTGACGTCAAAACTGATATCGAGAGCCGTGCGCGCCAGCCAGGGCGGCAGCGTCGCCTCGCTCGTGCCGCCGGTTGCCACCGACAGTGAGTTCACCAGTTCCAGGATCCGCGTCACCGGCTCGGTGTACTGATTGGATGTAACCTCGACGCTACCCTGCAGCTGTGTGCGACGATCCGCCAGCCGCCAGATCAGATCGGCGCTGAGCTGACTGTGCAGGCCGCGCGGCACGTCGATGAGGACGTCACTTGCCACGATCGTCAGAGCACCCTCGGTCGCGTCAGCCTCGAAGGGAAGACGGCCGTCCACTCGGATGCTGCCGCCGTTGACCATGCCTCCCATGTTCTTTACCCAGAGCGCCTGATCCTCTAGTCGAATCTGGCCCGACCAGCCGGCAAAGAGGATGCGCTGCCCGGGGATCAGCCAGGAGCCATCGCTCAGTGTCGCGTCGGACGTGACCTGCAAGGCGCCGGTTTGACCTCGAAGCGCGATGTCGCCCTTGAGTCGACCGGCCGCGCGACCCGACAGGAGCGTTCCGACGAAGCCGAGATCCGTATCGACACCCAGCCGGAGGTCGGTCTCGACGCCCTTCAAGAGGCCGACGCTCCCGCTCCCGATCACCGTGGAGCCTGGACCGTTCCAGTCGAGTTTCTCGACACGGAGAGCACCGTTGGCGAGATGGAACCGCGTGATGTCAGATTGCGCGTAGCGCAGCTCCTTCGAGTTCACCTCGGCGCGCTCGAGCCTGAGGTCACCGACAACGGTCGCCGGATCCGGTTTTGATGCGACCAGGTTCCCGGAGAGTTCGAAGCTGCCGCCAACTCCCTCGATTGGCGCACGTCCAAGGAGCTGGAACAGCGCGGGCACATCGAAAGAAGCCGTGCCCTCGAGTGTGGCTGGTCGATCACTCGCCGGTTGCGCGATCTGGAATCCAGAAGGGAGCCACTGATTCAACCAGATCAGCGGTGCGTCTGCCGCGATCTCGATCTGACCTCCAAGCACCGATCCTCGTGCGTCCCGCACTTCCGCGCGTTGACCGGTCATGACGAGCGAGGCGCGCACGTCCTGTGCAAGGACGCCACCCGCGTGCGACACCGATGACAAGGTCATGTTGACCGTGCCCGTCGTCGCGAGTCCGGCCGATGATGCCTCGGTTTCGAGGTGACCCGTAATGCGACCCACAGCAACGACATCGCCGCTCCCGCTCAGATGCGTCAACCACGGCGTGAGCGGGCCGAGGTCCCCGTCCATGTCGAGCACGAGTCGTCCGCCTGCCAGGTTGGTGTCCAGCGTGCCGCCGAGGCGAACCGCGACGTCACCGATCGCCACCGCGACGTCCTCGAATTCCACGCGACTGCCGGTCAGACTGGCACGCAGTCCGCGACTCATCGCGAGTGGCACATCGAGCACTGTTGCGTTGATTGGCGCGACGTCCAGCGTGACAGCCGTCGACGACCAGTTCTCCATGTCTCCTTTGAAAGAGATCGAGCTCGAGACGCGCCCGCGAACCGCGCCAGGATCCGCTCCCGCGAGCCCCGCGATCTCGAGCAAAGCGGCGATGTCGGAATCGGCGAGTGTTCCGTGACCCTCGAACGACTGTGGGTTCTCGAGGCCGATTGAGACGTCGAGCGTCGTATTGACATTCGGCACGCGTGCCGCGACGCGGATGGTTCCCTCGGAAAGCGTGAGATCGGCGCTGACCGTGCCGGCGCTGCGGCCACCGATCGCCACTGATCCGATCGTCAGCTTTCCCCCGCCGGCAAGATTCATGATCGGACCTTTGAAGACACCGTCGAAAGCTCCGTGAGTCGCGGCGATCGAGGGCGAGCCATCGCGGCCGACGGCCAGGTTTCTTCCCGTGACAACGGCGTCGACAGCCGGGTCGCTGACTGGCCCGGACCAGGTTGCGAGGGCAATGAGCGATCCGCCCAGCGTGAGATCGTTCTCCGTTGCCAACGTCGCCGACTCGAGACGCGGCGCGTGCAGGCGTAACGTTCCAGTCGATGTCTTCGTGGTGGAATCGACGCCGAACGTCGCGTCGAGATCCAAATGTGGCAGGCCGGCCACGGTCACGGCCCGGCCGATCATCCGGCCGGTGGAACGCACGGCACCGAGCGTGCCCTCGATCGTCGCATCGATATCGATCGCGCCGGCTGCAGTCGCAGAATCGAAATCGCCGGGTATGCCGAATCCCTGCGCCTGACGGAGTGCGGCCGGAAGGTCGGTGGTTCGAAGCACGACGCGTCCGGCGATGGTCGAGGCCTGCCAACGTTGCGCGTCGACCTCGATGTCGGCGGTCGCGTTGAGGTCGACTGTGTTCGCGTCGCGCGCGGACGCCTTCACGCGCCAGCGATTACCGCGCCCTGATCCCTGCACGACCAGCGGGATCGTCCGCTCGGGCGCGACGAAGCCAGTGGTGGCGGTGATGTCGAAGCGGGGGGACGCCGAGTGGTCATCAGCTCGCCATTCGACCACGGCGGTCCCGCTGTTCGCGATGATTCCAGTGAGCCTGGCGGCGCCTGCAACCTGTCGTGCGTCGACTTGCGTCCACCGCGCCTCAATGCGGCTCGCGCGGCGGGCGTCGTCGAGAACGATCTCGCCACGAGCTTCGACGGTTCCGCCGGCGAAGTCGAGCGTGGCCGCAGTCAGCGAAAGCTGGCCACGCCTGTATCTGCCCTGCGCCTTGATGCCGCTGACCTGCATGTCTGGCCACGTCAGCGAGCCACTGTTGGTCTCGACCGTCACCGTAGGGTCGGAGAGCAAACCCATGATTCGGGCTGTGGCCTCCACGCGTCCGATGGGTCGAGTCGCGGCATTCCGGGTGAGCTGTTCATCCCACCACGGCGCCAGCTCAGACGAGGCGTTCACGGTGATGTCGACAGTACTCGCGTCGCCGCGAAGCCCAATCGCGCCGCTTGCG
>DASRJE010000167.1:0-35452 GCA_035649635.1 Vicinamibacterales bacterium | reverse complement strand
CTTCTGTCATCCCAGATCGTCAAGCGATACGAGGCCGCGCTTGAACGCCTGAACGATCGCTTGCGCCCGATTCTCGACGCCAAGCTCTCCCAGCAGGTTGGCGACGTGGGTCTTCACGGTTTCGTCGCCGATATCGAGGGTTGCGGCGATCTCGCGATTCGAATGGCCCAGCGCAAGCTCGCGAAGGACGTCGCGCTCGCGCGGTGTGAGGTCGTCGGCGGAAGGACCGGTGTGCAGCAATTGGCCGAGTGAGGATCGATGTGGTGCGCCCCGCGGCCACCGCCCGAACCGCGGCGAGCAGGGCAATGGAAATCGTGTGCATTCGCCTTGGGAGTTGGGAGTTGGAGTTTGGGCGTTGGTCGTTTTTTCAGCCTATCCCGCGTCCCGCTTCCACTGAATGATGGTCAACCACATCGCGAACGACTTGAGCAGGAAGGGCCAGTTGTCCGGTAGATCGACGTTCGCCGTACGGGTGAACCACTTCTCCGGAGCAATCGACCCTATTTCGGTTGAGCCGTCGAGGACGATGTAGGTTCGACTGAACGACTGTGCTCGCAACGTGTAAGGTTGTTCCTTGTACCTGATGACGAACTCGCGCCTGAAGGCGCTCGGTTTCGTCGCGCGCGCGATCACCGATCCGGCATGCTCCAGGACGAAATCGCCGAAGGAACTTTCACGATAGAGGCGGTAGTCGATGCCGTCGACCGAGACGACACCCTTCTCGCGCCATGACGAGAGATTGAACTCGGCAAGCTGGCGGTCGTCGTCGGTCACGAAGAAATCCCACGAGTACCAATGCCTCGGGATCAATGTCAACGCGCTCATGCAAGGACCTCGTGCTCGCGGATGCGATGCCAGGCGGCGATATAGCGAGCAACCGTAATCGCCGCGATAACGCCACGATGGCGTTCCAGGGACGTTCCCAGTCGTCGCCGAACGTGAAACTGAAGATCATCGCCTCCATTTCTGTCATCGCGTCTCGCGCTGATGTTCGTACTTGCTCCAGCGCTGTCTGAGCGCCCGCCGCATCCGACGTAAAGCGGGCTTGCGCAGTGGCCGCAGACGTTTGGATCGCGAAGAACGAGCCCGACCTTTCCCCAGGGGACATCGGGCAGGCCCCTCTCGCTCAGCAACGCGGGGAAGACAAAAAGCGGGGAGTTGAACACGACCAGGCCGCTGGCAATCGCAATCCAGCTGTAAATTCGGAACACCAACCGCGTGTCGATGGCGTCGGGAGCTTGTCCGCGCTGCATGCCGCAGAGTCTACGACCCCGGTACGTCGACGCGCATCCCCCGCCCGCGCCGCCGTATCCCCCAAACAGGGGGGCATCCTATAAGATCCGGTTGCAAGGACACGAGCATGATTCGAGACGCACTCGTCTTTGCCGCTTTCATGTCGCTGGTCGCGCCCGCCGCAGCTCATCATGGTGGCGGGACCTTCGACGGCTCCAAGGAAATCAAGCTCACCGGCACGTTCACCGGACTGGACCTGGTCAACCCGCATTCCTGGATCTATTTCGAGGTGACGGGTCCCGACGGTAAGGTCACCAAGTATCGATGTGAGATGCGCGCGGCCACGGTGCTTCGGCGATCGGGCTGGAGCCCGGAGATGTTCAAGAAGGGTGAGCGGCTGACATTCGAAGGCTCACCCGATCGCAACGACCCGACGTCGTGCTACTTGAACACCATCGTCTTCGCGGACGGCAAGCGCGTGGATCGATACGGGCAGCTCACGAAAGGGGCACCACCTGCGACGGCGACGCGGGCGGCTCGGCGCCCGACCGGAGAACCGAACATCACGGGGGACTGGGCGCCCGAGCAACTCGTGATGACCGATCCGCGAGGCCGCGGCGGCGCCCTGGTCCCTCTGAGCGCGGCCAGCCAGTACAAGCCGGGAGAAGGGCGAATCGGAGGGCCGCGCGGCGCGGGTCGCGGCGGTCCTCGCGTCATTCAGGGTGCCGAGCTCACACCTGAGGGCGAGAAAGGTGCCGAACAGTTCGTGGTGCTCTTCTCGAAGAACAATCCTCGCATGCGCTGCGAAACGACGAGCATCATCTTCGACTGGGCATTCGATGGTCCTGTCAATCGCATCACACAGAACAAAGACACGATCGTCCTGCAGTACGGGCAACTCGGGTTCACGCGAACGATCCACATGAACATGACCAGTCATCCCGCGAACATGAAGGGGAGCCGCGGCGGCCACTCAATCGGCCGCTGGGAGAAGGACGTGTTGATCGTGGACACCGTTGCCTTCGCGCCCGGTGTCTTGTCGCCGCCGATCCTCAACAGCGACAAGCTGTATGTCGTCGAGCGCTTCTCGCTCGATCCCGACAAGATGTTGCTGACGCGCAGCTACACGGCGGAGGATCCCGTGTACTTCAAGGGGCAGTTCACCGGCTCGGACGTGATTGGCGTAGCGGATCTCCCGTACAAGCCAGATCCGTGCAAGGAATTGGGGTTCCTCGATTATTCCAAGGACGCGAAGAAGTAATTCGTGAGTCGGGTGGCCGTCCTCCAGATATGGTCCGACTGTGACTCAGACGTGGCCTGAGATCGATCGGCGCAACCCGCTGATACCGGATCGCCGCGGCGTTCTGCGCGGCGGCCGGCGTGCGACCGATCCTTCACAGCCAGTGTCGTGCCTTCGCTGCAGTAGCACTGATGTTCGGAGCCTTGGTGTCAGCATGACCGGACTCTGGTGCGAATGCCGTCGCTGTAGCGGCGTGTGGAGGCTGGATCCAGCCATGTGGCGCAGGCCGCCGTAGTGAGCGCCGAGCAGAGGGCGCGGGGAAAAGCAAAACGCAGGGAACGCCGGGGAGCAGGGTTACGCAGAGGCGCCACGGGTGATGCCGGCCTTCGGCCGGCTGGTGGACCGAGGACGGCCGCGATTCGCAAGCGCGATAAAAACGTGTCGGTCGCGTTTGCGATCCAGCGCGGGTCACCCGTGGCGCCTGCTCTGCGCCCCTCTGCTCCTCCGCGTTCTCGGCGTTGATCGTTGCTCTGCGCGCTCCGCTCACTCTGCGAGCGACATCGCACTTTCCGCATCGTGCAGGCTCCATTTGCTATTCGTTTTCTGCAACATTTCACGTCCCCTGTGATCGAAACGCGCCAGAAACCGCAGCGATCTGCTTCGGCATGCCGGCTGCAACGTCGTGGGCATGTCCACGACGACCGCTACCGCAGAAACGTTGAATCGACTGACGTCGAGCGTGCTCGACGCCGCCATTCGAATTCACCGGGCTCTCGGCCCAGGCTTGCTCGAGAGTGCGTATCTCGCGTGTCTCGAGTACGAGCTGACTGAGGATCAACTCCAAATCGAGCGCCAAAGGGCCGTACCACTGGTCTACAAGGGAGTGAGGATCGACTGCGGATTCCGCGCGGATATCGTCGTCGAGTGCAGTGTCCTCATCGAGGTGAAAGCACAGGAAGCCATAGCGCCCATTCACACCCGACAGCTTCAAACGTACCTTCGACTTGGACAGTACCCTGTTGGCCTGTTACTCAACTTCGGCGCACCCACGATGAAGGCGGGGATTCGGCGGATGGTGAATGGCTTCCCCGATCAAAAGCTCGCGGAGAGAGCAGAGGGCGCGGGGTAAAACAAAACGCAGGGCTCGCCGAGGAGCAGAGGTACGCGGAGGGGAAGCTGCCACGCGTGACCCGCGCTTCGCGCGGCATGGATCGCGAAAGGGCCGACCGCAAACGCCCACACCATTCATCGGGCGCTTGCGGTCGGCCTTTCGGCGATCCATGTGGCCGGCCGTAGGCCGGCGGTCACGCGTGGCAGCTCTCCGCGCCCCTCCGCCCCTCAGCGTTCTCTGCGCTGATTTTTTCTCTGCGCTCTCCGCTCACTCTGCGAGCCTGCGGGGGAGCTCGAGCGGTTCCTCTTGACACCCTAAAGGAGCCGTGCCATCATCCGATTCTTCATCTTGGTTGGCTAAAGGAGCAGCGTAAAGGAGCACAGTGGAGAAGCTGGACGTCCCGCAGGGAACGCTCGACCTGATGATCCTGACGATATTGGCCCGCGAGCCGATGCACGGCTACGGCATCTCGCAGCGGCTTGCCGTGCTCAGTCACGATCACTTTCACGTCAATCCCGGGTCGCTGTTTCCCTCACTCTACCGCCTGGAGCAGGACGGGAAGTTGAAGGCCGAATGGCGGACCAGCGAGAACAATCGCCGCGCGAAGTACTACCGCCTCACGCCTGCCGGCAAGCGGCAGCTCGAACAACAGCGCGAGCGCTGGAATCGTGTCTCGTTCGCCGTCACAAGTGTGTTGGAGGGCGCATGAAGCTGCTCCATCGGCTGGCCTCGGTCGTGCGCTGGATCGCGCATCGGAATAAAGCCGAGCAGGACCTGGACGATGAGCTGCAGTCGTTCGTCGACATGGCTGCTGCCGACCAAATCCGCGACGGGACAACGCCTGCCGAGGCTCGTCGTCGCGCCATGATTCAACTGGGCGGTGTCGAGCCGACGAAGGAACGTGTTCGAACCGCTCGTCATGGCGCGTGGATCGACGAGTTCTGGCGCGATGTGCTCCATGGTCTGCGCCAGCTTCGGCGTGCCCCTGTGTTTGCCGTGACCGTGGTCGTGACGCTCGCGCTCGGCATCGGCGCCAACACGCTGGCGTTCAGCATCGTGCACGCTGTGCTCGTGCGCGAACTGCCGTATCGGAATCCCGATCGCATCGTCCTCGTGTGGTTCAGCCCGTCGGACGAGCCCGACGAACGCGCGGGGGCGACGCTTCAGAACTACTTTGCTGTTCGCGACCGGAGTCAGGCGTTCGAGTTTGTCGGTTCCACGTCGAGCATCCAGGCGAGCATTGCCGTGGATCCCGACGACGTCGCCGGCGGCGAGCCGGTTGCCGGCCAGCGTGTGCATGCGACGTTCCCGCCGGTGTTTGGCGTCCAACCCGTACTCGGCACCTGGTTCACTGACGCCGACGACCCAGCGACCGCCGCACGGAAGCTGGTTTTGAGCCACCGCTTGTGGCAGCAACGCTTCGGTGGCGATCCCACCGTGATCGGCCGCCTGGTGCGAGTCGACGGGCAAGAGGCCACTGTTATTGGCGTGATGCCCGAGGGGTTCGAGATCCTCAACGGAGAAACGCAATTCTGGACTGCGAGCCGGTGGTCGGAGGCCACCATGGCGTCCCCGAGCCGCATGCTCGTCGTCGCCGCGCGATTGAAGCCTGGTGTGACAATGCAGCAGGCGCAAGCCGAGATGAACGTGCTCGCCGGCAATCTCGCACGCGAGTTTCCGCAGACCAACAAAGGATGGGGCATTCATCTCGAGCCCGTATATGACGCGTACACGTGGCGGGCTCGCAGGCCGCTTCTGCTGCTGCAGGGTGTCGTCGCCCTCGTGCTCCTGATCGCGTGCGCGAACGTCATCGGGTTGCTCCTGGCCCGCGCTTCGACACGGCAGCAGGAATTCGCGATGCGGATGGCACTCGGCTCGAGCCGGGGGCGGCTCGTGCGGCAACTCTTCGCCGAAAGCGTGTTGCTGGCGTGTATCGGTTGCGTCTGCGGCGTCGCGCTCGCATTTGCCGGCCTGCGCGCATTCATGGCACAGAACCCGATGACGTGGTTGCCGCGAGCAGACGGCATCACCCTGGATGCAGGTGTGTTGGCGTTCGCCGTCGTCGTATCAGCGGCAAGCAGCATCCTGTTCGGTTTGCTGCCATCGTGGACCGTGTCCCGACGCACGCCGACGCCGGCGATCAAGCGCACGACTGGCGTGGGTGGAGTGCCGCATCACCAACTGCGTGGTGCGCTCGTGTCCAGCCAGGTGGCGGTGGCCCTGGTTCTGCTCATTGCCGCTGGCTTGCTCGTCAACTCGATTGTCCGTCTCAGTTTGAACCGACCCGGCATCGATCCCACGAATTTGCTCGCGTTCCAGGTACGGCTGCCGTTGGGCGAGATGGTGACCCCCACCGGCAGGGACGCAGGCGGCTTCTTCACGATGAAGTTCAGTCCGCGTGTGAGCCAGATCTTCAGCCAGATTCAGGAACGGCTGTCCGCCGTTCCCGGCGTGCAGTCCGTCGCCGCGTCCGTTGTTGCGCCTGCGACCCCGGCACAATTCCAAATCAGTGTGTCGGCAATAGGGCAGCCGCAAGCCGCGGATCAGGGCAGCGAGCCAATCGGATGGTTTCCTGTCAGCCCCGATTACTTCCGGACACTTGGCGTTGCCGTGGTGCGCGGGCGCGAGTTCACCAAGAGCGACTCGCTGGCGTCGACGCAGGTTGCCGTCGTCAACGAAACGCTGGCCCGCAGGCTCTGGCCTGGCGAAGATCCCATCGGTCGAGAGATCACGATCGATTTCGTGAACGATCCACCGCGGCAGGTTGTTGGCGTCGTGGCCGACGTACGCGAGACGAGCCGGCAGCGCGACTTTGCGCCGCATGTGTTCGTGCCCGACGCGCAGTTGCCGTTGGCCTCCCGCGGATGGTTTCAATCGCCGCGCCTGACGATGACCTACCTGGTGCGTACGAGCACCGATCCGCAGCCACTGGTCGGCTCTCTCCGCTCGGCTGTCAGCGAGGTGTACCGCAGCCAGCCGATCTACGGCATCAAAATGATGGAAGACGCGATGGCGGAGCAGTTGGCATCGTGGGAGCAATACCTGATGCTCCTCGGTGCGTTCGCGGCCATCGCCGCTGTCCTCACCATCGTTGGCGTCTACGGCCTGGTCGCGTACGGTGTCGGACGACGGACGCAGGAGATCGGCATCCGCCGAGCGCTGGGGGCGAGTACGAGCGCCGTGCTGCGCCTGGTCCTCCGCCAAGGATTCATTCTGATCAGCATTGGCCTTGCTGTTGGTGTGACAGGCTCATTGGCGGTGACGCGAATCCTTCAAGGCTTGCTGTGGGGAGTGTCGCCGACCGATCCTCTCACCTTCGCCCTCGTGACTGTGAGCCTGGCCGCGGCCGCGCTGCTCGCCTGCTACGTGCCCGCGCGTCGCGCCCTGGGCATCAATCCGATTGCCGCTCTGCGAGTCGAATGAAGGCGACGTATGCGTGCATCGAAGACGTGTACGACCGGCAGTGTCATTCTCTTTTGGATATCCAGCATCACGCCGACCGATTTAGGGGCGCAGGCGCAACAATCAGGGACACAACAAATCGATCTCGCCGAACGACTAGCTGGTGGAAAGCTGAAGGCAGTGAATCGTGAAGTCACGCCGATTCAGGGACGCACGGCATTCACCTGTCAGAGCGCGGGGGAAACGGTGTCGCGTGGATTGAGGGCAGCGATTTCGGTCAAGGCACGATTGAGCTGGAGACTCGCGGCCGTGATGTGTTCCAGCAAAGTTTCCTGGGCGTTGCCTTCCATCGACGGGATGACGAGGCATACGAGGCGGTCTACCTGAGACCGTTCAACTTCCGGAGCACCGATCCGGTCAGGCACATGCACGCGGTGCAGTACATCGCGCTACCCGATTACGACTGGCCGAAACTCCGGCAGGACTTTCCAGAGGAGTTCGAGAACCCGGTCGACGGATCAATCAGTCCCATTGCATGGGTGCGGCTCCGAGTTGTCGTCGACGGCGAAAAGATTCGGATCTATGTCGGAGAGGTCACGCCGCCCACCCTGGAGGTCCGAAAACTCGGCCCATACCAACGAGGCATGGTAGGTCTCTGGACGGGGAACGGCAGCGATGGTGATTTTGCGAATCTTCGGATCACGTCGACGAAGTAGCGCCTGTCGATTCCGAGCGTGGTCGAAGCCCTGAGCAGATAGCCTGTTATACAATCGAAATCGAACTCGTCGACGAGGACAGACCCCTCCGAGAGGTCCTCCCGAACCGGAAGTCGTCGAATTGGCGACAGGCCCTATTAGGAAGGAACGTCGGTGCAACGACACTGCACGAAGTGAGCGCCGTCTCGGTGTGCACGCGCGTCGAGGCGGAAGCTGGATGGCATCGCCGCCTTCCTCCATTCCTGGCGGTTCCAGCAGTCTACGAAAGGTGAGCTGCTGTGTCCGCCATCCATCGAACTCTCGCCGCCGATCTCCCGTCCCTCGTCGGCTCGCACGTGCTGCTGCGCGGCTGGGTCTTCCGCCTTCGTGTTCTGGCCAAGACCACCTTCATCATCATGCGCGACTGTTCCGGAGACGTGCAATGCGTTGCGCCGACGGAAGTGTTGCACGATCTTCGGCCCAAGGTAGATGACGCCATCGAGCTGCGGGGTGTGGTTCGACGAGACGGTCGAGCGCGAGGCGGCATCGAGATAGACATTGCGAGCGCCACGATATTGAATCGGGCCGGCCACCTCCTGCCGTTCACGTCTTCGTCTGATGTGTCAGCAGTTGGATTGGAGATCCTGACCGACTACCGGCCACTGTCGTTGCGCAACGATCGTGTGGGCGACATCTTCCGGATCCAGGCCGCGATTCTGCGGTACTTCAGGGACTATCTGACGTCGCAGCGCTTCACGGAGATTGTCTCGTCCAAGATTGTCGCCAGCGGCACCGAAGGAGGGACGAACCTTTTCGAGATCAAGTATTTCGATCGGGTCGCCTATCTTGCGCAGAGCCCGCAGTTCTACAAGGAACACGGCGTCGTGGGCTTCGAGCGCGTGTTCGAAACGGGCCACGTGTATCGGGCAGAACCGCATGCCACGAGCCGTCATCTGACGGAGTACTACTCGCTCGACTTCGAGATCGGCTTCATCGACGGTCCCGAGGACGTCATCCAGGTGGAACGAGAGCTCCTCTCGTACATCTTCGACAAACTCAATAACCACCACGGGGCCGTGCTTGGGCGATATCGTTCCGCGCCGCTT
The DNA here is from genome assembly GCA_035649635.1 of Vicinamibacterales bacterium. Taxonomy (GTDB): domain Bacteria; phylum Acidobacteriota; class Vicinamibacteria; order Vicinamibacterales; family UBA2999; genus Gp6-AA40. The sequence goes on along the minus strand of DASRJE010000167.1, from coordinate 26,665 downwards.
CCATCGATGCTGGATGTGCCCATCTGGACATTTGACGAATGCCTGGAGCGGCTGTCCCGGGCCGACCTTGCGGACGACCTCGATCCCGAGGCCGAGCGACAGCTCTGTCGGCTTGCTGAACGCGACCACGGTGTCGCCGCGGTGTTCGTGTTGGGTTTCCCGCTCGCTGCGCGGCCGTTCTACACCCACCCCCGCACGGAAACGACGGCTGCGGGGTTTGACTTGCTGTTCAACGGAATCGAGATCACGACGGGAGGGCAACGGCTCCATCGCCGCAGTGATCTCGAACGCGCGCTGGGGAAGCGCGGCATCTCGCCGGCTCCGTTCGAAAGTCACCTCAAGATGTTCGAGCTGGGCATGCCGCCGCACGGAGGGCTCGCCATTGGTCTCGAACGCTTGACGGCGCAAATTCTCGGGTTGCAGAACGTGCGAGAGGCGACGCTGTATCCGCGAGACAGGTATCGGGTCACGCCATAGCTGGAGGCGTGCCCGAATCATGGTGAGTGGATGCGTAGCGGAACGCCCCGCACCACGATTTGCGCATGGCAGCCACGCGTGCTCACTGCGCGACGGGATACAGAACGAAGGTGACGCGCAGGTTGACACCGCCCGTCGCATTGAATCCGAGGAACGTCTGCCGCTGCTCACCCACGAATCCGACATAGTTGCCGGCGCCGCCAGTGACGCCAAGCATGATGAGAACTCCTTCTTCGATTCACAGGTGACCCAAGCCCGTGGGATCGGCCAGGCGGGTCTACAGACTGGCCAGGCGGGTCTAAAGACCGCCTCTACGAGAGCGTCCGGCCGCTTCCCACGAGCAGACTCCGGACAGCTTTATTGCGGGCTCAGGCGATAAATGCGGAAGAAGCCGGCGTCCACCGGGAGCACGTCGGTGCCCGCGAAGCCGGCCGCCGCTGCCAACTCCCGGATAGTTTCGCTCCGAATCACCGTACCGATTGCGGCCGAAGGCGAATCCGACAGCGCGACGGGAAGACAGTGGACGATGCTCCAGCCGTACATCAGACGTTCGATCTCATCGCCGGGCGGGTTGAATCGCTCGGCAACCTTCTCGTCGGCGACGATGACCACTCCACCTGGGGCAAGCGCGCGGCGCAACGACCGCAACACCTCGCACGGACGAGCCATATCGTGGAGCGCCTCGAGCACCAGAATCAGATCGAACGGGCCGACCTCGGGGATCGTCTCCGCGTCACGAGTCTCGAACTCGACAGCGACCCGTTGCGTCGCCGCGTTCGCCTTCGCATCGGCGATGGAGCTTTCGTCCGCGTCGAATCCAATGACCTGCGCCTTCGGAAAGGCGCGTGCCATGGCGATCGTCGACCAGCCCGCGCCACATCCGACGTCAGCGACACGCAGCGGCGACGACAGCAGTCGAGCGTGCACGTCGGCCGCCGCGGGAATCCATCGCTCGACGAGGTCGACGAGAAATGCCGGACGGTTGATGCCGGCCTGGCCGTTACGGAATGCCTCGCCATACATCGGGTACGGGACCCCGGCGCCGTTTCGATATGCCATCACGACCTGCTCGAGTGCGCCACCGATCCCGGCGACCATCTGCGCGAGAGGTGCGAGGTGGTTCGGGTGCTCTTCGTTGACCAGCGCGTTGACGTGCTCGTTCGGTAAGCGGTAGCGGCGCTGGTCGGCGGCTGCCGTGAGTCGATCCACGACCAGCACGCCCGCAACCGCCTGCTGCTCGAGCCACTCGCGTGCGTAGCGCGGGGCAATTCGCGCTTCACGACTGAGCTCACTTGCCGTCAGCGGCCCGCATGAGTGCAGCGCCGCATACAGGCCGAGCTCCTTGCCCAGATAAACGCCGTAAAGCTCCAGCGCGTGTACGGTGGACTGCAACAGTCGCGACGTGAACGCCTCTTCTATGCTTGGTACAACGGTGCACATCATGGGACTCCTCCGCAGCCCTGAACGTGGTCCGTTAGGTGGTCCGTTAGGTAACGTTCAGACTTCTGAACGTGGTCCGTTAGGTAACGTTCAGACTTCATCCCATGGGCGTAAGGTGGTGGACTTACATTGGAAGGGGCAAGGGAAGGCCGTTACTGGTTTAGAGCACCCAACTTGTCGGTGTTTCCGGTTCGTATACGCAGAACGTCCCGGTGCGTACGCTGTTCTCCAGATGACGACCCAGGCGGGAGTGTGCGGACGTGATTTTCTTGATGGAGTTTCGAATGCGCCAGGTCACGGCCGATCGGGCGCGCTCGGCGGCGCTGCCGAGCGGCCGCGCACGCCCGCCGAGGCCGAGCGCTCCTGAGAGATGCTCCACGAGCTGATCGAGCTCTTCGCGAGCGCGCTCGGCACGGCCAACGTCATGCGCGGCATCGGCTTCGTCGATCTCCTGTTGGAGTTCGCGCACCCGTGCTTTGAGCTCCCGGCGTGCGCGCTCGTCGAGCACCGGAACGTCGCCACCAGTTTCGGCGGGGCGGTCTGCCAGCTCCAGGCAATGCAGCTCCGTTCCAGGCCGCGCCAGTAGTTGCGCGAGATCGCGAAAGCCCTTCTGGTGCGTGAGTTTGACCGACGACCCGCCGAACGCCAACGTCCATAATGCCCCGTCCTTGCGAAATGTCGCTCGAGCGAGATCGGGCGTCACCGGAACGGGGATGGCGTCAGCGCGTCCTTCGTCCGGATCGGCCTCGAGCCCGGCGAGCGCCAGGCCACGAGCCAGGCGCTCTCCGTCCTCGCTCCGCCTGAACGGGTTGACGTGCAGCAGCCATCGCATCGGTTCGCCCGCCTCGGCGGGGCGGCCGAACCCGATTCGCGCCTGAAAATCCTCGAGAAACTCCTGAAGGTAACGCTTCCCACCCGCGATATCCCCGTTCAGAGCCGAAGAGGCGGCGGCGAACGCCGCAACGTCGACGAACATCCGGGTCGGCGCCCTCGCGATGATCTCGAGGCATTCGCGGTCGCGGCCGAGCATGAAGAGGGCGAGCCCGGCAGGCGCCGCGTACCACGGCGGGTACGCCGGATTCAGACGCATCGCCTTGTTCGCAATCGCCAGGGCCGCCTCCGGATCGCCCAAGTAGGCCTGCAAGAGGCCGGCGTGCACGAGCACGTCGGTGTCGTTGGGATTGAGCATCAGGGCACGTTCGAGATGGTGCGCGGCCTCGTCGTATCGGCGGCGATAGACCAGGATTCGACCGAGCACGACCTGCACCATCGCGTCGTTCTTGTCGAGGGCGACCGCACGCTGCGCGTAATCGTGGGCGAGGCGCTCCTTCTCGTCCCATTTTTCCCACGCCTGGCAACTCCACTCGTTGAAGTGGGTCAGTGACAGGCCGGCGTAGGCGCGAGCGTAGGCGGGATCGATCTCGAGCGCCCGCTCGAAGTAGCATCGCGCCTCCGCATCGCCTTCGACGGTTCCGTTCCGGACACACTCGAGCCCGCGCAGCCAGCAATCGTAGATGTCGAGACTGGCGAGCGGCGCACGCCGCGCGATGCTCAGCCGAGCCTCTTCGACCTCGACGGCGAGGGTGCGCGCGATTCGTGCGGCGATGGCGTCCTGCACGGCGTGCAAGTCCGCAGCGGTGGCGTCGTAGCGATCGGCCCAGATTTGCCGGCCGTTCGCCACTTCCACGAGTTGCACGCTGACCCGCACGGCTTGTCCGGCGCGTCGAACACTCCCGTGAACGATGTGGTCGGCGGGAACGTGCCGGTCAGCAGTGCCGCCACGCATGAGGGATGCCCAGACCGTATTCGGATGAAGGATCTCGACGGCCCCAAATCTCGCGAGCTCGGTCGCGATGTCCTCGACGAATCCCCGCGCGAAGTAGTCATGGGTCGAATCGCCTGAGAGATTGTCGAATGGCGCAAACGCGATGGTTGCGGCAGCCACGTCCCCTCCGCTCGGTCCTCACATCGGGAGGCGCTCCCTCACGCCCGTACTGTGAACGGGGGAGAAAGCCGCTGGATGACAAGCTGGTAGGCGCCTCCGCTCCGTTCGGGAGGGCGCAATGAAGACTATCACAGGCTCTGCGGGTACCACGGTGTCGTACTCAGTCGCGGGGAGCGGCCCGCCGCTCGTGCTCGTGCACGGCGGGTTCAGCGATCACGAAACCAATTGGTCGTTCGTCTCACCGTTGTTCCAGCGGCAGTTCACCGTCTATGCGATCGCGCGGCGAGGGCGTGGCGCCACGGATGTGACCGAACGCCACACGCTGGAAGACGAGGCGCGGGACGTGGCCGACGTCATTCGCTCGATTGGCGTTCCGGTCCGTTTACTTGGACACTCGTACGGCGCCCATTGCGCGTTGCTTGCGGCGGCGCACCTGCCCGATCGGATCGATAAGCTCGTGCTCTACGAGCCGATCTGGCCTCACGCGATCAAGCCAGATGCGCTCGCGGCGCTCGAAACGCTCGCGGCCGCCGGCGCGTGGGATCAGTTTGCCTTTGCATTCTTCGCGAATACGCTGCACGTGCCGACTCAGGAACTCGAAGCCGTTCGCGCCTCCGACCTCTGGTTACCGATCATTGCCGACGCGCCCGCGACGCTGCACGATCTGCGTGCGTTGTGCGCGTACCGTTTCGATCCGCGCCTGTTCGCTGCGCTCGGTGTGCCGGTGATGCTGCAAGTCGGATCCGAGAGCCCGCGAGATCTCTACGTGACCGATGCGCTCGCTGCAGTTCTGCCGAACGTCCACATCGACACGCTCGCCGGGCAGGCCCATGAGGGAATGACGACCGCGCCGGAGTCGTACGCGGAAGCGACGACGCGATTCTTGTTGGCGGATTCCTTGGACACGGTGGGCGGCACGGGCAGACGGACAGCGGCCGTGATCTGAGACGCTTGCAGCGCCGCCGAGAATCGACATCGGCTCGAGGATTTCTTCGCCGTCCTTCGGAATGGCGAGGTGTCGCCCAGGCTGTTACGCGCCGGGAATTTTGCGGCGAAGGTCGATCGACGGACAATCGTGCGAGCTGGATAAACGAAGCGGAGTGCTGATCGATGCACGACGAGGACATCGTCGACCCGATTCCGTGTCCGGATGCGTTTCGAGAGGGCGGTGAGTCAGCGTCGTACTCGCAAGCGGCGTTGTTGCTGGCCCTCGGCATTGCCCTCAAACCGAAGTACGCGGGGCTTCTCCAGACGCTGCGGGACCCGGCGCCGTTTCCACTGCCGGAGCTGCGGCCCGTGGAGGAGCCGGTCCCCGAAGCACGCTTCGATCGTGTGCTCGAGGAAGCGCGGCGTCAGGCTCTGGAAGCCGGGGCGGATGAACTGCAGTGGAGAGCTGCTGAAGATCTCTATCGGCGTCCCGCTGAGTATGGCAACGCAGACGGAGCGCTGCGTCTGCTCGCTGCATCGCTTGTCGGTCCGGACGAACTCGTGCGCGTGGCCGCGGCGGTTTCAACCTTGGATCTGGTTGATACATCGTACGCCGCGACGTGGACGCTCGTCACAGCGGCGATGCGTAGTCCATCCGCGCTGGTTCGTGCGATCGCCACGACGGGGTTGATGCGCAACGACCACAGCTTACGCACCTGGCGATGGCTCGTGTGGCAAGTACATCAACGTGTCCGGGAGGCGACCGCGCGTTTCTGGCAATCGCGAGACGTCCCTGCGGTGACGCGAGTGAGATCCACCGACGACGTGACCTGCATCGTTCACGGCACACTGTTCGTGCCGGTCGGAAGACACCTCGAGGAATGGTGGAAGCCGGGGACCGGCGACTTCCATGAGTATTTGAGAAAGGGCCCGCGGCCCAACGTGTACAGCGGACCCGACTACTACCGATGGTCTGGTGGCTGGAACGATTTCGCACGGTCAGAAGCCGTGCAAAACCTCTCGGCGTGGATGCGCGCTCATGGCCAGTCCGAGCTCGATCTCTTCGCGCACAGTCACGGCGCCAACGTCGCGATGCTGGCGAGCCATCACGTCAAGATTCGCCAACTCGTCCTCCTGAGCTGTCCCGTGCACTGGGGCTTGTACCAGCCGGATTTCTCCAAGGTCAGCGACGTCGTGTCCTTTCGAGTCAGGTGGGATCTCGTCATCATGGCGGATCGCGGCGACCAGCGGTTTTCCCATCAACAAATACGAGAGCACGTCCTCCCGCTTTGGTACGGTGCGCATGAGAGTGCCAGGCGATCGAGCACCTGGCGCAGTCAAGATCTGGTCAAACATCTTCATGTGCCCGGCGGCTCAAAGACAGTCGTCAGCGCTGCGGCGCCACCGTCTCAAGATCGGGTTGCTCCGACATTCGAGTACAGGTTCGATATCAAAGGCCCACATGACCGGGCGTTCGCATTTGCTCAAGCCATGCGCGGGCAGCCGGGAATTCAAAGCGCGTCGGTCCCGATTGTGGAGTTCAAGAACTCACGTCCCCGAGATCGGTACGCCGTCTTCATCACAGCGCGGCAAGAGTTGCAGATGGCGTGGGTAAGACAGGTTGCGGAACAGTCGAACGCCGAGATCCTGGGGGGTGAATCTCGTTAGAACTTGATCACCAGGGCCGTCCGAAATTGACGTTCGTCGCCAGATCGCTGGCCGAACGCCACGAAGGCCAGAAGAAGCGTAACGCGCCCCAGGTAGATGGAGTCGAACAGGACGGTGTAGTCCCCACTCGCTGACACTCTGATCGCGAAATGCCGTGGGACTCTTCAACACGTCGAGTCCACGCGCGTCAAACGAGGTCAAACAGTCCCTTGCGACTCAGTCGTTTGCGCCTGACAAAGCGCTCACAACCACGATCTCAGCTCCGGAAGGAATAGCAACTCCCGTTCCCGCTTCGAACCGGATCGCTGAATCTTTCCCGGCGGCGCGAACTATTCCTCGGACACAGAGCCGGTTGTTCGACCGCCGTCGAGATCAGGCAGACAGATTCCCTGTCTCGGTAAGTAAGAGATTTGCAAGAGGAGGGAGGAACCCGTGACGCCAACAACTCTTGAAGCCAGGGTCGACGACTTCCTCGCTCAGAAGCGCATCGCGATTGCGGGCGTCTCGCGCGACAAGAAACATCATCCTGCCGGCACTCTGATCTATCGCCGGTTGAAGAAGAGCGGGCACGATGTGTTTCCGGTAAATCCGCACATGCGGAGCTTCGAGGGCGTTCGCTGTTACCCCGACGTGCAATCAATCGCGGGCGGCGTCGATGGCGTGGTGATCCTCACCAGACCCGAGCTCACCGAGCGGATCGTGCACGACTGCCGCGACGCCGGAGTCCGCCGCGTGTGGATGCACCAATCGGTGGGAAAGGGTACGAGCGTCTCGCCCAAAGCCGTCGACTACTGCCGCCGTCACGACATCAGCGTGATCGCTGGTGCCTGCCCGATGATGTACGGCGCGAACGTCGACCTGGGTCACAAGTGCATGCGATGGATCCTCAAACTCGCTGGCGGACTGCCCGTGTAAATCCGAGGCCAGGCGCTCCGCCGTGAGGCAGAACGATGAGCATCGACTCGTATCGCTTCCTGGATTTTGGGACACGTCAGGTGATGAAGGCGTGGGCCGCTCGTCAGCAGCGTGGCGTCATCCCCTTCACGCCGCTCGCAAAACCGCTGCGCGAGTGCACCATCGCCCTCGTCTCGACTGCCGGCATCGCGCGCAACGATGACCAGCCATTTGACCAGAAACGCGAGAGACGCGATCCGTGGTGGGGCGATCCGAGTTTTCGTGTGATCCCGCTCGGCACGACAGAGCAGGACGTGAGGCTGTACCACATGCACATCGATCCGCGCTTTGGGGAGGCGGATCTCGATGTCGTGCTCCCCATGCGTCGGCTCATCGAGCTTGCCAGCGAGGGCCTCGTGGGCCAGGCGGCGCCCAGACACTATTCGCTCATGGGATACATCCTGGACCCGGCGGTGCTCGTCAAAGAAACCGCGCCGGCGCTCGCCGATCGAATGCATGCCGATGACGTCGACGCGGTTGTGCTGGTGCCTGCGTGACCTTTCTGTTGCCGGTCCGTGGGACTGGTACAAAACATCTTCGAAGTGAGCGGCTTTTCGACAGTGGCCCTTTCGATGATTCCCGAACTGACCCGTGCTGTCGGTGTGCCCCGCCTGGCCGGCATCAGTCATCCGATGGGCCGGCCGCTCGGCCAGCCGCACGACGCGGATGGTCAGCGCGCCGTCTTGCGCGCTACGCTCGACATCCTGGCCACCGCGCAAGGGCCCGACGCCTACATCGAGCTCCCGTTCGTGTGGCCGGAGTCGCCCGCCCGCGCGCGAAACGCGTCCAGGGATCTCCCGCCGCCGCCCATCGTCGCCTTGCTGAAGGCGAAGCCCTGGTTGTTAGTCAACCTCTATTCAGGCCGCATCCCGCATGAGGTGACACCGGCTCCTACTCCCGGCTCGCGAGGCGAGGAGGGCATTTGATGTCGGCATAACTGAGCCCGAAACAAACGTCACCGGACTGCTCCCCCGATGGGAACAGGGCGATGGGAAAACAGCACAGAAACGTGAAGGGGTGTTTGAGCATCTATGCGTCTCGTTAAGACCGCTTGTATGCGGTCATGCGTTCGTGAACCTGTTCCGGCGTGAGTTCTTCTTTGACCGTCCCGAGCGCCCAGAGATGACCAAACGGATCCATCACCCATCCGAACCTGTCGCCGAAGAACCCGTCGGTCGCCGGCATCATCGGTTTGGCGCCGGCGTCGATCGCGCGTTGGATCGCGACATCCACGTCGTCGACGTAGTATTCGAGGATCGTCGTCGTTGCCCCGAGCGTTTCGGGCGCCGCCACGCCGAGCATGATGCCGTCGGGCGAGGGCGGCTGCTCGTCGGTGATCATGATCATGGTCTTTCCGACCTGCAGATGCGCATGGATGCCGTCGCCGTAGGGCATGGCCGATTCGTACAGAACTGTCGCGCCGAACGCGCGTGTGTAGAACGCCACTGCCTTTTTTCCACCGCGAACCATCAGATGCGGGGTAACGCGGCCGTCTTCCGCACGTGCGCCTTTGATTGCCATCACTCCTCCTGATCTCGACTGGGTCGATTACTTCTTGCGAGTCTGTTTCCGCGTCGGACGCGCCCGTGGGGAGATGCGCCAGGCGTGTCCGGCCGGATCGATGAACAGATGCCGGTAGAGAGCCGACCACTGAAACACTTCGCGCAGCGGCTGCGCGTTCAGCCGGTAGAGCCGCTGCCGTCCAATCTGCTCCGCTTCGACCAGGCCCGCATCGAGCAGCATGCGCAGGTGCTGCGAGATGGCCGGCTGCGACATGTCGAACGGTCCGGCAAGATCGTTGACCGACAACTCGGTGGCGCGAAGCCGATCGAGAATGGCGCGGCGAGTGGGATCGGCGACGGCGCGGAAGACATCGACCGGCGGAGCGGCAGTGGCTGCAGACGCTCTCATGCGACTGCGGATTCTAATAAGTAATTACTTATACGTCAAGGCTGCCGGCTTTGTTCAGTCCACCTTCGCGGCGAGCTCGTTGAGGCTTGCGCCAAGCACGCGATTGAAAGCCGGGAATGGATGGATGACGTCGGCAAGCGCCTGCAGCGGCGTGGCGAACTTGATCGCGAGCACGAGCTCGCCCACGATCTCACCCGCACGCGGCGTCACCAGCGTCGCGCCGATCAGCACCCCGCGCGCCCGGTCACCGACAAGCTTGATCGCGCCTTTGTGAAAGTCATGGATGTAGCCGCGGGCGCTCTCGCCCGGATCGGCATTGGCGACGATGACGTCAATGCCTTTTGCGCGGGCGGCTGACTCCGACAGCCCGACCGACGCGATCTCGGGATCGGTGAAGGTCACACGAGGGACAGCCGTGTGATCGGCTCGTGCGTCAATGCCGCGCAGTCTCCGCGCGATCACCTCACCGTGATAGTGGGCGAGGTGGGTGAACCCACCAAGTCCGGTAATGTCACCCGCGCCAAACACCCCGGCTTGCGCTTCGAGCGTCGCGGGATCGACCTTCAACCAACCGTGGTCCGCCTGTGCGAGCCCGGTCGCGCGCCACGCCTCCGCGTTGGGGCGGCGGCCCGTGGCAATCAGCAAGCGATCGGCCGAGACGACACCTCCCGACTTCAAGTGGATGTCGACGGCCGAGAGGGGACGCGATGAGTCCCCGGATGCCTTTCCGACGCCGACGGCGGGATCCCCGATCATCAACCTGATGCCGTCCGTCTCGAGGTGTGACCGAAGCACGGCACCGGCTTCTGGCTCCTCGTGACCAAGGAACGTCGGTGCGGCTTCGATCACAGTGACCCTTGAGCCGAGCCGCGCAAACGCCTGGCCTAGTTCGACGCCAATCGCACCGCCGCCAAGGATTGCGAGCGAGGCCGGCAGTTCTTTTGGTATCGTCGCCTCGCGGTTGGTCCAGAACTCGACGGCGTCCAAGCCCGGGATGGGAGGGATCGCCGCGGTGCTGCCGTTAGCGATTACCACTGCGCGTCGCGCAACGAGCTGTTCGGTCCTAAGGTTTGTCGTGTCCGCCCTCCCTGACCCGAGTGAGGTCGATGGCAGGCGGACCACAACCGTACGCAGGTCCGTCAGTGTCCCGTCGCCCCGAAAGAGCCTGGCCCCGGTTTTCTCCAGCGCAGCAGCGGGACGGCTGTCGTCGAGATCGCGTGACATCCAGAGCACACGCTTGGAGATCTTGGGGAAGTCGACGGTCCAGTCCACGCGAGAGGCAGCCAACGTGCGCGCGCGATCGGCCTCGCTCAACGTTTCGCCCGAGCGAAGCAACGTCTTGGAAGGCATGCACCCCCAGTACGCACACTCGCCCCCGACCAGCTCTCGCTCGACGACCGCGAGCGTCAACCCGCTGTCCCGAAGGCCAGCCGCGATCGCCTCTGTGGCGACGCCGCCACCGAGACATACGACGTCGAATTCCTGGCCCAAGTGTCCCCCCTCGTGATGGTTACCACGCTTGTCTATCACGATATCCTCAGGACGTGTCGGTCTTGGCCATGGTTGATCAGGCGGGAGCCCGACCGTACGAAGTTGCGATCGATACCTTCGTCTGATAGATCCGGCGTCGCCCCTCTGGTTTCATCTGGTCCAGGAGATCAGCGGTAGCGATGAAGCGCGATGACATGGCCGAGGGCGTTGACCATGAGCGCCGGCGTTTTCTGGGCAGCGTGACGATAACGATGGCAGCCGCGCACCTCGGCATATTCGCGGCGGAGGCTCAGAATCGCCTGCCACGTGAGCTGGCTGCCATCGGCCGAGCGACGGAATGGCTCAATTCGCCACGCCTGTCGGCGGAGAGCTTGCTCGGGAAGGTCGTCGTTGTCGACTTCTGCACCTATACGTGCATCAACTGGCTGCGCACGCTGCCATACGTTCGCGCGTGGGCGCAGAAGTACACGCAAGGGCTTCTCGTGATTGGCGTGCACACACCCGAGTTCCCCTTCGAAAAGAACGTCGATAGCGTCCGCCGTGCCATACAGCCGATGAGGATCGAGTATCCGATCGTCATCGACAACGACTACGCAATCTGGCGCGCGTTCAGGAACCAGTATTGGCCGGCCCTGTACTTCCTCGACGCGCGAGGCCGCATTCGCGAGCACCATTTCGGCGAAGGGGAGTACGAAAAGTCCGAGAGGGTCATTCAACGATTGCTGGCGGACGCCGGCGTCACTGGTATCGGCGACGGCACCGTGTCAGTCGCTGGCAGCGGCTTCGAAGCGGCGGCTGACTGGGAAAACTTACGGTCTCCCGAAAATTATCTCGGGTACGAGCGGACGGCGAACTTCGCGTCGCGTGGTGGGGCAGACACGGATCGACGCCGGGTCTATTCGGCACCGACGCGATTGTCGCTCTACGAATGGGCGCTCGCGGGCGAATGGACGATGGGCTCGCAGGCGGCGGTCTTGAACAAAGCGTCCGGTCAGATCGTGAACCGCTTTCACGCGCGCGACCTCCATCTCGTCATGGGTCCGCCACGGCCGGGGAACCCAGTCCGTTTTCGTGTGACCATCGATGGTCAACCGCCGGGCGCAGCCCATGGCTTGGACGTCGACGAGGCCGGCAACGGAACGGCAGTTGAACAGCGGCTCTATCAGCTGCTCCGACAACAACGGCCGATCGTCGATCGAACCTTCGCAATCGAATTTCTGGATGCTGGTGTCGAGGCGTACGCCTTCACGTTCGGCTGACGCCAACCTCCTCTCGGCTCGTGCCAACATTCGCGGTAGAGACTGAGCAACACGTCTGCGCCGCGCCAGATGCAAGCTGAGATCCTCGAGTCGCCGGCACGCCCCCGCAGGTGAGCTGTTTGTTCACACGAGCTTCGGGTTGATGGAGGAAGTTGGCGAGGATTGTGGATGACGCATGACCTCAGGAGGTTGTGATGAGCGAGACGCACAAAGGAATGTCAGCAGTGACGAGTGACGTCGAGCATGCGAGCACACATGGCATCGTCACGGTGCACGGCGTGCGCTACCAGGTGAAGGATGTTGCCCGCGCGGCCGCCTTCTACACGAGCCATCTCGGATTCACGCTGGAACATCAGCAGCTCCCCGCATTCGCCAGCGTATCGCTTGGAGGGGTAACGCTGCTCCTCAGTGGGCCAGGAGCATCGGGATCCCGGCCGCTGCCTGATGGTCAGACCCAGGAGCCTGGTGGGTGGAATCGAGTGGTCCTGCGCGTGATCGATCTTCCGGCGCTGATAGGCGTACTAAAGAAAGGCGGAGTGAAGTTTCGCAATCAAATGGAGGCCGGTCCGGGCGGACGGCAGATCCAGGTGGAAGATCCCGACGGCAATCCGATCGAGCTCTTCGAGCCCGCCCAGCGGACCAACCAGAATCGTTAAGCCGCGCTGGAACGGAGAAAGGCCTTAGTCATCCAGGCTCCCCATGGTCAAGTTGACGATGGTTCCGGTCATCCCGCTTGCCCGATTGGAAGCCACGAATACCGCCATGTTTGCCAGCTCTTCGACGCCCATGAGTCGTCGAGCGTGGGTTCTGCTTGCGAGGAATTCTTGCCACTGTTCCCACGTCATTCCCGCTGCCCTGGCGCGAGGCTCGAACGCGTCTTTGATCGTGGGTGTCTCCGGCATGGCCTGCGGGCGCAGACCAACCACGCGAATGCCATGAGGTGCGAGCTCGGCAGACAGATCTCGAGTGAGTGCCTCCTTGGCGGCCATCGCGGGACCGTAGCCTCCGACCAACGGGATGCCCATGCGCGAGTGGAGCGCGGTAACGGTCATGATCACTCCCGATCTGTTCGCGACCATCCGCCGCGCCGCCAGTCGGGCGGTCAGAAGGTACGACCTCGCGTAGATTGCAATCGGTAGAAGGAACTGCTCGACATCGAGGGCGACCAGCGGCACACCCAAAATCTTCGTATTCGGCATGCCGACGGCGTTGAACGAGACGTCGATGCGCCCAGACTTGTCGATCACGGATTGCAGATGCCCGTCCACGTCCTGCTCGTCGAGAGCATCGACTTCCGCCGCCTCGGCTGATCCTCCGGCGGCGATGACATCCCGCGCCACCGCTTCGACCGAGGCGCCGTGCCGCCCGGCGAGAAAAAGCCTGGCGCCTTCGCGCGCGAAGGCGCGTGCGACGGCGCTCCCGATCGCACCTCCGGCGCCGTAGATCACGGCAATCTTGTTTTCCAGCAGCATGGAATCGCTCCTGCGTTGAATCTCTTGCTGCTATTACGGAGGCGAGCGCCGCGAGGATACGGAGTCTTAGTTGATGAGAACGGTCGCGGCGGCTGGAAGCATCCACGGGCAGTACCAGTAATCAGTGATGCCAGCGATTCGACGGGCTGACACATGCAGGCGCACGAGGGATTGTGTGATCCGACCCTCGCGGTCTTCCTGTTGAATGACGATCACGGCTTCCCGATCGACTTCGGCAACCGCCAGGCGCCACGAGACCTCCATACGCTCGTAGGTGACAAAGTACGGTGCATCGGCGAGACGTCCGCGGAACCGGTCCGCCAGCAGCAGGCGAGCGTCGGCCGAAATCAGTTCGCGAAGCCCGTCCCAGTCGCGTTGGTTGAATCGCTCGACGTACAGCCGAAGGAGTTCCGCGTCGTTGCCCGTTTGAGCACGAGCTGACGGAAGACCTGCCGGTCGGTGGACCAATTTCGATCGGCCTCGATTGAGCGCGGCCTTGACGCCTCCGACAGTCGAGTCCACGAGATCTGCGATCTCTTCGAGCGAGTAGTCGAACACATCCTTCAGGAGCACACACGCCCGCTCTTTGGGCGGCAGCATGACCACGAGATGCTCGACAGCCTTCCCGAGTGCCGGGCCGATCGGCTCGATGGGCGCGGTGGAAGGTTCTTCGCCATCGGCGGCTTCCACCTCCGCCTGCTCACGAATACTCCTGCGGCGGAGAAAGTCGATGCACCGATTGTGGGCGATACGAAACAACCACGGCGTCAGAGGTCGCCCTTCGTCGAACGTCTCGAGTTTCCGATACGCCTGGAAGAGTGCCTCCTGAACGACATCCTCTCCGTCCAGCACGGAGCCCGTCATGCGCGCGCAGTAGCGGTGCAAACTCGGCCGAAGGTGGGTAATCGTCTCGAGAAACGCGAGATACCGCGCCTCGACTTGTCCGTCACGTGCGAGGTCGTCCTTCATTCGCTCTCAAGAACTATACGCACGCAACCGCACTAAGGATACGAGGTCGTGTAAAGATCTTTGGCCTGGAAAGAACGCTGGAGCCGGCATGAGCACGACCGAGGTCGGTCATCCGATCGTTGTCCTGGTTTCCGCCAACGCCGAGTGGGTTCCGGTCAAGGAATTGTTGAAACCGGCACGCGTCGAGCGTACTCCGTACGGTGAGTGCTTGACGCACGCCATTGGCAATCAAGAAATCCTGTTCTTCCACGGCGGCTGGGGAAAGATCGCCGCGGCGGCCTCAACGGAGTACGTCGTCAATCGATGGCATCCCGAAATCCTGATCAACCTCGGGACCTGCGGCGGAATCGAAGGACGCGCGCAACGCGGGGAGAAGCTGCTCGTCACGCGTGCAGTCACGTACGACGTTCACGAGGCGATAGGCGATTCTTCCCAAGCGATCGACTGGTACACGACAGATATCGATCTCACGTGGCTGGATGACTCCTTCCCCATCGAGGTGAGGAGAGCCCTGCTGGTCTCTGGCGATCGCGATCTCGTTCCGTCGCAGGTGTCCGAACTGGTTGACCGCTTCGACGCCGTAGCGGCCGATTGGGAGTCCAGCGCGATCGCCTGGGTGGCGCATCGACGAAGCGTCCGGCTCATCATCATCAGGGCAATATCGGATCTGGTAAACACGCAGACGGGAGAGATGATCGGATCGCTCGCCGGTTTCGAGTCTGCGGCCACGAACGTCATGCGGCTGCTTCTCGACGATCTCACCGTGCTGATTCCCTACGTACTCGGTCGATGTGTGATCGACGAGAGGACCTGAGATCGAAAGGTCTCTCTACCTTTCCGTGCTCGTTCGAGCACAGTTCACCGAGGCCATCGGGTAGGGCGCCTGAGAGCGCGATCAGACGAATGCGCTGACGTTGTTCGTCCAGCAGCCGGCCAAAATAGAGAAAGTCGTGCGGAACAATGGGGCGTGCCTCTTCGGAAATGCGCGCGAAAATGTCACGGACGTTCAGGCTCTGGGCGATCGTCTGAAGCGGCGGACCGAGGCATGTCAGAGGCGCCGGGCATAAAGAAACTGCCGGGATTCTACGTCACAGGGTCGCGGTCTTAGTCGCCAGGGTTTGCGGGGTGCTCAGCGTTGCCGCGCAACGACTTGGAGGCGCGCCAGCGTGACGGGTCGAAATAATGCGGGGGAGTCGGCTCTATCAGTGACTCGGTAAAGACCGGAGCCCGAGACGCGCGGCCATCGTCACCAGGTCAGGAAGCGAGTCCGCCTTCATCTTGCGCATGACCTGGCCTCGGTGTGCCTTGACCGTGATCTCGCTGATACCGAGTTGTCCACCGACCTGCTTGTTCAACAGCCCGGACACGACCAAAGCCATTACGTCGCGTTCGCGCGGTGTCAGTGACGCGTAACAATCACGCAGCACCTGCATCTCCGAATCGTGACGCAAAGCGGCGCGACTCCGCTCGATGGCGCCGCGGATGGCGTCCAACAGCACATCGTCGTTGTACGGTTTCGTCAGGAACTCGACCGCTCCCGCCTTCATCGCGCGCACGCTCATGGGCACGTCCCCGTATCCGGTGATGAAGATGATCGGCATGTCCCGGCGGCCGGCGAGCCGCTGCTGCAACTCGAGGCCGTTGAGCCCCGGTAGCGTGACATCGAGCACCAGGCAACATGGAACCGTGGGTTGGGGGTTGGATAAGAATTCCCGCGCCGACGCAAACGTCCTGGACTGCCAGCCTGCGCCTTTGATCAGCAGCTCCAACGATTCGCGTACCGAGACGTCGTCGTCGACGACGAAGACAATCGACTTTACGTCCGGCATGCTGAGGGCCTCGAGCGCACGGAAAGCGATCGCCGAAGTCCCAGTATATGGTTGTTCGAGGCTGCTCGAGACAGACGCGCGTGTAACATTTCGCGTGCTGGTCATTGTCCTGCCTACCTCGTCCGAAGTGCGGCGTTGAGCGCGTCGAGCAGGGCGGTCTCGCTGAACGGCTTGAACAGACACTCCACGGCGCCCTGTGCGATCAGGCGCGGACGGACAGTTCGATCTCCGTTAGCGGTGATGAAGACAATCGGGATCTCCTGCCGGCGGCGCATCAACTCCTGTTGAAGATCAGGGCCCGACATGCCAGGCATTGCGATGTCGAGAATCAGGCAGCGTGTCTCGCCCACAACCTCCGAGGCGAGGAATGCTTCCGCCGATGAGAACGCCTGGGCAGCGAAGCCCAACAGCCGCAGCAAGTCAGGCAGCGACTCGCGAATGGACTCGTCGTCGTCGACGATCGACACCTGTGAGCGTTTGCGTGTGTCCATTTCGGTCTGTTGAAATCTCAACTGTTACGGTCCGACGTCGGCTACCGGGATGACGACGACCTCGAGTTTCAGATCAACGGCTGCAGCGGTGCGGTTCTGAATCGCGTGTTCAGTGATTGTCTGAGTGCTCATTGTGACCTCCGTGTCTGGTGATGGATGGATCAGGATTGCGCCGCGTGTTGCAAAGCCGCTTTCGTGGCGAGCTCGTCGAGGCTTGCGCCAAGCACGCGGTTGAAGGCCGGGAAGGGATGAATGATGTCGGCGAGCGCCTTCAGTGGCGTTCGCAACTTGATCGCGAGCACGAGCTCGCCCACGATCTCGCCCGCACGTGGAGTGACCAGGGTCGCGCCGACCAGCACTCCGTGGCCGCGGTCGGCAACCAGCTTCAGCACACCGCCGCGGAAGTCGTGGATGTAGCCTCGCGCCGTCTCGCTGGGATCGGCCGTGGCGACGACGACATCAATGCCGCTCGCGCGCGCGGCGGCCTCAGACAGTCCCACCGACGCGACTTCCGGATCGGTGTAGGTCACGCGCGGAACGGCAGCGTGGTCGGCCGTGACGTCCATGCCCCGCAATCGCTGCGCGATCACCCGACCGTGGTAGTGAGCGAGGTGGGTGAATCCACCAAGCCCCGTGACGTCGCCGGCTCCGAACACGCCGGGTTGCGCTTCGAGCGTCGCGGGGTCCACCTTCAACCAGCCGCGCTCCGTCTGAGCGAGCCCAGCGGCGCGCCATGCCTCGACGTTGGGGCGGCGACCCGTCGCGACGAGCAACCGGTCGGCCGAGACCACGGTTCCGGACTTCAAGTGGAGTACGACCGCTGAGCCTTGGTGCGATGGCCCATCGGATTGTTTTTCCACGGCGACACACGGGTCCCCGATCGTCAGCGTGATGCCGTCCGCTTCCAGGTGCGGCCGGAGCGCGGCTCCAGCCTCTGGATCCTCGAAACTAAGGAACCTCGGTCCGGCTTCGATCACGATCACCTTCGAACCGAGGCGTGCGAATGCTTGCCCCAGCTCTACGCCAATAGCGCCCCCGCCGAGGATTGCGAGCGATGCCGGCAGCTCCCTCGGAATCGCCGCCTGGCGATTGGTCCAGAAATCAACGGTGTCCAGGCCGGGAATCGGCGGGATCGTCGCGGTGCTGCCGGTGGCGATCACGACGGCCCGACGCGCGTTGAGCTGCTCGCGTCCAACGATGACCGTGCGCAGACCGTCGAGTTTCCCTTCACCTCGAAAGAGCCTGGCTCCGGTTGCTTCGAGCGCGGCAGCCGGCCTGCTGTCATCGAGGTTGCGTGCCATCCACAGCACGCGTGTAGAGACCTTGGGGAAGTCGACCGTCCATTCGACGCGTGAAGCAGCGAGAAGACGAGCGCGATCGGCTTCGCTCAAGGTCTCGCCCGAGCGAAGCAAGGTCTTCGACGGGACGCATCCCCAGTACGGGCATTCGCCACCGACCAGTTCCCGCTCGACCACGGCGAGCGTCATGCCGCTCTCGCGAAGACCCTCGGCGATCGCTTCGCCGGCAACGCCACCACCGAGACACACGACGTCAAACTCCTGCGTCATCTCCGTACCTCCGTGACCACCAGCGACGGCGAAGCGCTACGAAGCATGCGCGCGCGAAGTGCTGTCGTCTATCAGACCTTGGTATCGGTTTCGGTCAGGAGCCTTGATACGAAGGTATCGTCGATACCATCGTCTGATAGATCGATCGACGCGTGTCTGGTTTCATGCGCTCCAGGAGAAGAGCATGAAGCCACTCGAACGACCGACTCGCCGCGTTGCCTCCCGAGCTGGAATCATCGTATTTGCCGCGATGATGGTTCTGGTGCTTTCATCAGCATCCGCGCGCCGCGCGGGACCTCTCATGTACGCGGCGGCCCCCGCGGCCGCGGAAAAAAACGGCGGCGCTCAAACATCAACCAGTACTGATGTCAAGGCCGTCGCTCTGAGCGCAAAGGAGGTCCGCGGCGCCACGCCCTACCTCGAAATCACGAACGAGCCGGCTCCCAAGCTCATCGTGGACCAACCGCTTCCCGATCTCTTGGATCGAGGCGTCGTCTGGATCCAGTGGCGGGCAGAGAACGTGCACATCGTCCCGGTATTCGGGAAGGGAGCCCTCAATGCATCCCCGCGAGTCGGCCATCTGCACGTCCACGTCGACGACGTGCCCTGGTGGTGGGCAGACGCGAGTGACATCAACACGATCGACCTGGCCGGGATGCCGCCGGGCCCGCACAAGATCCGAATCGAATTGGTAAACGCCAACCATGAGGTCTTTCCCGGACAGTCCAAGACAGTGATGTTCACCGTCGGCAAGGGTGGATCTCACTCTGATTCTCACTGAGCGTCGCCAGGGAGAAGACCATGAAGTCTGGCCCGACAAGGACTTGCTCAGAGTTCGGTGTCGGCTCGTCCGCGTTTAAGGCAGAGAATGCCAGCGGAATGCGACCCGACTGTTCCTCCGATGGTGCCCAACTTGCTAGGAAAGCCGTCAGGCACTGGCATGTTGCGGCAGGTCATCGGCTTCAGCACACACGCGGTGTCGTGTGCACTCCTCATCTTTGTCGTCGTGGCAATGGCGGCCGCGCAGCAGAACGCATCGAATTCACCAAGCTGTGAGCTCACCGGATCTCTGATCAAGGTGGCTGACCTTCCCGAGGGCAGCGGGGTCGCGGTGAGCAAAAGGACTCCCGATCGTCTATGGGCGCTTAACGATTCGCATGAACCGGTGCTGGTCGCACTCGACTCGAAAGGGGCCGTGGTCGGTCACGTCCGCGTGTCTGGAACAAAGGTTGAAGACTGGGAGGCAGTAGCGGTCGGGCCGTGTCCTGCCGGCACGTGCATCTACGTCGGTGACATCGGCGACAACGAAGCCAAGCGCGCCAATATCGTGATCTATCGCATCCCGGAACCTGCCGAGTCCCCTGGCTCCGTTGCGGTCGCTGATCTACTGCGCATGACCTATCCAGACGGAGCGCATGATGCGGAAGCGCTCCTCGTCACACCCAAAGGAGAGGTGCTCATCGTAACCAAGGGTGACACTGGTCCAGTGGCGCTGTACCGCGTTCCAGAGGACGCGAAGCCGGGCGGCACAGCGATGCTCCAGCCGATCGGCAAGCCTCGTCAATCCGGCAAGGCGGCCGCCGATGACCGCATCACGGATGGTGCTGTCTCGCCGAGCGGAGCCTGGGTGGCGTTGAGGACGAACAGCGTCGTCCTGCTGTACCGCTCTGATGACTTCATGTCCGGCAACTGGAAAGAGGCGAGCCGTGTGTCGATCGAGGCCATCGGTGAGCCGCAAGGCGAAGGAATCGCGTTCGGCGACGAGAGAACCATCTATGTCGTTGGCGAAGGCGGCGGAAAGTCACAGCCGGGAACCTTCGGCCGGCTGACCTGTGCGTTTTAACGCGCGTGGACCCACGCGTGTCAGACGAGAGACGACTGAAAAAAGGCGAGCCAGGAGTACGGCGTCGTCGCTGAGCGCGTGCGGCGAGTAACTCGTCACGCGCTTGAGCAGCCGTCGAGCAGCCGTCGCGGTAGCGGAATACGGCTGCATTCTTTGCAACTGAACGGGAGCCACTGTGTCGGTCTCCGCTTTGCACTTGAGTCAGGGCAAACCCAGGAGTGACTATGGCGGTAAAACCCAGCTCGGCGAAACGATCGACGGACGAGGCCAAAAGCAATCCGGCCGTTTCATACAACGAATTCAAGGAGTACGAAGGTCAGCGCTACACCGGCATGAAGATCGGACGAAGTCACAAGTGGCGTTACGACCAGGGCGAATGGAAGGAAACCAAAATCACGCCCGACTTGTGGCAGATCAGCTATGCCGTCTCGAAGCGACGCGCCGGACGCGCACCGGAAGGATCGGGTGTGCCGGTCGGCACCGAGTACCACTGGTACGTGCTGGCACATCAAAATGTCGCCAAGCAAACCGCGAACGACTACTCCACGTCCCTCACTGGCCTCAAGTTCAAAATCGCACACAAACGGGCGGACAGCGAGAAATGGAGCGCTACTCCGAAGACGCAGCGCAAGCGCATGATCATGTTTCTGCAAAGCGTGATCGCCGACCTCGAGAAGCAGAACGACAGTGAAGGTGACGTGATGTCGACGGAGGAGGCGCCGGCATCCGGGCAGCGCACTATTCGCGCGCGGCGAGGGACGATCGCGAAACCTGCAACGTCGATGCGGCGACGCGCTACGGGTGCGTCAGCTCGACGGGGTAATCGGCGCGTCCGCGCCCACCACTCGAGATTCTGATATTCCGCTCAAGGGAATCACCGGGGGCTTGAGAACAAGATCTCGACCGAACGCGCAGGATGGTCGTTTCCAAGCGCAATTCGTCAGTCAGACTTTGGTATCGATACCAAAGTATCGTCGATACCTTCGTCTGATAGATCGCAAATCGCTCGTCTGGTTTCATGCGCCAGAAGGGGAGGGCAGCATGACACCAGCCACTGTTACCGAACGACGCAGCGATCAGACCGCTGCCAAGACTGAGATTCGCCCGTTCCAGGTCAACGTTCCTGAAGCTGAGCTGACTGAATTGCGTAGGCGCATCAACGCGACGCGGTTACCCGAGAAGGAAACCGTCGCAGACTTCTCGCAGGGCGTGCCGCTCGACACCGTCCAGAAACTTGCGCGTTACTGGGCCACGGAATACGACTGGCACAAGGTTGAAGCGCGCCTCAACTCGGTGCCGAACTTCATCACCGAGATCGACGGTCTCGACATCCATTTCATCCACGTTCGCTCAAAGCACGAAAATGCCTTGCCCGTCATCGTGACCCACGGCTGGCCGGGCTCGATCATCGAGCAGCTGAAGCTCATCGATCCGCTGACGAATCCTACGGCGCATGGTGGAACCGCGGCCGACGCCTTCGACGTGGTGATCCCGTCCATGCCCGGCTACGGTTTCTCAGGCAGGCCCACCAGCACCGGCTGGGGAACCCAACGAATCGCGCGCGCCTGGAACGAGCTGATGAAACGCCTCGGGTACACGAAGTACGTGGCACAGGGCGGCGACTGGGGTGCGATCGTCACCGAAGTCATGGGCGCGCAGGCACCGCCGGGATTGCTGGGGATTCACACCAACATGGCGAACGTGATTCCAGCCGACATCGACCAGGCGGCTTTCTCGGGCGCACTGGCGCCAGCAGGTCTCTCAGCCGACGAGAAGCTCGCTTACGAGCGACTGAGCTTCGTCTATGCAAAGGGCATCGGCTACGGTTTCCAGATGGGGCTTCGACCGCAGACGCTGTATGGCATCGCGGATTCCCCCATCGGCCTGGCGGCGTATTTCCTCGATCACGACGCGCGCAGCCTGGAGCTCATCGCGCGCGTCTTCGACGGACAGTCTGAGGGCCTCACGCGCGACGACGTCCTCGACAACATCACGATCGCGTGGCTGACGAACACGGGGGTTTCTGGCGGCCGTCTCTACTGGGAGAACTGGGGGACGTCGTTCTTCGGCGTCAAAGGCGTCAGAGTCCCTGTTGCCGTGAGTGTCTTTCCTGACGAGCTCTATCCAGCCCCGCGAAGCTGGGCGGAACGGGCATATCCCCAGCTCATTCACTACAACACGCTTCCCAAGGGTGGACACTTCGCCGCCTGGGAGCAGCCGAAGTTCCTCAGCGAAGAGATTCGAGCGGGCTTCAGGTCGTTACGCAACTAGTGCGGGGTTGCGCGTGTCGAGGATGGGACGACCTGATTACGTCGTCTCATCCTCCAGCGCGGTTTAGGGTGAGCGCCGTGGGGCGCCTGCACGATTTGTCATGCTCGGCTCACGAACACGTCGCATGACCAGGACAACGTGCGACGGCTGCTCACGACCGTGAACCCGGCACGCTCGATTATCCGAGTCATTTCAGCAGGCGGATGGACGAACGCTCGAAACGGGTTCCCACGGCGACGACGGAGCGTGTTCTCGAGCCAGATCCCGAGCCTCACGAACCAACGGTCCCTGGGATACGAGAACGCGAATGCATGCTCTGCGAGCCGAAGAGCCTGTTCGAGGAGTCGATCGTAAGACGGGTAGCAGCACACGACGCGATCCAGGGTGACTGCGTCCGCCGGAGCCAAGTCGCCGGCGACGTCCACAAAATCACCATGTACGAATTGTGTCGACTCCGACCGCCCACGCCGGGCTGCTTCCTCTGAGGCAGCTGCGAGATACGCAGACGAGTCCACGACCACGGCCGCACTGAAACCGGCATCGAGCAGCTCGAGACTCAGAATGCCAAGTCTTACGAGAACCGCGACCGCAACGCTGTTATACAGCAGCATCGCCGCGACCAACCCGGACACGGCGCGATTTGGGCCGTCATTGCGCCCCAGCCAGCAGGCGCAGCCCAACGAGAGCAAGGCAGCGCCGGCCATACGGGCCACGACGAGCGCTGGCGGCGCGTCGACCGATGCGCCGAGCAAGAACGCGACGACCAACGCTGGTGACACCAGCAGCATCAAGCCCGTCGCCGTCTCGACTAACGCAGTCACGATCAGCAGCTTTAGCAGCCATTAGCTGGACCGCCAATCGCTGAGGCTCTCGTGGGTCGGTCCTTCTTAGCTCGTTGTAGCGGCGGCGCGCTGTATGCGAGCCGTATGATCCGGTACACCACTTCGAGACTCATCGATCACGCGAACGGGCGCACCCTGTGGTCAGAACGCGGCGATTCGTTCGACGAGCCAGAAGCTCGCGAGGCCACCAACGGCATACGGCGCGACGCGCCAGATCCAGGCGGGTTGCGACAATCGAAGCCGGTGTCCCGCGCGGCAGCCGGCTGCGATCACTGCCAACACTGCTCCGACGAACAGCAACTGCCCAATCTCCACGCCGACATTGAAGAACAGCAAGGCGATCGGGATCGACGACTGCGGCAAGCCGACCTCCGCCAGCGCGCCGGCAAAACCGAATCCGTGCAGCAGACCGAACGTGAAGGCCACGACCCACGGATAGTGCTGCGTCACGCTGTAGCGGCCTTGCCGCGCGTGGACGATCTCCGACGCGACGAAGACGATGCTCAGCGCAATCGAGGCTTCAACTGGCGGCCCGGGTACTTGCACCCAGCCGAGTGTTGCCCCGGCAAGCGTCAGGCTGTGTGCCGCGGTGAACGCCGTGATGGTGACGAGCAGTCGTCGCGTTCCCTGCACCAGGAGCACCAGAGCGAGCACGAACAGCAGGTGATCGAACCCGGACAGGATGTGTTCGATCCCGAGGATCGTGTAGGTCGTGACGACTTCCAGTGGGCCCGGGCTGGCCCTGCCGACGAAGCTGGGGTTCACCGGCAGGATGCGCTCAAGTTGCACGGTGCCGTCCAGGCGCACGAGCCGCGCAAGCACGTCGATCCGGGTTTCCGAGAGCTGCGAGAAAAAGACGGCATTCCCGTCCAGTCCTTGCGGCACACGGATGCGCCAGCGCTGCACGGTGATACCTCGCGAGAACGTGCTGCGCACCGGCGTCAGCGCCTCGGTTCCTTCGGGGAACTGCGGTCTCACCTTGAGCGTGGTGGACTCGTCGATCGCGGGGATCTTCCAGAGGACGTCGTACGTCTCGTGGTCCAGCTGGGTGAGCTGCAGGTAGCCCGGCTTGAACTCGTCCGCGCGAGTTGGAACCACCGCCGCGAGCAGCAGCGCCACAGCCACGAGCAGGAGAAAGAGCGTTCTCACGGCTGTTCCGTCGGTGCCGTTGCCTCGATGCTGACCTCATATCCGTCGCGCATCCTGGCGTAGGCGTCGTTGCGCGCCCGCTGGCGGCGCTCGTTCTCCCACTCGCGCACGACGTGGTCGCGCACGGCGGCAAGCTGTGGTACTACGGCCGGCGTGCGTTCCGACACGCGCACGTAGTGCGCGCCGAAGCTCGAGTCGATCGGCCCAGCCCACTCGCCGACCGTGACCTTCTCGAGTGCCGCGGCAAAGGAGTCACCGAAATCGCGCGCCACCAAGTCGGCAGGCGTCTCGGTCAACCGAAGCGGCAGCAGCGTTGGCTTGCCAAGCTCCTCGGGGTTGCTACCGTTCCGCAGAGCCGCACTCGTAACGGCCACGGCCTGCACCACTTCAGGGCCGGAGGTGGATGGTCCGAGAAACACCTGCTCGAAGGTGAGGATGGCTGGCTGCCTGAAGCGCGCCAGGTTCGCCTCCAGGTACGCGGACAGATCCGCGTCGGTCGGTGGCTGTGTCGAGGCGTCCTCCTCCGCGATCACTTCGATCTTCTGACGGACTCGACGCTTCACGACGATGTCGTCACGCTCGAGCCCGAGCTTCACACCTTCCCGGTACAGGATCTCCTCGTGTACGTACGACTCGATCAAATGATTCAGCTCGGTGCCGGAGGGTTCGCGCCCCTTCGCTGCCACGTGCTGGGTGACGAGGTCGTCCACCACTCCCTGGGTGATGATGATGCGGCGCCCGTCGGAATCGCCGGGGGCCATCCATCGATAGGCGCCGAACAGCGCGATGCCGATCAGCAGGAAGTGCAGCATCGGTTCGCCGAGAAGCGTTCGAATGCGCATACGCACCTACTTCGGCGAATACCAGATTGGCGACGTGAACGCCCGCTCCTGCGTCGTCATCGGCACCTTCGGGTCGGTGATCTTGATCTTGAAGTACGCCGTGTCGTATGCGGTCCAGCGCGGCGTCGGGATCTCGAGGACGCGCGCGTAGTAGACCGCCCGAACCGACGGATCGAAGTCCGGGTCCTTCCAGACGGTGACGAGCTCCGGATCCCCGATGGTGTTGGTCCACGTTGCGGTGGCGACGTCCACGGTGTTCCCAACCGGGGTCAGCTTGCCGTTGACGATCCGGCGCCGGTCCTTGTTGCCCCAGACCACGTCGTAGATCTTCTCCTGCGGCTTGCCGTCCTTGCCCAGCCATCCCTTGATGATCTGGATGCGATCGAGGTTGCCACTGAACCTGTCTTTGAGCGCGGCGACGAGGAACGTCGGCGCCTTGCCGGCGGGCGCCGCGGGAAGATCGCCGCCCATAGGCACACCTTTCGCGTAACCGGCCACCGCGGGCGTGCGAGTGGCGTCGGCAGGCGTGAAGTCGTAGCCGCCGAAAAACCGGACAGTCATGCGGGGACCGCTCGTCGCATAGGTCTCGCGGCGCATCATCGCGTCCCACAGCTCCGCACGCGTGTTGCCAGTGGCCCACACGGCGGTGTATCCGGCCGCCGTCATCTCCCAGCCTTTCACGATGCGGTTGGGGCCGAAGTTCATCGCGTCCTCATCCCACCGATCCGGGCGGGGCTCGGCACTCGGGAACTTGGCGAAGAAGTTATCCTCTTCGGCGGCCACGAGGCCGTTATGGGTGTCGGTTCCGCCTGCCATCCCGAACTTGAAGGGGTTGGTTCCCAGATCCTGTTCCACCTTCAGACCGTTCTTGAGCGCTTCGCGCGCGTATTCGCCCGCGATCATGCCGGGCTTCTTCGGCGTCTGGGTCAGGTTGCCGCGGTCCCACAGCTCGTACGCGGCGAAGTCGTCGGTCGTCGACAGCGACGGATGCGACTCGCTCTGCCCCTTCATCTGAATCGCTTCGAACAGCGGCTCCCACCGCTGCCGCGCGTCGGCCCAGGCCTTCGTGAGCGGGTCGCCGCTGAAGGTCGTCAGCGCGAACATCCGGCCGTTCGAGAGATTGCCGTTGTGCGGGATCGCGAGGATCTTGCCGCCGGTCGTCTTCTCCCACTCGGTCATCCACTTCCAGAGGTCCTCGGGGTTCTCGCTCTGGAACGTGGTGTACGGCAGCACCTGGTCGGCCTTGTCCTTGTTGTCGCGGTAGATGATGTTCCGATGCAGGTTGTCGCCGCCGCCGGCGTTCGACGTCCACTCGTA
>DASRJE010000166.1:0-84955 GCA_035649635.1 Vicinamibacterales bacterium | reverse complement strand
GATTGTCTGGAAGTCACGGCCGGTTGGTAGCGTGTCGAGCAGCTCGCGGTTGACCGTCTCGCGGCGCGCGGTGTTCTGGACGTCCACAATCGGCGACTCGCCGGTGACCGTGACCGTCTCTTCGATCGCCCCGACGCGCATGTCCGCACTGACTGGCGCCGTGAAATTCGCGTCGAGCACGACGCCCTCGCGCTTCACGGTGTTGAACCCCTGAAGGGTGAAGGTCACCGAATAGGTTCCGGGCCGCAGATCGACCACGCGGTATTGACCGGAGTCATCAGTCACGGCCGAGCGCGTCTTCTCGATGAGGGCAGGGCTTGAGACTTCGACGGTGACGCCCGGCAGGACGGCGCCGGAGGAGTCGCGCGCAACGCCGGCGATGGCGGCGCTTTGCGCGGTGGCGATCCCTGGGATGAGAACACACCCGAGAACGAGGAGAACCTTCACGAGCCGCCAGGACATGTTTCCCTCCTTTAGCCGATTTTCGATGAGTGATTGTTGATCGTTGATTCCTTGTTCCGGCAATCTATTCATCAATCAACGATCCACAATCCCCAACGATTCAAAGATCACAAATCAAGAATCACTAATTGGTGACGTGCCGCTCGATCTCGGTCAGCTCCTTCCTGATACCCTCCTGGTTCGGATTCATGGCGAGCAGTTGTCGAAGCGCAATCGTCAGATGTGTGCGCGCATCGGCACTTCCTGGATCAAGTTGGACGGCGCGCCGGTAGTGTTCGGTTGCTTCCGCGATCTGGCCCTGCGAGTACAGCGCCACACCGAGGCCGTCATGCGCCAGGGCGTAGTCGGGCCGGAACGCGACGGCCGCCCTGAGGTTCTCAATGGCTTCGGCGTGTCGTCCCTGCCGGAAGAGCGCGTTTCCAAGGTTGTAGCGCGCAGCAGCCGAATCAGGGCGGACTCGAACCGTCTCGGCAAAGTGCTCCACCGTGCCCTCGAGATGGCCGGCCTCTGCATGCAACAACGCAACGTCATCATGCAACGCGACGTTGTCGGGATCGCTCTCGAGCCGCTTCTCGACACCGACAATCTGCTCACGCACGATTCGCTCGCGCGCCGCGCGCGCCAGCCGTGCGCGATCGGCGGCATTGCGCGTCACCACCTGCAGCCACAGTTCGGCCATCTCGTCGCTGGTGTGCTCACCGTAGGTCACGCGACGGGGCGGACGATGGGGGTTGTGGGGATTGTCGGAGGAATTGTCGTAGATGAATTCAAACGTGATCGTGGTGCCCGCGGGAAGAAACTGCGGGCGCGCGTATTTGAAGACGCCCTGCCAATTGAAATCCCATTCGCGAATGTAGATCAGCCACTTTCGCGTTCCGTCCGGCAGCGTCGCGTAGCTCTTGACCTCTTTCGCGAGCAGGTGCGCATGCGGCTGAATCGTGTAGAGATCCACGTCCACGTCCAACGTGAACGTGTCGGTGACGGCGTATCGCCGCTCACCGGGTGCGATGTCCATGTGCTGCCGCGTCATCCGGATCAGCGTCGGCTGTAATTTCGGCGGGGCATCGCTGAAGTACAGACCGAGCTTTGCCTGGACCGTTTCCGTCCGGCCCGTCGGCCGGAGATGCATCATCAGGATCAGATCGGCGCTGGCGGGCAACGGCCACGACATTCCACGAGGCGCGACGTTCGACGTGAGCCCCGGCAACCAGCCGAGGAAGTACCCGTCCGGGCTCATTGCCGAATGCGGCACGAGCCCTTCGTAGCCGGGCTCTGGATCCTGTTCGTCGAGCCGTCGCGAGGAGCGCGTCGGATCGAACTGCATTGTCGCGTGATGCACAGCGCGCGAGCCGGGAAGGAATTCCCAGGCTCTGATATACCGCGAGGTGGATGTCTCTATCGGCAGCACGAAGTTGCGATAGACATCGTCTCCGGAGGCCCGCAAGGCATAGGGAGCGGTCTCGATCTCGAGGTCCGGCGTTCCCAGCTGCCACTGGCCCGTCCACGTTGGCGGGCGCGGGAGCAATGCCGGATCACCCTCGACGAGGCCATCCTCGAGCCATCGTCGCAGCGTCGCGAGCTGGTCGATGGTCAAACGCCGTTCGTCGACGAACTCACCGTAGCCCGGCTCCGGTTTCCACGGCGGCATGATTCGGTCGCGCGTCGCCGCGACGATGGCGGCCGCGCGGCTTTTCGCGTCGTCGTAGGTCAACAGTGAGAAGGGAGCGATACCTTCGGGCCGATGGCAGGACACACACGCGTTGAAGAGGATCGGGGCCACGTCTCGTGAGAACGTGACGTGCGAGGGCCCTGCTTGCACACCTCCAGCCTCGCGCCCGAACGGCGCCCATCCTGTCAACGGCGCGATCCCGGCCAGTGCCACCACGAACGTGGCGGCGGCCTGCCTTCCTGTCATGTTCGTGCGTCGCGAAAGTTGGCCGATTAGAGGCCCGGCTGCGAGCAGTTGTCAAGGATTCTTGGATCGATGAAAGACCAGATGCTCAAGAAGCAGCGGCGGGGATCGGATCCGTCGAGGTGACGCGATGTCAGGGACGAGCTCCGTGACGGGTTTCAGACGATCGCGACAGGTGGGTGGAACAGCCTCAAGCCCGGTATGTCGTTAAAGTCGCCGTCGTTGAGCGTCCACAGCGCTGCGCCCTGCTCGATCGCGCACGCGGCGATAGCGAGATCGGCCTGTCGCTGGCGTGCCCGCTTGACCCGTCGATAGAGAGCGGCGGCGGTCCTGGCGTCACGCTCACCAAACGCCGGGAGGCGCTCGGTCTCAAAGAACGCGCGGACGGTTTCGACTTCGTCTTCCGTCCGCGGCCCGCGAAGCCACTCGTAGAGAACGATCGAGCAGAACGACATGACCTCCCCGGCGATCGTCGCCGCCTCGAGCCGCGCAAGCGAGCGCCGTGGACCCGTGAACGCATCCACCAGGACCGACGTGTCGACATGAACCAGCATCAGTCGGAGCGCCTGCTCCAACCCGCCCTGCGACTGCGGCGAATCTCGCCGAGCTCGGCGTCCACACTTTTCTCGCTGCGCGTTGGAGGCTGCGACTTCAAATGGCGAATGAGTTGCAGCTTGCGGGCGCGCTCCGCGTCGGAGAGCTTCTCGTCCTTGGCCGCGTACTCGACGATTGCTTCTCGAACGACGACGCTCTGGGGCTTCTGCTTGCGGTCGGCCAGCATCCGCAGCGTGCGCACCGTTTCGTCGTCCAGCGAGAAAGTCATCTTCGCCATATGGCAATACTACCATACCACCATACTGCTGGCGCCCGTGACGCCTTCAACAGTCGCCGTTGCGCTCGAGCCCTTGCAGACCGCAAGCTGCCGGCTTGAGACTAGTCCTCCTCGTATGACAGCCGACGAAATGACGGCGCTCATGTTGCGCAGGCGCGACGGCCTCGCGCGTCATGACTCGCTCATGCTGGCGGCGGACTACGCAGACGATTGCGTTCTGCAGAGCCCCGGCTGGGGGACGGTCAACGGCCGTCAGGCCATTGAAAAAGTATTCCGCGCCTTCTTCACAGCATTTCCTGACTGTGTGTTCGAGTTTGGCGATGACTTTGTCGTCGAGGATCGTGCCGTACAGACAATGACAGTCCACGGAACGAACTCGGGTGGCTTCTTCGGCCAGGCGCCAACCGGCAAGCCGTTTCGTCTTTTCCTGGTCGCTCTCCTAACAGTGTCGGGTCGACAGGTGGTCCACGAGCGCCGGGTGTATGACATCGGTGGCTTCATGGTGCAACTCGCGACCGACGGCAGTACCGTGGAGCCTGCTCAACTCTACAAGGCGACGCTCGCACGAGTGCAAGCCGACCAGGAAATGAGGATGGCCGCCGAGATCCAGCAGGCGCTCATGCCACAGGCGTTGCGTCAAGGCATCGGCTACGAGGTCGCGGCGTCGTCGCGCCCCTGCCGCGCGATCGGTGGCGACTTCATCGACTATTTCAACCTGCCGGACGGGGCGTTCGCCTTCGTATTGGGCGACGTCGCAGGAAAAGGACCGGCCGCGGCACTGCTCGCAGCAGTACTGCAGGGCGTGTTCACCGCGAATGCCTATCGCTGTGGTCCGCCCGCGACCCAGATGCGTGAGGCCAACGACGCGCTGGTGCGTCGCGGAATTGACTCCCGGTTTGCGACCGCCGTGTACGCGGTACTCTCCCCTGATGGCGGCTTGACGTATTGCAATGGCGGGCACAATCCAGCTTTGCTGATCAGGAGAAGCGGCGTGCAACGCCTGGAGGAGGGTGGAATGGTCGTCGGGATGATCAAGGATGTCACGTTCGAGGAGCAGACGATCCAACTCGAACCGGGTGACATCCTGGTCGCGTTCAGCGACGGCATCACCGAAGCGCGCGACCTCGACGGCGAGGAATTCGGCGAAGAGCGCATCCTCGCCTGCGTCGACGCCCATCGAGAACTGCCGCCGTCGGCCCTGTTGCAAACGCTCTTCGAGGCAGTCCACGACTTCAGCGCCGGTGGTACACAGGCCGACGATCTCACCGTCCTGGTCCTCACCTACTCCGGCACAGGAGTCCAAGCCACGTAACGACGAAGACGAGGGGATGCGGCGGTGCCTGAGAGCTCGGTCGCGGCGCGCCATTGACTCCCGCCGATGGGTTGACGATCATGCGCCTGCGAGGAGCATCAACCTCATGAAACCGTTATCTGCAGTACTGGCGCTCGTGGCCGCGCTTGCGGCAACCGGCGTTGCCGTCGTTTTCACGCAATCCCAGTCGCCGGCGGTACCTGCTGGCGTGCCCAACATCTCCGGCACGTTCGCCGGCCGGCGCTGCGTGCCCGCCAGCTCGGACGTCTGCCCGGAGATGAACGCTCAGGGAGCCGAGCGCCTCATGAACGCGCGCGGCAAGGCCTTCATCGCCGCTTTTGATGAGTACGCGGCGCCCAAGTACGACTGCTCGCCGGCAGGCGTACCGATCATCTTCGGCGACCCCTGGGCCGTCCGGATCGAGCAGCTCAAGGATCGCGTGATCTTCACTTACGAAAAAGACGACGTCGTGCGAACCGTGTGGCTGGAGGGAAACGGCCATCAGAGGCCCCGATCGGGGTTGCTGTTCATGCACGGCTACTCCACCGGACGATACGAAGGGAATCAGCTCGTGGTCGAGACCAGTCGGTTCACCTTCGATCCCGAGGGGTTCGCCGGTGACGTGATCAACGCGCCCTCGTCCACGCAGAAGAGACTGGTCGAACGCTACTCGAGGAACGGCGACACGCTGCGGCTGGACCTGGTCGCCGAGGACCCGATTTTCCTGCTCGGCCCGATCACTTACACCATTGATTACCCGGCGACCAACGAGCCGCTCGCGCTGCCTTGGAACTGCGATCCGGCCTCAGCGCAGCGCAATCTGCACGTCGTCAAATCGAAGTACCCGCAAGATCCGCCGATCAATCGGAGGAACTCACAATGAAAGCCGGCGCATTCATTGGCGCACTCGTTTTCTGCGCTGCCGTCACGCTGACTGCCCACCACGGGCAGGCGGGTATCTTCGACGAGAGTCGCATCGTCGAATTGAAGGGCACCGTCAAGGAGTGGCGCTTTATCAATCCGCATCCGATCCTGGTGCTCGAAGCGCCCGATGAGAAAGGTGTCCGCACGGAATGGGACATCTATTTCGGACCCGGCGCGACACCTTCATTGCGCCGACAGGGCTTTGCCGCAGACACGTTCAAGGTGGGCGAGACCGTCACCGTCAAAGGCCATCCGGCAAAGATCGGCGCTCCTGGCGTGGACGTGCTGGGCAAGGGCACAGGGGTCACGCGCGCGGACGGACGAAGTGTGCCGTAGCCGCTGAGGCGAAGAGAACCTTGAAGGCCGCGGTCTATCACCGTTACGGCCCGCCTGACGTCGTAAGGATCGAGGAGGTCCCGACACCCCAACCTAAGGCCAACGAGTTGCTCGTCAAAGTGCGGGCAACGACGGTCAGCGCGGGCGATTCGCGTCTGCGCAGCGCTCGCGTGCCACCGGGGTTTGGTTTGCTGATGCGCCTCGGCTTCGGCTTCTCCGGCCCGCGTCGTCCGATCCTTGGGTTTGAGTTCGCAGGTGAAGTTGCCGCCGTCGGAGCATCGGTCACGCGCTTCGCCGTCGCCGACAAGGTAGTGGGGACGCGCATGGGGTCGCACGCAGAGTACATTGCCGCATCCGAGACCAGCATCGCGCCGATACCACCCACTCTGACATTCGAGCAGGCCGCAGCGTTGGTCTTCGGCGGCATGACGAGCCTTTTCTATTTGCGAGACCTCGCCAGGATTCAGCAAGGCGAGCGCGTCCTGATTAACGGCGCATCGGGCGCGGTGGGTACGGCCGCGGTGCAGCTGGCGAGACACTTCGGTGCCACGGTAACCGGTGTGTGCAGCACTCCCAACGAGGCTCTGGTGAGATCGCTGGGAGCGGGTCGCGTAATCGATTACACCAGGCAGGATTTCACGCAAACCGGCGAGACGTACGACGTCATTCTCGATGCCATCGGCAACTGCTCGTTTGTACGCTGCCAACGCGCACTCGCGCCTGGCGGCCGCCTGCTGCTGGTCGTGGCCGGCCTGGGTCAGATGATTGGCGCCATGCTGCGACCGTCGCGAGGTGGCCGCAAAGTGCTGACTGGAGTGAGCGTCACACGTACCGAGGACTTGAGCTTCCTGGCCGCACTCGCCGAATCTGGTTCGTTCAAGCCCGTCATCGATCGAACCTACCCGCTGGCGCACATCGTCGACGCCCATCGACATGTCGACACCGGCCGCAAGAGAGGCAACGTCGTGATCACGTTCTCGTGAGGGCGATCGAGTGGTCGCGGATCGCATCGCCGGTTGTCTCAAAGGCATTGCCGTCGGGGATGCCATCGGCAAGCAGACCGAGACGCTCTCACCCGCGGACATCGCCAGGTGGTATCCGAACGGCGTCCGCGGGTACGAGGGAACGCCAGGAGCCATCATCCCGCGCTACGCCGGCAATGCGAAACACGAGTGGCGCATCGGCGAGACCACCGACGACACCGAGCGCACCATCGCGGTCGCGCGCGCCATCATCAGCGATCGAGCCGTGTCGCACGTGAGCATCGGACGTGAAATGCTCCGTTGCGTGAAGTGCGTGCATCCAGGTGTCAGGTCACTCTGGGAGTTTCATCAGGCAGCGGACCCGGCGCGCATCGCGACGATGCACGATGGTTGTGGAGCCGCGGTTCGCGTCGCACCGGTTGGCATCGTTCATCGCTGGCAAGACCTGGACGCACTCGTGAACGCTGCGCGCGAAGCCGCCATCTCCACCCATGGTGGTTCGCTTGCCATTGCTGCCGCGGCCGCGACTGCCGCTGCGGTGTCCGCGGCAATCGATGGTGCACCGCCACAGCAAGTACTCGGCCTTGCCGAGACGGCGGCGGCGGCGGCCGAAAGCCATTGGCCGGGAGCCTCGCCTCCGTCGTTTGCGAACGCCGTTCGCCGCGTGCACGATGACCTGACGTCATTGCCTTCCATCCAGGCGGCGGACGTGGCCGCGCGCTGTTTTCCCGATCGGCCGCTCACCATCGTGCCGCTCGCTTTGGGCCTCGCGACGACGATGAACTCCGCGGAGCAGGCGATCCTGTTGGCCGGTAACGTCGGTGGTGACAGCGACTCCGTCGCGTCAATCGCAGGGGGAATTCTCGGTGCGCTGTACCCGTACACGGTGAACCAGCAGTGGTACGAGATCGTCGAGCGCGTGAATGGTCACAGCCTGATGGCGCTGGCTCGTGATCTTGCTGCGCTTCGCCATTAGTGCCAGCGCCATTCAATTCGCCGTAGGGCGCAGGCTTTAGAGCGCTCTCGACATGTCCGTAGTATCGCTGGCTGCGGTCGCACGTGGGCCACGCGCCGACGGTATGGCGGCCTCGCTCCGGTTCGACGCCGCGGAAAAACGGCTCATCCGCGCAGGCGCTGACGACGACGGCGACGGCTGATCCTGATCCGCGCAACCGTGAACAATCGTGTGGACAACGCGGTGCGGGGTGCGGCAGGGGCGAATCAGTGCCGTCGCCGATCGGACCGCTCCCGAGCCGTTTTACCCACTGTCGGGTGTCGCGGCGCGAACAGTCGCTCGGCCCGCCACACCGCCGGCACGTCGCGGAGGGTGCGGCGGCTCCCGGGCGGGCCGGGGGGCGGCGACCTGTTCGCGGCGTGAGGGCGAAGAGGGTAAATCGGGTCTGGAGGCGCGGCGATCGCGCTCGCCCGGGGATTCGCCCCTGGCGCCCGGGTTAGCTGGTTACCGACACGATTCCTCGCTGGCCTCCGAATGACCCAAGGCGAGGGCGTCATCGTTAGCACCGGTGCCGGAAGACCCGATTTTCCACGCCGACGAACCGGGCGCCGCTCCAGACTCGCCCGGTGAGCCGACGCTACGGACATGTCGAAAACGGTCTAGCCTGCGCGGCGATGTCGACGCGGGGGCTGAAGCCCCCCGCTCTACGTCCTACTGAAACGCTGCAATCACGCGGACGGCTGCACCGTTTTGCGAATCCGTTCCAGTTGCCGCAGATGAAGAAGGTCGTGCGCCGCGTACAACTTCCGCATGTGCCCGACGCTCTCCTCACCTCGTTCGTTGTGTACACCCACCCTAACGAGATCAGCCGGGCTGAGATTCTGCCAGAGGCGCAGGTTCGCTCGACGGAGCGCACTGAATTGATCGAAGGCGTCCCCGATGTCGGCCTGGCTATAACGAAGCCGATTGGCCCAGAGGTCCTGGTCGTAGCCGATGATCTGAGGGCGATCGTGCGCAAGAACCATGCGGAGTCGATAACCGCCGACCAGTTCCGAGTCAGCGAGATGCGCCAGGACCTCTCGAATCGACCACTTGCCGGGGGCCTCCGGTGTTGTCAGGATGGCCGCGGGCATTCCGTCGAGTAACTGTTTGATTGCATCGGGAGTTTGCCGCAGGATCTGCACGGGGTCGCTGTCGCCAAGTAATCCAAGCAGCGCGTCGACGTATCTCGCCGTATCTTCGGGGGTCGAGGACGTCGGGTTCGTGAAGATGCTCATGCCTTATCCTTTTCTCGCCATGCTATCGCAGGCACTTCAACGAGGGCAGATGTGACGATGACAACTCACGGATTACGGACGGGATCGTGGATCGTTGCGGCGCTCGTGCTGTGTGGGTCGCTGGCGCGTCCGGGCGTCGCACGCGCGGAGCAAATCACCGTGCTGTGTTCGAACGGGTTCAAGGCAGTGCTGCAGGACCTGGCGCCGCGGTTCGAGAAGGCCACGAAGCATGAGGTCGTTATCCGTTACAGCGTCTCCGCGGAGCTCAAGAGACGAATCGAAGGTGGCGAGTCCTTCGACGTCGCCATCCTGACACCCGGCCTGATCGAGGATCTGATCAAGACCAGGCGCATCACTGCCGACTCGCGGGCGCCGCTCGCACGTTCGGGCTTTGCGCTTGCGATTCGTCGCGGCGCGCAGAAGCCTGATGTCAGAACAGTGGAGGCCTTGAAGGCGACGCTGCTCGCATCGCGATCCATCGCGTTCGCCAAGGAAGGGTCCGGCGGCGTTTATCTGATGGCGCTCCTCGAGAAGCTCGCACTCACGGAACAGATGACACCCAAGTTCAAGCCGACCACGACGGGCGACGATGTCAGCCAGGCCGTGGCGCGGGGCGAGGCCGAGCTGGGTGTATTGCCCTTGAGCGAGATCCTGCCCGTCCCTGGAGTCGAGGTGGCTGGGACATTCCCGGCGGATATCCAGGATTACTCGGTGATGGTCGCGGGCGTCGGCACAGCTGCCGCCCACTCAGCCGCAGCGCGGGCGCTCATCGAATTTCTCACGTCCCCCGCTGCCCTTCCGGTCATCCAGCAAAAAGGCATGGAACGCGCTTCTCGCTGAGGCCAAACGGGCCGAAAATAGAACTTTGAAGCAGGGACCCGTCCCCGGCGACCGAGGGCTGAAGACCGGGAGACACAGAGGCCCCGATCTAGGCCACAATAGCCACCGGCAGAAGGGGGTTCAGAGACGCGATGCGGCGACTCAGCTCGATCCTTGCGCTCCTCGTTGGCGGCTGGATGGCTGTCACCGCCTCGAGCGTTGAGATCTGGGCGAGACAAACGCAACGGCCGGCAGCGCCCCCGGCATCCACCGCGCAGGCCGTCGTCAATCAGTACTGCATCACCTGTCACAACCAAAGGCTTCGCACTGCCGGACTGACGCTCGATACGCTGGACACCGCGAAGCCCAACGCGAACGCGGAGATCTGGGAGCGCGTGATCGGAAAGCTGCGCGCCCAGTCGATGCCGCCTCCGGGACGACCGCGGCCGGATGCCGCGACGTATCGATCGGTCGCAAGCGCGCTCGAACGCGAGATCGACCAGGCTTGGGCCGCCCATCCGAATCCTGGTCGAATCGGCGCCGTCCATCGCCTGAATCGCACGGAGTACACCAACGTCATTCGAGACCTGTTTGCGCTCGACCTCGACGTGCGGCCGTTGCTGCCCGGCGACGAGACTGCTGACGGCAGCTTCGACAATCTTGCCGATGCGCTGTCGATTTCAACGGCGCATCTCGAGCGATATCTGTCCGTGGCGCGGCAGGTCACTCGCACCGCGGTGGGACTGCCGCCGGCGAGTCCACGCATCGAGACGTTCGACATCCCAATTCACGTTCTCCAGAACGATCGACAGAGCGAGGACCTGCCATTTGGATCCAGGGGTGGCATCGCCATTCCCTACAACGTCCCGGTCGATGGCGAGTATCTCGTGAAGGTCCGCCTGCAGCGTCAGTATCAGGAGTACCTCAAGGGAATGGGATGGCCGCAACAGCTCGATGTCCGGCTGGACGGCAAGCTGATGAAGCGCTTCGCGGTCGGCGGCGACGCGAAGGGACGGCCTGCCGCGTTGAGTTACGCCGGCGATGGCGAGCCGGGGTTCGCCGGCGATCCTGAATGGGAAAAGTACATGCAGGTCACGGGCGATGCAGGACTCGAGGTGCGCATCGCCGCCACCGCCGGGCCGCACGTCGTCGGCGTCTCGTTCGTCCGCGAGCTCTGGGAACCAGAAGGCCTTCCGCGACCTCCGCAACGAGGTCGGACGATCGCGAACGACAACGACTACATGGGCTACGCCAATGTGGGCGCCGTTCAAATCGGCGGTCCCTACAAGACCGCAGGCCCCGCGCAGGACACGCCAAGCCGGCGCGCGATCTTCTCATGTCAGCCTCGCGCCCAGTCTGACGAGCGTGCCTGTGCGACGACGATCCTCTCGAAGATCGCGCGGCGCGCATATCGCCGGCCGGTAACGAAGAACGATATAGAAGGACTGCTCACATTCTTCGAACAGGGACGACGGGACGGTCAGAGCTTCGAGGCAGGCGTTCAATTGGCACTCGAACGCGTTCTCGTGGATCCCGACTTCCTGCTGCGCGTGTATCGGGAACCGACGGGCAAGGACGCCGCGTATCACCTCGGCGACTTCGAGATCGCCTCGCGACTGTCGTTCTTCCTCTGGAGCAGCATCCCCGATGACCGGCTGCTCGACCTGGCCGAGAACAAACAACTCACACGCCCGGCGATTCTCGAACGCGAAGTGCGCAGGATGCTGGCCGACTCGCGCGCCGTCAATGCGCTGGTCGACGGATTCGCGGCGCAATGGCTGAATCTGCGCCGCGTCGGCGAGGTCGTCGTCGATCCCGATCGGTATCCAACCTACGACGAGAGCCTGCTGCAGGCCTTCGAGCGCGAGACAGAGCTCTTTATCGCGAGCACGCTTCGCGAAGATCGCAGCGTCGTGGAGTTACTCAACGCCAACTACACGTTCGTCAACGAACGGTTGGCGCGGCACTACGGAATTCCCGGCATCTACGGCAGCCGCTTCCGCCGCGTGGCGCTCACCAATTCCGATCAGCGCGGCGGTCTCCTGGCGCACGGGTCGGTGCTGGCCACGACGTCGTATCCCGATCGCACCTCACCAGTGCTGCGCGGCAAATTCCTCCTGAACAACATTCTCGGCTTGCCCTCTCCCCCGCCGCCGCCCGGCGTCGACACGAACCTCGCCGAGGTGAAACCGAACGTCACACCGCCGACGATTCGCGAGCGGCTGGCCCAGCATCGGACGAATCCAAGCTGCGCAAGTTGTCACTCCGTGATCGATCCTCTCGGTTTCGCCCTCGAACAGTTCGATGCGATCGGTGGGTGGCGCACGGTCGACGAATCGGGCCGGCCGGTCGATTTCACCGCCTCGACGTTGAGCGGCGCGAAACTCGAGGGACTCGCCGGCTTACGCACGTTTCTGCTTACCGAGCCCGAGCAGTTTCCGCGGACGGTTACCGAGAAGCTGATGGCCTATGCGCTGGGCCGGCGGCTCGAGTACTACGATCGCCCGGCCGTACGCGCGATCGTTCGTGATGCGGCAGCCGGCAACTATCGCTGGTCCGCCTTGATTGCTGGCATTGTGAAGAGTCCTGCATTCCTGATGCGAGGAACGGAGTAAATGATGTTTCTCACCGGAAAGGCGCTGCCACGACGGACGGTGCTCCGCGGACTTGGAGCCTCGCTGTCATTACCGCTTCTCGACGCCATGCTCCCCGCGTTCGCGACGCGCGTCAGGGCCGCAACGACACGCGCGCATCGCTTCCTGGCCTTCTACGTGCCCAACGGCATGGCCATGGAGTACTGGACGCCGAAAGGCGAGGGCAAGAACTTCGAGCTCTCCCCGATCCTGGAGCCATTGGCGCCGTTCAGAAACCAGATGCTCGTGCTTTCTGGAATCAATGCGAGCTGGAACTACATTCACGCCGGCGCTTCCGGTTCGTTTCTGACCGGCACCACGCGTGGCGGCAGGAATGAAGTGGAGATTCTGGCCGACGTGTCGATGGATCAACTGCTGGCGCGTCACTTCGCCAGCGAAACGCAGGTCGCTTCTCTCGAGCTCGCGATGGACCCTCCCGCGAACGCGGGGGCCTGCACCGGGATTCTCAGCTGCGCCTACACGCATACCATCTCATGGCGCAGCGCGACGCAGCCGCTGCCCATGGAATACAACCCACGCGCTGTCTTCGAGCGCCTGTTCGGCGACAGCGGCAGCACCAGCCGAGCCGCTCGAGAAGCGCGACTTGCGCAGCAGAAGAGTCTGCTCGATTCCGTCAACGACAAGCTCGCGGCGCTTCGGAAAGAACTGGGCACGCAGGACCAGGCCAAGGTCGAGCAATACACTGAAGCTGTTCGTGATATCGAACGGCGAATTCAGAAGGCGGAGCAACAACGCGACGTCGAGCTGCCAACCCTGGATCAGCCACAGGGCGTGCCGCCGGTCTTTGAAGACCATCTCGCGTTGATGCTCGACCTGCAGGTGCTGGCCTTCCAATCCGATCTGACCCGGGTGATCACGTTCATGATCGGCAAGGAACAGAGCGCGCGGCCATACCCGCAGATTGGCGTGCCCGAGGCACACCATCCGCTCTCGCATCACAACGATGTCCCCGAGATCATCGCGCACCTGTCCAAGATCAATCGCTACCACACCGAGCTGCTCTCCAAGCATCTGGCCCGGCTCCGCGCGACACCGGACGGCGACGGCTCGCTCCTCGACCACATGACAATCATGTACGGCTCGGGAATCTCCAACAGCACGCGCCACTCCGGGACGAACCTGCCGCTGCTGCTCCTCGGCGGCGGCGCCGGACGCCTCAACGGCGGCCGGCATCTGAAGTACACGGACAAACCAACGATCGCGAACCTGCTCGTCACATTGATGGACAAGCTCGATGTGCCCGTCGAGAAGATCGGCGGCAGCACGGGTAAGCTCCCACTCGACACGCTCTCTGGTGTGTGATGTCTGCTTCTTTCTTCCTTCGTAGAGCGGGGGCTTCAGCCCCCGCGTTGCCGGCTGCCACGCGCCGGCTGAAGCTGGCGCTCTACAGTGTCGCGGTATCCCTCCTCACTATGGGAGCCGCGGCTAATCTGCCCCTCATCAACGCAGCCCGTAACGCCGACCGCGAGGCGGTTCGTCGGCTCGTGCAGGAGAAGGTCGACGTCAATGCCACCGAACCGGACGGCACGACGGCCCTGCATTGGGCGAGTTACCGCGACGATGTGGAAAGCGCGGAACTGCTGATCAAAGCGGGCGCCAACGTGAACGCAGCCAACGACCTGGGGGCGACACCGCTGTGGACGGCGAGCATCAATGGCAGCGCCGCCATGGTCCGCCGTCTGCTGCAAGCTGGCGCCAACCCGAACGCCGCGCTCCTGCTCGGCGAGACGCCGCTCATGGTGGCCGCTCGTTCCGGGAATGCCGATGTCGTTCAGCAGCTCGTGAGCCGGGGAGCGAACGTCAATGCACGCGCCGCTCGCGGCCAGACGGCACTGATGTGGGCCGTCGCGCAGAAGCATCCCGACGTGGTCAAGGTACTGCTCGCCAATCGCGCCGACGTCCATGCGCGATCGGAGAGCTGGAGCCAGATGGAAGCAGTCTCCCCGCATGGCGTCCCCGATTACAACCGCGAAATTCCGTACGGCAGGAACACGCCGCTGATGTTCGCCGCGCGCGTGGGCGATCTC
Source organism: Vicinamibacterales bacterium (assembly GCA_035649635.1). GTDB lineage: Bacteria > Acidobacteriota > Vicinamibacteria > Vicinamibacterales > UBA2999 > Gp6-AA40. The sequence goes on along the minus strand of DASRJE010000166.1, from coordinate 70,462 downwards.
GAGTCCGCCCGGCTGCTCGTCGCGGCAGGCGCCAACGTCAACGACGAAGACGCCTGGGGCGTCAGTGTCGTCACACTGGCTGCGCATTCAAGCTTCGTGGATCTCGTCGAGTTCCTGCTCGACAAGGGCGCGGACCCCAACCGATCGGGTGCAGGGTTCACCCCACTCCATGAAGCCGTCATGCGTCGTGACGAGGCGCTGGTTCGCACGCTGCTGGCTCACGGCGCCGATCCACATGCGCGCCTGCAGACATGGACGCCAACCAGGCGACAGTCGAGCGATCTGCATTTCGAGCCGGAACTGGTTGGTGCGAACTCGTATTGGTTGGCCGCCCGCTTCTGGCAGCCAAACGTCATGCGGCTCCTCGTCGAGCTCGGGGCCGATCCGCTCTTCGTCCATCGCAGCGACCGAGTCGTCGACGGCAAGGAAGGACGAGCCTATGACCATCGCTACGACGCAACGAACGCCCTGATGGCCGCGCTCGGCATGGGTGGCGGGGGCAACGCGTGGGTACAACCGGACCGAAGCCAACGCGAGGCGCTTGCACTCGACACCGTGAAGCTGGCCGTCGAACTGGGGATTGACGTCAACGCCACGAACACCGATGGCCGCACGGCGCTCGATGCTGCCAAGACGCTCAAGTACGAAACCGTGGTCGCCTATCTCGTCTCGAAGGGTGCCAAGGCTGGCGTCACGGACAAGAAGAACGAGGCGGACAAGAAAGAAGAACCCGAGACAAAGGGCGAGCCCGTTGCGTCAACCCCGCGGGCAAACTGAGGCCACATCACGAGCACCGTGCCGACAAGGAATCCTTTCCGGCGCGTTCGCGCGGTCCTTGCCTTCGCCGTCCTGATCCTCGTTTTCCTGGAACCCTCGACTCGGGCGCAGAAAGGGGACCCCGCCGCCCGCGACTGGATGCAGTTATTCAATGGCCGGGACCTCGCTGACTGGACCGTCAAGTTCGCCAGGCACGATCTTGGCGAGAACTTTCACAACACCTTCCGCGTGAAAGACGGACTCCTCGAAGTGCGCTACGACGAGTGGCCGTCCTTCAACGGAGAGTTCGGCCATATCTTCTACAAGGACCCATTCTCGTATTACCTGCTCGCCGCTGAGTACCGCTTCGTCGGCGAACAGGTCGCCGGCGCGCCGGGCTGGGCCAATCGCAACAACGGCTTGATGCTCCACAGCCCGAACCCGCGAACGATGCTGAGAGATCAGGACTTCCCGATCTCGCTCGAGGTCCAGTTGCTCGGTGGGCTCGGCACAGGGCCACGCACCACCGCCAACCTGTGCACGCCCGGATCAAACGTCGTCTACAACGGACAACTTCACACCGCACACTGCACGAACTCGTCGTCGAAAACCTACGTTGGCGATCAGTGGGTGCGTGTGGAAGTTTTGGTGCACGGCGACGAGCTCGTTCGCCACATGGTCGATGGCCAGGCCGTGCTCGAGTACTCGAAGCCGCAGATCGGCGGCGGCAATGTGTCACCAGTCGATCCCGCCATCAAGATCGATGGCACGCCGATGACCGGCGGTTACATCGCCATCCAGGCGGAGACGGCGCCAATCGACTTTCGGAAAGTGGAGCTGGTGAATCTCGAAGGATGCACCGATCCGCGCGCCTCGAACTACAAGTCCTACATCGTCAAGTCGAACCCGGCGATGTGCCGATGACGGCGATGCGACCGCATCATCGTGGCCTGCTCGCTTTCATCATCGCGGTTGGTGGGCTGCTGCCGCCTGCGCTGCTGCGAGCACAAGGAGGACCAGCGGATCGCCAGAAGGTCGATCCAGCTGCTGCGGCTCGCGGTCGCACCGTCTACGCAGCTCACTGCATCAACTGCCACGGCAGCTCTGCGAAGGGCGGTCCGAACGGTCCCGATCTGATTCGCTCGACGGCTGCGCTCCGCGATCGGCTCGGCAGCCACATCGGCCCGGCGATGCGCGCAGCGGCCGGATCGCACCCGGCCACGTTGACCGCCGAACAGATCGTTGACCTCTCGCAGTTCCTCCGCGAGCGCGTCGAGGCGGTCGCCCGCAACCGCACGCCCACCGCGCCAATCGACGTCCTGACGGGGGATCCCGAAGCGGGCAGAACCTATTTCTTCGGCGCCGGCCGCTGCAGCACGTGTCACTCCCCCACCGGCGATTTCGCCGGACTCCGCTCGCGGACGCCAGATGCGCTCACGCTGCAGCAGCGGTTCCTGTTTCCCACGTTGACGCGAAGCGAGAAGCGCGTCGAGGTCACCGTCACGCCGCTCTCGGGAGCGCCAGTATCCGGCACGCTGGTCCGAGTCGACAACTTCCGCGTCTCGCTGCGCGACGCGTCGGGCGACTACCGCGCGTTCTCGCGCGTGCCGGGCGTGAAGGTCGAGATTCGCGATCCGCTGACTGCGCACCGCGACTTGCTCGACGAGTACACCGACGACGCCATCCACGATGTCGTGGCCTACCTCTGGTCACTCAAATGAGAATCGCCGCTGCTCTTCTTCTCGTCGTCCTGGTAGCCATTCACGCCGATGCGCAGGGCGTGGTGGCGCCCAGCGCGCTCACGCAGCCGGCCACCGACTCGTGGCCGATGTACAACGGCGACTACTCAGGCCGTCGTTTCAGTCCGCTGATGATAGTCAACAGCTCGAATGTCCAATCGTTGTCGCTCGGCTGGACGCATCGCATCACCGCGGAGGGACCGGCAGGCGGGGGCGGCTCGACGTCAGCGGTCATCAAAGGAACACCGGTGGTCGTCAATGGTGTTCTGTACGTGACGATTCCCGATCACGTCTGGGCGCTCGACGCGCGCAGCGGGCGCGAGCTGTGGCACGCCACGTGGCCGTCGCGCGGCGGCTGGCATATCGGCAACCGCGGCGTCGCGGTACTCGGCACCTCGGTCTACGTGTCGACGCCCGATTGCCATCTGCTCGCTCTCGACAATAGGACGGGCAAGGAGAAATGGCGGACGGAGATCTGCGATCTCGATCAGTTCTACTACGCGTCCGCCGCACCGCTCATCGTCAAGAATCACGTGATCGTCGGCGTCAGCGGGGACGACCTCGACATCCCTGGCTACATCGAATCACATGACCCCGAGACCGGTGCCATGCAGTGGCGCTGGTACACACATCCAGAGCCCGGAACGCCTGAGGCGAAAACGTGGCCCAGCATCGAAGCGATGCGCCACGGCGGCGGCATGACCTGGGGATCGACGACCTACGATCCGGAGCTGAACCTGATCTACTTCGGCACCGGCAACCCGCAGCCGGTCATCAACGGCCGCAAGCGGCAGGGCGACAACCTCTACACGGAGTCGAGCGTCGCGCTGAACCCCGATACCGGAAAGCTCGCATGGTACTTTCAGTCGTCGCCGCACGACACGCACGACTGGGATGCGACGCAGACGCCGGTTCTCTTCGACGGCACGATCGACGGCGAGCCGCGCAAGCTTCTGGCCCAGGCCGCGCGCAACGGCTGGTTCTTTGTGCTCGACCGACAGACCGGTCGCAACATCTCGAGCACCGAGTACGTGAAGACCAACTGGACCAGCGGCCTTGATGCCAAGGGGCAGCCGATCCCGAACCCGCGCAAGGAGCCGCAGGTGGACGGCGCGCTCGTGTCGCCGAATCAGGCTGGGGGACAGAACTGGCCACCCCCCAGCTTCAGCCCCGAGACCGGTCTCTTCTACGTCAACGCGACGCGCGCGTTCAGCGTGTACTACCTCTACGAAAACGAGAACGACGACAAGCCACAAGGCTGGGGCGGCAACGACAGGGGCGGCTGGTCCGAGGCGATGCTCCTCGGCCTCGACTATCAGACCGGTAAGGCGCGCTGGCGCTTCTCATGGGAAGGGAGCCCGACCACACGATCGGGGCTGCTCTCGACCGCCGGTAACCTCCTCTTCGCGGGCGACTCGGCCAACAACTTCGTCGCCTTCGATGCGGCGCAAGGCGTCCCACTTTGGCGCGCCGGTCTGCACGCTTCAATCACCAACGGACCAATCACCTATCAACTTGACGGCATCCAATACATCGTCGTCGCGGCCAACGACACGCTCTACGCGTTCGCCGCGACCGCACCGGCTGGACAGCCGTGAACTGGCAGCGAGGCCCTTCACTATGACGTTTGCTTCCCGATTCGTCGGCATGACGGTCGTGATCGTCGTTGTGGGCGCGGCATCCACCTCCGCGCAGTATTTCAGTTACCCGACCGCCGGCGTACCGAGACTACCGAACGGTTCACCGGACCTGCACGCACCGACGCCCCGCACACCGGACGGCAAGCCCGACTTCTCGGGAATCTGGGAACCGGACATGAATCGGCCGTGCCCACCAGATGGTTGCGCCGATATGAAGGTGCCACAGGAGTTCGTCAACATCGGCTGGAGCCTGAAGGGTGGTCCGCCGTATCAGCCGTGGGCGGCGGAAGCCAGGAAGGAGCGGATCGAGCAGCAAGGAAAGGACGATCCGGTCTCCCGTTGCGTGCCCGGCGGGCTCGTGAAGCTTCATACGACGCCGCAACTCCGGAAGATCATTCAAGTGCCCGGCTTGCTCGTGACACTGAACGAGATGGACGCATCATTTCGGCAGATCTTCACCGACGGGCGACCACTGCCTCCAGCCGTCGAGCTCCCGTCCTTCAAGGGATTCTCCGTTGGCTCGTGGGAGGGCGACACGATGGTCGTGCAGACGACTGGCTTTCCCGACGGCATCTGGCTCGATCGCAGCGGCAGCCCTCTGACCGATGCCGCCAGGCTCACTGAGCGCTGGCGCCGCCTCGATTACGGCACGATGGAGATCGACATCACGATTGACGACTCAAAGGCGTACACCCGCCCATGGACGATCACGCTCACGCACCGCATTGTCCTCGATACCGACCTCATCGACTACATCTGTACCGAGAACGAGAAGGACTGGTCAGCGGGTCGCCTGATAGGGAAGTAGACGACTGCGCACAGTGGCTGTCGGTGCGCCTGAACACTATCGACCACGTCGCAGAAGCTGAGACCAGCGACGCGGTGGCAACGCGGCAGTAAGATCTGCCCACTATGGCTCCAGTCTATCGACGCGCTGCCACGCGCTGCATCGCGATCATCGGCGCTTTGCTGCTGGCCCCATCGCTTGCCCTGGCGCAGTGGCTGAACGTGCCGCAGCCAGCGATTCCCCGCACCGCCGACGGCCAGCCCAACCTCCGCGCACCGACACCGCGACTGCCGGATGGCAAGCCCGACCTGACGGGAATCTGGCGATCCACCGACAACAAGTTCCTTCGTGACTTGGCAGCGGACATGAACCCGGACGATGTACCGTTTCAGCCGTGGGCGAAGGCGCTGTTCGAAGCGCGCAAGAACGGCGCCCATTCGAGAGAGGATCCGGACGCGCACTGCCTTCCACAGGGAGTCCCGAAGATCGATGCCGTCGCTTACCCGTGGAAGATCATCCAGACGCCAATCTCCTATGTGATCGTCTACGAGACTTTCACCTACTGGCGGCAGATTTTCATCGACGGGCGCACCGTTGACCCTGATGCCAATCCGACCTGGATGGGCTACTCGACCGGTAAGTGGGAGGGCGACACGTTCGTCGTCGACACGCACGGCTTCAACGGGAAAGCGTGGCTCGATCAGCTTGGCCGGCCCAGCACCGATCGCCTGCACGTGATTGAGCGTTTCACCCGACCTGACTTCGGACGGCTGGTGATTGACGTGACGATCGACGACCCAGGAGCTTACACAAGGGCCTGGACGGTTAGACAGGAGGTATACCTGCGGCCGGACTGGGAGCCGTTCGAGTTCATTTGCGGCGAGAACAACCGGGACATCGAACGCCTTCCCGGGGGGCATGTCGTCGTCCCCAACGTGGAAGCCGCCGCGGCGTTGGGAATTCCGGTGAGATGATGAGGCCTTTATGAGCGCAGCACTCGTCTCGAAACGGGCCAGGGCCGCCGGGTCCGACAAGAAGGACGCTGCACCAACCGCCGCACGCGCGAACTGAGCGTCCGATGACTACAGTTCAGCCGACGTTCGCGCGGCAGATGCCGTCTTTAGCCGCGCGCTGCTTGATGGGCGTCGTCATGTTCGGCGTGCTCGGCCCGGCGATCCGACTCCTGGACAAGACCGGGCGCGCGCCAGCCGTCATCAAGAAGCTCGCGTCGCGACGACGCGACGGGGGATTGAAAAACAATCCCTTCAACGGCTACACACCGACCAGCCATGATGTCTTCGTCGCCGCACACGTCAAGAGCGGCACGAATTGGATGATGCAGATCGCGCATCAACTCGCGTTCCACGGGAACGGAGAGTATGGCCATATCCACGAAGTGGTGGCCTGGCCTGACGTCAAACTGATGGGGCCGATGATCAACTACGCCATCCCGCTCGAGGATCCCTCGGTGTGGATGGCGTCCCCCGAGCACAAACGCGTCATCAAGACGCATTTCGACTTCGACTGGCTGCCGTACTCACCCGACGCACGCTACATCATCGTCATACGCGACCCGAAAGACGTATTCGTGTCGAGCTACTTCTTCTTCGTCAAGAATGGCTTCATGAAGTTCACCGGGCTCTCCGCGAAGACGTGGTTCGAGTTGTTTCTCACCTCGGGCGTGGGTCCGTGGACCTCATGGCCGGTGAACACGGCAGGGTATTGGGCTCAGCGCCATCGACCCAACGTGTTGATCGTGTCCTTCAAGTCGATGAAGAAAGATCTGCGCGGCACCGTTCGCAAAGTCGCCGATTTCATGGGTGTGCGCGCCGGCGACGATGTGATCGAGCGTGTGTACCAGAAGTCGACGTTCGACTACATGAAACAGATCGATGACAAGTTTCGCGCGTGGGACATGATCCCGTGGACGTCCACGGCAGCGCCGATGATGCGCAAGGGCAGCAAGGCGGATTCGTCCGAGCTGCTGACACCGGAGCAGCAACGGCGGATCGACGAGCACTTCATCAGCGAGTTGAGAAGACTCGGCTCGGACTTCCCGTACGACGAGTTTTGCGAGATCAGTCCCGGGCTGAAGGCAACGGCCTGATCGCGGGCCGACGCCCCATCAGGCGAAAAGCACCGACCACAGAATCGCTCCGAGCGCCAGCGCTCCGAGCGCCAGCGCGGCTACTGCGACGTACCGCCGCCAGGTCGAAGACGGTGACGATGGCGTGAGCGCGGGACCCGCGGACAAGGTGGTTGCACTGCCGACCGCGCTGAGAGCCAAGGCCAGAGCCTGCGCGGACTGAAATCGTTTCGACGGATCCTTGTCGAGACACCGACGAAGGACCTGCTCCAGGGGGCGCGACACCTGCGAATCACTGGAGTGGATCTCGGGAATGTCTTCGCGGACGATCGCTGCGATCGTCTCGCCAACTGTCTCGCGCGCAAACGCGCACTGGCCGGTCACCATCTCGTAGAGAATGGCGCCGAGCGCGAAGATGTCACTGCGGCCATCGACCGGAACGCCGCGCACCTGTTCGGGCGACATGTAGGCCGAGGTGCCAAGCCCAAGGCTCGGCCGTGGTTGCGGCGCAGCAGTCGGCAGAATGCCCGCCACGGCAATCACCCCGCTCACTTCCGTGTCGACCAGTTTTGCCAACCCGAAGTCGAAAATCTTCGCCCGCCCGTCGGTGGTAATGAACACGTTGTCCGGTTTCAGATCGCGGTGGACGATGCCATTCTCGTGCGCAGCGCCAAGACCGTGAGCAATCTGCACGGCGAAATCGATCGCCTCCCGGGCCGGCAGGGAGCGGCCGGCTGAACGCCGACGCAGCGTCTCGCCATCGAGCAGTTCCAGCACGATGTAGGGAGCGCCGTCGTGCACCCCCACGTCATATACCGCGAGAATGTTCGGATGATTCAGAGCCGCAGCGGCGCGCGCCTCCTGCTCGAAACGTTGCAGCCGGCCGGGATCTGCCGAGGCGTTTGCTGGAAAGACCTTGATCGCGACGTCACGACCCAGTCGCGGGTCTCGCCCCCGATAGACGTCAACACCCATCGCCCCCGATCCCAGCAGGGAGAAGATCTCGTAAGGACCGAAATGAACGCCTGATGTCAGCGGCACGTCGAGAAAGAAAACATACGTCTTTAACCCGTCGTCATTCTGACAGCGGCGGCGGGTTTTCAACGTCCTGCGGGATCACGCGCGTGAACTGGCCACGCTGCAACAGCTCTCGCCCCTTGCCGCCGCGGCCGGTGACTTCGTACTTCGTGGTGCTGATCGTCTGCTCCGCGCCGCGGCTCGTCTCGACGCGCATGATGTCGCGATCGCCGGTCGACGCAATGAATCCCAGCACGCGATCCTTGCCACCCAGCTTGATGAGGATGACGCCCTTGCCAGGACCGGACAGATAGTTCACTTCGTCCGCCCGGCACAGGATGGCGCGAGCCTCTTCGGTTGCGGCAATGACAATCTCTTCGCCCGAGACTTTCGCGACGCCAATGACCTCGCCGCCCTCCGAGGGGCGCGCGTAACGCCGCCCGGCGCGCGTGCTTGGCTCCACGAACGAGTCCAGCCCAAAACGCAGGCTGTAACCATCGCTCGTCACCGCGATCGCATGGACTCGAGGGATCGCCCCTTCCTTCTTCGCGGTGATCTCACCTGCGACCCGCGGGTCGAGGCTCACGGCGGCAATCACGCGCTCCTGATCGCGGAGCTTGAACAGCTTCTGCACCGGCTCGCCATAACCCGTCGACGCCGGTACGTCGATGATCCGTGAGGTGTACGCGGCGCCAAGGTTGGTGAAGAAGGCCACGGTGGCGCGCGTGCTGCCGGGCAGCACGGCGAGCACGGAATCGCCCTCACGCAGCCTCGTGGTCGAGAGATCCCGCACCTCTTTCTGACGTTTCACCCAGCCGTCGCGCGACACGATCACGACGTTGTCTTCTTCAACGATGAAATCGTCTTCGGTAAAGGCCACGTCTTCTTCGGACTCGATCAGCGTGCGCCGCTTGTCGCCCTTCGCGTAGCGCTCCTGGATCTCTTCGATCTCGTCGCGCACGACCCTCCAGCGCCCGTCTTCGTCCTTGAGCAGCGACGAGATCTGCCGCGCGCGCTTCCGCTTGTCCGCCAGCTCCTGCTGAATGACCAGGATTTCGAGGCGCGCCAGGCGATAGAGTTTCAACTCGAGGATCGCATCGGTCTGTTCGGCGTCGAGATCGAAACGCTTCATGATCGTCGCGGCCGAATCCGCCTTGCCCTCGGACTTGCGAATGATGCGGATGATCTCGTCGAGCGCGTCGAAGACCTTCTCAAAGCCCTCGAGAATGTGGATGCGTTTCTTCAGCGCCTCGAGCTCGTGCTCGAGGCGATTGGTGACGACTTCGAGACGGAAGTGAAGGAAGTGCCACAGGATCGCTTTGAGATCCAGGCGCTCGGGGCGGCCCACTTCTGCGTTTTCCGTCGGGATGAGACACGTCAGGTTGACGATGAAGTTGGTTTGGAGCGGCGTGTTCTTGAACAGATACGCCATCACCATCTTGGGATCGGCGTCGCGCTTCAACTCCAGCGCAATGCGCACGTCGTCGGTAGAGACGTCCTTGACGTCGAGGAGGGGCGGGAGTTTCCGTGACAGGACAACCTCGGCGATCCGCTCGACGAGCGCCGCCTTGTTGACGGCGTAGGGAATGCTCGTGATGTAGATCGTCTGGCTGGCGCGAGTACTCGGCCCTTCGTCCCAGGTGGCGCGAAGGCGCACGGTGCCCGACCCGGTCTTGTAGATCTCCTTGAGCTCGTCGGGAGAATTGAGGACCTGTCCACCGGTCGGAAAGTCCGGGCCTTTGACGTATCGACACAGTTGCACGCTGCTGAGGTCCGGGTTGTCGAGCAACTTGATCAGCGCCGTGCAGACTTCCGCCAGGTTATGAGGCGGAACGTTGGTCGCCATGCCCACGGCGATGCCCGTCGTCCCGTTGATGAGCAGGTTGGGAATTCGCGCCGGCAGGACGACCGGCTCGGTCTTTGTACCGTCGTAGTTGGGTCGAAAGGGGACCGTGCGGCGCTCGATTTCGGTGAGCAACTCGTCAGAGATGCGCGCCAGCCGGCACTCGGTGTAGCGCATCGCGGCGGCGCCGTCACCATCGAGCGACCCGAAGTTACCGGAGCCGTCGACGAGGGGATAGCGCAGCGAGAACGGCTGCGCCATTCGGACCAGCGTCTCGTAGAGCGCCACGTCGCCGTGCGGATGGTAACTGCCCATCACATCGCCGACGACCTTGGCGCACTTTCGATGTTTCGCGTCGGCCGTCATGTTCTGCTGCCACATCGTGTAGAGAATGCGGCGCTGCACCGGCTTTAGCCCGTCGCGAACATCTGGCAACGCGCGCGACGTGATGACCGAGAGCGCGTAGTTCAGATAACGGCTCTGGGCGGCCTCATGCAGCGCGACTCCTTCAGCACCACCCGGTGGCGGAGGCGGCGCGGCAGTCTGATCGTCAGCGAGGTCGAACAGCGATGGTGTCTGTTTGCGTGATCTCTTCAAGAGACTCTAATAGTAAGGTAACTTGATCGGGCGATGTTCACGAAGAAGACGGTTTCCTTTTTACGAGCGCTCAAACGGAACAACGACCGCGAATGGTTTCGCGAGCGCAAGGAAGATTACGAGCAACACGTTCGCGGACCGATGATCGAGGTGCTGGGACGGTTGTCGACCGATTTCAACACCTTCGCGCCGGAGCTGATCGCGGATCCCAAGGTCTCGCTCTTTCGCATCTATCGCGACACGCGGTTCAGCAACGACAAGACCCCGCTCAAGACCGCCATCGCCGCGCATTTTCCGAGCCGCCATTTCGCGCGGAACCAGGGCGCCGGCCTCTACTTCGAAGTGGCGCCATCCTGGGTGTGGATCGGCGGCGGCATGTACATGCCTTCGACCTCGGATCTGCAGGCGATTCGCCACCAGATCGCGGCGACGCATCCTCGCCTCCATCGATTGGTCATGGCGCCGGCCTTCAAGAAGACGGTGGGAGGGCTGACCGGCGATCGCCTGAGCCGCGTGCCCAACGGCTATGTGAAAGATCATCCCGCGGCTCACTACCTGCAGTTCAAGCAGTTCATCGGCGGATGCGAATACGAGGCGGCGTTTGCCACGAGCCCGCGCTTCTATTCCGAGCTGCTGCATGTCTTCAAGGCGGTGACCCCGCTCGTCAGGTTTCTCAATAGCGCCATGCTGGAGTCGGCTACGCAACCACCGGTGCTCGCGGACGCGCGGCCATCGCGAGATCGGCGGCGAACCGCTTCGCCTCCTCCGGTCGCAACGCCGATGTGGTAACCCGAATGGCCGGCGGGCTGTGAAGACGAAAGCGCTCGCCCGCCGCCACGGCCCACCCTCGATCGGCGAGCGCCTGCACGGTCGCGGTTTCCTCTCGGACGGGAATCCACACATTGAACCCGGATCGCCCGTGCGCGTGAATGTCGTGCGCAGCCAGTGCGTCGATGACGGCATTGCGTCGCGCCGCGTAGGCTTCGGCGGCCCTCGAGAAAAGGCGGCCGCTCGACGGATCGGACCAGAGCGCCAGCGTCAGGCGCTGCAGCAGGTGACTGACCCAGCGGACACTAATCGCCTGCCGCCGCCGCAGCCGCGCAATCGTGATGGGGTCTCCGGTCACCACGGCAACGCGCAGGTCGGGCCCGAGCCACTTCGACGTAGACCTGACGACAGCCCAGTGTTCTGTCCCTTCGGTGAGCGTCACAAGGGGTGAACCTGACACCGCTGAAGACTCATCGACCTCGATCAACAACGCTCGCGCACGACGAAGAACGCGAGCAAGGTCGTCAGCACGCTGCTCACTGATGGCGGCGCCAGTAGGATTCTGCGCGCGCGAGGACACCACGACCGCGGACACCCTGGACTCGGTCGCGCGCGCGCGTAGTGCGCGCTCGAGTAAATCCGCCTGCGGCCCGTCATCGTCAACGCCGAATGGCACCGGCACCAGGCCATTCGACGCCAGTAGATCGAGCAGCGCGGGGAACGTAGGGTCCTCTACTGCGACCTGATCGCCCGGTCGCGCGTGTTCACGCAACAGCCGCTCGATGGCGTCGAGGCTGCCACTTGTCACGGCGACCGGACCAGCGGCAACGCCGTCGGCGGCAAACTCGGCCGAGGCAAAGGCGATGAGGTCGGGCAATTCCAGCGGCCCTCCGTAAAGGCGCGTGTCCGGATCCACGCCGCGAAGAGCGCCACCGATTTGTGGAAGAAAACCAGGATCAGGGTTGCCGGTTGCGAGATCGACCAGTCCGGGAGCGTAACGACTTCGGCTGATGGGCGCAGGCGCCAGGGGTACCGGAGCTCGCAACGTCGTTCCTCTCCGGCCCTGCCCAAGCGCCAGACCGCGAGAACGGAGCACTCGATACGCAGCTGCCACGGTGACAGGACTCACCCGGAGACTGTTCGCCAGCTCACGTATAGGCGGCAAACGACTGCCGCCGGACAACTTTCCGGAGAGCATAGCCTGCTCAATCGAGGCCGCTATCGCTGCTGCCGTGGCGCCATTGATTGCCGAATGTCGATACATTACGTAATATATTTTGTACTGTAGCATACTTGCACTCCGCGCCCCTCGCGGTCCGGAGCTGCTGTTTTGGCCTCTTGTCGCGCGCTCTGAGACACAATCTAGGGATGGGCGGCGACCCCGGTGACGTCTATCGCACTCGATTAATCGACCGGCGGCTCGTCCATGAGCGACAGATCCGGAGAGATCGCCAGTTCAGCTTCGCGCGGCTCGCTGTCTTTGCAGTGGCCGTTCTGGTCCTCGTGCTTGCCTGGCGGCAGGCCCTTAATGTCTGGGTGATCCTGCTCCCCATCGTCGCGTTCATCGTCCTCGTGCGACGGCACGAAGAGGTGATTCGCCGACGTGACGAGGCGGCGAGATCGATCGCCTTCTACGAGCGCGGGATCGCGCGAATCGAGGATCGCTGGCAGGGAACAGGCGAGCCGGGCGAGCGTTTCCGCGACGACAACCATCTGTATGCGAACGATCTCGACCTGTTCGGCCACGGATCGCTGTTCGAACTGCTCTCGATTGCGCGGACGCGGCCCGGAGAGGCAACGCTTGCGGGTTGGTTGACTGCGCCAGCGAAGCCGCCCGAGATCACGGCCCGGCAGGAAGCGGTCGCTGAGCTCACGCCGTTGCTCGATCTGCGCGAAACGCTGTCGCTCGCCGGGACGGACGTCGCGGCGGGCGTGCATGGCGACGAACTGGTGAGCTGGGCGGAAGCGCCTCAGATTCTGAGGCCACTGTGGGCACGATGGATCGCCGTCGGCCTCACCGCTTCGGTCATTCTGACGGCGGCGATATTTCTCAGCGGCGGCAGCGAAGTTCCATTGCAGATCGCGCTCGCCATTCAGGTCGGCTTCGCCTGGCCCCAGCAGCGTCGCGTCGAGCGGGCGCTGCATCGCGCGGCGGCGGCCGCCCGCGATCTCGACGTCGTCGGACATTTGCTCGAACAGCTCGAGCAACAGCAATTCGCAACGCCCCGCCTGCAGTCGCTGCGTCAGGCGATCGATACCGGCACGGGCCGAGCCTCATCGGCCATCCGCTCGCTGCATCGGCTGGTGGAGTTGCACGACTGGCAGCACAACCTGATCTTCCTGATCCTGTCGATGCCATTCCTGTGGGGAACGCACGCGGCCTGGGCCATCGAGGCCTGGCGCGCGCGACACGGGCGTCATATTCGCCGGTGGCTCGATGCGGTCGCGGAAATCGAGGCGCTCTCATCGCTTTCGGCGTTCAAGTTCGAGCATCCGAGCGATCCGTTCCCCTCGATCATGACTGAGGGGACGTCCGCCCTGTTCGACGGCGTTGACGTGGGCCATCCGCTCATTCCGGCTGCTCGCTGCGTGCGCAACGCCGTCCGCATGAACGAGGAACATCGTCTGCTGGTGGTCAGCGGCTCAAACATGTCGGGCAAAAGCACTCTACTCAGAACGGTGGGGATCAACGCGGTACTTGCCCAGGCTGGTGCACCGGTGCGGGCCGCATCGCTTCGCCTCACGCCGCTGCGGCTGGGCGCGACGTTACGCATTCAGGACTCACTGCAGGAAGGACGATCACGGTTCTACGCCGAGATCACCCGTGTGCGCGCGCTTGCGGACCTCGCCAACGGATCGACACCGTTGCTCTTCCTGCTGGACGAGCTTTTTCACGGCACCAATTCGCACGATCGACTCGTCGGCGCGTCCGGCGTCTTGCGCAGCCTCTTGAATCACGGCGCGATCGGCCTGGTCACGACTCACGACCTCGCCTTGACCTCGATCGCGCGGGCGCTGGCTCCGCGCGCAGTCAACGTCCATTTCGAGGACTGGTTCGAGGGCAACGAGATCCATTTCGATTACCGCATGAAGCCAGGACCGGTGACGCGAAGCAACGCCATCGCGCTGATGCGCGCCGTGGGTCTCGATGTGCCTGGGGATGCTGATAAGGGGGCGGAATGACTCCCGACCCCTTTCACGGGAGCCGACCAATGCAGGAATCAGAGGCGTCCGTTACGTATCAAAGCTACCTTCAGCTCGACACGCTGCTCTCCCTGCAGGTGCCCCGCTCAGCGGGGCCCGAGCATGACGAGATGCTGTTCATCGTCATCCACCAGGTGTACGAGCTGTGGTTCAAAGAGATGCTGCACGAGATCGAGCACGTCGAGATCCTGTTCAGGAGTGACAAACCACATCGCGCGCAGCACACGCTGAAACGAATCCTCACGATCCTCAAAGTCCTCGTCGCTCAGCTCGACATTCTGGAGACCATGACGCCGCTCGAGTTTCTCTCGTTCCGCGCGCGCCTCGAGGCGGCGAGTGGCTTTCAGTCGAATCAGTTCCGTCAGATCGAGTTTCTGCTCGGTGCCAAGACTGAATCCGCGCTCGCGCGCTTTCCCGAGGGCAGCCCGGGCCGGCTCGCGCTCGAGCGTCGGTACCGGCAGCCGACGGTGTGGGACGCGTTTCTTCACTACCTGGCGCGCGAAGGATATCCGGTACCGGATTCACATCTGACTCGTGACTACTCGAAGCCAATCGAGCCCACGTCAGAGATCCAGCAGATCCTGCTCGATGTCTATCGTCGCGACGTGAAGAGCGCCGAGATCTGCGAGCGTCTCGTCGACCTGGACGAAGGAATCGCGGAATGGCGTTACCGTCACGTCAGGATGGTCGAGCGCACGATCGGCAGCAAGCGAGGCACAGGCGGCTCACGCGGAGCCGCCTATCTGCAATCGACGTTGGGGAGGAATCTTTTTCCGGATCTCTGGGAGATTCGCTCCAGGCTGTGAATGACGATTACTGATTTGATGATCTTTGATCTTGGAATCGTTGTTGATTGATGGTTTTTGATCGATGATTGTGGCCTGCAGCGCTGAGGCGCAACAAACCCACCGAAAGACTAATCATCAATCGATAATCAACAATCACCAACGAATCAACAATCAACGATCACAAATCAACACTGCTCTACCGTCTTCCAAGATGCTCGGCCAGGTAGTCCGCAAGCACGTCGACCTGCTTCTCGTTCACCGGCGCGCCGTAGTCCATCATCGTTACAACGATGTCGCGCCACTGTTTGCGATCGTAGTAGCCGCGAAATTTGGTGACCTCGGTCAGATCGTGGCAGCTCGTGCACGAGCTGACGAGAATCTTCTTGCCCTCGCCATCCGGGAGCTCGTCTTCCGGCGATACTGCCTGCGCGCCTGAGGCCGAGAGTACAACCAGCGCAAGAAGCCCACTAACCCCGGCGATCACCAAACGCATGCCGACCTCAATCCCAGAACATTGGACCGAACGCGGAACGATGAACCTGGAACTACCGGATCACTGCGGTGATATTGCGCTTCGGGGATTTGCCGACCTTGATCTGGGCCACTTCCTTGCGCGACGCGACGTCGATGGCATGAACGAGGTCGGTGTTTTCCGTTGTGATGTAGATAAGCTTGCTGTCCGGCGTGAAGGTTACCCAGTCGGGCCGGCCACCAAGATCCACCGGGTCCGGCAGGAGCTTCAGATCCGGCAGGGAGTAGGTATAGACGCGCGCGTTCGGTCGGCTGGTCACCCAAAGCGTCTTCCCATCTGGCGCCACACCAATACCGTGCGACGGCGACGCATTGAAGGGGCCCTTGTCCACTTTCTCCGCCGGAACGTCATCGGGCAGCGTGATACGACCCACTTCCTTGCGCTGGTGGAAGTCGACGATCGCGAATCCGTGGACGTTGGAAAGCTGGACGAAAATGCGCTTGGTGGAACCGTCGGGATTCACCTCGAAGGCCATCGGACGCACACCTTCTTCGAAGAGCGTCCATAATGGCTCGTCGGTCTTCTGATCGACCACGGTCATGAGCCGGCCGCCAATCGAGCCCGCTATGACGTGCCTGCCGTCGGGCGTGACGTACACGTTGTGGATGCCTCCCTTCATCGGAAGGCTCTTCACGCGCTCGAGCGTTTTCGTATCAATCACGTCGACGGCGCCGGGCGCCGACACGATCCCGACATAGACACGCGCGCCGTCCTTGCTGATGGAGATGTTGTTCGGTCGGCCGGTCAGCGGAATCTTCTTGGTCGTCTGGAGCGTCTTGCCGTCCACGACGTGAAGGGTCTGCTCCGCTTCACTGCTGAAAAAGAAACGGCTGCCATCGGGCAACGCGGTGGCGCCGTGGTTAATCGGTACGCCTTTGACCTCTCCAACGATTTGGTTCGTCGCAGGATCAATCAGATGGATGTTGTCTCCTTGCGAGTTCGTTTGAACGATCCGGACCTGTGCAGTGACCGCGGAAGAAAACGTCAGTAATAGTGCGGACAGCAACAGCCTCCGGCCAATGGCTGCGTTCATAGTGCCTCCTGGTGCTCGGGGAGAGTAGCACAGGGATCCGGGACTCGGGATCCGGGACACGGGATCCGGGACTCGGGGTTCGGGGTTCGGGGTTCGGCTCAGACAGGAACAGTACACTGAAGACGGAAGACTGGAGACCGACGACGAATCCTCTCGCGCAACATTACTCGCGATTTCGCGTGGGCGAACGTCTGCTGTTGACGGGGCATTCACATCAGGCCTGGCCCGATGTCGGCTTCGAGGCGCAACAGCGCGCCTGGCTCGATGCGGCGGAGTTCGTCGACGACAAGTGGGATCGAGCGGCGGTGCAGGCGGCCGCCGTGCGTACCGGATTTGCGCGGCTCATCGGTGACAGCGCTGACAACATCGCGCTTGGACAGAACACACACGAACTGGTCACACGTTGGCTCTCGGCGCTGCCGCTCCTCACACGGCGGCGTATCGTCACCACCGACGGCGAGTTCCACAGTATCCGCAGGCAAGTGGATCGCCTTGGTGAGGAAGGCGTCGACGTCGTCAACGTGCCTGCCAGCCCCGCCGATACTCTCGTCGAGCGTCTGAGCGCGTCGCTCGATTCACACACCGCGTGCGTGATGGTGTCGAGCGTCCTGTTCGAGACAGCCGAGATCGTGCCAGGTCTGGACCTGCTCGCGGCCACCTGCCGTCGCCACGGCATTCCGCTGTTAATCGACGCGTATCACCAGATCAACGTCGTGCCGCTCGACATCCAGCACGCGCGCCTGGACGATGTGTTCGTGACAGGCGGCGGATACAAGTACTGCCAGCTGGGTGAAGGCAATTGCTTCCTTCGCGTCCCACCTGGCGCTCACATGCGTCCCGTGTTGACCGGCTGGTTTGCTGCTTTCGAGGCGCTCGAGGATGGCGGCACAGGACGCGTCGTGTACGGCGAAGGCGCCGCGGCGTTCGGCGGCGCCACCTACGACGTGACATCGCACTATCGCGCTGCGGCGGTCTTCGCGTTCCACGCGCAGCAGGGGCTGACGCCCGAGAACCTCCGGGCGATCAACCGCCATCAGGTGGGACTTCTGAAAACCGAGTTCGAGCGGCTCGACCTCGCCCCATCGCTCGCACTCGTCGAGCCAATAGCAGACGATCGGCGCGGCGGATTCCTGGCGATTAGGACCGCCGATGCGAAGTCGATCGTTCGCCTGCTGCGCGATCGGGGCGTTTACGTCGATTCTCGCCGAGATCTGCTTCGCTTTGGCCCGGCGCCGTACTTGCGAGACGATCAGCTGCGCGATGCGCTCGTTGCGCTCGGGGACGTGCTCAACCCTCGAGTCAAATGTTAGAGCTCGAGATCAACTCCCAACCTCCAATTCCCAAGCCCCAATTTCCCGATACGGCGTTGGGAGTTGGGTTTGGGATTGGGGAGTTGGGATTTTGGGAGTTAGGAGTTTTCTAGAGCCGCAGGATCTTCCCCGGGTTCATCCGATTTTCTGGATCCAGCGCGCGCTTGATCGCCTTCATCACTTCAACGGCCTCGCCGTGTTCCTTTTCGAGGTCGTCCATCTTGCCCATGCCAATCCCGTGCTCGCCGGTGCAGGTCCCGCCCATCGCAACAGCGCGACGAACGAGCCGATGATTCAACGCCTTGATCTCGTTGAACTCGTCGGGATCGTCGCGATTGAACACGAAATTCAGATGGAAGTTGCCATCGCCGACGTGGCCGACCAGCGGCGCGTACGCGTTCGACGCCTGCAGATCCTGCTTCGTTTCGAGGATGCATTCGGCCAGCCGCGAGATCGGCACGCAGACGTCGGTGACCCATGAGTTCCCACCCGGCCGCATCGCGCGCGATGCGGGGAGCGTGTTGTGCCGCGCGCGCCACAGGCGTGTCCGATCCTCGGTTGTCGTCGCCCACTCGAAGCCGGCGCCGCCGTGCTCGGCTGCGATCTCCTGAACCGAGGTCGCGACCTCCCTGACACCTGCCTGGCTTGTACCGTGAAACTCGAAGAGTAGTGTCGGCTTCACCGGATGCGACAAGTGAGAGTAGCGATTGACTGCATCCACCATGACCTCGTCGAGCAACTCGATGCGCGCGACGGGAATCCCGAGCTGGATGGTGGTGATGACGGTTTGGACCGCACCGGCCAGCGAGTCGAACGAACAGATCGCGGCCGATACTGCCTCGGGCAGCCCGTACACGCGAAGCGTGATTTCAGTGATGACACCGAGCGTGCCCTCAGATCCAATGAATAGGCGGGTCAGGTCGTAACCGGCCGATGACTTACGCGCGCGACCTCCTGTACGAATGACACGTCCGTCGGCCAGTACCACAGTCAATCCGCGCACCGTCTCGCGCATCGTTCCATAGCGAACGGTGGTCGTCCCGGATGCACCGGTGGCCGTCATCCCGCCGATCGTTGCATCGGCGCCAGGGTCGACCCAGAAATAGACGCCGGTGTTGGCCAGCGCCTTGTTCAGCTCTCGATGCGTGATGCCGGCCTCCACCGTGACGTCGAGATCCTCGACGCTCAATCGAATGAGGCGATTCATTCGCGAGAGATCGATCGACACTCCTCCTTCGACGGCGTTGACATGCCCTTCGAGCGATGAGCCGGCGCCAAACGGCACGATTGGAGCGCCGGCGCGTGCTGAGGCCCGCATCACCGTGCTGACCTCTTCAGTTGAGAGCGGATAGACGACGACATCCGGGACACCAGCCGGATGCCAGGATTCGCTGTGGCTGTGATGCTCGAGCTCGGTGGTGTTAGTGGTACACCGATCGCCGAGAAGATCTCGAAGCTCCGTCAGCAATGCGAGCCGATTTGCGTCAGTGAGTCTCGAGGACATTTTGGAAGACGGGTCTAAAAAAAAGACCCGCCTCTACCTTACTTTCTTCGCATCATGCCATCGATGCTCCAGATCCCCGCACCTCTGGTCGCCACGTAGAGAAACGCGAAGCAGAACATCGTCGCCCGTTCACCCATGTTGACGAGCGGGAGCGGGCTCTGTGGAACGTGTGCGATGAAATATGCGGCGGCCATCTCGCCGCTGGCGAGAAACGCGGCGTATTTCGTGAAGAGACCGAGCATGATCAGGAAGCCGCAGACTGTTTCAATGACCCCGGCCGCGCCGAGCATGCTCCCGAGCGGCATGACCTGTCCGCCTAATATTCCAAACATTTTCTGCAGGCCGAAAAGAAAAAACAGGAAGCCGAACACGATGCGCATGAGCGCGTACGTCATGGGTGCGTAGCGTTCTGGAATCATGGTCCTCCTCGTTGTGCCGGGATTCTAACCGGCTTTAAGCGTCTCGCGTGAAACGACGAACGATCAGTGCGATCGTGCCGAAGCTGACGACCAGTAGCGAGAGACCCAGCCGCACGCTGGTCTGTTCGGCCACGAGCCCTATCGACGCTGGCAGCACAATGCCACCAACCTGCGCGACGGTGAGTAATACGCCAAACAACGCGCCAGGATTTCCCTGAATACGTTCTCCCGCAAGCGCAAGCGACGTCGGCATCACGAGCGCCATGCAAACGCCGACAACGAACGGACCGATCATCACGAGCGAGGGCGCTCCAGACACAACGAGGACAAGCAGAGCCAGCGCACTGAGCACTGCACTCCGCTCCACGGCGATCGCCTTCGCTCGATCGATGCGACTCGAGAAAAATGCGCGCGACAGGATCAGCCCGAGCCAATGCAACGAGAGCACAGCCGTTGCCTCGGAGGCGCTGAAGCCAGACGCGATCACGAACGTCGACGTCCATCCCGCCATCGAGGCCTCGTTGGCGCCACCGAGCAGAATCAGCAGGAGAAACCACGCGAACTCGGGTTGCCTCGAGAATTGCCGAAGTGCAGCGATCGACCCAGTGGGGTCAGACCCCTTGAGTCGAGGGATGTCAAGGGGTCTGACCCCCAGAATCGCCACAACCGCTGAGAGCACCCCACCACCGACGACGACGGCTCGCCAGGTCACGAGCTCCGACGCCAGCACTGTCGCGGTCGGCATTGCCAACCCGCCAAGTCCGACCATGATGGCGATCCCATTCATGCGCCGTGCACGCTCGTGGGGAAACAGCTCCGACGAGATCGCGTTCGACGCAGTGTTGATGCTTGCGGCGGCGGCCCCCAGGGCAAAGATCACCGTGGATGCAACAGCGGCATTCGACGCCATCGCCAGCAGCGGAAGCGCCACCGCGACGAGAGAGGACGACACGACAAGGGCGAGGCGCTGTCCGATCGAATCGACAAGCGGGCCCGAGAGCAGGCTGCCTACCAGCAGGCCCGCAAACAGCGTCGCGATGAGCAGCCCACGATCGGCCAGTGACAACCCGAACTGCGCGACGGTCTCCGGCTGGCCGAGAACAGTGCCCGGCAATCCGAGAATCATCCCGAACACGAACATGCCGACGCACGCGACGGCGTAGAGACGCTCGCCTGGTGAAGTCACTGCGGCGGTGTCGCCGTCTTGCGCGAAGGGTTGAAAAACGGCGTGCGAACGACTCGTGCGCCCACGAAGTGTCGGGTTCCCTCCACGGACATCTCGAACTTCAATCGTGTGCCTTCGACGTGATGAGGCGTGTTGACGCACGCGATGGCAATCAGCCGTTTCAGGGTCGGCGACCAAGTCGTCGTCGTGGCTCGCCCAACCTGGCGGTCCCCGTCGAGCACTGGCACCGGCGTTCGTGATGCGGCCGCGGGAGCGACCGGAGCCAGTCCGACGCGGTCGTACAGCGCGTCGACGTCCGACCATTCCACCTCGAGTCCAACCACTTGGCGGCGCGGCGCACGCACCGCCTGACGAAGCGCAGCCCGACCAACGAAGGCTCCTTTGTCGAGATCGACCAGACGGCCCAGCCCCAGCTCGAAGGGGGTATATCTCTGGTCGGCAATCAGCGCCTTCTTGCTGCCAACGAAATCGACGTCGATGAGGAGCAGCCCCGCCTCCACGCGCGCGACATCGAGCGCCAGCATGCCCGCAGGCAAAACGTCAAAGGACCCGCCAGCATCGACAATCGCGTCCCAGACCTCGAGTGCCTTCTCGGCCGGAATCCAAATCTCGTAGCCAAGGTCACCCGTGTACCCGGTTCGAGAGACGTCGACCGGCACGCCGCCGAGGCGTCCACTCGACACGCGGAAGTACTTCAATCGGTCGATATCGATGTCCGAGCACGCGCGTAACACCTGCGCCGAGAGCGGTCCTTGAAGAGCCAGCGCCGCAAGGCTTTCGGACACATCGTCGATGGTGACCTGGAGACCTTGCGCGTTCTGAGTAAACCAGCGGAGATTCGGCTCCGCGGCCGTCCAGCGGAATCGCTGCTCCCCCAGCCGCGACACCGTCCCGTCGTCAATGACGTGCCCATGCTCGTCGCACCACGGTGTGTAGAACACCTGGCCCGCGGCCATGCGGGCCACGTCGCGAGTGATGACGCGGTTGACCAAGACACTGGCATCGCGTCCCGCGATCACGTACTTGAACAGCGGCGATACATCGATTAACGCGGCCGAATTTCTAATCGCGTTGTATTCGTGTTCGTGATGCGTCTCGTACGCGCTGACGGCGTAGTACCCCGACCAGTCGCGGTAGTTGAGCGATTCGCACAGCGGAAACGTGCGTGGGTGAAACGGCGTACCAACCGGCACAGGACATCTCCTAACGTAACGAGTGCCACAAATGAGGCAAGTTTGGCGATTGCGTTAGGAGATGTCCAGCCCCGCGGCCGGGGTCCCCGCGACGCGTATTCTGCGTCGTGGGGTGGGGAGCGGGGCAAGAAGATACTGACGGCAGGGACACTTCACGCCACGAACGGCTCTCGGCAGATCGAAGCGCGTTCGCTGCCGGATTATCTGGGAGCGCTGCCGATCACAGGGTCGGCAGGCCGAGCAGCCGCGGACCGTCGGCGGCACGAAAGGCATCGAGTGCCTCGCGTTGACGCTCCTCCGCTCGCCAGACGATGTGCCGGAAGTCGGGCATCGCGCGCAGCGGATCGAGATTGGGGTAGCTGACCAGCGCCGAGGCAGGATAGAAGCCTGCCTCGACCGAGCGCTCGAGCAACTCGAGTCCACCATCCCGATCGCCGGCCATTGCCAGCGCGCCTGCCCAGTGAAAGAAGCCCTCGGGATCCGAGAAGCCTGACTCCAGGACTGTTTGAATGTGACGGATCACATCCTCCCACCGTGATTCGAATGCCGCGATCATGATGTCGATCGCCTTGCGTAACTGCCGGTGCAGGTCCCGTCCCACCAGGGGGCGAACCATCGCGAGCGCCTCGTCCACCCGCCCGAGTTGGTAGAACGCCGACAGCTTCGCAATCGAGGGTGCGCTGCGATCGACGGCGATTGCCCGTTCCCAATCGCCCATGAGCAGGAAGGTCTGGCCAGCGCTCGTTGCCACGGCGGGATCGAGGCGATGCGCTCGTTCGTAGGCTGCTGCCGATGCATCGAGCAATCCGCAATAGCGACACGTGTGCACCAAGCCAGCGAAGAGCTCCGGTTCCGATGGAGCGTGACCCACGCGCTCGAGCAGTCTGACCATCGCGTCGCGAGCATTGCCAGCCTCGACCTCGACGTACGCGTACAGTTGGTGCGCCAGCGACAGATCACCGTTGATCTCGAGCGCGCGCAGGATTGCCTGCTTTCCGCGTTCGAGGTTGGCTTCGCCGTCCGCGGGGTTACCGAACTTTCCGAGCAAGCGGTAACAACGTCCAAGTCTCGCCCATGCTGGTGCAAAACGCGGGTCGCACTCGACCGAGCGCCGGTACAGATCGAGCGCGGCGGACCACTGCGAGACGTCGAGCTGAAGCCGGTTCGCGCGGAGATATAACTCGTACGCTTCGGCATCGCCTGGCGTGTCGCGATTGATGCGTCCCTGTTCGCTCGCCGGCAACGAGATGGAGAGCGAGTCGACGATCTGCTTCGCCAGCCCGTCCTGCAGTTGAAAGATCTCATCGGTCGCTGCCTGCGACGTGATCGCCCGCATCAACGTGCCCGATGGAACCTGCACCAGTTGTGCTGTCACGCGGACTTGGCCGCCGCTGCTCAAGAGCGAGCCCAGCAGCACGACGTCGACATCGAGCGCCGATGCAAGGCCGGCGAGGTCGGGCGTGTCGGTGGCAAACCGTGACGCCGCCGCCGTCGAGCGAACCACCACCGATCGCAGGCCCGACAATGCTGAACTGACCGCATCGGCAAGGCTGAATGCGAGGAAATCAATCGAGGGATCGGGCCGCAACACGCGAAACGGCATGACCACGAGGCGCGTGATCGGCCGGACCGGCGAGATGCTGGCCGAATCCATCGCCAGGAGGGCGGCACGCAGTTCTTGCGCGAAGGCGGCCGCCGTCTGGTAGCGATCGTCAGGGCGCTTGCGTAACGCGCGGTGGATAACACGGTCGAGCGCAACAACGCTCGCCGACCCGCCGAGTGCGGCCGGCTCTTCACCCGTAATCGCACGCGCCACTGCGAACACTGAATTGCCGTTGAAGGCAGGACGGCCGGCGACCATCTCATAGAGCACCGCGCCCAGCACGAACAGGTCGCTGCGAGCGTCTACGACACCGCCCTCGATCTGCTCGGGTGCCATGTAGCGCGGCGTTCCCATGACCATGCCCGGTATCGTCAGATCCTTGCCTGCGGTCAGGGGACGGGCGAGACCGAAATCGAGCAGCTTGACGCCATGCTGCGCCAGGAAGATGTTCGACGGCTTCAGGTCTCGATGGACGATCCCTTTCAGATGCAACGCCCCGAGCGCGCCGAGCACCGACAGGCTGACCTGACCGGCTTCGCCAAGCGGCAATACTGCGCGCGCCAGGCGCGCGCTGAGCGGTTCGCCGTCGAGCAGCTCCATGGCCAGGAACAGCTCGTCTCCCTCAGAGTCGATTTCGTAGAGCTGACAGATGTTGGGATGGTTGACGCTGGCCGCGGCGCGGGCCTCGCGCCACAGGCGCTCACGTTCCTGGCCGTCGCTCCGGTCCGGGCGAAGCCGCTTGATGGCGACAGGACGGTCGAGACGTTCGTCGTGCGCGGCATAGACCTCACCCATGCCGCCTTCTCCCAGCTTGCGCACGATGCGATACCGGCTCGACGTTTTCACGCTACGCGCTCCCGACGACGCCTACCCTCGAACATACCGTGTACGTCTGCACTCGGCAATGCCCGTTGATGCTCGGACACTTCTGAGCGTGCGTCCGCAGAGCAGGCGGAGAACGCGACGTTTCTAACCGCTGAGACCGCTGGGGGCAGAGGGGCGCCGAGAGCCGCCACGTATGCCGCCAGTCGTTCCCCACTCCGCCGTGACCCAGCCATGTGCTAGCAGTCGCTGCAGCGCGGGGTAGAGTGATCCTTCCTCCACGGTCAACACATTGCTGGACGACGCTCGATCGACTCGGCGATCTCGAAGCCGTGCTGCTCGCCGTCGCGCGCGAGCGTCCGCAGAATCAGCAGGTGAAGAGTCCCCGGCGGGATCGCGTCCTTCGGCATGACATAGTCTGTCTATGCAAGTGAAAGAACCGGTCAAGGCAAGGATGAAGGTGTTTCGCCAGATCGAGATGAGAACGTGTGCAGCAACGGAACCAGGCGTCCCGCAAGCGGACGGTCCTACGCGCGGCCCGCGAACTCGCGAGTCTCGGTATGGACCCTCACCTTCTCGCCTTCTTTGATGAAAAGGGGCACGCGGATCTGGAGACCGGTTTCCAGCGTGGCCGCCTTGGTAACACCGCCCGACGCGGTGTCACCGCGTACTCCGGGCTCGGTGTGAGCCACTGTCAGCTCCACGTGAGGCGGAAACTGGATGGCGATCGGGTTGCCGTTGTATTTCAGGATCTGGACGGCGACGTTGTCCACGAGCAGCTCCCGATCGTCTCCGACGGTGTCGGCACCGAGCGTGAGCGTCTCGAAACTTTCCTGATCCATGAAATGGTAGCCATCTCCATCCGAGTAGAGGAACGTGGCTGACACCTGGACCAGATCGGGCTCGCCGAACTTCTCGCCTGCCTTGAAAGTCTTATCAAAGACCGCTCGCGTCAGCAGGTTCCGCATTTTGAGGCGCACCAGCGTCTGGCCACCTCGGGCGGTTGGACGCGAGACCTCGACGTCGATGCAGACGTAGGGCGCGTTCTCGAACTCGAAGAACGTCTTTCGCTTGATATCGATCGCTTCAGTCAGGTTGGCCACGTCAAGAGTGTATCGAAGCTTGCCTCACTTGCCCTACGATGGGCGGGATGACTTACGACGTCGTCGTCATTGGCGGCGGGCACAACGGTCTGACGACCGCCGCGTATCTGGCGAAAGCGGGGCGGAAGGTGCTCGTGCTCGAACGGCGCCACGTCCTCGGCGGGGCTGCCGTGACGGAAGAGGTGTTCAAGGGATTTCGCTTCTCCGTCTGCTCGTACGTGGTCTCGCTGCTACGCCCGGAAATCATCCGGGAGCTGGATCTCCCCAGCCATGGGCTCGAGATCCTCCCGCTCGATGGCACGTTCACGCCGATGCCGAACGGCGATTACCTCTGGCGCGTCAACGACCATGCGAAAACCCGCCGCGACATCGCACGCCACTCGCGTCTCGATGCGGAAGCCTACGACGAGTACGGCCGAGCGATGGTCGAGATGGGACGCTTCGTTCGTCCCATCCTCGGCATGCTGCCACCCGATCCGACATCGTTGGATCCGCGCGGGCTCAAACAACTCCTCTTTCTCCTTCAGCGCTTTCGACGGCTGCCGCGCGGCGATCAGTACAACCAGATCCAGCTCATGACGATGAGCGCGGTCGATTTTCTCGATCAGTGGTTCGAGACCGATGTGCTGAAGGCGACGATGTCGGCGTCGGGCATCATCGGAACCTTCCTTGGTGTCAGGTCGCCCGGGACGGCGTACGTGCTGCTCCATCACTACATGGGTGAGATCGATGGCGCATTCCGTTCCTGGGGTCTGTCACGCGGCGGCACGGGGGCGATCTCCGACGCGATCGCTGGCGCAGCTCGCGCGGCCGGCGTCGAGATTCGATCGCAGACCGAGGTCGAGCGAATCATCGTTCGCGGGAATCAGGCGCAGGGTGTCGTGCTGAAGAACGGCGACGAGATCCACGCGCGCGTCGTCGCCTCCAGCGTCGATCCTCGCCTGACGTTTCTTCGCTTCATCGAGCCGCGCAACCTGCCAGACGAGTTCGTCGAGGACATTCACCACTACCGCTTCCGCGGGTCATCGGCGAAGGTCAATCTCGCGCTCGATGCCCTTCCCGACTTCACCTGTCTGCCCGGGCCGGGGACGCACCTGCGCGGCGCGGTCTCGATTTCTCCGAGCATCGACTACATGGAGCGCGCCTACGACGACGCGAAGTATGGCCGCTTCTCCAGAAAGCCGTACATCGACATCGTGATTCCGTCGCTGACCGATCCCAGCGTCGCGCCTCCCGGAAAGCACGTGATGTCGTGCTTCGTGCAATACGCGCCGTATCGGTTGAAAGAAGGTACGTGGGACGATCAACGCGAGGCGTTTGGCGACACGGTGATCAACACGATTGCGGAATACGCGCCGAATCTTCGTAACATCGTGCTGCACCGGCAGGTCGTGACACCGCTCGACCTCGAGCGCGAGTGGGGACTTTCTGAAGGCAACATCTTCCAGGGCGAGTTGACGCTCGAACAGTTGTTCTTCCTCCGGCCGGCGCCGGGGTGGGCACAGTACAAGACGCCAGTTCGCGGCCTCTACATGTGCGGTTCGGCGACGCACCCTGGCGGTGGAATCATGGGTGCGCCCGGTCGAAACGCTGCCATGCAGATTCTCGCGGACTGACCGCGTGCGCGCCTATTCCTTCGGCGCCAGGAACTGGCCGTAGAAGAGAATTGCGAGTCCGACGAGCAGCGGGATGGCGCCCAGCTGATAAGGCGGACCATCACGAAGTGCGCTGAAAAACATCATCAGGCCGCTCCCGGCCGCGAATACGATCAGGCCGGCCAGTCTGATCCCTCCTCGCGTGTTCCGGTCGGAGATGCGCTGACGCTCGCGGATGTACTCCTGAGCCGCAGGCCCCGACCCCGGCGACTCGGCGATCTTCTTCAGCACCTCGCTGTGGTAGTAGGCTTCGCGCTCTTTGCGTCGTTCTCCGGCCCAGACGGTCACGGCGATAAACGTGAAGAGCGAAGCCGTCGCAACGCTCAGAAACAGGAACAGTCCCACTGCTCTCCTCCCGCACGCTTATCGCGCGCTTCGGTCAGTGAGACACGAAGCACCCGAGGCCGGTTGCGTTTTCTTTAGGTCGAAAGAAAACGCAACCCATCGCCCTCGGGAGTAGTCTCACTCACGAATGTCGAGCAGGTCGTGAGCGCGGCGGACGACGCACAAGCCGTTGATCGCGTATTGCAGGGAGATCTGTCCGCGTTCGAGGAGATCGTTCGACGCTGGCAGGGTCCGCTCATCAACATGGCGTACCGGTTCTGCCACGACCGCGGCCGAGCCGAAGACATGGCCCAGGAAGCCTTCGTCCGAGCGTTTCGAGGACTGTCGAAATGGCGCCGTGAGGCTGCTTTCTCCACATGGCTGTTTGCCCTCGCCGCCAACCTGTACCGGACGGAGGTCCGCAGGATTCCGCCACGGACCATCACGCTCGATGCGATTGCTGAACCCGCCGATCCACGTGATATCGAGTCGGGCATCGAGGCCCACGAGCAGCGACGGCTCGTTCAACGTGCGCTCCGGACGCTTCCGGCCAAATATCGAGACGCGCTCGTGCTCTTCTATTTTCATGGCATGGATGTCGTGACGGCGGCGCAGAGCCTGCAATTGCCCGAAGGCACCTTGAAGGCACGACTCTCGCGCGGACGCGATATGCTACGGAGGAAGTTGCTCCATGGAACGCGATGACCTCGACCGGTTCATGACCGACGATGAGATTGTTCCCTCGTCGGGTTTCACCGCACGTGTCATGGACGCCGTGCACCTCGAAGCCACGACGCCACCGGCGATTCCATTCCCGTGGACGAGGGCACTACCGGGGATCGTGGCCGCGGCCGTGGCGCTCGTTGCTGTCATTGCCAGCTTCTTCGCGGCCGGCCGTGCTGGAATCGAACCGTCTGCCCCTTCCCTTGCGACGGCTTTGAATTCAACCGCCGGGAGTGAGACGGCGTGGGTTGTCGTCGTGCTGCTCTTGAGTGCGGTTTCGGTCGTCTGGTCGCTGCGAATCACACGCGGGCACTCGTGACATAGGCGCGATGCACGACGCGATCATCATCGGCGCCGGCCACAACGCGCTGGTTGCCGCGTTCTATCTTGCGAAGGCCGGCCGTCGTCCACTTGTCCTGGAAAAGCAGGCGCATGTCGGCGGCGGCGCGGTCACGACTGAGATCCATCCGGGCTTCAAGTGTCCGCGCTTCTCACACGAGATCCTGATCGATCAACAGATCGTCAGCGATCTGGACCTGAAACGGCATGGGGTGGACTTCATCGCCGTACCTGCTCTCGCGTGCGCATTGTCAGCAGGGCGGCCTGCGCTCGTCCTGCACGACGATACCGGCACCAGTGTTGAATCGCTGCGGGCCGTCAACGCAAAAGACGCCGATGCCTACGCCTCCTTTCGCACGAGCATCGAGCGTTTGTCGTCGGTCATCGCCGCCACGTTCGATTCCCCGCCGCCGGACATCGACTCGCCGAGTGCGAGCGATCTGTGGAGCCTGCTGAAAGCAGGACGCCGTTTTCGCTCGCTCGGCAAGCGCGACGGCTACCGCCTGCTTCGCTGGTTGCCGATGCCGATTTCCGACCTGATGGAGGAGTGGTTCGAGGACGAGCGGCTGCAGGCGATGCTCGCAGGACCGGGCGTATCGGGCACTATGCTGGGTCCGCGGTCTGCCGGGAGCTCCCTGGTGCTGCTTTTCCGCGAAGCATCCCGGCGCCGCGCTGGCGGTCGAACGATTCGCGCGCGCGGCGGACCGGGGGCGGTTACGACGGCCATGGCTGCCGCCGCACGCGCGGCCGGGGCCGAGATCCGTACGGGCGTGACGGTCGAGCGCATCGTGGTGAGCGGTGACCGCGTGACCGCGGTCGTGGCCGACGGGCAGGAGATCACGTGCGGCACCGTGTTGTCCGGAGTCGATCCCAAAACCACCTTTCTGCAACTGGTCGATCCGGCAGAGCTCGCGCCCGAGTTTGCGACCAAGGTGCGCAACTATCGCGCCTCGGGTACGGTTGCGAAAGTGAACCTCGCGCTCGCCGCACTACCGGCATTTCGCGGTCTTACCGATCCAATGGCCGCGGCGGGCAGGATTCACATTGGACCTGACCTCGACTACCTCGAGCGGGCGTTTGATTGCGTGAAGTACGGCGAGGTTTCTCCATCACCGTGGCTGGACATCACGATTCCCTCGATCGTCGATACGGAACTGACGCCAAAGGGCGCTCACGTTGCATCGATTTACATGCATTACTCACCGTTCGCACTCCGAGGAGCCGACTGGCGTGTTGCAAAGGACATTCTGCTCGCGCACACGCTGGAAACTCTCGACCTTTACGCGCCGGGTATCCGATCGTTGATTGTCGCGACGGAGGTCATAACCCCGCCTGACCTGCAGGTCCAGATCGGCCTGAGCGGTGGACACATGTTCCATGGCGAGCTCGCGCTGGACCAGTTGTTCACGATGCGACCACTGCTAGGCCATGCTCGCTACGACAGCCCAATTCGAGGGCTGCATCTCTGTGGAGCGGGCACGCACCCGGGCGGGTTCATGACCGGGACCAGCGGCCGGCTGGCGGCACAGGCCGTCTTGACGCGAGTAAACTGACGGTCACGTCGGTCCAGGTCCTTCGGTGGGTCCGCCTTCGACATGGCTCAGGTCAGAAAAGACGCGCCGCTACCGTGGGTGACGGAACGTCTCGAGATCCGCCGATACGGTGGGTGACGGAAGCAATAATGCGAGACACTGCCGCGCGCGCGCGACTCCTCGCCGTGATACTCGCGTTTCTGATCGCTCTCGATCAGACAGGCTCGGCACAGACGCGCCGGACCGGGACGCCTGCTCCCGTTGGTCCAGGAGGCCCGACCGGCACGTCCTCCATAGTCGGTCACGTCCTCACACCGGATTCGAACTCACCCGTTCGCGCCGTCGATGTCGAGGCGGTGCACGAGAAAGGTGGCCGGCTGGCGACCAGGACCGACGAGAACGGCGCGTACCGGTTCGATCGCCTGGCCGCCGGCCCCTGGCGGATTATGGCCTCCAAGGGTGGTTATGTCAGTTGGCAGTTCGGGCAGCGCCGCCCATTCCAGCCCCCGCCACCAGTTTCACTAACCAACGGGCAGCAGTTCACGGCTGACATTCCACTGACTCGCGGAGGTGCGATCTCAGGGCGGATCTACAACGCCTCGGGTGACTCTGTAGGCGGCGTACAGGTTCGCGTGTACCGCGCGCGCATGGAACAAGGTGCTCGTCGTCTCAAGGCCGTGGGCGTTGCAGATCTGACCGATGACATGGGCGCGTTCCGGGTTTACGGGTTGCCTCCGGGCGATTACTACATCGCCGCGAGTCTTCGAGTTGCGCCCGTCGGTTCGATCGTCGAGACGACCTACGCGCCCACTTACTTTCCAGGTACTGGCGATCTGGCCGAGGCTCAGCGTATCAAGCTCGGGCTCGGCGCCGAAGCGACCGCGACCTTTCCGTTGCTCCCTGTGCGCCCGACCCGAATATCCGGCGTCGTATTGAGCGGATCCGGCGGCCCGGCCGATGCCTTCCTCAATCTCGTGTCAGAGGCGTCCGAGCTCGGCGTTCCTATCGGCGTGGGCGGTGTCACTCGATCGGACGGTACGTTCACATTGGCCGATGTCGCCCCCGGACGTTACACATTGAAGGCCTCGTTGCGCGGCGATGGCCCGGACGAGTCAGCGTCGATGACGGTGACCGTTGACGGCAACGAACTGACCGGGATCACGCTCGTGACGGGCCGCCCCGCGACACTGCGTGGAACGATTGTGGCCGATGCTGGAATCTCAAGATCGCTGCCGGCGGCGTTGACGGTCGTCGCCTTCTCCGCGCGTGAAGGCGGAACGGTTCTCGACAGCGGAGACGGCGTGAGATTCGACATTGGATCACTCAATGAGCCGTTTCGCCTCACCGTCGACGGTCTCCCAGCGGACTGGACCGTGAAGTCGATCGCGGTAAATGATGCCGACGCTCTCGATAACACGATCGAGCTTTCAAGCAATCAGCAGGCGGTCGCGCGTGTCGTCCTGACCGATCGACTGACCGAGGTCAGCGGCGTCGCCGCGGCAGCCGACGCTACGACGACTCGCGAGATCGTCGTGTTTCCCGAGAACTCCGCAAAATGGGGCCATCGAACGAGGTACATTCGACGCATCGAAGCAGACGCGAGCGGCCGCTTCCGCATCGTTGGCCTGCCGCCGGGAGAGCGCTATCTCGCATACGCGACCGATTACCTCGAGGATGGAGAGCATCTCGATCCTGAATTCCTGACCAGCATCCGCAACGTCGCCTTGCCTTTCTCCCTGGAGGAGGGCGAGAAGCGCGCACTCGATTTGAAAGTGATGGAGCGATGAAGGTCCTTCGGGCGACTGTCCTCGTTCTTGGAGCTGTGTTGATCGCGGCGCTGAATCTCGCCGCACAGTCACCAGGACGAAACGCCGCGCGCGTGGATCCGATGACGGCCAGCATCAAAGGCCTGGTGACCACTGCGGACACGGGCGCCCCTGTTCGCGGGGCCGAGGTGCGGTTGTCCAGTCGCGGCAGCTACAGCCGACTGGTAACGACCGACGCAGACGGTTTGTTCAACCTGAGCGACCTTCCTTCGGGCGAATACCAGCTCACCGTCTCGCGCGGCGGTTTCACATCGATGATCTTCGGGCAGCGTCGTCCTCTCGAAGCGCCGGCACTCATCAAGCTTTCCGAAGGGGAATCGTTCACTGCCAACGTTGCCCTGACGAGAGGTGGCGCGATCCGTGGCCGCATCGTCGACGAGTTCGGTGAACCGATCGCGGGCACGCGACTACAGGTTCTGCGTTCGAGAATGGTTCGAGGACAGCGTCGCCTGCAAAGCATGGGGCCAGGCGATCAGACCGATGACATGGGCGAGTTTCGCGTCTACGGCCTGCCGCCCGGCGATTACTACGTGACCGCCAGCACCGGCCCTGCCGATTCGGTCAGGCGAGGTCCGCCAATCTACTATCCCGGGACCCCGAGTTTCACCGAAGCGCAAAGCATCACTCTCGCGGTTGGTACTGAGGCATCCGCCGACTTCCAGCTCCAGCCGTTTCGCAATGCGCGGGTATCCGGGATCGTCTTCAACGCTTCCGGCGCGCCCGTGCAGGCCTCGGTGCAGTTGTCGTCAGAAGCGGTCGGCCTGGGTCCGGCTTTCGAGCAGGCTGGCAACCCGCAAGCGTTCACGCTCATCGCAGACACCCGCACAGATGGCCGGTTCGCGATCGAAGACGTGCCACCGGGTCCGTACACGCTCACGGCGAACAGTTCTTTCGTGGCAGGTGTCATCGCAGGCCGGGAGGCAGGGAATCCTGATGCCGGTCCGAACAAGGCGATGCAGGACATCATGGAGCGAGGACCAGAGACAGCGGCCCTCGCTATCGTTGTCAGCGGCGACGACATATCGGATATTGCGCTGACCACGCGGCGCGGCGGGATCCTGAGCGGCACGTTCGCCACCGAATCAGGAGTCGTTCGACCGCTCCCGCAAGGATTGAGCGCCGACGTCCGTTCGCCAAGCAACGCCTCCGGCATGCGGATGATGCAAGGCGGACGCAACAACACGTTTCGTGTGGCCGGCATGATTGGCCCCTTCTCTCTCGATATCACCGGCATTCCCGAGGGGTGGGCGGTCAGTCAGATTACCGTCGACGGCAACGATGTCACAGACGAACCCATCGATCTGAAGGGGGCGAATGCAACCGCGCGAGTCGTTCTGACCGATCGCATCACGACCATCAGCGGAATGGTGCAGTCGCGGCGGGAACGATCGAGATACAACGTGGTCGTCTTCCCGGACGACTCGGCGCGATGGACTTATCCGACCCGATACGTGCGTGCCGTGCGTGCCGACGACCAGGGCCGTTTCTCCATTCCTGGTCTGCCTGCGAACGAGCGCTACTACGCCGTCGCGGTGGACTACCTCGAAGACGGCGAAGAGCAGGACCCGCAGTTCCTCGAGCGCCTGCGAGGTCAGGCGATGACGTTCTCGCTTGGCGAGGGTGAGCACCGGTCAGTCGTGCTCGATCCGATCGCAAGGTAGCTGGGTAAGTGGGTAGCTGGGTGACTCGGTCGCTCGGTAGCTTGAGTTGTGTTCGCGCCGCGATTCGATCCGCTACGAGCCACCTCGCAACCTAGCTTACCCAACTCCCTAGCTACCCAACTCCCCAGCCACCCAGCTATCTAAAAATAATCACTGTGCCAATAGAACACGTCTTCAGCCTTTTCTGGCACCGGCACGTCGGCCAATGGCCTGACCATGAAGACGTCGCGCGCCGTGGATCGATCGGTGAGCGTGATCTGATGCGGCACGGGAAACGCTGACGGCCACCACGCACGAATCAACGGCAATGGCGCAGACGGCTCCCGCGCAACGAGGACCTGCAGCATGGCGCCGAGCCGGGCGCCGGCGGGATCGCGGTCGCCGGCCTCCTCCAGCGTCCAACCGTTCGCGTTCTCGTGAAGTACCGCATAAGCCACCGCCGTCGCGCCTTCCTCGGCGACGACAAACTCGACCTGACGGAGGCCTGCGGGACCAAGACCGGCCAGCAGTCGCTTCTTCGCTATCGCGTAGTGAATCATCGGCCGGTCTCGATTGAGCGCGAATCGCACGTCGGACGATCGGACGTGGTGCATTGCCTCGACTGCCGCCAGGTCGCGATCGTCGCCAGCGCGTACGAGCATGGCCGGGGCGCCGTCCCGACGGTCGACGCGGACTGTCACCTCATCGAGTGGAACAACGACAAAGCCGAGACGCTGGTAAAAACCCGGATCGATCTCAGAAAACAATCCGGCGAACAGCACACCGTCGCGGCGTTCCATATCCAGCAGTCGCTCGACCAACTGCGACGCATACCCCTTGCCTCGCTGCAAATGAGGAGTGAAGACAGCACCGATGCCCGCCATCCATCCGATCCGGCCGTCCAGCCGCGCACGGAAACGATAGCGCTTCGCCGTCGCCAGCAAACGGCCGGCATCATCGAGCAACGCGAACCGCTGCAGATGCTTGCGACCCCAGGGCGTCCGCAGTTGCGCGGCGTTCCACTGCGCGTACGCGCGTTCGGAGAGCCCTTCGTTCCAGATCTGGTAAGTGAGGCCAAGGATCTGATCCAACAGCGGTCCTTCGGCAACGACGAGGTCCATGCGGTTTGAGGATGAATTGTACCGTCCGCACAGATGCAGAGCGGCTGGACCGCTTTTGCGGCCTCGTGGGAATATTTGTGCTGTTGCGCGGGAACCGCAAAGCGGTCCTTGGCGCGCGAAGCGCGCCCAAAAGATACTGCAACCAGTCACGGGCTCACAGAACGTGACAGACGGCGGGCCCGTGACTGTTGTAAAAGTATCGGCATGACGAAGACCGCCGAAGACCTGCGCTATCCCATCGGTCGTTTCCGTGCGGTGATGCCTGTGACCAGCGAGCTTCGCTCCGCGTCGATTGATGCGATCGCTGGCTTACCCGACCGGTTGCGCGCAGCCGTCGCGAACCTGGACGACACACAACTCGACACGCCGTATCGGCCTGAAGGGTGGACGATCAGGCAAGTCGTCCACCACGTCGCCGACAGCCACATGAATGCCCTGATTCGGATCAAGCTGGCGTTGACCGAGGACACTCCTACTATCAAGCCTTACGACGAGAAGGCCTGGGCATTTCTTGCCGACATGCACCTGCCGATCGCCGTATCGCTCGGGATCATCGATGGTGTGCACGCGCGCTGGACGGCGGTGTGTCGCGCCATGACCGCCGAGGAGTTCGAGCGAGCGTTCGTGCACCCCGAGGTCGGGGCGCAGCTCACGCTGGATTGGCAACTGCAGAATTACGCGTGGCACTCACATCATCACCTCGCGCACATCACCGAGTTGCGGCGCGCGAAGGGGTGGTAAGATCGCGACCGTGGCAGACAAAGCGGAGATCGGCGACGCGCTGGGCATGATCGAAACACGGGGCCTTGTGGGCATGATCGAAGCGGCCGACGCCATGCTCAAGACGGCGAACGTCGTGCTCGTGAGTTGGCAGAAGGTCGATGCCGGCCTGGTGACAGCCCTCATTCGCGGGGACGTCGGTTCCGTGAAAGCGGCCACCGATGCGGGCGCCGCCGCGGCGCGACGCGTGGGCGAGCTTGTCGGTGTTCACGTTATCGCTCGTCCCGCCGACGACCTGGAGAAGGTGTTTCCAATCAGGTAAGTTTCCGCGGCGAACCTGCGCGACGACGCTTGCGTTCTCGCGCCGCCAACGGTCGCAGGGCGAGCTCCTCACCCACCATCAACAGCGGCTCGGTGGGCCGGTCCATGTTGAACATCTGCCCTTCGCTGGTTCTCGCATAGAGTTGATCGCCGCCCATGAGCAACGACATGGGACCGCCCTCACCAATCGCCTCGTACAACCGTATGCCGAACACGTCGCGCAGCGTTGACAGCAGACGCCGGAGCTGAGGGATCGAGAAACCGCGACGGCGGAGGTCGGCCAGGATCTGGAGCTCGAGGACGTCCATCGGTGTGTACCGTCGCTCGGTGAAGCCTCCGGCTTCCGTGCGCTGAGAGCGAATGGCTGGGACGAACAGGCGACGGGCGTCCCACCATTGCAGTTGGCGAGCGCTCAGCCCAGTGAGGGAGGCAACCTCGCGCGAGCTGTAATGCTTCTTGAGGCGCATCACTTGTCTAAAAAGATACTGCCCTCCAGCGAGGCGAAGCCTCGCTCGGCGTTTGCCAGCCGTCCGGGCTTCACCAGCGCAAGCTCCGGGCGTTCCTTGTTCTCGAGGACCAGGTCAGCCATCAACGCGGCCGTCAGTGGCGCGAGCAATACGCCGTTCCGATAGTGCCCCACGGCGTAGAACACGCGAGGCATCGTCTCTGATCGTCCGATGAACGGAAGTTCGTCGACAGTCTTCGGACGAAACCCGACGCGAACGGCCTCGAAATGCGCGGTCCCGAGAGACGGAATGAGATCGATCGCCGCGTTCAGCAAGCCGCGAACACCTTCGGCCGTGGGATGCTCGTCAAATCCCACGTCTTCAACGGTGGCTCCCACGAGGACCGTGCCGTCACTCCACGGCACGAGGTAACACGCCGTCGCCCAAATAACGCGTGAAGCCGGAACTCGATCCGCCTGCAACTGTACGAGCTGACCACGAATCGGCTTTACCGCCGGTGGTTCTGTTGGACGCGAAGGCACACGCCAGCTTCCCGACGCGATGATGACCAGATCGCTTTCGATCGTCTCCTCCGCCATCGTCACACGAGCGACGTTTCCTCCACCGTCGATCCCGTGCACGGCGGCTATCGACAATCGAACGCCACGGGCCTGGGCCGCTTCCGCGAGTGCTTCCGTGAGCGGAGCCGCCGCGACATGTCCGTGCGTCGGGACCAGCAGCGCGGCCGTCACACGACTCGTGAGCGCGGGCTCGAATCGTTTTGCCTCCTCCGCGTCGAGCATGCGGCACTCAACACCAGCCGCGGCCAGCGCCTCGGCATCCCTGGAGAGCGCCTGCGCGTCGGTAGTGTCGACCGCCACCTGCAGAGTGCCTTTCCGACTGTATTCAATCGCTCGATGAGAGTCGATTTCGACGCGGCGAATGAAGTCGTCGTACATCGCCAGGCTGCAAGCGGCCAGGCTGCGAAGCTGCGGGATGTGGCCTTCGATTTGCGGAGCGAGGATGCCGGCAGACGCGTGAGTGGCGCCGCGCGCGACGCCACGGGAATCAATCAACTGAACGCGCGCACCGCGAGACGCGAGCTCGTGAGCGATGGCACATCCCACGATGCCCGCTCCGACGATGGTGATGTTCACATGGTGATTCTATCCGGCTGGAGCGGATGGTTCTGCGGGCGAGTCTAGGTCGTTATGTAGAGCGAGGGCTTAGCCCCCGCGGCATCACGCGCGAGCTGAAGCCCGCGCTCTGCGGTACGCCGTCCTAGAACCGGAACTGCATCCCGACTTGAACCTGGCGCGGCCGCTGGGCCATCGTCGGCTGCCCGAAATATGGCGAGAGAAGGTTGCCGCTGTAACCGCCGTAGTTCACCCGGTTGAACAGGTTGTCGGCGGTGACGAAGAGTTCCATCATGTATTTCGCCTGGAACGCGGCATCGCCCTGATTGCCTCCACGCCCGCCTCCGCCCGCGCGACCACCACCGCCACGTCCGCCGCCGCCCTGCCCCTGCGCCAGGAATGTCTGTCCGAGAGAAGCACCGCCCGCGCCGCCGGCACCGCCGCCCGCGCCGCCACCCGCTGGTCCCCCGGGTCCGATTCCAGGGCCACCGGGTCCACCCGGCCCGCCACGGCCGCCAGGAAATCCTCCGCCAGTGCGTTCACCGCCAAGAGCGAACGCGCGACTCACGCGGAGGTTGGTCGTGAAAGCGGCGGTGCCGCGCGCAGTGTTGCGGCCGACGCCTTCTGGACGGTCATTGCTGAGGCCGTCGCGATTGTCGTCTCGCCCTGTCGTGATGGTGTAGGGCGTGGCGGACAGCGCGTTGACGTTCACGTTCGCGCGCAGACCAAGCATCAGCGGCACGTTGATCGTCCCTTGCAAACGATGCCGTACGTCCTGACGAGAGGGGCCCCACTCGGCGTCAGGATCGAGGCTGTTGGCGGGAAGGGACGTCTCGCTGTCGGCGTGATTCTTCACGCGCCCCAGCGTGTAGTTCATGTTCACGAAGATGCGGCGCTGCGGGAAGCGATAGTTGCCGCCAACGGTCAGGCGATCGGTCTGCGAACGACCGGTCGATTCGAACTGCGTGACGGTGCCGACGGTTGGATCCGGCCTGTTGCCAAATTCGTCGGGTGCATTGATGTTGATCGAGCGGATCTGGCGGCGCCCGCGAAGCATCTGATACGTCGCCTGCACACTGAAGTTCTGCGCGAGCTGACGCTCGATGCCGAGCGAGCCCTGATGGACCTGCGGCATCTGCAGGGCCGGATCCGCCTGGATGCGTCCGCGCGGCAGTATCTGTGCCTCGGCGCCATTGAGCGGATTCGGGTACCCGGGATTCAGGATGAGCAGATCGCGCTGTGAGACACCATCCACGCGCAAGGTCTGGTCATACAAGTTGGCCGAGTACCAGTCGTAGAACAGCCCGTAGCCGCCGCGGATCGAGGTGCGGTTTCCCCATGGCGTCGCCGTGAACCCGAGCCTTGGCATCAGGTTCAAGCGATCGCCGATGTGTGACTGCATCTCGTTGCGGACACCGACGCTCACCGAGAGCTTGTTGTTCACGCGGATATCGTCCTGCCAGTAGATGCCCAACTGATACTGGTCGAACTTCGTGTTCACTTCTCCGTTGCGCTGAGTGAACGACGTCGGCAGCCCGGCATCGAACGCCTCGAGACTGCTGAAGGTGAACGTTCCGGCATTGTTCTGCGCGTCGAAGTTGCTGAATTGGTCGCCCTCGAGCAGAAAGCCGACACGCATCTGGTGCTTTCGTCCGACGTTGAAATCGAGATTGTCGGCAAGCTCGAACCCGCGTGTGGACGTTGAGTTCCACACGCCCGCGCCGCCGCGGCTGAACGCGTCGAGCACGATGACCGCTGGGAGATTCGTCAACGAGTTCTGCTCGTTGTCCTGCTGCGAAATCTGCAGCCGGATCTCGTTCAGCGTCGTCTTGCCAATCAGGCCTTGCAGTTGCGCGCGAACCTGGTGATTGCCGCCCGACCGGTCGTATCCGCGCTCCGGCAGGTTGAAGCCGCCCACGCCAAGATTGTCGGTCGAGCTGTAGCCGCGTCGGTATTCGAGCCGCAGCGTCTGATCCTTCGTCATCGCGTGCTCGATGCCGACAGTGACATTCGTCTGTTCGGACGGGCGAAACACGACATCGCCGCGACGATTGCCATCCTGATCGAGCGCCGTAATCGTGTCCGACTGCTGATCTCGACGGCCATCCACGTTCAGGCGGATGGAGGTCTTGCCTTTGACGATCGGCCCACGCAACCCCATGTTGAACTGGCGATTCTGCTCCGGCGTCTCCGCCGTGGCGAACGCGTTGCGCGCGTTCATCTCATCGCCGCGGTAGTTCAGGCTCGCGTTGCCATTCCACTCGATGACGTTCGGCCGGGTGATGATTTCGATCTGCGTGCGCCCGGCGTCGTGGTTGTCCGCCGAGAGCGAATTGGTCCGGAATCGAATCTGCCTGATCTCATCTCGGGAGGGCAGCCGTCCGCCGCGGAAGCCGTTGACCTGGAACACGGCGCCGGCGGCGCCCGCCATCTGCGTCAGCACGTCAGCGAGCTCCTCGGGATCCTCCGGCAGTTCCTCGATTTCGGCCTGTTCCAGCGTCGTCGTGAACGAGTTGCCGCGGCGATCGTCGAGGGCGCTCGTATCGTTGACGACGACCTCTTCCTGGAGGCCGGCGATTTTGAGCGTGACGGTCTGATTCACCGCTCCACGCCGCAGCGTGAGCTGGCTTTCGAATGGCTCGAATCCGGGGAACTCGACGTGAAGTTGGACAGCACCCACTGCCAATGTCGGCGACATGGCCAGACCACGCTCATCGGTGGCAAACGTCACGGGCTCGCCAGTGGCCGGGGTGACGACGACGGTCGCCTGGGGAATACCCGCCCCCGTTTCGTCCACGACGACGATGCGCAGTTGTGTCTGGTTGTTGGCGTTCTGCGCGGCAAGGGGCGCTGCCATCAGCAGCGCGATGACGGCGGCTGCGGCGCGCGTCAAATTCCGGATGATGAGCCGTTTCATTTAGTGAACGTATTGGCCTTCAGGTTCGGATTGATCTTGTAGCTCTTGATCGCCCACTCTTCGTTGGTCTCACCACTCGCACCGCGGGTGATCAGGTGCGGCAGCTTGATGCCATTGACAGTCTTGTATTCCGAAAGGTGCATTTGGAGCGTAGCCGGTGGACCCTGCGCTCCACGTCCGCGTCGTCCTTGAGCCTGGTCTGCACCCGCACCTGCTGCCGGCGGCTGATCTCCGGCTGCACGTCCTTCCGGCGGAGGACCACCGGCTTGATCGGGAGCGCCCTGGCCTCGGCGGCCCTGAAAGCCGCGGCCGCCGAATCCACGGCCGGCAGGTCCGGTCCACGTCAACATCAGCGGCATGTGTGTCATTGTGTCGATGAACACTCGGGTCGCGACGCCGTCTGGTGTCTTCACCTCCAGTACATCGGCACTCCCCTCCGGGGCCTGTGCGGTGCCGATCCAGCGGAAGGGCGTCTCGCTCGTCAGCAACAGCGCAATCAGGAGGCGACTGACCTCACTCTGCAGGTTACGGCGCTGGAACTCGCGCAAGCGTTCCTGCTGCTCCGGCGTCGGCGCGCCTCGGCCATCGGCTCCACCGGCAGCACCTCCGCCGCCGCCGCCGAACCGCCCACGGCCGCGGCCACCGAACGCGTCGCCGCTGACCTCGCTGGAGAACTCGTTGCCGTTGAGGATCTCTGTCCGATCGATCCCGGTGCCACCACCGCCGCCAAGCGTCAGCGATTCGTTACGACGAAACTTATCGGGCAGCTCGAGGAAGAGCTCCGTGTCGCCTTCCAGGTTGAAGTTACCGTTGGCTCGCCGCGTTGTGCCATTGACCTGCAGTCTTTTGATCGCCGACAACTTGTCTGCCCCGCCCAGCGCCTTGCGGGCTTCGGCAACCACGGCGTCCGCCTTCACTTCCTCCGGTGTCTGACCCGCGTTCGCCGTCTCAATCGCAAAGGGAAGGGCGACGAGCAGACCGGCCGCGAAGACACTGATAGCCGCAAGCCAAGGGCTCCGACGTTGAAACTGCGAGAGAGCCCTCGGCTTGCTGCCAGCATCCCTTGGCGCGCTTCGCGCGCCCGGGCCCGCTATGCGGGTCACCATGAGTACAGAACTCACACAACGAGCCGCACAGCGGTCCCAGGTCCGCATAGAGTGATTATTCCTGCGCTTAGACGAGAGCATGGTTAAGTCAGGGCTAAGAGTTTGTTAAGATTGTAAAAGCCCGAAATTCAACATGTTACGGCGATTTTATGCATGTTAATATTCGCCCCGTGACGCTCAAGAAACCATCGGGGGCGACGCTCGTAACAGCGGCCCTCCTGATACTCCTGCCGACGCTGGCTGTTCTGCAGTACCAGTGGGTTGGCCAACTGAGCACCGCGGCCCGAGAGCGCCTGCAGCGCAACGTCCGCATCGCCGCTGCCCAGTTCCGGGAAGGCTTCGACGGCGAAATCGTGCGCGCCGTGTTGAGCCTGCAAGTCGGTCCCGCAACTGTACGCGAAGGCGTCTCCGAGCGGTATTCCGATCGCTACAACACCTGGCTGAATACCGCCGCCCATCCCCAGATCGTTTCCAACGTCCTCGTCGTCGATGGAGATAGCGGTCTATTGCGGCTTCGACGATGGAATCCCGACCTCGACGCGCTCGAGGCGACGGAGTGGCGTGCCCCGCTCGAGCAATGGCGTCCCCAGATCGAGGAGGAATTTCGAGATTTCAACGCCGGGCGCCCCTTCGATCGCCGGCCCGTGCTTCGCGGCGAGGATTCCCTGATCGTCGTGCCGTTGCGAAATCTCGTGGTGCCACCGCGGCCGAGTCCTGGTCCGCAGACCGTGACACCCATGTTCGGCTTCACGATTATCGAGCTCAACATGGCATATATCCGCGAGCAGATGCTGCCCGAGCTCGCGTCGCGGCACTTCACGCATGTCGAAAGCGACGTTTATCGCGTGGCGGTCACCGACGCTGATGATTCAACCAGCGTGCTATATCGCTCGGATCCCGACGCACCGGTCGATTCAAGTCACGCAGACGCGTCGGCGTCCCTGTTCGGAATCGGCAACCAGGCATTCTTCTTCGGACGGCCTCCCCGACCACCTGTCGGTGACGTCCCTCCGCGCAGCGAAGGCCCTCGACTCCGTAGCGAAGAAGCGCTCGCCGATCAACCGGGCGATCGACCGGTTGATGACTTCGGGCGTTGGCGTCTGCTCGTCCAGCATCAGAGCGGATCGCTCGAAGCGGCAGTCGCCCGAGCGCGGCGCCAGAACCTGGCGATCAGCTTCGGCGTGCTTCTGCTCCTGACCATCAGCATCGGGTTGCTGGCGGCAACGTCGCGACGGGCGCACCGGCTCGCACGCCAGCAGATGGAATTTGTCGCGGGCGTGTCTCACGAGCTGCGCACGCCGGTTGCCGTCATCCGTTCCGCGGCCGAGAACCTGTCGCACGGGGTGGTTGGCAGCGGCGATCGCGTGAAGCGATACGGGCAGCTCCTCGAAACTGAAGCCCGTCGCCTTGGTGAGATGGTCGAGCGCGTGCTGCAGTACGCGGGAATCGAATCGGGGCTGGCGAAGGGCGCGCGACTCCCGCTGGCGCCCGCCGACATCATCGAAGGCGCGATCGAAAGCGCGGTCACGCTGCTCGAACCCGAGCAAATCACAATCGAACGCGATTTCATGCAGAATCCGCCGACAGTCCTGGGCGACGCGGCAGCGCTTCGATCGGCCGTGCAGAATCTGATTGCGAATGCCGTCAAGTACGGCGGCCGCGATCGCTGGGTTGGCATCAAGATCGAGCACGGCCGTCAGCGTCGTCGTCCGGAGGTCTGGATTACCGTGAGCGATCACGGCGAGGGCATCCCGGCCTCGGAGCTGCCGCACATCTTCGACCCGTTCTATCGCGGCGCTGATGCCGTAGCCCGTCAGGTACACGGCAACGGGCTCGGTCTCTCGCTCGTCAGACAAATCGTGGCAGCCCACGGCGGCCGGGTCACTGTGACCACGAGAGCCGGCGCCGGAAGTTCGTTTACGATTGCCTTACCATCGGCCGAGCCCGACCAGCGTGCAACTGCGGTTGCCAGTCAATTGCAGACAACGCACTCATAACGTCGTGTCCGGCGCACTCATAACGTAGTGTCCGGCTTTAGCCGGACCAGTATTAAAGGCAGCGAACAGACGTGTCGCGTCACATACTCCTCGTTGAGGACGAGCCCGGCCTTGTCTTGACGCTCACCGATCGACTCATGGCCGAAGGCTATGACGTCGAGAGCGAAGGTGACGCGGTCCGCGGACTCGCGCAGGGCAGCACCGGAAATTTCGACCTCATTCTCCTCGACGTCATGCTGCCGGGCGGCAGCGGCTTCGATGTATGCCGTACCCTTCGACAGCGCGGCGTGCAGACCCCGATCCTGATGCTGACGGCTCGCGGTCAGGTCGTCGATCGCGTTGTCGGTTTGAAACTGGGGGCCGACGACTATCTCGTCAAGCCC
Organism: Vicinamibacterales bacterium; assembly: GCA_035649635.1. Taxonomy (GTDB): domain Bacteria; phylum Acidobacteriota; class Vicinamibacteria; order Vicinamibacterales; family UBA2999; genus Gp6-AA40. The sequence goes on along the minus strand of DASRJE010000166.1, from coordinate 26,346 downwards.
TTCGAGATGGCGGAGCTCCTTGCGCGAATCGAGGCGCTGCTGCGCCGCGGCGTGGCGCCGGTTGCCAGCGCGCCGATTGGTGAAATCTTTCGTTTCGGCGACATCTCGATTGACTTTCGCAAAGCCGAAGTAACGAAATCCGGACAGCCAATCGACCTCTCGGCACGCGAGTTCAAGTTACTGCGCTACTTCGTCGAGCATCGCGGCGCAGCCTTGTCGCGCGATGAGCTCCTCAACGAAGTCTGGGGCTACAACGCCATGCCGTCGACGAGAACGGTCGACGTCCACGTCGCATGGCTGCGTCAGAAGATCGAGGACAACCCGCGACACCCGCAGTACATTCACACCGTCCACGGCCTCGGGTATAAATTCGTCGTTTGAGCCTCGATCGAGCCCGCTCGGAGAGCGGGCATGACCACATGCGTTCCCCGCGCATCTGTATCTTCTGCGGATCCAGCACAGGTGTCCGACCTGAATACCGCGCTGCGGCGGAACAGATCGCGATTCGGTTGGCGGAGCGCGGCATGGGCATCGTCTACGGTGGCGGCTGCGTCGGGTTGATGGGCATCGTGGCTGATACAGCGCTCGCGCACGGTGGGCACGTCATTGGCGTGATACCGAGCGCCATGGTCACGCGCGAAATCGCGCATCGCGGTCTGCCCGACCTCCGGGTCGTGTCATCCATGCACGAACGGAAAGCCTTGATGGCGAGTCTTTCCGACGCGTTCATCGCGTTGCCGGGCGGTTTCGGCACGTTCGAGGAGTTTTGCGAAGTCGTAACGTGGACGCAGCTCGGTCTGCACCGGAAACCGTGCGGGTTGCTGAATATCGCCGGGTATTACGATCCCCTCATCCGCCTGTTCGACCGCGCGGTCACCGATGGCTTCATTAGGCCAGAAAACCGGCAGATCGTTGTGGCTGATTCCGATCCGGGAGTGCTCATCGAGCGCCTGCTCGGGCAGACGGTTGGCGCGGCAGAGGCCGTTATCCAGCCGGAAGATGTCTGAAACAGGCCTATTTTGAGTGCAGCGATCGAGGACAGATCCAGGGAATCAGGTCGCTGGCCTCCGGGAGATCTCGGAGATTCGGCCTGTTTTTGGGCTCCTGTGAGGCACAGCCCTTGCTCTCAGCAGGAGCACAGAGGATCAGATTATGACCAGGACCGCGGCCGGCATTCTTGCGATTATTTGCGTAGCAGCGGGCGCAGGCGGGACATATCTGGCTCTCCGGCACGACCCGGCACCGGTAACCGCGGCTGAGTCGATTGGGACCAACTCAGTGACGCCTGCCACGGCAGTGGCCGAGTCGGAGGGGGTCATCGACCCCGCGCCGTTGGCCGTGTCGGCGCCGCCACAGCCTGTTGCTCCCAGGAGCCGGACAGTCCCACCGCCACCCGCGCCGCGCGCTCCGGCGCGTCAAATCGCGGCCGCACCAAGGGCACCGCGTGCGCCCGAGCCGCCCGCGCCAGCCCCGGTGCTCACGCAAGAGCCGCGGTCCGCCGTCCCCATCGCCCCGGCCCCCATCAGTGACAACCAGGCCTCGCGATCCGTCGACTTGCCGGGCCCGGTCTATGAGGAACTCGTCGTCGCCGCTGACTCAGTGATCGGACTGCAACTCGAGTCGCCCGTGACCAGCGAGAGGGCACAGGTCGAGGACAGCGTCACCGCCCGCGTTACTCGTGATGTCAAAGTGGGTGATCGCGTCGCGATTCCAGCCGGGGCGAAAGCATTTGGTGAGGTGACGGTGGTCGAGCGCGGCGGCAAAATGCGCGACCGCGCGCGCCTCGGCGTGAAATTCACGTCGGTTGTCCTGGTAGACGGCACGCGACTGCCGCTGCAAACCGAAACGATCTATCGCGAAGGTGATCCCCCGGGACGTGAGAGCGCGGCGAAGATCGGCGGCGGCGCGATCGGCGGCGCCATCATCGGTGGCATTCTTGGCGGCGCCAAGGGCGCAGCGATTGGCGGTTCGATTGGCGCAGGTGCCGGTACAGCAACGGTGGTGGCTGGAGACCGCAATCACGCGACGCTGTCGGCAGGAACACCGCTCACGGTCAGGATCGAGGAGCCGGTAACTGTTACGGTGGAGAAATAGTCTTCGTCAACTCCCAACTCCCAAAGCCCAACTCCCAAATTCGACCCTTGGGAGTTGGAGGTTGGGAGTTGGGTCGTGTGAAGTTAGGCCGCGCGGCTGCCGATCGCCTTCAGCAGCGCCTGCACCTTACTCGTCGATTCCCACGTCAGTTCCTTATCGCTCTTCCCGAAGTGGCCGTAGTTGGTCGTCTTCAAGAAGATCGGCCGACGCAGGTTCAGCTGATCGATGATATCAGCCGGCTGGAAACTGAACACGCGATTGACGGCGCGCGTGATCTTCCCGATGTCCTCGGTGTTGGTGCCGAACGTCTCGATGTGCACACTGACCGGATCCGGGTGGCCGATGGCGTACGCGAACTGCACCTCACACCGTGAGGCCAGCTTCGCCGCGACGATGTTCTTCGCGACCCAGCGACCCATGTAGGCGGCGCTGCGATCGACCTTCGTGGGATCCTTGCCCGAGAACGCGCCACCGCCATGACGGCCCATACCGCCGTAGGTGTCGACGATGATCTTGCGTCCGGTGAGTCCGGTGTCACCCTGTGGTCCGCCGACGACGAAGCGGCCGGTTGGATTGATCAGGAATTCCGTCTTGTCGGTGAGCAGCTTGGCTGGCAGCACCTTCCTGATGACGCTCTCGATGCAGAACTGTTCGATCTCGTCGTGTGAAACGTCCGGGGTGTGCTGCGTCGAGATCACCACGTTGGCAATGCCCACGGGCTTGTTGTCCTCGTAGATCACCGACACCTGCGACTTGGCGTCAGGACGCAGCCACGGCACGCCACCGCTCTTGCGGATCTTGGTGAGCTCGCGGCCGAGTCGATGCGCGAACATGATCGGCGCCGGCATGAGCTCCGGCGTTTCGTTGCTTGCGTAACCGAACATCAACCCTTGGTCGCCGGCGCCCTGCTTGGCCGTTTTCTTACCGAGGGCCTTCTTCGCATCGACACCCTGGGCGATATCAGGCGACTGCTGCGTCACGAGCACGTTCACGAACACTTTGTCGGCATGGAACACGTCATCGTCATTGACGTAGCCGATCTCGCGGATGCTGTCCCGCGCGATCTTGACGAAGTCGAGTTTGGCCTTCGTTGTGATCTCACCGCCGATGATCACCATGTTCGATTTCACGTAGGTTTCGCAGGCGACGCGGCTGAACTTGTCCTGGGCCAGGCACGCATCGAGGACGGCGTCGGAAATCGTGTCGGCAACTTTGTCGGGATGGCCTTCGCCGACCGATTCCGAAGAGAAGATGTACTTGTCCATAAAGCTCCAAAAAAAAGCCCGCGACGGTCGCGGGCTGCTCGCGACTTAGACAGATCAGCCGGTGTGTCCGGCCGCGCGGCCCATCAAGTCGTGGAAATCGCCGCAAAAACGACCCTTAAGTATCATTCGCCGTCATCACAGTGTCAACGCCCGTCACGAGTCCGGAGTAAGATTCGGTGTGTCTGGAGGACCGGTATGGGCTATCGAATGCTTGCAGTCATCGCTCTGGTCGGGCTGGTTGCGTCGTCAGTTGCGGCACAGGTCAAGAAGTCCGATATGCCTGGCGTTCGTAATTACTCGCGTGTCGATGCCACAGTCGGTTGTGGTGGCGCCGTCGATCCAACTGCGATGTCAGCGCTCAGGAAAGAAGGCTACGTCTCGGTCATCAATCTTCGCCTGGCGAATGAGCAAGGGGCGGACATTGATGCCGGCCGCGCCGCGGCGAAGGCTGCCGGGCTCAAGTACATCCATCTTCCGTTCAACGCGGCGGCGCCAGATCCCAAGGTGGTGTCCGACTTCCTCGGCGCGGTTGCCGACAAGAGTAATCAGCCGGTGTTCATTCACTGCGGGTCCGCCAATCGCGTCGGCGCCGTGTGGATGATCAAGCGCGTGCTCCAGGATGGCTGGGCCATCGATCGCGCGCAAACGGAAGCAGAAGCCATCGGGCTGCAGAACCCGCAGCTCGTCGCGTTTGCGACCGGGTACATCAAGGAGCATCAGAAGCAATAGCGAGCGGCCCCAAACGAGAAAGACAGCAGAAGCCCAATCAACGCCCAACGTCCAACTCCCAACTGCCAAACTTGGTTCTTGGGATTTGGAGGTTGGAGGTTGGGAGTTGACGGCATTTGCAGCCAATGAGTCGTTTCAGATAGGCTTTAAGAAATGTCGATCGGTCTCCGCCACGCGCATCGCCATCACCACGGCCATCATGGCCGGCCGGTGGGTGTGTGCGCGCAAACGGATTAGACCTCAGTCGACGAAATCCAGAGGTTGCGCAGACCCCGCCGGTTCTACCCGCGCGGGGTTTTGTTTTGTACGTCACGAGAAACGAACGATGGATTATTCGAAACTGGACGGCCTGATACCAGCCGTCGTGCAGGATCACAAGAGCGGTGAAGTCCTCATGGTGGGCTTCATGAATGAAGAAGCATGGGATGTGACGAAGCGGACCGGTTACGTCACCTTCTTCAGCCGGTCCCGCAACAAGCTCTGGACCAAAGGCGAGACGTCGGGAAACCGGCTGGCCGTTCGCGAGGTGCTCATCGACTGCGATGAGGACACCGTGCTCGTCAAAGCCGAACGACTCGGCGACGGCAATGTCTGCCACACCGGCGAGCGGACGTGTTTTTTTCAGCGCGTGGAGGGCGTCACGATTCCATGAAGCTCAAGCTCGGAATACCTAAAGGCTCCCTCCAGGACGCGACGATCCACCTGTTCGCGCGTGCTGGTTTCAACATCTACGTGAGCACGCGGTCTTACTTCCCCTCGATCGACGACCCCGAGATCGAGTGCATGTTGATTCGCGCACAGGAGATGGCGAGGTATGTCTGCGACGGCGTGTTGGACGCCGGGCTCACCGGACAGGACTGGATCGCCGAGCACAAGCTGGGCGGAAATTCGAAGCACTCGCTCACGCCGATCGCCGACCTGGTGTACGCGAAACAGAGTTTCGGCAAAGTGCGATGGGTCCTCGCGGCACCTGAGGATTCGCGGTTCAAGACGCCAACCGACTTCGCCAACGCCACCATCGCAACCGAGCTCGTTCGCGTCACCAAGGCGTACTTCGACCGGCTCGACGTGCCGGTCAACGTCGAGTTCTCGTGGGGAGCGACCGAGGTCAAACCGCCGGTACTCGCTGATGCCATCGTCGAAGCCACTGAAACGGGATCGACGCTGAGAGCCAATCGCCTGCGCATTCTCGACACCGTGATGGAGTCGAACACGCAGCTCATCGCCAACGATCTGGCGCTGGCCGATGAGTGGAAGCGCACGAAGATCGAGAACATCGCGCTGCTGCTGCGGGCGGCAATCGAGGCACAAGGCCGCGTGGGCCTGATGCTGAACGTGCGCCGGGCAGATCTCGATCGAGTGCTGGCGTTGCTGCCGGCGCTGCAGCGGCCGACGATTTCGTCGCTGAGCGACAACGACTGGGTAGCGGTGAACACCATCATCGAAGAGCGGACCGTGCGGGATCTGATCCCCAGGCTCAAGGCGGCGGGGGGGCAGGGGATTGTGGAGTACCCGCTGAACAAGATCGTTGTGTAGCTGGGTAGCTGGGTAACTGGGTAGATAGGTGGCAGGGTTGAAGATTGTTGAGTCGACAAATCGGCGGGCGGTCGATGCGCTGCTTTCCCCCGAGCGTACTCGCGATGCGGCGACTGATGCACGCGTGGCCGCAATCGTCTCTGACGTTCGTCGCAATGGGGATGGTGCGCTCCTGCGCTACGCGAAGATGCTGGATCGCTTGAATGGGCCGGCGGAGGTCTCACGCGACGAACTGCGCCGCGCCGCCGCCGGCGTCCCTCGACCTGTTCGAGCCGCGATCCGTACCGCGGCTCGCAACATCCGAACCGTGGCCAAGCGTCAGGTTCCACGGTCGTGGCGGGTCGTTGTCACCAGCGGCATCAGCGTCGCGCAGCGCGTCATCCCGCTCGATCGCGTCGGCTGCTATGTTCCCGGCGGACGATATCCTCTCCCTTCGTCGCTCTTGATGACGGCGATTCCCGCCGTCACCGCCGGCGTGAAGGACGTCGTGGTGGTCTGTCCGCGACCCGAGCCGGTCGTCATGGCTGCTGCACTAGAGGCCGGGGTGTCCCGGTTATTCAGGCTTGGTGGCGCGCACGCGATCGCCGCGCTCGCGTACGGAACGGAAACGATTCCTCGCGTCGACAAGATCGTGGGACCCGGCAACCGGTGGGTGGCCTCGGCGAAGGCCCTCGTCGCTGCTGATTGCGGCATCGACTTCTATGCGGGACCGAGCGAAATCCTCCTGGTCTCCTCGACCGGAAACCCTGCATGGATCGCAGCAGATCTGATTGCTCAGGCCGAACACGATCCCGATGCGCGCGCAATACTCATCACTCCCAACCGCCGGCTGGCCACACAGGTCGCCGCCGAGGTGAAGAATCGAATGCCCGCCGATGGTCCAGCGCGTCTCTCGCTCGGTCGTCATGGCGGTGTCATCGTGACGAAATCGACGGCCGAGGCGATCGAGCTCGCCAACGCCGCCGCTCCCGAGCACATGGTGGTCGACAGTGAGGCGATGGCGGCGAAGGTGACGTGCGTGGGTTCGCTATTCATCGGTGGGTGGACGGCCCAGGTCGCTGGTGACTACGCCATCGGCTCGAATCACGTGTTGCCGACCGCGGGCGCCGCTCGTGTGCGCGGCGGGCTGTCTGCCGCCGACTTCGTGCGACAGATCACGGTGCAGCGAGTCACGCGTGCCGGCCTCTCACGAATCGGTGGCAGCGTGATCGATCTGGCGCGGGCGGAAGGGCTCAACGCTCACGCCGAGTCGATCGTCGTTCGTCTCGGAAGGACGGAACGATGATGCGCATTCAGGGATATCCCGACCCCGGCGACGGGCTGCGGCTGCACCTCAACGAAAACACCGGAGGGTGCTCGCCGCGCGTGCTCGACGCGATTCAAAGGCTGCGGTCGACGGACGTGTCGACCTATCCGTCGTACCCCGAGCTCGTGCAGGCGTGCGCGCGGCACTTCGATGTCGATCCCGACTGGATCCTTCTCACCAACGGCTTGGACGAAGGCATTCTGATGGCCGCTGTCGGACACATCTCACGCGCCCGCATCCAGGATGCCGAGACGATCATTCCACTCCCGGCCTTCGACCCGTATCCGAATTCGACTGCCGCGGTCGGCGCGCTCGCAGTGCGAATCCCGCCTGGTCCGGGGTTCGTGTTTCCGACCGATGCCGTTATCCAGGCCATCACGCCGCGGACGCGGATGATCTTTCTGAATACTCCCAGCAATCCAACCGGCCGGCTGATCCCCATTCCCGATCTCCAGCGCATCGCGGAAGCGGCACCGCGTGCCGTTGTGCTGATCGACGAGGCCTACATCGAGTTCGGTGGCTCGACGTTCCTCCCGGAGCTCGGGAAGTACACGAACGTCCTGATCGGTCGCACCTTCTCAAAGGCGTACGGCCTCGCGGGAATGCGCGTCGGGGTGGTGATCGGGCAGCCGCAGTCGCTCGACCCGGTGCGTGCTGTCACACTGCCGTTCAACATCAACGCCGTCGCCATGGCCGCAACGCTGGCGGCGCTCGAGGATCGCGACTTCCTGCCTCGATATGCAGCACAGGTGGCGGAGTCGCGTGAGCGTCTGTATTCGGCCTGCCGCCGGCTCGGGCTCGAGTATTGGGAAAGCGCGGCGAACTTCGTAATGGTTCGCGTGGGTGACAACGTGGCACACGTGGTCGACGCATTGGCCGCACGTGGGGTCCATGTTCGTGACCGCTCGAAAGACCCGGCCACGCCCGGGTGTATCCGCGTGACTGCCGGGTTGCTGGCTCACACCGACATCGCCATCGAGGCCCTCGAAACAGTGATGTCGGGGAAGGACTTGCGATGAGCAAGGCACGAATCGCCAGGTTCGATCGCCAAACGACCGAGACACAGATCAAGGGTGCGCTCGCCGTCGATGGACGCGGCCGTTACGAGGTACGGACGGGTATTCGCTTCTTTGATCACATGCTGGAGTTGTTCACGCGGCATGGCGGCTTTGACCTGAACCTGGCCGCCACCGGCGACCTCGACGTCGACCAGCATCACACCGTCGAAGACGTAGGCATCGTCCTGGGTGAGGCCGTGCTCAAGGCGCTGGGCGATCGCAAGGGGATCAACCGCGCCGGCTACTTCGTCATGCCGATGGATGAAACGCTGGCCGTCGCCGCCGTCGATCTGAGCGGGCGGCCGCATGCCGTCGTCGACCTCAAAGTGCGCGTGCGAATGGTCGGCGATCTTCAGACAGAACTGGTGCACGACTTCTTCGATGGCTTCGCGTCCGGCGCACGCGCCAACGTGCACGTCAAAGTGCTGTACGGACGTTCGAGTCACCATCACATCGAAGCGGTGTTCAAGGCATTCGGGCGAGCGCTTCGCGTGGCGTGCGCCAAGGATGCCCGCCTGGCCAGGATGCTGCCGAGCACAAAGGGTCTGCTGTGATTGCCCTGGTTGATTACGGCGCTGGAAATCTGACCTCCGTCCGCAAAGCGCTTACCGCACTCGGCGCGGACTTTACTGTGCCGTCGACGCCCGAGGACTGCCGTCGCGCTCAGGCATTGATCGTGCCGGGTGTCGGACACTTCGGCGCGACTGCCAGGCTGGACGCTCAGTGGCGCGATGCCATCGGCAGCGCTGCCGCGTCGGGTACGCCCCTGTTCGGCATCTGCGTCGGCATGCAGTGGCTCTTCGAAGGAAGCGACGAGGCGCCTGAAGCGACCGGACTCGGGGCGATTGCCGGGAGAATCACGCGACTGGACGGCAACGCAGATCGGCGTCTGAAAGTCCCGCACGTGGGCTGGAACTCGCTCGAGTTTCGCGGTCAGGCGCGGTTACTTCGTGGGCTGGCGACGGGGGCCCAGGTGTACTTCACGCACTCGTACGCGGCACCGGTAACTGCCGAGTGCGTCGCGTCGACCACGCACGCCAACACGTTCTCGTCTGTCGTCGAACGCGACAACATTTTCGGCGTGCAGTTTCATCCCGAGAAATCCGGCGAGGCGGGTCTCACGATCCTGCGCAACTTCCTCGAGGTCTGCGGCTGATGCTCACCAAGCGCATCATCGCGTGTATGGACGTTCGCGACGGTCAGGTCGTGAAGGGCGTGCAGTTTCAGCAACTGCGTCACGCCGGTGATCCGGCGGCGCTCGCCCGCCGCTACAACGTCGAGGGGATCGACGAAGTCGTGGTCCTCGACATCACCGCAACGCTCGAAAGCCGGCAGGCACTGGCGCGAACGATCAATGCCGTCGCCCACGAGATCTTTCTGCCGCTCACCGTCGGCGGCGGTATTCGCTCCGAGGAAGATGCCGCGGCTGCCGTTGACGCTGGCGCGGACAAGGTCAGCCTGAACACGGCAGCCCTTCGCCGGCCCGATCTCATCACCACGCTCGCACGGCGATATGGCAGTCAGGCGGTCATTGTCGCCATCGACGCCAAGCGACGAGACGACGGCTTTGCCGTATATGTGCGCAGCGGCACGACCGACGCCGCACGCGATGCCGTCGCCTGGGCTCGAGAAGCCGAGGCCAGAGGCGCCGGCGAGATCCTGTTGACATCGATGGATCGTGACGGCACCAAAGCCGGTTTCGATTGCGAGATGACGGCCGCGGTGTCAGACGCCGTCGACATCCCGGTGATCGCGTCCGGCGGCGCGGGGTCGGTCGACCACTTCGCCGACGTCTTCACGCGCGGGCACGCCGATGCCGCGCTCGCCGCCTCGATCTTCCATTACGCGGAGTCGAGCGTCAGCGAGCTCAAACAATACTTGCGGGCGAACGGTGTCCCGGTGCGGTTGTGACGGCATGTGTTCACATTTCTCGCTTCTCGGTTCGCGTTCAGGTTGACCTAAGCGTGAGCAACCGGATCTCCAAATGCTGATTCCCTCGATCGACCTGCAGAACGGCCATGTCGTCCAACTGGTGCAGGGTGAACGCCTGGCCATCGAGGCGCCCGATCCCGAGCCGTGGATCGCCAGATTTTCGAACTTTCCGCGGGTTCAGCTCATCGACCTCGATGCGGCGCGTGGACGGGGCGACAATCGCGCGCTCGTACAAGCGATCTGTGGGCGACTTCCCTGCCGCGTCGGCGGAGGTATCCGCAGCGTCGAGCGCGCTCGGGAAGTCATTGCACTGGGTGCACACGCCGTTATCGCGAGCTCTGCGCTCTTTCGCGACGGGGTGGTCGACGCGGCATTCGCCCGATCGCTCGCCGAAGCGATCGGCGTCGAGCGCGTCATCGCCGCCGTCGACAGCCGCGGCGGGCAGGTGGTGATCCACGGCTGGAAGACGGCATTGCCGCTCACCGCCGTCGAGGCCGTACGCGCACTCGAACCGTTCTGCTCGGAATACCTGTACACGCACGTCGATACGGAAGGCCTGATGGGCGGTACCGATATGCGGGCAATCATGGCAGTGCGCCAGGCCACCGCGCGTCGCGTCACCGCTGCGGGCGGCATCACGACCTGGGAAGAGATCAACCAACTCGATGCCGCCGGCGTCGATGCGGTTGTCGGAATGGCGATTTATACGGGCCAGCTACCGCTCAACATGGAACCCTGAAACACGAACCCGGAACCCGGAACCTGGAGTTCGTGTTACGTTACTTGACGTAACCGTTACGTCGTTTCACGTAGTCGCATGCAGAACCCGTTCGTCTACGGTGAAGTCGTCCCGGGCGAGTCATTCGTCGACCGCGAGGCCGAGCTCGACCGGTTGATTGGCGATCTGGCCGCCGGCCAGAAGGTGTTCTTGATTTCTCCCCGCCGATACGGGAAGTCGTCGCTGATTCGGCAGGCGCTAAATGCGCTGTCGAGGCGAAACACCCTGACGGTTGAGGTCACGGTCAGCAGCTACAGCTCCTATCTGTCCTTTCTGGAGGGATACGCTCGTGCATTGGCCGCCGTCGAAACGCGATGGGAACGCGCCCGCGGCTGGCTGACCAAGGTCATCGGTTCGACCAGGCCGGAGGTCCGCTACGACGCTGATGCCACCGGCCCCGGGCGCTTCTCGGTGTCGTTCCCCCTCGTCAAGAACGAGCGCGACGTGAATCGCCTGGCCAACGAGGTCTTCACGCTGCCGGGGCGCCTGGCGGCCGAACAGAAACGCGCCGTCGTGGTGGCGCTCGACGAATTTCAGGCAGTCGACGGCTTCAATGGCGGCAGCGTCGAGCATGCGCTGCGGGCCGCCGCGCAGCAACAGCGTCAAGTCGGCTATGTCTTCGCCGGCTCCGAACCGAGCCTGATGGAGAAGATGATCGGCCCGCGCCGTCCCTTCTACAAGGCCGGCCCGGTGATGCGCCTGCAGAAGATCCCGGCCGATGTCTTCGCTGGCTTCATCGAAACCAGGTTCGCCAAAAGCGGGATCCGCGCCGAGCCCGGCCTCGGTGCCGCAATCGTCGATCTCGCCGGCAACCTTCCCTACGACGTGCAGCGTCTCGCGCACGAGACCTGGGACGATGTGCGATCGGTGAGCGGGCGTCGGGCCACGCTCGATGCGCTGCACACGACGCTCGCGCGGCTGCTCGCTGAGCAAGAGCCCATCTTCGAGGCAGTCTGGCAGCGGCTGACGCTCGCTCAGCGCGCCGTATTTCGCGCTGTCGTACTTCAAGATGGACAAGGCCTGCTCTCCTCCGACGTTCGCGCCCGCTATCGCCTGGGTGGACCGTCGAGCATCCAGACGTCACTCGCGGCGCTCGTCAAACAGGATCTCATCCTCAAAGAAGGCAGTCATTACGTGGTGGTCGACTCGCTGCTTCGCGAATGGATCGCACGAAGGACGTTTTGATGGGTGCGCACCAGGATCGCGGTGGCCTGCTCTCGCGTTTTGGTTTGAGCCGTCCCGAGCTGCGCGCATGGGCCATGTACGACTGGGCGAACTCGGCATTCCAAACCACCATCATCACCGCCGTGTTTCCGCGCTTCTTCAGCGACTACGCCGCTGCCGGTCTTGCGCCGACTGAGGCAACGGCGCGCTTCGCGTGGGCAACCACAATCGCGGTGACGATCACTGCCGTGATCGGTCCGATCCTGGGAGCACTGGCAGACATCAGGGGGATGAAGAAGACGCTGCTGGCAGCGTCGATGACCGTCGGCGTCGTTGCGACGCTGCTGATGGCCACGATCGCGCGCGGTGATTGGATGTTTGCCGCCCTCGTGTTCATGATCGCGAACATCGGCATCGCGGCGAGCTTCGTGTTCTATGACTCGCTGCTTCCCCACATCGCCTCGTCTGAGGAAATGGACCGCGTCTCGACGGCCGCCTACGCCATGGGATATCTCGGCGGCGGCGTGCTGCTGGTCGTGAACCTTGCGTGGATTCTCAGTCCTGCCACCTTCGGACTGGCAGACTCGGTTGCCGCCATTCGCTTGTCGTTCGTCAGCGTCGCGGTGTGGTGGTTCGTCTTCTCGTTGCCGCTCTTCTTTCGCGTGGCTGAGCCGGCGCCGGCGCTCGAGGCGGACGAGAGTCGTGGCGATAACCCCGTCCGCCTGGCGTTCGTTCGTCTGTGGGAGACCTTCCACGAACTCCGTGGATATCGCCAGGCCTTCCTGATGCTGGTCGCCTTTCTGCTCTACAACGACGGGATCCAGACGATCATCCGCATGGCGTCGATCTACGGCGCTGAGGTTGGCATCGACCAGAACGCACAGATCGCGGCGTTCGTGCTGGTGCAGTTCGTCGGGGTGCCGTGCTCGTTTCTGTTCGGCGCGATGGCCGATCGTATGGGTGCCAAGCGAGGCGTTTTCCTGGCCTTGACGATCTATGCCGCCATCAGCCTGCTTGGCTACTTCATGACCACGGCGTGGCAGTTCTTCGCGCTCGCCTTCCTGGTCGGCACGGTCCAGGGCGGCAGCCAGGCACTCAGCCGGTCGCTCTTCGCACGCATGATCCCGAAGCACAAGTCATCCGAGTACTTCGGTTTCTTCGCGGTCTTCGAGAAATTCGCGGGCATTGCCGGACCAGCTCTCTTTGCCGCCTCAGTCACGCTCTTCGCTTCGAGCCGAGCGGCCGTGCTTTCCGTCCTGCTGTTCGTCGTGCTGGGGGCGCTGGTCCTGACCCGCGTTGACGTGGCCGCAGGGGAGGCGCAGGCGCGCGCCAGCCAGGCGACGAATCCTTTGACAGGACGTCAGCCTTCACGCCATGCTTCTGATCTGCTCTGAACTAGCCAAGGGCGCCGTCGTGCGGATCAGCAACGAGGACAAATTTATGCTTCGGGCCGCACAACGGGCTAGGGGCATGCTGAAGCTCGAACCTTGATCGGCCGAACCGTTTCGCACTACCGCATCCTCAGCCCGCTCGGTTCCGGCGGGATGGGTGTGGTTTATCTGGCCGAAGACGCGCGCCTGGGACGCCAGGTTGCGCTCAAATTCCTTCCAGCAGCCTGGTCACAGGAATCGAAAGCACTTGAACGATTCCGCGTCGAGGCACGCGCCGCCAGCTCGCTGAGCCACCCCGCCATCTGCGCGATTTACGACATCGGCCAGGACGGTGACACGCCATTCATCGTCATGGAGGCGCTCAAGGGCGAGACGCTGCGCGATCGGATTCAGCGTGGCCCCCTGAAAGTGCCCGACGTAGTCGACATCGGGATCCAGCTCGCCGACGCGCTCGAGGCCGCCCATAGCCAGGGCATCGTGCATCGCGATATCAAGCCGGCAAACATCTTCATCGGCGATCGAAATCGTGTGAAGGTCCTCGACTTCGGACTCGCGAAGCTCACGGGAGCGCCGTCGTCGCTCTCGAGCGCCGCTGACACCCATTCGCCGGGCAATGGGACGAAGGGGAACCAGATTACCCAGCCCGGCACTGCGCTCGGAACCGTGTCGTACATGTCACCCGAGCAGGCACGGGGCGAGTCGATCGATTCGCGCACCGATTTGTTCTCGCTTGGCGCGGTGCTGTACGAGATGGTGACCGGCGTCCAGGCCTTCGGGGGCAGCACGACGGCAGTTGTGTACGACGCGATTCTCAATCGCGCTCCGCGTCCAATCGCGCACCTGAACCCACTCATTCCCCCGCGGCTCGAAGGCGTGATCGCCACCGCGCTCGAAAAGGATCGCGACCTGCGGCACCAGCATGCCTCGGACCTTCAGGCGGAGTTGAGAAGGATTCGTCGCGACATCGACGCGCAGAGCCTGGGCAGCAGTCAGACCCTGGTCATGCCTACGCGGGCGAGTGCGCCGGCAGTGTCCGCTAGTGCCACGACGCCGCCGAAGCCCGAGCCAAACTGGCTGCTCAGGGTATCGATCGTTCTGGCCGTCCTCGCGCTCGTCGTTGCAGCGATACTCTTCACGCGCGGCCAGTCGGCTTCGGACAATCGCGCGGTTGCGCCCGCAAGTGAAGCGCCAGCGATTTCGTCCGCACAACCGGCACCCACGCCCGTCAGTCCGCCGCCGACGGTCACGACTCCGCCGCCCACGCAGGAGCCACGAACAGCTTCCGAATCACCAGCGCCATCAGCACCGCCAGCCGCAGCGCCATCAACGCCACCGCCAGCCCCACAACCGCGCCCGCGGCCGGTGACACCTCCCGAAACGTTGCCCGGTTCGCGAGCCTCGTTGCCGCCACCACCTGCGACGACACCCGCTAGCCCGGGGCAAGGAGGCGGCGCGGCCGCAGCGACACCTCCACCACCTGTGGTGACGCCGTCGCCGGCACCTCCGGCAGTAGCGACCCCCGCACCCGAGGAAGTGAAGCCACAGCCAACGCCGACCCCCGCGGCGGCGGCGCCAGCGCCGGAACCGGTTGCGCCACCACCACCCGCTCCGGTGCAGCCCGCTCCACCGCGTGCCGCCGCGGCACCCGAGCCCGCGCCGACACCGGTAGCCCCCGTCCCCGTCGAGAGCGACGAGGCCGCGATCCGCCGCGTGATTGGCACCTTCGAGCGCGCGATCGAAACCAAGGACATCGCCTTGTATCGCTCGGTGCGGCCGAACCTTTCTAAAGCGGCGGAGACGGTGCTGACGAACAGCTTCCGTCAAATCGACACCCAGGAAATTGACCTTCAAATCGAGAACCTGAGAGTCGAAGGCCGCACCGCCTCGGCGCGAATCGTGCGACGCGATACGCTCATCATTTCTGGACGACGCCAGGTCCAGAACAGCACGCAGACCCTGCGGTTCGAGAAGACCGCAACCGGCTGGATCATCGCCGAGTAATGGCTCTCTCTCGACGGCTTCCACTACGCTCGGAGGATATCGATGCGCGTCACGATGGTTGCGGTGGTCATCACGCTCCTGGTCAGCGTTGAACCCGCGCGCGCTCAGGACCCGTACAACGTCACGGTGAACGTCACGGAGCTATCGCGAATCTTCACGGAGTTGTATGGGCCCGAGGGCCTCGTCGTGAACAGTCTGGCGGCGCTTGCCGGCGGTGTTTCTCACTCGGCTCATTTCAACAGCGCGTTCGAAAGCGAGTTCTCTCAATTCGGCACTGCGCTCACCGGACAGATCGTCTCGTTGCCGCTGCCGGCACCAGCATCAGGTTTTACGTACGAGTTCGATGCCAGCCTCGGCGTATTTACGCGGTCGACTTCGACATTCGGTCCCATACTCTCTGAGCGCGCGGACACGATCGGCGCTCGTCGTGTGTCGTTTGGGTTCGCCTATCAGCGGCTGGCGTTCGATTCGATCGAGGGCATGGACCTGCAATCGATCCCGGCCGTCTTCACGCACGACAACGCCGAACTGCGCGGAGGCCGTGAAGACGTCATCACGACTGTCAATTCAATCGATTCGGAAGTGACGCGATCGGCAGGCTTCATCACCTACGGCGTGTCCAACAGTCTCGACGTGTCAGTGGCCATTCCGTACATCTCAGCGGATGTCGTCGTGACGTCGGATGCCACGATCCGCCGCATTGGCACGACGATACCCGAGATTCATTTCTTCCGCGCTGCCGATGACACCATCGGTGACCGTCGACTGTTTACGGCGTTCGGCCATGCAAGCGGGATTGGCGACATCGCGGTCCGTCTCAAACAGTCGATCAAGAAGGGGCAGAGACAAGGTTTCGCCCTCGGGCTCGACCTTCGCCTGCCGACCGGAGACGAGCGCAACCTGCTTGGAACCGGGGCACCCGGGGTCCAGCCGTTCGCGGCATGGTCAGCGGACTACGGGGTCCTGTCGCCGCACATCAACGTCGGGTATCAGTGGAACGGCTCGAGCATCCTGGCCGGCGATCTCGATGCAGGTATCGCTGCCGATCTCGCCGATGTCGGCGTCTACGCCGTCGGCGCGGTCATCGCAGTTCACCCTCGCGTGACGGTCGCGCTCGACGTTCTTGGCCGCTACATCATTGACACCTCGATCGTTGCCCGCGAAGACTTCCATGCGCTCGACGGTCGCTCGGTTTTTCCCAACATCGCGTTCGAGTCAGGAAACATCAACGAGCTCAGCAGCGCGGTCGGGCTTAAGATCAACCTCGCCGGGCGGCTGCTGCTGAACGCCAACCTCCTGGCCGCCTTGAACGAAGGCGGCCTGCGCGACAAGATCTCGCCGCTCGTCGGTGTTGAATACGCGTTCTAGCAGGGCGCTGAAAAACGCATCAACGGCAGCCGCTCATGTGGACCTTTGTCAGCGGCACAATCCTGTCCATCGTGCTCGTCAGCCAGGCAGTTGACGTGCGTGCGTGTCAGTCGCCGGAGCCTGGCTCCTCGAACCCGACTCCGAATCCCATTCCCAACCCTGTCCCATCGAGCCAGGTGCTGACCACGAGAGACGGGGTTCGTTTCCGGGTGGAAACGGTGATGACCGATCTGGAGATTCCATGGTCGCTCACGTTTGCGCCCGACGGCCGGCTGTTCATAACCGAACGCCCGGGGCGTGTGCGCATCGTCAACCTCTCTACGCTCAGTTCCGAATTGGCGCTCACGCTCGATGGTGTGTACGCGCAAGGTGAGGCCGGACTTCTGGGACTCACGCTCGACCCCAACTTCGCGCAGAACAACCTCGTGTATCTCTACTACTCGGCCGTCGCGGGCGGTGGAGCGGTGAATCGAATCGAACGCTATCGTGAAGTCGCCGGCCGCCTCGCCGAGCGTGTGGTGCTGCTCGACGGCATCCCGGCGTCGACCATCCACGATGGCGGCAGACTCAAGTTCGGACCCGACGGGTTCCTGTACGCGACCGTCGGTGACGCATCCAATACAGATTTTTCGCAGGACGTGGCGTCAACCGCCGGCAAGGTTTTACGGATCACATCGAGCGGTGCATCCGCACCAGGCAACCGATTCAGCTCTCCGATGTTCAGCTTTGGACATCGCAACCCACAGGGCATCGACTGGCATCCTGCCACCGGAGATCTCTGGGCCTCGGAACACGGCCCAAGCGGCAACGACGAAATCAATGTGATTCAGTCGGGAGCCAATTATGGCTGGCCGAACATCCAGGGGTCGGCAACTGCTTCGGGAATGCAGCCGCCAATCGTGTTCTACTCGTCCACCATTGCGCCATCCGGTATCGCGTTCTATCGAGGCCAACGCATTCCTCAGTTCGCGAACAATCTCTTCGTCGCCGCTCTTCGCGGAACGCATCTCCTTCGATTGACCACCGACGCGCGCCGGGTCGTCACGCAAGAACGTTTGCTCGACGGACAGTTCGGCCGCCTCCGCGACGTCGTGACCGGTCCCGACGGTCACCTCTACTTTTGCACGAACAACCGTGATGGACGAGGGAATCCGACGGCGGGCGACGACCGCGTCCTTCGGATCGTTCCCGCCTCGTAATGCTGGTGTCGCGCAGGGGGTGCGGAGGACACGGCCGTTAAGGCGTGTATTCCTCCAGAGGGATCCCGGTATCGCATCACCGGAGTGACGCGACGAAGTCGCTCACTTCCTTGATGACGTCCTCTTCGCGGGTGAGAAACAGATAGTGGCTCGCGCGGGGCCATCGAAGGACTCGTGCCCCGGGAACGCCACGCTCGAACGCACGCGCCTGACGTTCTGTCACTGCTTCGTCAAATCGATCGAACGCCGGATCGGGTGTCGCAGCGCCGATGTCGTGCGGACTCGCGAAGATGGCTAACGCCGGTCGGCCGATATCGGTGAACTGCCGGCCGCCTGCGAGGATCGCTTGGGCTGCTGCTGGCATACCTCTCTGCTGACGACGCTCAGCCTCCGGCAAGATGAATGAAGGTTGAGCGACGGCCGGTGGAGTCGTTGGCGGAGGTGGCAGGTTCGGGAAATCCTTCTCGAACTCGCCAGGTACGTCATACGCGTAGCGATACGCCGCCTCGAGGTAAATCAACGCCGCGATCGTCCGCCGGTGCTGGGCGGCCAGGTAACTCATTTCCTGACCCGCGATCGAGTGACCGACAAGCACGGCCCTCTCGATCCGAAGCGCTTCGAGGACTGCTCGCACATCCTCGCCGAGGCGAACGACATCATAGCCGGACTCCGGCCTCGACGACGCGCCGTACCCCCGGCGCGTGATCGCGTACACGTGTCCGAGACTCGTGAGCTTCACCGCGAACTGGTCGAACACGTGCGCCGTGTTGCCAAGGCCGGCGAGCAGGACGATCGGCCGACCGGTTCCGCCGAAATCGAGCACCTCTAACTGCACGTCATCGGTGACTGGAATGAGTTGAACGCGATGCGGTGCTGGATCGATCCAGGGCGTTGACTGCAGAAACGTCATGACGGCCAGGCCTGCGCCAAGCAATGTCAGCACGCTCACATCGTCTTAGACACGCAGCGACTTCCTAAGTTCCAGGTGCTACGCAAGTCGTTTGCTCGATCGCAACGTCGCCAGCACGAGAATCGCCACACCCCAGCCGAAAAGGGCAAGAGCGTCGGGCCAGAGGACTTCGAGACCAACACCTTTGAGGAAGATTCCGCGCAGGATGACGAGGAAGTATCGCAACGGAATGAGGTAGGTCACGGGCTGAATGACTGCCGGCATGTTCTCAATCGGGAAGACGAACCCCGACAGAAACACCATGGGGATCAGGAAGAAGAACGAGGCCGTCATCATCGCCTGCTGCTGGGTGGCCGAGATCGTCGACACGAACAGCCCAAGGCCCAACGTCGTCATGAGATACACCGCGCACATCACGAACAGCAGCAGGAAACTGCCGCGGAGTGGCACTTCAAACCACAGCAGCGCGACGAGCACGACCATCAGCACGTCGATGATGCCAATAAAGGCGTACGGCAGCATCTTTCCGACAATCAATTCCCAGCGCGCGATTGGCGTCACGTTCAACTGCTCCAGTGTCCCCAGCTCCTTCTCGCGCACGATCGACATCGATGACAGGTTCGTCGTGACGACGAGAAGCAGCAGGGCCAGGATCCCTGGAATCATGAAGTCCTTACTCTCGAGCTCGGGGTTGAACCATACGCGCACGTCAGCCGAGACGAGCGGCGTTGGCGGCTGGCCGGATGATGACGTCAGCTCGCGCGCATAAGAGGCCACCAGGGTGCCGGCGTAACCGAGCGCGACGTTCGTCGAATTCGCATCGGTCCCGTCCGCTACAACTTGCACCGTCGTCGGCTGGCCGTCGCGAATTCGTTCGCCATACCCAGCCGGGATGTCGAGCGCCATCCACGCCCTGCCCGTATTGAGATATCTGTCGATTTCGTCAACCGAAGACAACCCGTCGATGACATCGAAACTGGGCGACGCGTCGAATCGGCTGATCAGCTCGCGGCTCTCACTGGACGCGTCCTGGTCGACGACAACCAGCGGAACATTCCGCACGTCAGTCGTCGCCGCATAACCGAGCATCGTGAGCTGAACGATGGGCGCAATGATGACGATACCGAACAGGCGCGGATCCTGCCGCAGCTCCAGGAATTCCTTACGGATGATATGGGCCAATCTCTTCATTTCAGATTTGCCGATCCTTGATTCTTGATTCGTTGTTGATTGTTGATTGAGGAGTGGTGATTGAGTGCGCATGCGCGTTCCTCGATCTCCAATCGACAATCACGAATCAACAACAAATCGATAATCCTCAAATCAATAATCAACAATGCCCGCTAGGCCCATTGCCTCCTGACTCGAACAGAGGCCAGCGCAAGAATCGCAACCGCGTACACCACGAGCGCAACGACATCAGGCCAGAAATCAGCCGGCCCCACACCCTTGAGCACGATGCCACGAAGGGCGACCAGGAAATAACGCGCCGGCACGATGCGCGTCACAAGCTGAAGAAACGTCGGCATGCTGGCGATCGGGAATATGAATCCTGACAGCATCAACGTCGGCAGGAACGACGTCAGCAGCGCCACCTGGAATGCCACCTGCTGGCTCTCTGCGATGCTCGAGATGAGCAGGCCAAATGCGAGCGCGCCCACGAGGAACAACGACACGATGCCGACGAGCATGACCCAGGAGCCGCGCATCGGCATGTCGAACAGGATGATGGCGGCCACCACGATGCTCATCGACGAAATCAGCGAGACGACGAAATACGGCGCGGTCTTGCCCAGGACGTATGGCACCGGGCCGATCGGCGACATGCGCACCTGCTCCATTGTCCCTGCCTCTTTTTCGCGAACGATCGAGAGCGCCGTCGACACCACCGCCGTCAGCATGGCGATGTAAGCGATAAGCCCCGGCACGAGGAAGAGCGTGCTGCGCAATTCGGGGTTGTACCAGACGCGCGGCTCGACGATCAGAATCGGGCCGGTGGGCGATCCGATTCGCGCCTGCAGTTCGTAACGTTGGGACTGCGCGTTGACGAGGCCCATCGCGTAGCCAACGACGGTCGTCGCCGTGTTGGCGTTGTCGCCGTTCACGATGAATTGCACGGCGCTCTGGCGGCCCGCGGTCACGTCGGCGCCGAACCGAACCGGGATGACCAGCACGGCTCGTGCATCGTCACGATCGAGCAGGTCGTCGATGGCCTCAGGATTGGGGGCTTCACCGACGAGGTCGAAGTAGCCGGAATTGACGAAGGCCGACACCAGCTCGCGGCTGACGGCGCTCCGATCGTTATCCTGAAGCGCCAACTGCACGTGACGGATATCGAAGTTCAGCGCATATCCGTAAATGAGCAGAAAGAACGCCGGCACGAAGAGCAGGATGAGCAACGTCCGACGGTCGCGGCGGATCTGGCGGAGCTCCTTGCGCGCGACGGCGATCGTTTTCCAGAATCCGGTCATCACGCCGCACTCCGCTCGGCGACATCAAGAAACACATCCTCGAGAGACGGCGGGACGATGCCGCACGACATGATAGTGATGCCCTGTGTTTCCAGGCGCGAGGCGATCGTGCGCACATCGGTCGCGTCGCTGCGAAGCACCGCGTGAACCGCAGTGCCAAAGATGCTCGTCTTCTCGACATCGGGCATTTCGTCGAGCGCGCGCATGGCACCCACGGCATCGGCGGCGCGAACCTCAAGAATCGGACGCGACGCAAAAATCGCCTTGAGCTCGCCGACCGTGCCGTGCGCCGCGAGCCGGCCAGCCTGGATGATGGCGATCCGCTGACAGTGCTCCGCCTCGTCCAGGTAGTGGGTAGTGACGAGAACCGCCACGCCACTGGCGGCAAGGTCTTCGATGAGGCGCCAGAATCGCCGGCGAGACAGAGGATCGACACCACCGGTCGGTTCGTCGAGAAACACAATCGGGGGCTCGTGGAGAATCGCGCAGCCGAGCGCAAGCCGCTGGCGCCAACCGCCCGCGAGGGCGCGCGTGAGCTCGTGCTCACGGCCGCGCAGACCGGCAATCTCCAGCACGAAGTCCCGACGTGCGGCCAGGCGCTCGCGCGACAGTCCGTAAACGCCGCCGAAGAAGGCGATGTTCTGATCGACCGTCAGTGCCTCGTAAAGCGAGAAGCGCTGCGACATGTAGCCGATGCGTCGCTTCACGCCTTCCGGATCGCGGCCGACGTCGATGCCGCCGACGGTGGCCGCGCCAGATGTCGGTCGCAGCAGCCCGCACAGCATGCGGATCGTCGTCGACTTGCCGGCCCCGTTGCTGCCCAGGAATCCGAAAATCTCGCCGGCCTGGACATCGAAGGACACATCGTTGACCGCAACGAAGTTGCCAAACCGGCGAGTCAGATGCCGCACTTCGATTGCATTCATCGTCCGAGTGCCCGCGTCAGCTGTGCTTCGGCCAGTCGTACTCCCGCTTGTGCACGTGTGAGATCGAGTTGAGCCTGAAGCAGGGCGTACTCGGCGTCGAGCACTTCGACGCCCGCGATAACTCCCGCCTGGTAACGCTCATCCACCACGCGGCGCGCATCGGCGGCGGCAGTGACTCCGCTCGCGGCGGCGGCGACAGAAGCCATCGCGGATTCCAGTTCGAGCGCGCGCTGGCGCACCTCCACGCTCAGTTGGGAGTCGAATTCTGCGAGCCGCTCGGTTGCCGCCTGCGACGCTGCTTTTGCTTGTGCCACTTCGGCAACGGTGCGGCCGCCGTCCCACAACGACCAGGTCGCGCCGACGCCGACGTCCCACGAGTCCTGCGCAATGTCAGCGCGCGGGAAGATCTTGGGGTTCGGCCGCGCGTAATCCACGCCACCGAGGAACTGAAGTGTCGGCAGACGGCCTGCGGCCGCCGCATCCCGTTGCGCATCGGCTGCGGCGATCCGCTGCTGGAGAACGCGGCGTTCCTGGCGGGCCGTGCGGGCGGACTCGACGAGGGGCGCGACATCGAGCGGTTGATTCGGAGAGGCCTCTGTACGGCCGAGATCGGCGGTTGGCTCGATCGGCTGATCGGGCCCGATGCCAGTCAAGCGAGCCAACTCCGCGCCGGTGATGTCGCGCAGCGTTCGCGCTTCGATCGACAGCATCCGCGAACGCGCCTCCTGGGCGGACGCCGAGGACACCTCGTTGGGTGGGACGAGCCCGGCCATGAAGCGCTGGTTGGCGTCGTTGACGTGCGCCTGCGATCGCGCGACTCCCTGTTCGAGGACGTCAAGGCTCGCCCTCGCCGTGACGAGAGCCCAATACGCGCGCGTGACCTCGAGCCGCAGGTCGGCTTGTGCCGTCTGCCGCTCTGCGCCGGCCGCTTCGGCCTCCGCCCGCGCCGCGCGCTCGAGCGCGTCTGTCCGTCCACCCGTGTAGATCGGCCATCGCATCTCGAGACGCGTGCTGTAGTTGTTCGGCACGTCGGGATAGACCAGAAGCGGAATGCCGGTCGGCGAGGGAACCGAGAAGGGGAGCACGTGATTCGTGCGCGTGTACCAGGCATTCGCCGTGATCGTCGGACGCTCGGCAGATTCTCGAACTGCCACGCCAGCCTGGGCCGCCGTCTCGCGGGCTCGCGCCTCGGCGACCCGGTGACTCGTCTCGACCGCTTTCGAAAGCGCCTCTTCGAGTGTCAGTCGCAGTATGGGCGGCCCCTGGGCCGCGACGCGGGCCACGGTGACGATCATCAGCGCTCCCGCGAGCGCATAGCCGCCGCTACGCATGAGCGGACTCCTCGCCCGCGAGCCGGGCTATGAACACGTCCTCGAGCGACGGCGTCACTGAACGGACAGGCGCGCTCGCCAGCGGGGTGGAGGCCAGGGCGGATCGGAACTTCGCCTCGGCGGCTTCCCCGCCATCTTCGAGCGTGACGTGGACACGCTCACCAAAAACCTGCGCATCCGCAACACCCGGCATCCGGCGCAGAATGTCGGCCGCCTTCCGCCCCGGCGCGATCACCTCGAGCATTCCTCCTGTGATGAGTCCACGTAGCCGCGCCGGTTCGTCCATGGCCAGCACACGCCCCTCATGCAGTAGCGCGACACGCGAACAGCGCTCCGCTTCGTCGAGATACGGCGTAGACATCAAGATGGTGATGCCGTGCGCCAGGAATTCGGAGAGCAGCTTCCAGAACTCCCGGCGTGAGATCGGATCGACTCCCGTTGTCGGCTCGTCGAGCAGGATGAGACGAGGCTCGTGAACCAGGGTGCAGGCCAGTGCCAGTTTCTGCTTCATGCCCCCTGACAACCGGTCCGCAAGGCGATCGCGAAAGGGCGTCAACTGCGTCATCGACAACAACTGATCGCGACGGCTGTGGTAGTGGCGCACGCCGTGGACTTCGGCAAAGAAGGCGATGTTCTCGTCGATGGTCAAGTCGCCGTACAGGCTGAATCGTTGTGAGAGATAGCCCACGCGTTCGGTGATGCGGTGATGGTCCTTGACAGGATCGAGGCCGAGCACGCGCAGCTCGCCGGCATCAGCGTGCAGCAGGCCGCACATCAGCCGGATTGCCGTGGTCTTGCCCGCGCCGTCCGGGCCGATCAGCCCGAACATCTCGCCTTCGCCTACGTCGAGGCTGAGATCCACGAGCGCCTTCGTCGTGCCGTAACGCTTCGCGACAGCGCGAAACATGATGGCGCTCATTGGAGCTTCAACTCCGCATCGACCGGCATTCCAAGTTTCAAGATGCCCTGGCGATTGTCGACACTCACCTTGATGCGATATACGAGCTTCGATCGCTCTTCAGCGGTCTGGACGTTGCGGGGCGTGAACTCGGCGCGCGGCGAGATGAACGTGACCTTGCCCTCGAGGCCCTGTCCTCCCGCATCGGTGAAAATCGTCGCCGGCTGACCGAGCATGACCCTTGGGATCGTCGGCTCCGGCACGAACAGATTCGCCCAGGCGTGATCGAGATCCGTGATCACCACGAGCGGCGTACCACGGGCCACGATCTCACCCGCGTCGACCAGCTTCTGCGTGACGATGCCCGTGATGGGCGAGAGGACGCCGGCGTCGCGCTGTGATTTCTCGAGGACGGCGATCTGCGCGTCCGCCGCCTCGACACGTGCGCGCCCCGCCTGGATCTCTTCTGGCCGAGTGCCCGCTTCGAGACGCGCCTGGGCTTCCCGAGCGGAGCGCACGCGGTCCTGCGCAGCCCGCTGGCGAGCCTTCGCAGTATCCAGCCGCGCCTGCGCATCATCACGCTGCTTGACGGATCCGGCATTGGCCTTCAGCAGCGCCTCGAAGCGATCCAGGTCGAGTTGTGCGGCCTTGATTTCAGCATCAATGGCTGCGGCATCAGCGGTTGCCGCATCGACCTGGGCACGCGCTTGCCGGATATCCTCGGCACGGGACCCCGCCTCGAGCAATCGCAGCTGCGCCACCGACGCCGCGCGGTCCGCGCGCGTCCGCGCGATCTGCAGCGCGATGTCTTCGGTGTCGAGACGCGCGATCACGGCGCCGGCCTCGATATGATCGCCCTCGGCAACGCGCAATTCGAGCAGCCTGCCGCCAACTTCTGCCGCGGTGTGAACCTCGGTCGCCTCGACATGGCCCGAGACGCGGATCCGATCGGCGGGTGGCGCCTCGGTGCAGGCCGCTGCGCACGCGGGTAGGACGAGGACCAGCAGGCGATTCACGGCGCGCGCTCGCGCCGCGGCGTATCGACCGAGCCACGCCATCTGTCGAGACCGGTTCGCGATGAGAGTCATGAGGACGTCCGCAGCATGCGTCATGGAAATTTTCGGAGCATGCCCCGCGCGGAGGCCTGCATATGGCGAACGAACTGGTCGAGCTGACGCGGTTCGGCGAGACCACCGCGAAGCTTCCGGCCAGCCAGCACGCGTTGCCGGGCGAAGAAGATGAGGACCGGGGGCATGATCGAGAGGTGCGCGAGCAGCGGGTCGACGTCGCGGAACGTGCCTTCGCGTTGCCCTTGCGTGATCACGTCGGTGACGCCGGCGAGCACGGCGTTCATCATGTGAAAGGTCTTGGCGTCGAAGTGCGGCGCCCGTGCGGCCAGCTCGCGGAGCATGATCGGCGGGAACCACGGCCGGGCCGCGGCCTCCTCGACCAGCGCACGAATCCAGGCGTCGAGTTTGTCCTCGGCCGAGCCCGGGCCGTCGGCGACGGTGCGCACGCGCGCCCCGACGGCGCCCACCATGTCGCGGACCACGTCGGCGTAGAGCGCGCCCTTGCTGCCGAAGTGGTAGTAGAGCATCGCCTTGTTGACGCGGGCGCGGGCGGCGATGCGATCGGTGCCGGCGGCGTCGTAGCCGCGGTCGGAGAATTCGATGGCCGCGGCGCGGAAGATCGCGGTGCGCGAGTCGCGCGCCGCGCCTTTTCTGCGTCCGACCGCCCGTTTCTGACTCGGCATGTGCCAGCCCTACAAATTAACCAACTAGTTAGTTAATAGATCGGGCCGGGCCGCCGTGTCAAACTAAGCAGTACCCCCTTGAAGTAAAAGGGCCGCCTTCAGGCGGCTTCGATACGTATGACTCTCTTAATCGCCGGCGGCAGCGGCTTTCTCGGCGGCTCGCTGGCCAAGGCATTCCGCGCGGCCGGGCACCGCGTGATGATCCTGACCAGACGGCCGCAGCGCGAAGGCGATGT
>DASRJE010000165.1:0-127633 GCA_035649635.1 Vicinamibacterales bacterium | reverse complement strand
TCAGGTGGAGTCGCTCGGCGCCAAGTTTGTCGAAGTCGCGTTGTCAGAGGAGGAGAAGAAGGCGCAAGAGAGCGCGGGCGGGTACGCTCGCGAGATGAGCGACGACTACAAGCGCCGCCAGGCGGTACTCATCGCCGAACGCGCCAAGGTGGCTGACATCGTCATCACCACGGCGCTCGTGCCAGGCCGGCCGGCCCCCGTCCTTCTGACCGAGGAGACGGTGTCGGGTATGAAACCCGGGTCGGTCATCGTGGATATGGCCGTGACTCAGGGTGGCAACTGCGCCCTCAGCCAGAAGGACGTCGTGGTCGATCATCACGGCGTGAAAATCGCCGCTCCGTCCAATCTTCCGGCGACGCTGGCCGCTGACTCGAGCGCTCTTTACGCGCGCAACCTGCTGAACTTCACGTCCCTGCTGCTCGATCCAAAGACGGGCGAGCTCACACTCAATCGATCGGACGAAATCCTTGCGGCGACCCTCGTGTGCATCGACGGCGCGCCGGTCAGGAGCTGACGTGCACGGAGTCGCTGTCGACCCAATCGTGAGCAATCTCATGGTGTTCGTGCTGGCCATCTTCGTCGGCTATCACGTGGTCTGGAACGTGACCCCGGCCCTGCACACGCCGCTCATGAGCGTCACCAATGCCATCAGCTCGGTCATCGTCGTCGGCGCAATCCTGGCCGCCGGGCCGGGCCAACTGGATCGCGGCGCCGTCCTGGGCGCGATCGCCGTCGCGCTCGTGGCCATCAATACGTTTGGCGGGTTCCTCGTCACCGAGCGGATGCTCGAAATGTTCAAGAAGAAAGATCGCGCGGAGAAGCATCGGTGACGGAGGCCATGTCCCCGAACCAGGTTGCCCTGTCCTATCTCGCGGCGAGCGTGCTCTTCATCCTCGCCCTCAAGGGTCTCTCTCATCCACTCACGGCGCGTCGCGGCAATCGCTTCGGCATAGCGGGAATGACGCTCGCCGTCCTCACGACACTGGCAATTACGCGGCGCATCGATCTCACGATCGGCGCGCTCGCATTGGGCGGCATCGTGGGATGGCTCGTCGCCAAGCGCGTCCAGATGACGCAGATGCCGGAACTGGTCGCCGCGATGCACTCGCTGGTCGGCGTGGCGGCGGTGCTCATCGCGATTGCCGTCGTCAACAACCCGGGCGCGTTCAACATCCCGGACCCGATTCCGGCGGGCAACCGGGTGGAACTATTCATCGGCACCTTCGTCGGCGCGATGACGTTCTCGGGCTCGGTGATCGCCTTCGGGAAGCTGGCGGGACTCGGCAAGGTATCGCGGCTGTTTTCGAGCGCGCCCGTTGTCTTCAAGGGACAGCACATCGTGAACCTGGCGCTGGCCGTCGTGATGATCGGCTTTGGGATCGCGTTCGTCGTCGCCGCGCCGGCGGCGCACTGGCCTCCGTTCACCACGATGACCACCATCGCGTTCGTCCTTGGCGTGCTGATCATCATCCCCATCGGTGGCGCTGACATGCCGGTCGTCATCTCGATGTTGAACAGCTACTCGGGGTGGGCCGCGTCCGGCATCGGGTTCTCGCTCAACAACCCATTGCTCATCGTCGCGGGATCGCTCGTCGGCTCCTCGGGCGCGATCCTGTCCTACATCATGTGTAAGGCGATGAACCGGTCCTTCTTCAGCGTGATCCTTGGCGGCTTCGGAAGCGCGGAAGGGATTGCCTCTGCCGAGGCGCAACAGAAGACCGTCAAATCGGGATCGCCCGAGGACGTGGCGTTTCTGCTGGGAAACGCCGAGAGCGTGATCATCATCCCCGGCTACGGCCTGGCAGTGGCGCGCGCCCAGCATGCCGTCAAGGAGATGGCCCACAAGCTCGCGGCGAAGGGCGTCAACGTTCGATATGCCATTCACCCCGTCGCGGGCCGGATGCCTGGGCACATGAACGTACTCCTCGCGGAGGCCGAGGTGCCGTACGAAGAGGTCCAGGAGATGGACGAGATCAACGGCGACTTCGGCGGCACCGACATCGCATTCGTGCTCGGCGCTAACGACGTCGTGAACCCGCTCGCCGAGCAGCCCGGTAGCCCGATCTATGGCATGCCGATCCTCGAGGCGCACAAGGCGCACACGGTGATCGTCAACAAGCGATCGATGGCGTCCGGTTATGCGGGCATCGACAACCCGCTCTTCTACATGGACAGGACGATGATGGTCTTCGGCGACGCCAAGAAGGTCGTGGAGGACATCGTGAAAGCCATCGAGTAATACCCGGGAGAGTCCATGGACGCGAAGTTCGACGCTGCCATCGCCGCAATCAAATCGGGTGATGTTGAGCGGCTTCGCACCGTGGTGCAGGCCGATCCGACCCTGGCGACGTCTCGATCATCCACCAGCCATCCGACGCTGCTGCAATGCCTGGTCCTCGATGCGAGGGACAACCCGAACCAAATCGAAATGGCCCGCATCCTGATTGACGCGGGCGCCGACGTGAATGGACCACTTGGCGCCTGCGCCAGTCGCAACAATGTCGAGGCCGCGGCGTTGCTACTGGACTGCGGCGCGGCCATCGACGGCACGGGTGGCTGGTCCCTTTTGGAAGAGGCGTTGTATTGGAATAGTCAAAGTGTGATCGATTTGCTGCTGCGGCGCGGAGCCTCCATTCACAACTTGCGTATCGCCGCTGGGCTTGGTCGCACAGATCTGATCGAGAACTTCTTTGCGAGCGACGGCAGCCTTCGGCCAGAAGCTGGCACCATCAACTGGCCGTGGGGCGATCTCAACGTGATCGAACGCTCGAATTTCGATCGCAGCGGCAGAGACATGCTGGCCTCGAAGTTCTCCTCCTTCACACAGGATCGACAAGGCATCATCAACAACGCGTTCGTCTACTCGTGCATGCACGGTCACATGGATGCGGCGAAGCTACTCCTGGCGAAGGGTGCCCAGGTCAACGCGATCCCGGGAGGTTTTGATTACTCGGGCACCGCGCTGCACTACGCGGCGCTCAACGGACACCGAGCGATGGTCGAGTTCCTCATCGACCAGGGCGCTGACGTGCACATCAAAGATACGAAGGTTGGCCAAACGCCTGCGGGCTGGGCCGACTACGGCGGACATCCTGAAATCAAGGAGATGCTCCAGGAGAGCCCTTGAGTCGTCGCACCGATCTCTATAGCCTTTTTGCCGCGCCGCCACGCGCCAGATTCGGACACAACATCGAATGACGCGTACGACGAGACCTACATCAACACGCGAATGACGTCCGAGCGTGTGATGATGAACGTCTTGTCGGTCTTGAAGTCTCGAATCAGCACGGCCGGATTGCCGGGCGTGATCATCGTGGCCAGGAGTTCGACCGGGGTCGAGATATCGACAAACGGGAACGCTGGCTGCATGATGGCCTCGACCGGCTCTTTCTTCACACCGGGGTTCCGCACGATCTCCTCGTAAAGATGTGTCTCGTTCAAGGAGCCGATAATGCGGCCCTCCTTGGTGATGGACACTTGCGAGAAGTCGTGCAGACTCATCAGCCTCGCGGCCTCCTCCACGGAGTGGGCGGCTTCGACGGTGAAGAGCTCGCCTGAGACGCCGGCCGCGACGAGATCGCGCGCTGTGGTTCCTGTGACTTCGAGGAACCCCTTCGCGCCCATCCACTCGTCGTTGTACATCTTCCCCATGTAACGCGACCCGTGGTCGTGGAACACCACGACGACGACATCGCCCTTCTTGAAGTGTTCGGCGAGCTGAATGACGCCGGCCATGGCCGCGCCGGCTGAATTTCCGGCGAAGATGCCCTCCTCGCGCGCCAGTCGTCGCGTCATGATCGCGGCGTCCTTGTCGGTCACTTTCTCGAAGTAATCGATGATGGTGAAATCGACATTGCCGGGAATGAAATCCTCGCCGATGCCCTCGGTGATATACGGGTAGATCTCGTTCTTGTCGAAAATTCCGGTCTCCTTGTACTTCTTGAACACCGATCCGTAGGTGTCGATCCCCCACACCTTGATCGCGGGATTTCGTTCCTTCAGGTATCGTCCGATGCCGCTGATGGTGCCCCCGGTTCCGACACCGACGACAAGGTGAGTCACCGTCCCACCGGTCTGCTCCCAGATCTCGGGCGCAGTCTGCTCATAGTGAGCAGCAGTATTCGAAGGGTTGTCGTACTGGTTGGCCTTCCAGGCGCCCGGGACCTCGCGCTGGAGGCGTGAGGACACCGAGTAATACGAGCGCGGATCCTCAGGATCGACGTCGGTCGGGCACACGATCACTTCCGCGCCAAAGGCCTTCAGCGCATCGATCTTTTCCTTCGACTGCTTGTCCGTCGTCGTGAAGATGCAGCGATAGCCCTTGGTCGCGGCAACGATGGCCAACCCCATCCCGGTGTTCCCGGACGTGCCCTCGACGATCGTCCCGCCGGGCTTGAGCTGACCCGACCGCTCAGCATCCTCGATCATCCGCAGCGCGATGCGATCCTTGATCGAATTTCCCGGATTGAAGGTCTCGAGTTTGACGAGGACGGTCGCCTCGGTCGATCCCCGCGTGATCGCGTTGATGCGCACCATCGGCGTGTTGCCGATGGCATCGAGAATCGAGTTGCAAATCTTGGTGCCGGCAGGTTGTCCCACGCTGTTGATTGTAGCCGGTCGCTAACGAGGTGCTCTGCCCCAGACAGACGAGCATGTGGCTCCGCCTACCACTCTTCAAGACGTCTCGCGACTCACCTGCTCCGCCTGCCAAAGATGGCGATGTTGATGGCGCGGCAGAATGGAGAGGGCGGCAAAGATGTTGTAGCGCACCTTTGCGTTGAACGGCGACGTCATCTTCACGCGATCGATCGGCAGGCCGTCGGCCTCGCGCGTGACGGCAATCTGCTCGGCCTGGAGGCGATCGAACTCGGCCATGATTTCCTGGGCGCTTCGATCGCTCGATGGAACGAACGCGGGTATCGTCTTCGCCTTGAACCGCCCATGGCGGCTGATCGTGCGCCACAGCAGCCACCCGACCAGGTCACGCCGATAGTGCTGCCCTGCCGCGCGTCCGATGCGCCGTGCATCGTCCAGCCCCTTCCGCAGCAATGGAAGCATGCCGATGGCAGTCAGGTTCAAATGCGCCACGCACTCTCCTGGCGACCAGTTCTCCGGCGACGGTCGGCGAGCCCACGCACCGGGAGCAAGGCTGGCGTGCAGGGTTCGCAATCTGGTCGATGCCGAGTTGAACTCGCTGATGATTTCGTCGAGCTGCGGATGCACGTGGCGATCTTACCGCGCACGCTTACGACACGCCGTCGTACAGAGGTACACACCAACGCGTGCGCGCTACAGTCCGCCTCTCGTAGAGCGGTGGCTTTTGCCACCGCGTGGCAGCCTCAATGCGTCAGCGCGTACACGTAGTAGTTCACACCGAGCCGATAAGCATTGCTGGTCGGATCTGGATTGTAGAGTCCCTCCGCCGACCACTCCCAGTATTCGGCGATGTCGTTGTTGTGGTTGGCGAGTGCAATCATCCGATCGGAGGGATCGTTGTTCTCGAATATCGCGTAATAGCCGGGCGGCACGTCCATGCTCGGGTGCGGCACGTCGAGTTTTTGAATGTCGTAAAACGAGTGAAAGATCGGATGACGCTCGTCGATGCGAATGAACTCGTACTCGGGTAGCGCCTGGCGCATCTGCGCCGTCATGTTGGCCCAGTGATCCGGCCCCTCGAAGTCGTCAAAGATTACGAATCCGCCCTTGAGCAGATATTCGCGCAACCGCCGGGCCTCGCTTGGTTGGATCGTCCAGTAGCCAGGCTCCCACACGTAGAGCACCGGGTTCTGAAAAATCTCCGGATCGTCGAGGTCGAGCACATTGGTACCGTCGAGACGCACACGGACGTGCGTGATGTAATCGATGATGGCGCTCAGATTCTTGTCCGCCGCCGGGTAATCGTGCGACCACGCGGCGCCGCCAAAGCCAAAGTTGCGGAGACCGGAGCCGTAAATCAGGCGAGTGAACGTGAGATTGCCGTCGTACTCAACGGCCTGTCGGAACTGCGAGGACGCCCGGCGCCCTTGCGCCATCACGACGAGCGGCATAATCAACGTCAACAGCAGTGCGGCGACGACCCCCTTTCTGTAACTGGTCATCCGATCACACCTGACCTGCGTTGACGAATGCGACGCACCGAGGCACAGAGGCATTGAGGATTTTCCTCGGTCTTTCCGGAGCTAATGCGTCATCGCATACAGGACGGCGTTGATCCCCACGGCGTACCCGCGCGGTGAGAACTGGTAGAAGTAGCGCGGATCCTCGCCCTCGCGCTCCCATGCATCCGAGATGTCGGTGTTGTGCGTCATCAACACCATGATGTTGCCGTGCTTGTCGAAGATCGCCCGGAAGTGCGGCTCGGCGCTGTCTTCGCCACGTTCCGACGTCTCGTGTGGGTTGCCCCGCCACGACTGGATCGACGGGATCTGCGGGAACTCGCTGATCTCGAACTGCGTGCGATAGATCGGGTGCGACGGCGTGATGTCCTGGATGGGATATTCATCCGATGGCAACACGCGGCCGATCTCCGTCACCCAATCGGCCCAGGCGTAGCTGCCCCAGAAGTCGTCTACCCACAGGAACCCGCCCTTCATCAGGTACGCGCGCAGCGCTTCGACCTCGCGCGGGCTGAACGTCACCGTCCCGACGTCTTCCATGTGCAAGTACGGACACTGGAACAACGCGTCGTCAGTCAGCCGCACGGTGATGAATTCCGGCCGGCCGTCAGTGTCGAACTTGACTCTCGTGCGCGTGAGCTCGGACAGCCGTATCGAGAAATTGAGATCGGCGTCCGGATAGTCGGTCGACCACCCCTGCCCCCCGGCCTCACCACGCGTGCTGGTGTAAATGCCGCGACAGAAGTTGAACCCCAGGCCAAACGTATCCGCCTTTGGGAAACGAGGAGGGAAACGGCTGCGGAAGCCGAAACCGAACCCGCGGCCGAATTGCGCAGCCGCCGCGCTCGCCAGGCACAATACGAGCGCGACAGCTACGAGTGTCCGGAATCTCACCGCGGTGCTTGGCCGAGAGACCGGTAGTACTGTTCGACGAGCTTGCGGAACGACTCCGGCACTTCGTCAGATCCGGAGAGCACG
The DNA here is from genome assembly GCA_035649635.1 of Vicinamibacterales bacterium. GTDB lineage: Bacteria > Acidobacteriota > Vicinamibacteria > Vicinamibacterales > UBA2999 > Gp6-AA40. Next base: position 120,539 of record DASRJE010000165.1, on the reverse strand, counting down.
ATCGCGCCGGTGTTGGCGTCGAGCTGCCGACGCAAGCCGAACTCGAAGCGTTTCAGACTGTCGGCGACGAATGCCTGCAGGCGAGCCAGTTCCTCGACATTCTGATACACCCGCTCATCCTGCAATTGACGCAGCGCGTTGACGATTTCATCCAGCTCGCGTGGATCGATGTTTTCGCCGCGGAGCACACCGCGAAGGTCCTGAGCCTCCTGCGCATACTGACGCGCCTCACCACGCAGCTGGCGGATGTCTTCAGGAGTCAGGTTGGCGCGGCCGCCTTCCCACCAGCCGCCCCATGTGGACCCGCCTCTCCACGCGCCGCCGCGATCGTACCCGCCGGCAGCGTAACGGCCGCCGCCATCACGCGCATCACCACCGCGCTGTCCGCCACCATTGCCGGCCTGCTGGCCGCCGTCCTGGCCTTCACCCTGGCCCTGGCCCTGCTGGCCTTCGCCTTGTTGGCCCTGGCCCTGTTGTCCCTGCTGGCCCTGTTGACCTTTGCTCGCCTGCTGACCGTCCGAGCCCTGCTGACGGCCGTTCTGGTCGCGCGTGGCGCGCTCTCGCGTCCGCTCCTGCAGTGACTCGGCCGCGCGCGCCAGACGTTCGGCACGGCGTTGCGCGTCCTCGCGTTTATCTCCCGGCGCGCCCTGGCCGAGGGCGGCCTGCGCTTCGTCCAGACGCTGACGCATCTCGTCGATCCCGCGCGAGATGTCGCCTTCCGCTGCGTTCGCCTGCGTATTCGATCCGCGGCTGACCAGTGCCTTCGAATAGCGCACGGCATCGCGCAGCCGGTTGTCTCGAATCGCGCCGGCGGCTTCCGCCATCTTGCGCGAGGCCGGACGCTCTTCGCGGCTGGCATCGCGGGCGGCTTCATCGAGATCTGATTCGAGCTTGCCGAGCTTCGCTTCGAGTTGATCCTTCTTCTCGTTGATCTGACGAGCGGCCTGCGTGCGAGCCGCCTGATTGGGCGCCAGTTGACGCACCTGATCGGCGATCTCCTGCTGCATCCGCGCGATCTCTTCCGCATCGCGTCGAGCGTCGGCGATGTCGCGCTCGGCGCGCTGCGTCAGCGATCGCTGCAACCGCTTTTCGGTTTCACGCAGCCTCTCGAGTGCGGCCTGCGCCTGTGCCGACGCGTTCGCATCGCCACCAGCGGCCGCGCGCCGCATGGCATCCGCGGCTTCACGGGCCTGACGCGCGGCTTCCTGCAACTCGGGTCGCTGTTCTTCGCGCGCAAGACGCTCCAGCCGTCGCGCCGCTTCTTCAGCTTGCTCGGCGAGCGCACGCTGCTGTGCGCTGCCACCGCCACCACCGCCCTGACCCTGCAGCGCTCGGCGTCGTTGACGCTCGGCTTCCTGCTCCTGACGCCGGGCGAGCTCCTTCAACTTCTCCAGCAGTTCGTCAACCTCGCGATCGTTCTGCTGTTCCGAGGCCTGGTTGGCGGTCTCGTAGCGATTGGCCATCTGGTCGAGCTCCTGCTCGAAGATCTCGGCCAGCTCCTGCTGCATCGCACCACCGCCACCACCGCCACCACCACCCTGCTGACGGCTCACGCTGATCTGCGTCTCGTACTCTTCCTCAGCCTTCTGCAGAACCTGGAGGGCCTTGTTCTCTGGTGGCAGCGCCTGATCGGGCGCTGCGGCGCTCAACTTCCCTTCAGCGTCCTTCATCGCCGACACAGCCTGCGGGAGCAGTTCCGCGATTTTGGCAAACGCCGGATCGCGCTCGACCAACTGACTGTTCATGCGCGTGAGAAGTCCCTCGACCTGTTCGCGCAGCCGTGACTGCGAGAGCGACACGACGGTCGAGTTCTCCTTGAACTTCTGAGCGCTGAGCGACTTGCGATCACGCTGCACGTTGAAGGTCGCGGAAATGATCTGCCGCTGCTGCTCGGAGAGCGCCTCGACTTGTCCGGCGCCGCCGCCCCCGCCACCGCCGCCACCACCCTGCGACTGTGCCTGCTTGAAGTCCTTCTTGAATGGGCGAATACGCAGGAAATACAGGTTGCTCGACGCGGTCTTCGCTCCAGCCGAGTCGTTATCCGCGGCACGCGCGTAGTACGACACGGAGTCGCCCGTCTCGACCCCCAGTTCCTCCAGATAGAAGGTGTGTCCGCCCGTCACCTCTGGTAGCCGGGACGTCCCCGAGAACAACTTGACGACTTTCTCCGGGCCGCCGTTCACCGAGTAAACGAGCTCGAGGTTGCGAATGCCGAAATCGTCTTCCGCTGCCGCCTCGACGAACACTTCTTCGATCGAAGAAACCGACGTATCCCGTCCCGGCCGGTTGAACGACACCGATGGGGCCTGGTCATCGAGCACATCGATCGTGTACTGCGGGGACGCAACGACGAGCTCACCCGAGGGCGCTTTGAGCTCCACACGGTACGAGCCGTCACGATCGGCCTTGAACGAGGCCGTCAGCGAGCCATCACCCTGCGGCGCCAACTCGAGCGATTCCTTCTCGTTCAGCGTGATGCGCCCGCCGGGCGTCTTCATCGTCGGGAAGATACGCAACAGGACATCGGTGCCGCGCAGCACGGCGATGTCACCGCCATCCTCGATCTTCTGCGGCTCGAGTGCCGTGTAGGCCGGGAAGTGGTACTCGATCTCCAGTCGCTGGACGTATGGCACGTCCACGACCTGCAGCGTGTGGATCGGCGACTGCACGCCGTCGGCAACAACCTGATACCACGTGGGGGCATTCACATCGAACACCGCCCCCTCGTACTTCCCATCGTCGTTGCGCACGAGAGGCACCGGCTCGAACTCGCCAGTGGGCGTGCGGCGCACCATCAGGACGACATCCTCGGACGCAAAGCCGATGAGCGCGGCAGTGACTGTCTGATCTGCGCCTTTCGGGACAGTCGCGTTTCCAGGAGTGACTTCGATGCGGTAGGGAGAGGCGGCCTGGACGCTGGCCACTCGAAGCATCGCAGACAGCGCATGGCGAAGGAACGCAGGTCCGACCGCGACGGCCAGCACGGCGAACACGGCGACCGCACCCAGACCGACGGCGTTCCGCCGCAGCGGCCGCATCTCGACTCGATGCGACGCGTTCAGTCTGGCGCAGACTTCGAGCGCCTGTTCGATGACGCGTTTCACGAGGGCGGCAGATTCGGAGGGGTTGCCGGTACGGCTCGATTCCACGGCACTGAGGAGCGTTGCCTGGAGCGAGGGTTCGTGTTCCTCCAGGTACAACGCCACCTGTTCGTCGGTGACGCGCTGGCGGAGCGGACGAATGAGGAACCAGTAAACCGCGGCGAGAACGGTGACCGCCAGCGAAAGGCGTGCGAGCACGATGGACACGGGGCTGAACCGGTCCCACTGCATCAGGGTCGCCGCAACCAGGAAGAAGGCCAGGAGAACCGCGAGGACGCGAACTACACCGCGCAGCGCGAGTTTCAGACGCCAGCGGCGGCGTACTTCCCCGATGACGCCGATGAGGTCTGTCGGCATAGAAGCACGTCGCAGATACTCGAGCATGAAGGGCCTCCAGGCTGGCTCGTTGCCGGTTGCTCGTAGTTTACGCCTTCGCCATACGGTTGGACAGGAGAGTATCCGCGCCGAGCAGCAGGATGCCGACCACCAGCAAATACCACCACAACCGCTGATTTTTCTCACGGGCTTCAGGAGTGAGCGGGACGCCGGCCGGTGTGCCGGTGGCCTCCGCTCCAGCGTCGACCGCCGCTGCCCTGATTTCGTTCGGATCCATGGGCGTCAAGTCCGCCTCGGCCGGGTCGACGTTAGCAGCCACGATCGCATCTGCCTGATTGGCGTCGCCGCGGACTTCGTAAAAGCCCTGTTCCGTCAGCTCGAGAACATCGGTCCCCTCGTCATCCAGCGGGAGCCGACGTCCTGACGGTGTGAGCACGACGCGTTGAACCGTATTTCCCCGAGCCGACACGGCGGACGTGTTGAACACCTGCCCGACGGTCAGCCATGGCTCTGGTTCGGCGTACCCGGCCAGGTGCCGAATTGCCTGGTGAACGAACGGGAGAAAGACCGGCTTGGTGGGGAGATCGCTCCAGGACACGTCGAGCGTGGATCCCCACAGCAGCACGCGTCCTCGTCCAACGCGACGTTCGACCACCGCGGGCGTTCCGGCGTCGAAACGCGCGAGTACCTGCGCACCCATCGCGGCAGTCAGGTTGCGATACCCGTACACGGGAATCGAGGAGAAGTCCCCGCTGCGTGGCGCGCGGAACGGCTCGAAGACCGGATGACCGTATTCGAGCCCGCCCACACGCGCGGCATCGCCGCGAGTACGATCCACGGGTTGCCCGACCGTCGCGGGCAGCGTGTCCACTTCCTGGGGCCATCTCGCGCGCGGTCCCGTGGCCACGAACATCCCACCACCCTGCTCGACGTAACGAGCGAGTCTCTTGGCCAGGGGCGCGCCGACTTCGACGTCGTTCAACACGATCACGGCGCTGCGTCGCAGATCTTCGTCCGTCAGCGCATCAACCTGGCGGAAGACGGTTTCAAACTTCGGTGATTCGCCGATCGACAGAACCCGAGTGAGATACAGGGCCGACGCTGCGGTCCCGCGATCCAGGACGGTGATGTGAACGGGCTCTATCGGCGACACGACGAAGTTGAACGTGTTATCCGTCCCGAGCGCATCCTCAGAGAGTCGAACGCTTGCGCGCGTGTTGCGGCCGCTCACGATAAACGGGTCGAAGGCAACCGACGCGCTGCTGCCGCCTTCGACGGCTACCGGCTTGGTGGCAATCGTGAGCCCGCCGACCTCGAGCGTCATCGAGCCGCCCGATACTTTCTGTTCGGTTCGATTGGTGACCCCCGCCGTGACGACGAGGCGCTGCTGATTGGAGAAAGAGGAGCGTGCAAACGTCACGCCCGTCACCGTCAGATTTGGTTTGTCCGCCGGATCCTGGATGGCGACCGGCGTCAGCGTTGTGCCTTCGGGCAGCTTGGCGCCTTCTTCACCGCGCCACCCACCCCGTTGAAAGTCACTGATGATCACGACCTCGCGCTTCGGCAACGTCGATTCGGCCAGGATGCTGCCGGCGACCTTCAGCGCCGGCGAGAACCGCGTGGCCGACGGGCTCGGGGCGGCTGAATCGACCGTTGCCTGCAGACGGGACCGTTCGGAGGTCGAACGGAGCTGGATGTCGGCGCCGGATCCAAACAGCACGACCGAACCACGATCCGATGCATTGATCCCGTTGATCTGCTCACGCGCCGCCGCCTGTGCACGCGTCCACCGATCGCCGTATCCCATGCTGTAGCTCGTATCGAGCAGGATGACGACTTCGCGCGCCGCCGCGCCGCCGGTGGGCACATCCGTGCGATTGAGCAAGGGGCGCGTGAACGCCAGGATGATCAGCGCAAGCGCCGCCATTCGCACCATCAGCAGCAGCCAGTTCTGAATCTTGCGGCGCCGCACCGACTGATACGGGATTCGCCGCACGAACATCAGCGACGGGAAGCGGACGATCTGCTTCTTCTCGCGCTGCGTGAGGTGCAGCAGCACGGGAATGAGCAGGCCAGCGAGGGCGGCGAAGAACAGGGGCGCGAGAAAACTCATTTCACTCCAGGGCCAGAGCCCAAAAAGCCTACCGAATCCTCATCATCTTCGACCGGCTGCCCAGATACTTGTAGAGCGCGTGGTCCAACGGCTTCGACGTGTCGAGCATCGAGTAGTCGACACGGACGCCGGCAAAACTCTTCGTCAACGCGTCGATGTGCGCGCGCACCAGCGACCGATATTCCTCCCGGAACGCCTCGGGCACAACCGGCATCTGCTCCCCGCTCTCCAGATCCTCGAACGGCTGCGCATCGGTGAACCCGAACTCGAGCTCCGTCGGGTCGAGAACGTGGAACGCGATCAGATCCTGACCACGGAAGCGCAACGGCGAGACCGCATCCAGGATGGCATCGGGATCATCGTAGAAATCGGAGACGATCACCACAACGCCGCGGCGGCCGAAATGCTCCGCCAGCTTGTGCAGCGGCCCTTTCAGGTTGCCGGGCCGGCCCGGCTTCAAGCGATCGAGCACATGCAGCACGGTCTCCATGTGCTTGGCCGACGGCGGCACGTACTCGACGACCTCGTCATCGAACGCCACGAACCCCACGCGATCCCGCTGGTGGTGCACGAGGTTCGTCAGGCAGGCTGTGAGAATGCGGGCGTAGTCGAACTTCGTGATGCCGCGGCTGCCGTAGTCCATCGACTTCGACACATCCATCAGCACCGAGAAGTTCATGTTCGTCTCGGCCTCGTACTCCTTGATGTAGTAGCGGTCCGTACGAGCCCACAGCCGCCAGTCCATCCGGCGGATGTCGTCGCCGGGCACGTAGCCACGATGCTCCGCGAAGTCGACGGACGCGCCGAAGTACGGCGCTTTGTGCAGGCCGTTGATGAACCCATCCGCGACCGCGCGCGAGATCAGCTCGAGGTTCCCGATGCGCGCGAGCACAGCGGGATCCATGAACTGGGCGCCGGGGATGGCGTGGACTTCAACCGCCATTTACATGCCCGATCGCGGAAGCGGCACAGACTCGAGCAGACGGTCGACAATCGCGTCGGTCGTCACGCCTTCGGACTGGGCGTGGAAGTTGGTGATGATGCGATGGCGCAGCACCGGATGCGCCAGTTCGCGAATGTCATCGAAGTTCACGTGATAGCGCCCGCTCGTGAGCGCGCGCGCCTTGCCGCCGAGCACCAGATACTGCGCCGCGCGGACGCTGGCGCCGAACGCCACCCACTTCTGGATGTAGTCCTTCGCGTCGGGGTTGTTCTTCGAACGCGTGGCGCGGACGATGTCGAGCGCGTGGCGCATCACCGGCTCGGACACCGGCACCCGGCGCACGAGACGCTGGAACTCGACGAGATCGTCTCCGCTGATTGGCCGCTCCAGCTGCGGGTTCTGGATCGCCGTTGTCGTCCTCACCACGCCCAATTCCTCGTCATAGGGCGGGTGCTCGATGATGATGTGGTACATGAAGCGATCGAGCTGCGCTTCAGGCAGCGGGTAGGTTCCTTCGAGCTCGATGGGGTTTTGGGTCGCGAATACGTAGAACGGCTCGGAGAGCTGGTATGTCTTTCCCTGAACGGTGACGCGATGTTCCTGCATCGCTTCGAGCAGCGCCGACTGCGTCTTCGGCGGCGTGCGGTTGATTTCGTCGGCCAGCACGATGTTCGCGAAGATCGGCCCGGGCGCGAACACCATCTGGCGCCGTCCGGTTGCCGCGTCTTCCTGCACGAGGTCGGTGCCGGTGATGTCCGAGGGCATCAGGTCGGGCGTGAACTGGATGCGCGAGAACTTGAGGTCCAGCACGCGCGCCATGGTGTGGATCAACAGCGTCTTGGCCAGGCCGGGGGCGCCGACGATGAGGCTGTTGCCGCCCACGAACAGCGTGTTCAGCACCTGCGCGATCACTTCATCCTGGCCGACAATGATCTTCTTCAGCTCGGTGACGATCTGCTGACGGCCCGCGTTCATCTTGTCTGCAAGCGCGATGTCGTCCGGCGACTGCAGATCAACCGTGTCACTCACCATCGGGTTCATCGGGTCCTCCAAATGGGGTCGGGAGTCATTTGATCAGGACATTTCCCTGCTTCATTTCCCTCGACGTGACGTTCGGGAGTGTCCTCCACAAATGCCTCCCGACCCCTTATTTCCCCTCCGCCGCGCGAATTTCGCGCGTCTTCAACGCGATCTCCGTAACCAGTTTCTCCAGCTCCGAGGTGTAACGCGCCGGGTCCATGCTGTCCTTCAGCAATCGGAGCGACTCTACGCGCCGTTCCATCTCACGCCGTTCAAGGTGGAGCGCTCGCAACTTCGGGTCCGACGGCAACCCCTCTTCGCTGGCATCGCCGAGCGACAGAACCGCCGCCACTTTGCCATCGGCGCCGGTCGGAGAGGGATCCGCACTCCCTTTCTTGTCGCCATCGTCGTCGAGCATGGGATGTTCGGTCGCAAGCAGCCCCTCGCGCTCGTACGCACGCGCAACCTCGGCTTTCGCGAACTGGAAGGCCTCGAGGACGCTGACGCGCTTGTTCTTGTCCGCGTCGGCGTTCGGGGAATTCAGCGCGTCCACGAAGTACCCGCCGAAGAGCGTCGTGTAGTGCTCCGCGCCGCTGCGAGTCGCCGACACCAGGGTGCGGCCCGGCGCCGACAACGCCTCGAGAAATGGAGCGCTCGAGCTCGCCGTGTTCACGAACACGATCTTCTTGGTTGGAAGCTTCTTCAGCAGGACATCGAAATCTTCCGGGCCCATATCCGGCCCGGGCATATTGAACTTGGCGGACCGGCCGTCCCACTGACCGTGGCCGATCAGCGCGATGAAGACGAGATCGTCGGCACCCGCCGCGCCCGCGAACTTCGTGAGCGCTTTCGTGACCTCTTCCTTCGTCGCGCGTCCGGATACGCGAGCGTCTCCCTCGACTGGCTCGCCAACGAGGTACACCAGACGCTCGGAGGTCACGCCGAGCCGCTCGGAGGCCTCCGCGAGCGTGTTGCTCCATCGGTGAAAGGTCTTGGCCGTCTCGGCGTCACCGCCAAGCCCGACAACGATGAGGAGGAAGACCTTCAACATATGGAAACTTCAGGCCAGCCCGACGAGACGACGGTAGCCCCACTCCGCGCAGACCAGGCCCATCAGCGAAATGAGGATGATGGGCATGTTCCACAGTTCGCGCTGTTCGACCGACGTGACACCGCGGCCCGCGTAGCGGATGTCTTCGGCGAGACCCTTGACGCCATCCGCCGTATAAAAACGGCCGCCGGTCTCTTCCGCGATCCGGCGCAGCGGGGCGCCGTGCATCGTCGGATCGAAGAATTCCGCCTCGCCTGGACCCGCACGAACGAAACCCGATCCCGAACCAACGACCTGACCGCCGGACCGTGTGGCATCGACCGTGACCTCGTATGCGCCTGATTCCGCGCTCACGAACGTTCCTTTGTATTCGCCATCACGTTCGCCAGTCCATTGCAGCGGCAAGGTCATCGTGGTCCCACCGGGCTTGGCCACCTGGGCCATGACAGTCGCATCGTTGAGCTCGACGAACTGTTTATCCACGACGGTCGCCTCGATCGTGACCGCATCACCTGCCTCGACGCGATCCGGCACGCGCACATCCACGGTGTTGGGCACGCCCTCGATGAGCCACCGCATCATCTGACGCCAGTAGTGCTCGTGGGTCTGATCCTCGAGAGGGATGGACACGTGCATCTGCCACTGCCAGGTATCCTGGAGCGTCAAAGCAATCGCCTTGCCGCGGCCGAAACGCTGGGACGCCAACACGACTCGCTCCCGTCCACGCTCGTCGGTTCCGTTGAGCAACACAGTCGCACCCGGCTTGACCGGGAGGTCTTCATTAATAGACGTCACGAGCGGCAATTCTGGCCAACGCGCGACGGATGCCGTCTCGGAGTCGGCAATCTGTGTCACGGCATGACCTTGTCCGGCGCGGGTCGGCGCGACCTTCAGCCGCACAAGAGGGGCCGGATCAGACGCACGTTTGCGAGCGTCGATGAGGAGTGGGAGCGCATCCGCTACCGGCGTGCCACCGTACCCGCCTTCGCCAAACGATCGAGCACCACCCAGCATCAGCAGACCACCGCCGCGACGATCGACGAAGTCCGCGATCATCTGAAGCTGATCACCTGAGAACGCGCCGGCCTCGACGCTTCCCAGAATCAGACCGCGATAGGCAAACAACTCCTCGCGCGTCTTCGGGAAACCACCCACGAGCTCTTCTGGATCGGGGTTGGTACCCAGGATCCGCATGTATTTGTTGTCCGCGGTTCGCTGAAGCGCGACAACCTCGAGATTCTTGTCGTCGGCCACCGCGCGACGAAGGAACTTCATCTCGAAGCGCGGCTCTCCCTCGAAGTAGAGGATTCGCTCCTTTGCGTCGCGAACATCGATGAGCGCCTCGCGCACGTTGTTCTGGGGAACGAGCTCGCCATCGACGGGCGCGACACGGAACGTGAAGAGGCGTGGACCCGACTCGGCCGCAGTTGCCCGGACGCGGACCGATGCCGGCGATCCGTCAGACGGTAACTGCACCTTCTCCGAGCCGACGATTCGTCCTTCGTCCTCGACATCGACGGTGACGGTGCGTCCGTTGTAGCCGGTCTGCCTGACCACGACGTCGAGAAGCAGTGAGGCATCCTTCAACACCGATCGCGGTGTGCTCACGCGGTCGATCTGGATATCGCGGGGAAGCGCCTCGGCGCCAACGCCAACCGTGAATACTGGAAGCTTCTCGGCCTTGAGCGCCAGGAGCGCTTCGTTCAGTGCGGTATCGCCGGTGTCAGCACCGTCGGAGACGAGCACGACGCCAGCGACCGGAAGTCCCGCCAGTTCGTCGCGCACGCCGTCAAGCGCCGCACCGAGCTTGGTCTGCGAACCGTTGAAGGTAAGGGCGTTCCCCGACGCCACGCGCGTGGCCGTCGTTGAGAAGCGAAATGGACGTACCAGAAACCGATCTGACAGCGCCTTCATGACGGGGCTGTCTGGCGCACCGAACTGCTCCTTGACAAACGTTCCCCGCGCCTTGCCGTCCAGGTCGGGGATCTGCATGCTGCGCGAGTCATCGAGGAGAACGGCGACCACGTTCTGCTGATTGACGGCGGCACGAACAACGAGTGTGGGACGGAACAGGCAAAACAGCACCAGTCCGAGGGCCGCCACCCGAAGCGCCGTCAGGATGACGCGGTCCCGAACGCGTCCATCGGCGACCTGCACTCTCCGGTAGGTGAAGATTGCGGCTGCCACGACGACGCCGACGAGTACCGCCGCAACAAACGAGGCGGTCGTGACGTCGAAGCGGAAATCGCCCTCGCGAAAGACGACCGGCCGATACGAGAAAAGCGCCTCGAACAGGGCGTCAAACATCAGCGCCTCGGGGAAAGAGAAAGCAGGGATTGTACTAGAGAAGTTGGATCACCAGCAGCGCCGCCACCCCGGCCGTGACCCGCCGCGCCAGGCGGGGACGAGCGTGTTTGAGCCCGTGCCAGTACCAGCCAAGTGCAGCCATTGTCGCCAGCAAAAACAGGACGCAGGCGAGCGTGGCCACCGGCCCCAGCGAGGCCGCGTAATAGATCGCCAGGCCGTTGTTCCAGATCGAGCCATACACGACGCACAAGTGCACGAAATAAATAGGAAGCGTTTCCTGAGCGACCGCCGCGAAAAAGCGGGGCAAACGCGTCAGGCGCTGGCTGGCTCGAGCGATGGCGGCCAGCAGGATCAGGCAGGCGCCAATGCGAATCGCGAGCTGGATCGGCATGAAGTTCCACGCATCCGGCCCCCAGGGCGCATTCTCAATGGCGGTAAGTCCCCAGCCGAGCCCTGACAGGACGATTCCCGGCGCGAGCAGGACGTAGGCCGTATAACTCGCGAGACGGGCGGCGCCCCACCCGACGTAGATCTGTCCCACTCCCGCCCCAAACAGGACATAGGTCGCCCACGGAAATAGCGGAAACAGCGATCCGCGTGCAGGAGACATGTATGCGGCAAGCCACCGGGGCATTAGCTGCCACCAGTCGATCGTCCACACCCAGTGCGTCAACGAGACCACGGCAACCGCCAGGACAAAGACCGCGACCATGAACGTGCGCCGCGATCGCACGACGAGGACCAGCGCCTGCACGATGAAAAATGTCGCGCCGATCAACTGCAGCACGTCCACCTGGAGAAACGAGCGCCACTGCTCGTCCGTCAGCGTCGGCAACATGCTGAACCGGGAGACGGGAAAGTGAATGGCGTAGCCGAGCAACAGGAAGAGGCCGAATCGACGCACGCGCTTGAAGACCGCTGGAGACAAGCGCTGATGCGCTCCCCAATGCCGGCTCGTCGCCACGCTGAACGCAAATCCCGACAACAGCAGGAACAGGCTCGAGGTGAGGCCGCGTTGGAAATTCCACACCTCGAACCAGGCGCCGCGCTGGTACTCCGGCGCCAGCAACGCGCTCACGGTGTGGCCGTACAGCATGAAAACCAGCGCCAGAAAGCGGCCGAGGTCTATGAAGATGACTCGGTGAGCGTGCGCGCCCCCGGTCCCGTGGGGAACTGTCGTGACTGTCACTCCTGTTCGCAGACTGAAAGTTTAAAGGTCAAAGTTCAAAGCACACTTACTTTCAAACTTTGAACTTCAACCTTTGAACTTCCGTTTAGTGCGTCATCGCATGCAGGAGCACGTTGACGCCCACAGCGTAGCCGTCCGGCGAGAACTGGTAGAAGAAGGCCGGGTCCTCTCCTTCACGTTCCCAGGAGTCTGCGATGTCGGTGTTGTGGGTCATCACCACCATGATTCGGCCGTGGCTGTCGCGCACGGCGCGGAAATGCGGTACCGCGCTATCGGCGCCGCGCTCGGAGGTCTGCTGGCCGCGCGTCGCGCGCCAGAACTGGATGTTGGTGATTTGCGGGACCTTCTCGACGATGAACTGCGACTGGAAGATCGGATCGGTAAGTGGGACGTCTTCGATCGGGTACTGCTCCTGAGGAAGAACTTTATTGAACTCGTGCGTCCACTGCTCCCACGCCAGCGGCCCCCAGAAGTCGTCGACCCAGAGAAACCCACCCTTGAGCAGATACAGTCGCAGCCGATCGGCCTCTTCCTGGGTGAGGCCGATCGTGCCCACATCTGATGCCATGCTGAAGGGGCATTGAAACAGCTCGTCATCGGTCAGCCGCACGACGTAATGATTCGGCTCGTGTTCGCCTGACCAACTGACAGGTGTTCGCGTCAGCTCCGAGAAGCGGATAGTCAGGTTGATTTCACCGTAGGGATAGTCAGTGCGCCATCCGCCACCCGAGGGCTCGCGGCGTACCGAGGTGTACATCAGGCGGCACACGACAAAGTTGCGATCGGGAAAGGCGCGGGGCGCAGGACGAACGGGACTGTTGAAGAATCCGCCGCGCCCGAACTGCGCAAACGTATAGCCGGCCGTCGTGAGCAGGAAGGCGGCAACGACCAGTATCCGCGCAAAAGCGCCGGCGCGACTCGTTCGCACTGCCATCATCGCAGTGTACCGCGCCCCAGCCACTTCAGACTGCCTGCCTACTTCATCGGCGAATAATCCGTCGGCGTCAGGAAGATCCGATCCACTTTCGCGACGATCTTGCCGTTCACCTGTGACTCGTTCGCGACCTTTTGCCACTCGGGATCTTTCTGGAACGCAGCCCAGTTCTGATCGGCGGCTTCCCGGCTGGGATGGGCCACCAAGTAGATCAGCGTGTTCTGAGATAGCGGGGCGTCTTGAGGAGCAAAGTAGATGATGTTCTCGATGCCGTGCTTCTTGAAGATCCGCATCGTGTGGTTGCGGAATCGCGCGTGCAGATCCGCGAGCTTTCCATCGGGCGCAGTGTAGGTCCGCAGCTCGAATACGCGGCCGCCTTGTGCGTGCGCGACCGGCTCCGCGGGTACGACGCCACGGGCCAGGAAACCCAGAACGAACGCGGCCGCGATCGCCGCCGCACCATACAGCTTCTTCATGACAAGCTCCTCGCTGTCTTCTGACCCGTGGATCACGACAGATTCTGCGGAAGTGGATTCTCGGCTTCTGTGCCGACGACCGTCGTCCATTCACGTACGCGCCACTTCGTGACGATTCCCGCGCGCACGTAGGGGTCTGATTTGGCAAAGGCCTCAGCGGCCGCCGGCGAGCTGCCGCGGAAGAGCAGCACGACGCCGTCGGCAGGCTGTGCCAGGGCACCTCCAAGCACGAGCTCGCCGCGGGCGACGAACTCGCGGGCCAGCGTAATGTGTTCCTGGCGAAAGGGCGTCCGTCGTTCTACGTAGTCGTCAACGACGTCGTACATCAACAAGTAGTGCATCGGCGGCGGATGGTACCACGCCGAGGCGCGACAGGCTAAGCTGTAGATAACCATGCGTTACAGATTGTTCTTATCCACGCTTTTCCTAGTCACGACGCTGGCATGCAGCTCGGGGCGCGAGGAAGGTCCACCGCCGACCGCCGTACCACCGAGCGCGGAAAACAGCCGCAAGTATCTGCTCGAGCAGATTGACGACGCGTCGGTCATCCAGCTCTACGCGGATCAGTTCAACGCGCTTTCTTTGCGAGAAAAGACACTAGTCTGGCATCTGACGCAGGCGGCCCTCGCCGGCCGTGACATCTTCTACGACCAGAAGCATCGAAATGCGCTCGAGATGCGTCGCGTGCTCGAAGCCATCGTGTCGCATCCGCAGGGCATCGATCCGCCAACGCTGACGGAGATTCAGCGTTACACGAAGCTCTTCTGGATCAATACCGGCCCGTACAACAACCTGACCGCACGAAAATTCGTGCTGAAGACCACACCGCAAGCGCTTGCGGCGGCGGCAAAGGCGGCGCTGAGTACGGGCGCGACCTTCCCAACCCAGTCCAATGAATCGGTCGATCAGTTGCTCACACGACTCGGTCCGATGTTCTTCGATCCCAATGTCGACCCGAGTGTGACCAACAAGGCCCCCGGACCCGGCAAAGACATCCTGAGCTCGAGCGCCAACAACCTCTACTCGGGAGTGAGCATGGCCGACCTGCGCGGCTACACCGAAAAGTACGGGCTGAACTCGCGGTTGGTGAAGAGCGATGGCCGGCTCGTCGAAGAGGTCTATCGCGTCGGCGGACGTTATGACAAGGAGATTCGCCAGATCATCGGGCACCTCGAGGCGGCCATTCCTTTCGCGACCGAGCCGATGGCCAACGCGTTGCGCGCCCTCGTCCAGTGGTACAAGACCGGCGAGAGCAGCGATCGCGTGAAGTACGACATCGCGTGGGTGGCGGACCAATCGTCGACGGTCGACACGATCAACGGGTTCATCGAGGTTTACATGGACGCGCGCGGTATCAAGGGATCGTGGGAAGGGCTGGTGTTCTACGTGAACAAGGAAAAGACCGAGCGTATCCAGAAGTTCGCGAACAACGCCCAGTGGTTCGAGGACCACATGCCGTACGACGCGAAGTACCGCAAGAGCGACGTGAAGGGCATCGTCGCCAACGCGATCGACGTCGTGATTGAGACCGGTGATTCCGGTCCTGTCACACCCATCGGCATCAACCTGCCGAACGATCAGCGGATTCGTGAAGAGTACGGCAGCAAGTCGGTCTCTCTGTCGAACGTGCGCGAATCGTCTGACAATGCGCTTCCCGCCTCGATGCGAACCGAGTTTTCATGGACGCCTGACGAAGCCGACCGGACCCTGAAGTTCGGCGCGCTCTCTGCCGAGCTCCTCACCGACATGCACGAAGTCATAGGGCACGCGTCCGGTCAACAGGCGGCCGGTTTCAAAGGGACGCCGCAGGAAGCTATCAAGGAGCACTTCTCGGCGCTCGAAGAAGGGCGCGCCGATCTCATCGGCCTCTACTTCATGGCTGACCCGAAGCTTGCCGAGCTGGGCATCATTCCCGCCGCAGACCAGGACGCCATCGTGCGAGCTGAGTACGAAGCCTACGCGCGGAACGCCATCGTCCAGCTTCGGCGAGTGCGTGAGGGAACGCAGATCGAAGAAGACCACATGCGAAATCGCCAGATGATCGTGCGATGGCTGATGGCCAATACCAAGGCGATCGAGCAGCGCACGCGTGACAACAAGACCTATCTCGTCATGGCTGACCCCAAGGTCTTCCGCGAAGGCGTAGGCAAGCTGCTCGCCGAGGTGCAGCGTATCAAGTCAGAAGGAGACTTCGCGGCGGCGAAGACGCTGTTCGAGACTTACGGCATACACTTCGACTCGTCGCTTCGAGACGAGGTGGTGAAGCGCGTCGACAGTCTCAATTTGGCGTCATATTCCGGCTTCGTCATGCCGAAGTTGACGGCCGTCAAAGGACCCGACGGCGCCATCACGGACGTCCAGATCTCGTACCCGATGGACCTGACGAAGCAGATGCTTGAATACGCTGGGACGGCGAACTGAGAAGTACGGCGTCTTCTTTCGTAAACATGATGACGGGAGCGCCGTCAGCCCCCATGTAGCCGCGACCCATTCCCGTCGAGTTGAACGACATCGCGATATTGCCCGCGCGATCGAGACCAACGACGCCGCCTTCCCCGCCTGCTTTCTTGAGCACTTGCTGTACGACCTCGTCGGCGGCGGCCTGCACGCTCATGCCCTTGTAGGCGACGCGCGCGCAGATGTCGTGCGCCACGGTGTAGCGGATGAAGAACTCGCCATGTCCGGTGGACGAGATCCCGCAGCTCTCGTTGCTGGCGTAGGTGCCTGCGCCGACGATAGGCGAATCGCCGACACGGCCAAAGCGTTTGTTGGTCATCCCGCCCGTCGACGTGCCGGCAGCCAGGTTGCCGCGACGGTCAAGGGCGACGGCGCCCACCGTCCCGAAGTACGACCCGGGAGCATCGCGCTCCATGGCCGGACGCGCTGACGCCCCCGTCTTCGTCTTTTGACGTTCCTCTTCGAGTGCGCGCTGGAGCGCATCCCAGGCTCGGTCGGTGTGAAAGTATTTCGGGTCGACGAATTCGATCCCGCCTTGCTCGGCGGCAAAGGTTTCGGCGCCGTCGCCGGTGAGCATCACGTGCGGTGACTTCTCCATGACGAGGCGCGCGAGCAGGATCGGATTCTTGATCCGCTTCACGCCGGCGACCGCCCCGGCGCGCTGGCTGGCGCCGTCCATGATCGACGCGTCCAGCTCGTTAGATCCTTCGTGGGTGAACACCGCCCCCTTCCCCGCGTTGAAGAGAGGCGAATCCTCGAGCACGACGATCGTCGCCTGAACCGCATCAAGGCTCGAGCCTCCTTCGGCCAATATGCGATGCCCGGCGGAGAGCGCCTCGGTCATCGCGGCGCGCATTGGCTCTCGACGCTCGCCAAGACCGGCCAACGTAAACGCGCCGGCACCGGTGTGGATGATCAGGCCCCATCGCGGTTGTTGGCTCATGGCTGATGCAGAGGGAGAAGGCTCAGGCGTGGAACACGCCATCGCGATAAGCCCGAGGACCAGCGCACCGCAGCACGTCCGGCTCATGACCGACCCTGACCTTTGAACTTATCACCGAGGTTGTCAATCTGGATCGGGGCAATCTCGTCGGCGGGGACGAAGCCGAAGACCGCGCCGTAGAAATACAACTCGGCTTCGAGACTCCGCACGATTGTCGACGCTTTCCTGAACCCGTGCTGTTCGCCCTCGAACGCCAGGTATGCCACCGCGAGTCCTTTCTCTCGCGCCGCCGCTGCCATCATCTCCGACTGATTCGGCGGCACGACCTTGTCCTCGAGTCCCTGGAACAGAATCAGCGAACAGGCCAGCCGGTCGACGAAGTGAATGGGCGATCGCGCATGGTAAACGTCCTTGGCGTCCGGATAGGGCCCGACGAGCGTATCGAGGTAGCGTGATTCAAACTTGTGTGTATCTCGCGCGAGTACTTCGATGTCGCTGATCCCGTAGTAGCTGGCTCCGGCCTTGAAGACACCGGGATGGAACGTCAGAGCGGCGAGCGTGGTGTAGCCGCCGGCACTGCCACCGCGAATCATCAGGCGATTGGGATCGGCTTTTCCCGCCGCGACGAGATACCGTGCGGCCGCCACCATGTCACTGACATCGAGCACGCCCCATTGGCCGTTCAGGCGCTGTCGGTAGGGGCGGCCGAATCCGGAGCTGCCACCGTAGTTCACGTCGGCCACGGCAAACCCGCGACTGGTCCAGAACTGCACTTTCAGGTCCAGCGTCGCGCTCGCTGCCGTCGTAGGCCCGCCATGACTAATCAGAATGAGCGGCGGCCGGTCGTCGGCTGGCGCCCTGTACTCTGCGTTGCGCGGTGGATAGTAGAAGGCGTGCGTGGTGTGTCCGTCGACAGAAGGGAACTCGACGGATTCGGGCACCGACAGCAGCGTCGCTGGGAATTCCACGGTGGAGGATGACTTGAGCGTTTCGACGCGCCCGGTGGAGAGCTCTACACGTACGACCGCATCCGGAGTCGTCGGCGAGCCAGCAACAAGGACGGCCATCGTGTCTGTTGCCGCCAACCACTCGCGGGGCTCGAGTGAATCGGCCAATGTGGCCAGCGCGCCTGTGTCAGTTTCGAGCGCGGCGAGATGCCAGCGGCCCGACTGCGTATAGGACACCACCAATCGGCGGCCGCCAGCAGGGACCCAGCATGCCGTGCCGAATATCCACTGCGGACGCCCGAACTCCACGCTGCTCGAGACATTCCGGGCGATCGGCGATGTCTGACCGGCCTGATACAGCTTCCACCATCCCTCTCGATCGCTGACAAAGTACAACTGCCCGTCGGGCGTCCAACCTGGCTGGTAGATTGATTCGGAAGGGCCTCCTGCGACACGTCGCTGCTTCACGAGGGCTCCGGCCTCGGTGACATCCGCCAGCCAGAGTTCGGTACCGTCCCATGGCATCTGCGGATGGCGCCACGCGAGCCACGCCAATTGCGATCCGTCACGGCTGAGCCTGGGTGTCGAGTAGAAATCAAATCCGGAGACGAGCACGTCGCCCGCGCTCTCGGCGCCTTCGACCGGAATGCTCACCAGCGTGTTGACCGGCTCGCGACTCGCATCGGAGTGATCCTCCCTGACCGAGATCAGACGACGGCGTTTGAGATCGAGGGCGGCGTCAGCATAGAACCACTGCCCGGAGGGCGTGAGTGGGGTCGGCGCGTTGTCGTCCGTCGTGTCGATCCGATAGAGGCGCTGATCAGCGAAGTTCGACGCGTAGACAACACCCTGAGAAACGACGTAGGCGCCGCCGCCGTACTCATGCACCCGCGTGCGGAGATTGAAGCCCGATGGCGTGACATCTTCCTGCCGTCCGTCAGACCGTCGTCTCACGAGAACGTTGCGGCCACCTTCGTGCGGACGACCTTCGAGCCAGTAGATGTCTTCGCCATCGATCGCAACATAGGAAAGCCGGATGCCCTGCGCGGCAACGGCGTCTGCGGTGATTGGCGACGGCCAGGTTCCGTAAGCTTTGTTCACGTCAGCGTCGACGCTTCGAGGGGCGTGCCCGGCGCGTAACTTTCGATCTGGACTGCGACTCGATGAACTGGTCCAATTTTCGCTCCACTCGCGAGAATCCCTCCGTCAACTCGTGCTTGAGGTCGATGGTGCGTTGATCCGCGGCCGCGAAGCCGTGGGCCATGCGCTGGTCGAGTGAGTCCATGCGCTGGTCGAGTGTGTCCATGCGCTGGTCGAACATGTCCATGCGCTGGTCGAACTTGTCCATGCGCTGGTCGAACTTGTTCATGCGCTGGTCGAACGTGTCCATGCGCTGGTCGAACCTGTCCATGCGCTGGTCGGACGCGGCAAAGCCCTCGGACACGCGTTGCTCGAGGCGGGCAAAGCCGTCAGAGATGCGCCGGTCCAGTCGATCGTACGCGAACTCGATGTACTCGCGTTGTTCAACGAAGTGATCGCGCACCTCGCTGAACCGCTCGTCGACCGAGATCGACAGCGCGTCCAACTTCTTCTCTATCCGTACAACCCGTTCCAAGCCTTCGTGCTCTGCCATCCTGCGCCTCCACAGCCTACCATCGTCGACGTGGAGGAGCACAGCGCGTGCCGTCGTATCCGACGGACCATTTATTGATGTGGCCTACGCCACACCGATCACAGTACGCAGAAATCGCGGCGGCCACGCGCCTTAAAGATCGAGCAACGTGCAACGGCGCCACGCGCGACGTTCGTGCTCGCGCGTCAGCTTCCGTCGCGCATGATGCGACACGATTCGATATCGAATGTCGCCGTCCCGATCGCGAGGCGCGACTGATCACGCAG
This sequence comes from Vicinamibacterales bacterium, assembly GCA_035649635.1. Classification (GTDB taxonomy): domain Bacteria; phylum Acidobacteriota; class Vicinamibacteria; order Vicinamibacterales; family UBA2999; genus Gp6-AA40. The sequence continues at coordinate 100,823 of DASRJE010000165.1, read as the reverse complement.
CGATTTGACGAACTGTACGAAGCGGTCGGCGTCCGCGAAGTTACTCACCAGGCCGAATGAGACGCGGATCGCCCCGGCGCTCTTGCCGCCCCGCGCGGTGACGATCTCGAGGAAACGCGAGAGCGTCAGGTCCTCACGTATCTCGAGCGCTGCTTTCACGTCTTCGTCGGTGATGCCTTCTGCCGTCTCTCCCGCGCCGGGATTACAGAAGCACCCCGTGCGCAGCGAGATGTGCCGCTTCCCTGCCAGTTCTTCGACGCGCCGATAGTCGAGCAGATGCCCCACGGGATCGTAGAGATTCATCGTGACGATGGCTCCGCGCATCATGGTGGTCAACGGTCCGTAGATACGAACCATCGGGCGGCCATTCGAGTGACGCATATCGACCAGCTCCTTGAGCAGCCAGTCGGTCAAACACCGAACGCGTGTTTGAATGACGTCGACCCCGACCGCTGCGAGATGCCGCAGGCCGATTTCTACTGCCGCGATCGACAGAAAGTTGAGGGTGCCATCCTCGAAGCCGGCTTCGCCGGGAGATAGGAGATGACGAGCCCCGCCGACGGTAGCGAAGTTCACCGTGCCACCGGAAAACCAGGGTCGATGCAGCCGAGTCAGCGCGTTGTTGCGCACCAGCAGGCATCCGACACCAGTTGGATATCCAAACATCTTGTAGAACGAGACGCACACAAATTCCGGGGCCACCCGTTGAAGGTCGAGGCGATTGGTGGGGACGAATGCCGCGGCATCGAGCAAGACGTCCCATCCATGCGCGTGGGCACGCTCGACGAGCGCGAGGGGATGTTTCACACCGGAGAAGTTCGACTGCGCAGGGAAAGCAAACAGGTTGTGGTCGCTTCGAACCGCGGCGCTCAGGAGCCTATCGATCTGCGAATCGTCGATTCGCAACTCCGGTGTCGTCAAAGGCGCGTAAGACACCGTCGCCCCGGCCGCCGCTGCAAATTCGCGAATCCCGTTGACCGAGTTGTGATTGTCGACGGACAGCAGGAGCCGCCCGCCGGGCGCGAACGGATACGACTCGGCAATGTGTTTCAGCGCACCCGTGGCGTTGGGCGTGAAGATGGCCGTGTAGTCGGCACCGGCGTTGAACCACTCGAGCACGGCACGACGCGAGCGCTCGACGAGGTCCGTCGCGCTCAACGAAGCAGGACTGGCCGAATGCGGGTTTCCGAGCAGGGCCGATTCGAGGAGCGCTCCGTGCGCTCGCACCTGCGAAGCCGCGTAGATGCAGGCCCCCGTGTAGTCGAGATACGTGTCGCCGGCCTCGTCGAGGCGCGAATAGTCAGCAGCCCGAATCTCGTCGACGCGCGACGTCGACTCGTATTCGGGATATCTCGACACAAATTCACGGTAACGATCGCTGCTCACAATCGCGGTTGAACTCTAGCCGCTGCCAGAAAGACGGACGTGGTAGTACTCGCCGCTTCGTATTACGTCCATGGGCGCACCGAATACATCTCCCAGTCGCTCGGCGGTGAGGGCATCCGCGGGCGCGCCGTTGAATGCGACCTTGCCCGCGCGCAGCAGAACGACACGCGCGATTTCCGGGACGATCTCCTCGACGTGGTGCGTGACGAGGATCAGGGTCGTACCCTCTCTTGCGAGACGACGAATGGATTCCATGAACTTGTGGCGAGCAACGAAGTCGAGGCCCGTGGTCGGCTCGTCGAGGACGAGCGCATCGGGCCGGGTGACCAGCGCGCGCGCGATCAACACGCGGCGCCGTTCACCGGCTGACATCTCGTTGAGCGGTTTGTTCGCCAAGTGGGGAGCGTCGACGCGCGCCAGTGCTTCGCGCGCGCGCACGCGCATCGCCTCAGTCACCTCGTGATGGGTGAAGACACCATGACTGCCCAGGAGGCCCGACGTCGCCACGTCGAGACCGGACACACGACCGCTCGATGTCTCGAGGCCGAAGCCGTGATCGAGTTCGCCGGTGACCACGCCAAATCGGGTTCGCAGCGCCGAAACATCCCAGCGCTCCTGTCCAAAGATGCGCATGGGCGCGACGCCGTTCTCGCCCAGACGCGGGCGATCTTCGAACGTCAGCAGCCGGATGAATGACGATTTGCCGGCGCCATTGGGGCCCAGAATGGCGGTGTGCTCGCCCTGATGGATCGCGAGCGACAGACCATCGAGTACTCGTACTCCCCCTCGCACGAGGGTAGCGTTTCTCAGTTCCAGGACTGGTTCCACGCTACCTATTGTCGCTGGATCCGGGGTCCGGGACTCGGGACTCGCCCTTCGACTATCGCTCAGGCGTCCCGAGCATCGTCGAGGGACGGGATTCGGGATTCCTTGGCGCGCCGACCCGTCCGCAGTAGCGCGCAGCGCGAAGGTGGAAGCGCTTCGCGCGAAGGCGGCGGGTTTCGGCCTCTAGCAGCTGCGCATCTCGCTGCTGGTCCCTCCGGCCGCCGGGATGTACGCCTTCAGCACGTAGTCCATCACCATGCGATCCGCGCTGAATCGCCAGCCGAGCGTGCGGATGGCCCGCTTGACCCGGGCGATCCACTCGCGGGGCAGGCCGTCGCGGTCGCGATCGTAGTAAAGCGGCACGATTTCATCCCGCAATACATCGACCAGCGCGCGCCCGTCGCGAGCGTCATGGACGGCCGCCGATGTATGGGTGTCGCCGCGTCCGATCGCGAACCCATTGAGCCCGTCGTAGGCTTCCGCCCACCAGCCATCGAGCACCGAGAGATTCAACGCGCCGTTGAGCACGACTTTCTGCCCGCTGGTGCCGCACGCCTCCAGCGGTCGCCTCGGGTTGTTCAACCACACGTCGACGCCTTGCACGAGATCGCGGCCGACGCTGATGTCGTAGTCCTCGATGAAGACGATCTTCCCGGCGAACCGCGGGTCGCGGGCGAGGCGCGCCACCTCCTGGAGGACGGCCTTGCCTGGTCCATCGAGCGGGTGCGATTTCCCGGCGAAGACCAGTTGCACCGGCCGGTGGGGATGGTTCACGAGCGCTTCGAGCTGCGCCAGATCCTGAAGCAGCAGGTTCGCGCGCTTGTAGGTCGCAAAGCGCCGCGCGAATCCAATCGTCAGCGCGTCCCGGCTGAGCACTCGCCTCAGTTGGGCGATGACGCTCGATGGCTGACCCTGTCGTTCCGCCTGCAGCATGAGGCGCCGGCGAGCCTCGGCCACCAGCCGTGCCTTGAGCGTGAGGTGCGCTTCCCACAGCTCGCCATCATCGATGTCATCGATGGCTTCCCAAAGCGCGGGATCGCCCCCTCGCGCGATCCAGTCCGCGCCAAGATTGCGTTCGTAGACCAAGCGCATCTGCGGCGCCAGCCATGAGTTCACATGGACACCGTTGGTGATGTGACCGATGGGAATGTGCTCTTCGCGAACACCTGGAAAGAGTCCCGTCCACATCGCGCGCGAGACATGACCGTGCAGTGATGACACCGCATTGGCTCGATGGCTCGACTTGATGGCGAGCACCGTCATGCAGAACTCCTCGCGCCAATCGTGCGGGTTCTCCCGGCCAAGCGCCAGGAGACCCTCGTGCGAGAGGCCGAGCGCGTCTCGAACCGGCCCGAGATGCTCCTCGACGAGCTCGGCGCCGAACCGATCGTGCCCCGCTGGAACAGGCGTGTGCGTCGTGAAGACGACATGGGACGAGACGCGGCGCATCGCTTCATCAAAGTTGATGCCCTCAGTCTCCATTCGCCGCCGGATCAACTCCAATGAGGCAAAGGCGCTATGGCCCTCGTTGAGGTGCACGACACCCGGCGAGATGCCAAGGGCCGCGAGCGCCTTGACGCCGCCGATGCCGAGCAGGAGCTCCTGCCGGATCCGCACACGTTGATCGCCGCCGTAGAGCCGTGCCGTCAGCTCGCGATCCTCGGGGCTGTTGCCATCGACGTTCGAGTCGAGCAGCAGCAGCGTGTTGCGCCCGACCGCCGTCCGCCAGACGCGCGCACCGATACGTCCGGTGCGCGTCTCGATGTCCACCGTTACCGGCGCGCCGGCCGCCATCGCCGGTTCGATCGGCAGCACGCGGTGATCGGTATCGACGTACTCTTCCTGCTGCCACAAGTTGGCATCGAGTCGCTGCCGGAAATACCCCTGGTCGTAGAAGAGCCCAATCCCCACGAGCGGGATGCCGAGATCCGAGGCGCTCTTGAGGTGATCTCCCGCCAGGATGCCCAGGCCCCCGGAGTAGATCGGCATCGATTCGTGCAACCCGAACTCGGCTGAGAAATACGCGACCGGCCGCGCCCCCAGAACACTGGCGTTGCGGGCTCCCCACGTGTGCTTCGACTGCAGGTACTCCTGCATGCGGCGGTAGGCGTGGTTGATGCGCCCATGAAGCGCAAGCTGCGTGGCACGCACTTCGAGCTGGTGCACATCGATCTGCTGCAGTAACGCGATGGGATTGTGATCGCACCATTGCCACAGCACCGGATCGAGATCGCGAAACAGCCCGATGCTCTCCGAATCCCAACTCCACCATAAATTGCGCGCCAGGGCCGCCAGCCGCCGATGCACCGGGGCGACGAACTGCCCTTCCGTGCGCGCCTCGCTGACAATCGGCGCCAACTGCGCGCCCGCCGTCGCCAGCATCCGCACATCATCGTCGGCAAACACCCGCGACGCCGTCGCCTGGACGACGAGTACACCCTGCAGCACACCGCGGTCCATGACCGGCACGCCAAGAAACGTGCGGTATGCGTCCTCGCCAATGTCGCTGAAGTACTTGAAGCGGGGGTGCGAGCTCGCGTCCTGCACGACCACGGGCTTCGCCTGCTCGGCCACGAGCCCGACCAGGCCTTCGGTCACCGGCATCCGCACACGGCCGACACTTTCCGGCCGCAATCCGACAGTGGCGGCAAGGACCAGGGTGGCGCGGTCCTGTTCGAGCAGATAGACCGAGCACACATCGGTCGCGAACCGCTGTTGTATGAGGTTGACGATGTTGGTGAGTGTTTCGGTGGGATTGCCGCTGTGCGAGACCAGTTGACTGATGTCTTCGAGCGTCCAGAGCAACGGGGACGCAGACTCCTGAGTGGGAATTACCGCTTCCTCACTTTTCACGCCGACCTCCGGGGATAGGGACGCGCGCGTCATAGCAAGAATGCTGCCTCGACCTCGACCGCCGTTTGGCCTTTATCATCACGTGTCGCTGGCGTGCGTCCAACATTTCAGTATCAGAGAATTTGTATTCCTACACTGTTGTCGAATTCAGCGGATCGAGCCGAGGGCCGAGACTACCGCCAACGTACCGAAACAACAGCTCGAAACCGCGCCGGACGCGCGGAACCCCCGGCTGGCGCGGACGTTGCTCAACGCCTCGGCCATGAGCTTCGCAGCCGTCGTGGATCGTGTGCGCCTGGATTTCGTGGAGATGCCCGAGATGGAGTTGACGCTGCCACAGGCAGTCCGACTCTGGTCGCTCGGGATGGACGATTGCCGCTTTGTCATCGATTCCCTCGTCAACGCCGGGTTTCTGGCGTGGACTCCGCGGCGGACGATCGTCAGGAAGGGACGCGCCTTCCTCGGCCAGCCGGACATCCAGACGTCGAACATTTCTGTCCTGGCGTCGAGGTCTCACAACAAATCTGTCGTACCGCGGTCGAATGAGTCGCCGCCCTTCACGCCGTGGGTTGCACGCGAATCGGCGGAGTCGCTCGCAGATGAAAGCGGCCTGCGCGCACAACAGTCGCAGCAGCAACAATAAGGTTAGGGTCCGGCTAGAACCGGACATTACTTGGCCTCAGTCACTTCTGGGGCGGGTCCAGCAACTTTGTGAGCCCGTCGATGAGCTGCGCCTCGCGCATCAGTGCCTCGGCGACTCGCACCACCTCACGCTCGGCTTCGGCGTAATCCCGCTGCTCGAGCGCTTCGCGCACACCAGGCATCGTCTTCACGCCGTAGCCGGTGTAGAAACCAGGCGCATAAAGCATGTGGCGATACCAGGACCGTCGAGGCAAACCGGCCGCGTCCGTCAGGTTACGCTCGCTCTGTATGAGTCCCTTGTTGAGCGTGCGAATGGCCTCCGGCGTGAGGTTTGAGCGTGCGGCCTCCAGTGAGTTTTTATAACGCTCTGCTGCCTGTGTCAGCGCGGTGGCCGCGTTCTCGAGCGGCGCGAAGTTGATGGAAGGAGGAATGCTCTCGACGACCGGAGCCCTCAGCCCACGCCGCGGATCCGCGATCGCCGTGAACACCCCCTCCTCGATCTGCCGATTCAGCTCTGTGACTTCGCTCTGTTTGTTCTTGAGCAGGGCCTGCAGTTCAGCGACGTACGTTTGTACCGTGTCGGCCAGACTGGTGAACTGGAAGGGCAACACCTGCGCATCCGCCAGCCGGATCACGAGGCTTCCCACGGTCTGGGCGAGCACACGGCCGTAGGCGAAGTCAGTATCGAGGAACTTGGTGAAATGGTAGTAGTCGTCGTAGATCGAGTGATAGATCCCGTCACTGTCGTCCAGGCCGCTGAAAGACAGATTCAGCGTGGGCACGCCGGCGTGCTGCAGGAACGCTGAGTAGTCCGACCCCGAGCCTAGCGCGCTGATGCGAAGATCGGATCGCGAGCGGGCCTCGGTCCGCGCGACACCAGGCCCTGTTGCAATCGCGCGTGCCTGCATTCGCTTCCAGACGCTGTTCTGTGTATCCGGATCCTCGACTTCCCTGGCCACCGCGTTGATCAGCGACTCGAGGGCGTGAGAGCCACCAGCGCTCAGAAAGCCTCGCCCGTTGCCGTCGGTGTTGATGTAGACGACCGCCTTGTCGCGCAACTCGGCTTGGTGGTGCTCAACCCATTCCGTCGATCCCAGCAGCCCTTGCTCCTCGCCGTCCCAGGCTGCATAGACGATTGTCCGCTGCGGCCGCCATCCTTGCTTTACGAGTTCTCCAAGCGCGCGTGCCTCCTCGAGCTCCGCTGACATTCCGCTGGCAGGGTCCTGCGCCCCGTTCACCCACGCGTCGTGATGGTTGCCGCGCACCACCCACTCGTCGGGATAGGTGGCTCCTGGCAGGCGTGCGATCACGTTGTGTACTCGCTTGAGACTCCAGTCGAACGCGACCTTCAAGTGCACACGCGCCGGACCGGGGCCGATGCGATAGGTGAGCGGCAGACCACCACGCCAGTCCATCGGCGCAACCTTGCCACCGAGGGCGGCAAGGAGGGGTTGCGCGTCGCCATATGAAATGGGCAGGACAGGTATCCGGGTCAGCGTCGTCGCGTCTTTGATGTCGAGACGAGTCGCGCCCGGCGTCGATCCGCGTCCGGGCGTCGTTGGATCGCCAGGATACGTCGGCATGTCCATGACGCTGCCGCGCTGGACGCCGTCCTTGTTCCGCATAGGACCGTCAGGGAACACCCCGTCGACGAAATAGCCGTCATCGCGCGGGTCGGAGTAGATCAAGCAACCGATTGCTCCACGCTCGGCTGCCACCTTTGGCTTGATGCCGCGCCACGACGCTCCGTAGCGCGCAATCACGATGGCACCCTTGACCGAGATACCGCGGCGGTCCAGTTCCTCGTAGTCGGATGGCAGTCCGTAGTTCACATAGACGAGTGGCCCGGTCACATCGCCGTCGACCGAGTACGCGTTGAACGACGGGAGTTGCTCGGCCTTCTGCGACGATGTGGGGTCGATGGCGACCGGCGGCTCCTCGAGCGTCAGCCGGAATGTGGTCGGTTCAACCATCTCGACGAGGCGCTCTTTCGGTGTAGGAAAGAGGACGTCGTAGTTTTCGATCTGCGCGTCCCAGCCCCACTCCTTGAATCTCGCACGGATCCACTCGGCGTTCTGTTTGCCGTACGGCGAGCCGAGGTGATGGGGGCGCGCGGACATGATCCGCACGTACTCGCCGATGTTGCGAGCCTCGGGAATCGCCCGGAACCGGGCGTCCCAGGCCTGACCTTGTTGGGCGGCCGCATCCAGCGACCAGACAACGATGAACAGCGCGATCAGTTTTCTCACTCTATCGATCCTGAAAGGTGCATACAGATTATTGGAGCACGCCTGGTTCGGCCACCGCGTACGGGCAAGACGACAGAGCGCCGGCGCCCTGACCGCAAATCATCCCTTCACGTAGGAGAGCTTTTCCGCAACCAGTCCGTCTTGCACACGAAAGAGGTCAACACCTCTGACGTGGCCCGCTTTGCCATCTCGAATCCAGTGGTAAATCCATTGCACCACGCAGCGGTCACCGGCGGCGAACAGGTCTTCAGTGTCGAAACGGGCGTGCGGCGATCGCGCGAACAACTCCTCCCAGAAGCTGCGGACGGCGGCCTGGCCGACCAGACGAGTGCCGTCGGGAGCGGGGCGGGTGTTCTCGAATACGCAATCGGCTGTCATGCACTGCATGATGGCGTCGACGTCGTGGCGATTGAATGCCTCGTTGAAGCGTTCGACGACGGCGCGAGTGTTCTGGGTGACTGGGTCCAGCGTTACTTCAAGAGGAGACTGATCGGTCATCCCGTAGACATGCTACTTCGATCGGCCCGCATCAAAGTCGTCTGCGCTGTGCAAATCCGGGCTAAAGTGTTGTAGAAACACATCCGAGAAGAGGAGGTAGCCACCCACTCAACTCGTAGGGAAGGACCATGCACTATCGTCGAGCGACCGTGGTCACACTTATCGTGCTCTTCGCGGGCCTGCATCCACGCGTTGCATCAGCTCAGCTGGACACGCCCCAGGCAACCTTCAAGTCGAGCGTTGACCTCGTCTCGGTGACGGCCGTTGTACGCGACAAGAAGGGTCGCGTCGTCCGCACCCTGACCCCGAACGATCTTGTGGTGACCGACGCCGGCAATCCGCGAGCCATTGTGGGCATGCAGTCGGACGACCAATCGCCGGCCAGCGTTGCGCTCCTCGTCGATGGCAGTGGCAGCATGCGGCTCGGCACCGCGACCGTATCGTCCCAGCAGATCTGCGAGATGATCCTGGCCAACCTCCGCCGCGATCACGACCTCGCCGCGCTCATGAGTTTCGACACCCGCCTGCTGACGTTGCGGGAGTTTACGCAGGAGTTCGATCAGATTCGTTCCGGGTTGGGTGAGGTCGAAGCGTTCGGGTCGACGTCCATTTACGATGCGATTGCGGGGACCGCGGCCGTCGTGGCCAATCGCACGCAGAATCGCCGGGCCGTGGTGGTCATTACCGACGGCGCGGATAACGCCAGCTTGTACACGCCGGACGAAGTTGCCTGGATTGCCAGCACGATCGACGTACCGGTGTATGTGTTTGCGGTCGGTGAGCTGAATCCGCTGCCTTCGTCGGGCGCGCCAACCGGACCTGAGCAGCGCAACGCGCTGTTCGAGCTTGCACGCGCGACTGGCGGCGACTATTTCTTCGCGTCGAGCCCGTCGCTCGTCAGCCAGTCGACGAACCGTCTGCTCGAGGAGCTTCGGCACCAGTACCTCATCGCGTTCGAGCCGGGTACCGCAACCGGGTTGCGCCGCATCGAGATTCGCGCGCGGAACAACGACTTCAAAGTCCGATCGCGCAAGTGGTATTCCGTCGGCGGCGACTAGCCAGTTCAGCTACCTCTCGCTCAGAATCGCCCTCGTCCCGTTCGCTCCCAACACAGCGGCTGCATCGACAGCTCTGAGACCCGCGGCATCGCGCATGTCCGCGTCCGCTCCGTGCGCGACCAGCCAGCGGACCATGTCGGATCGATTGAAGGCGGCCGCCATCATGAGCGGCGTTCGGCCATCGTCACTCGCAGCGTTGACGTAGGCGCCGTACTCGACGAGGGCCTCCGCCACGTCCATATGGCCCTTGAACGCCGCGCTGGCCAGCGCAGTCTGACCTCTTGCATCGCGCGTATTCGGATTCGCACCTCGCGCCAGCAACGCCCGGACGAGCGACAGATGGCCGTGGCAGCTGGCGAGCATGAGCAATGAGTCGCTGCGCGGGCTCGTCGATTCCACGGGCACGCCGGCACCAAGCGCACGTTCCAGCGTTTCCAGATCGCCGACACGAGCGGCTGCAACCGCTAACGCCGCCAGCGCCGCCTGTAACTCGCCCATGTCATCCTCCCGCTTGCTTTCTCGCGGGCTTTTCCCCGCGCCTTGCCGCGTCGCGCGGCGACGCCGTCTCCTTCGATGTGGTCGCCTCGGTGTACTCCTCTACGGGCCCCGTGGTTGGAGCGACGAAGAGTCTGGGCCCTGGGCAGCGATAGTTCAATGACATTGAAAGTCTGTCAGTGATAGTTTTTAACTATGAACATGCTCGAACCCCTGCCCTGTTCGCTGCGTCAGCTCCAGTACATCGTCGCCGTGGCCGATCTCGGAGGATTCGGGCGAGCCGCGGCGCGCTGTCACGTCTCCCAGCCGTCGCTCAGCGCACAGATTGCCCTCGTTGAGCAGGCGCTCGGCGTCCGCCTGTTCGAGCGCGATCGGCGTGTCGTACGCCTTTCGGCGGCGGGAGCCGCGATCATCGACCGCGCGCGCCAGGTCCTGCTCGCTGCCCGTGACCTCGTTGACGCCGCCAGGGGCCAATCGGATCCGTTCAGCGGCACGGTTCGCATCGGTGTGCTGCCAACCGTATGTCCGTATCTGCTGCCGGACGTCACCGTGCCTCTTCACGGCACGTATCCCGATCTGCTGATTCAATGGACGGAGGACAAGACCACCTCGCTCGTCGGTCGAATCAGCGATGGGACGCTCGATGGCGCGATCGTCGCCCTCGATCCACGCGTGAGCGGATTCGAGTCGTTCGAGATCGATCACGATCCGTTCGTCCTGGCCGCCGCGCCCGGCCATCCGCTGCTCAAGTCCAAGCGGCCCATAACGCCGGCCGAACTCGATGGCGCAGAAGTGCTCCTGCTCGAGGACGGGCACTGCCTGCGCGATCAGGCGCTGGCCATTTGCGCCAAGGCCGGTGCGACCGAAGCGGACTACCGGGCCACGAGTCTCGCGACGCTGGTCCAGATGGTGGGTACCAGTTCCGGCGTGACGCTCCTTCCAGCGCTGTCACTCGCAGTCGAAAACCGCAGGAGTCATCTGGCGATTCGTCCGTTCGTCCGGCCGGTACCTGGACGCACGCTGGCGATCGTCTGGCGACGCGGGTCCGCGCTGAAGACCACCCTGCAGGGTGTCGGCAAGATCGTCCGTACCGTTCTCACATCGGGCCGGGCGGGTCGATCGCGTGCGAGCCGATGAACGTGAACACACCCCTCTGCTGATGTTCTGGCACGGCTGTAACTACCCGTGGTCAACAGACGGCACCACGGTCTTTTACGGGATGGACTTTGGCGCCAACCTGTGGGGCACCCACGTAGGCGTGTCGACGCGCCGGCAGGAAGTCGCGCGCGACTTCCTCCAGATGGCCAGACTCGGCTTCACGGTCGTTCGGTGGTTCGTTTTCTGCGACGGGCGTTCGGGAATCGAATACGACGATCGCGGCATGCCGATGGGACCTGATCCGCACCTCTTCACCGACATCGACGCCGCCCTCGACATTGCGCGCAGCGTCGATATCCAACTCGTGTTGGTCCTGCTCGATCATCGATGGATGTTCGAGGGCGTTCCCGACATGATTGCAGACCCATCGACTGGAGTACTCCTCGAGGCCAGGCTGCCGGAGGGGCGCGCTCACGTACTGAACACTCTCAGCGGTCGTGAGGCGTTGCTCGGGAACGTCATCGCTCCTCTAGTGCGCCGGTATGGACGCGAAGGAGCGCGATCGGATCTCGCCCATCAGATCCTGGCGTTCGAGTTCATGAACGAACCCGACTTCATCGTCGAAGAATGGGAACGGGATCTCAGCTCACGCGTGAATCGTCCCCTTCGCTTCGAAGCGCTGGCAGATCTGGTCGCTCACACAAACGCGCTCGTTCATCGCCATACTGATGCGTTTGCCACGATGGCAGCCGCCCGCCTGCACAACTTGTGGGCATGGGACGACGAGGCGCTCGGGCTGGACCTCATACAGGTGCACACGTACCCCGACAGGAACCACCCAACGCGTGACGCAGATGTGTTCGGTATGCGGGCGGAGTCGCTCGGTGTCCGGAGGCCCCTCGTGCTCGGTGAATTCCCGGGCGATGGGCCGCGACAGCATCCCGCAGGTGTGACGCCGCCTCCAACTACGCTCGTGGAATACCTCGAGTTCGCGCTGTCATCTGGATACGCCGGGGCGTGGCCGTGGAGTTTTAGCGGCACGGACGCCTACGGCCGGCTTCCGGAAGAACCCCTGCAGGAATTCGCCCGGATGCATCCTGAGCTGGTAAACCGCCACGCACGATAGGGAACAGAGTGGTTACGATCCATCGTCATACTTTGGTAGCTCGTGGCTGGGTAGCTCGGTGGCTGGGTAACTGGGTAGCTGGGATGGACCTGATCACTCTCGGACGGACGCTTGGCTTTTCGTTCGCCGCCGGCGTGAATCTTTACGCGACGGTCGCGATTCTGGGACTGGCCGCGCGATACGGCTGGGTCGACCTGCCCGCGCAGTTTCAGTCGTTCAATCACCCCGTGGTGATCGGCGCGGCGATCGTGATGTATCTGCTCGAGTTCTTCGCCGACAAGATTCCGTACGTCGACACGGCGTGGGACCTGATTCACACCGCTATCCGCCCTCTTGGCGGCGCCCTCATCGCGGTGACCACGCTGGGCGATGCGTCGACGCCGGTCGAAGGTCTGGTTGCGCTGCTTGGCGGCACGGTAGCCGCGAGCAGTCATCTCACCAAGACGAGCACTCGCGCGGTCGCCAACACCAGCCCTGAACCTGTATCGAACTGGATCTTGAGCTTTGGCGAGGACCTGTTCGTCGTCGGTCTGGCTTACCTCGCTTTGGAGCATCCCATTGCGGCGTTGGTCATCGCCGCCATCCTGCTTGCGTTGATCGCGTTCTTTGCCGCCGTGATCATCCGAACGGTGCGGCGATGGTTCGCGCGGCGCCTGGCGCCGGCCACGTAATGCCCCTGGTGCGAGCGGAAATTTCGGAGATCTCGGAGAAAACGGATGGGCCGCGGAGACGCGGCGAAGAAGCCGTGCCTCCGTTCGTGCTCCGTTTCGCCGTTGCTCCGTGGTGAGCCGTTTCCTCCGTAGGCTCTCCGTTATCGCGACATCGTCAGAATCGAACTCCGAATCCGACGCGCACTTCATTGCTGCTCAGCGAATCACCGAGCGTCAGCGCATCGACCCAGGTGTCCGAGAACACACGCCGGTGGCGGTACCCGATGTCGGCGACGAATGCTCCGCTCTGAAACATCACGCCGCCTCCCAGGCTGGCGATCGGCGATGTGGTATTTAGAAACGCCAGGCCGGCGTTGGCGATCACGCTCGGCAGCCCCGAAGCAATGCCAGTCAGATGCGGCTGCAGGCGGGCGATGCCGGCCGACGCTTCAGCATACGGACGCAGTGCCGACGACCCACCGGTGAACCGAACTCCGCCTTGCCCGTACCACGCCGACACGCTGAAGTCCACGGAACTGAGTCCGATGACCGTCTGCGTCATCGACGGCAACACGTTCCCGAGCCGGCCCGCTTCACCGACGACCTGAATGTTCGGCGTCAGATCCCCCGTGACGGTCCCGCCGAAGATCGTGTTCGTCGTCGCGAAGCTTCCTACACCAAGGCCACCGAATGCCTGCACCGCGGCGTGCGGCTCCTGGGCTGAAGCCGACGACGTGACACAGAGAGCGGCGGCGAGTACCGCCACGAACGGTAGAGTGCGCATGGTCGAGAACCTCACTGACGCTGGCATACCCACTCCCGGCAAGAGATGTACCCGCAGCGAAGTCGTAAATTATCTCGATAAAGACGCAGCAGGCGTGCCCTGCGCGCTCGCTGTCACCGCTGGACGACAGTGGAGCTCTCTCGACCGTAGTACCATCTCGCGTCGACTTTCTGCTGGAGACGCCCGATGAAGATGCGCGTAAGCCTCGTCGCTGTCCTGTCGCTCGCCATGCTCGGTGCGTACGTCCGCGCACAGTTCGGCCAGGAGGCGGCCAAGCTTGACCTGGTGAAGGTGAAGGACGACTTGTTCGTCATCCACAACGATTTCGTCCCCGGCAACACCACGGCGCTTGTGACAAATGAGGGTGTCGTCCTCGTCGACGACAAGTTCGAGATCGATCACGGCAACATCATGGCGCAGCTCAAGAAGGTGACGAATCAGCCGGTGAAGTACGTGATCAACACGCACTTTCACGGCGACCACAGCGGCGGAAACGCAAAGCTGCAGGCGCTCAACGCGCAGGTCGTTGCCTCGGAAGCTGCGCGCCAGAAGATGGTCGAGACCAAGATGCCCGGCTTGCCTAACGTGACGCTCGAGAATCGTCTTCGCCTGTACGTTGGTGGCAAGCGCATCGAGGTGCACTACCTGGGTCGCTCACACACCAATGGCGACGTCGTCGTGCTCTTCCCGGATCACCGCGTCATCGCGATGGGCGACATGTTCACGTTCGGCGACGCCACACCGCAGCTCGTCGACTACGCGGGCGGCGGAAGCGCGGTCGAGTGGACCAAGACGGTCGATAGTGCACTGGCGCTCGGATTCGACACCGTCGTCCCGGGACACGGGACGGTCACCACGAGGCAGGAGTTGCAGAAGTTCCGCACGAGCACGATGACCCTGCGCACGCGCGTGCACGACATGATGACGAAGAAAAGCAGCCCCGCGGAGGTCGAGAAGATCCTGCGCAGCGAGTTTCACTTCGCCGATCTGCACGTCAAGGTCAGCCTGGATGGTCTGATGAAAGAGTTGCAGTAGGTCGGGCGGGTCTCAAGACCAGCCTCTACTAACAGATCGACTAGTCCTCAGTCACTCGAGCCGCCAGACCGGTTGGCTCGTCGCCGTCCCAAGACGTGCCGGCGAAGCACGACCAGGTACACTCCCACATTCAACGCCAATACGAATGCGCCCAGCAGCCACTGAGTCTCTCGTGACAGCGCCGGTGGATAGAGGACCGGAAGCACGTACACGTCAACGAAACTGGCCGTGTAGACCGCCTGCCCGGCTTGCTGGCGAAGCCAGTTCTCCATCGGCGTGAGTGGGCAGACCCAACCTGAGAACTCGACCCAGGCCCCCCAGACGACCGATGGAATATGAGCCCATGCGAGACGGGGCCACCCGATCACAAGGAGTCCCCCAGCCACGACGAACAGCACGAAGGCCAGATGCAGAGCCACCGTCGCATCCGCGAGCAGCCGGAACATCATCGTGAGGAACAACCCGGTCCGCCAAAGGCAGATACTGCGAACAGGTCCGCCTAAACGCGGACGCTACGACGGCTAGCGAGATCGTTCGTCAGCTCGCGAACCTGAGAGGGTATTCCGCATCGCGTAGTTCCCCTCATGGCAGGCGTACTCGAAGATCTGGTAGTCGGCATCCCGCTTCAGCGGGAACGACACCTTCCACGGCGCGGTCCACGTCTTCGGGTCGTCGATGGTGACCTCATACTGCAGGACGTTCGCCGAGATCGGCGTGAAGCGTTCCTCGAGGACGAGTGAATCACTCGGGATGAGCATCATGCCGTTCCCCTGCATACCGGTTTTCCCGTTGAGATTCGTGGTGCGCACGACGAGCGTGTTTCCCTCGAAGTGACCTCGAGACGACCCCATGTACGACTTCATGCCCGCGGGCAACGACTGGCGTCCGTCGAGCGGAATGATTCGAACCTCGTGAATCATCTCGTTACGGAACGCGACGAACCCGGGAGCTTGCACGATCTCGTTTCCGTTGTTGTAGACGACCGGCATCATCGAGCCGACGACGCCGCGGGAGATGCAGCGATCGTACGGCCCGAGCTCCGAAGCGCTGGCAAAGCCGGTCTGCTTTGCATACGTGCCTCCGGCCGACTTCTGACGCGCCGTACCCTCCGGCGTCATCGCCGGCATTCGGCCGTTCGCCGGCTGAATGACGAGCGACGATTGCCGTGACGGCAGGCCGCGCTCGAGCCAGTGCGGTGGTGGTGACGTAACACCACCCACATCGCCCAGCGCGACGATCTCAGCCGGAGGCTTCTGCAGATCGAAATCGAGAACGTCCAATTCCTCCTGCTTTTTCGCCTGCTGCTCTCGCTCTCGGAGCTCCGCGTCAGTCAGATAGAGACGTGTACCGAATCGCTCCGGTCGCTCGAAAGGCACGCCGACCATATCCGTACCAGGCCAGATGCCCTGCAAATCGGGATCGCCCCACGGCGTCTTCGGGGGCGTGTAACTGGGCTGCGCTGAGGGTGACGATTGTCCTTGCGACGACACGACGGCTGAGGCCAACGCGACCGCAAGGAGCACGCCGACACTATTCATGAACCAACGTTTCATTGAGTCCTCTGCCGCAGGCCACGATATCGCGCGGCATGACTCATCATAACGAGAGAATGGGCTTTCCGAGCACGTCCGTACGACTTAATCCCTACACGGTGACGTCGACGGTGGGCTCCGTAATCCGGCGCTCGCCGATCTGTTGCCGCCACATCGCGTAGTAGAGTCCTGTGTGCTCGACCAGTGTGGCGTGAGTGCCCGACTCCACGATGCGCCCACGCTCGAGAACGAAAATCCGGTCCGCATGCAGTATTGTGGACAGCCGGTGGGCAATCATCTGCCCCTCGCCTGCTCGGGGCTCATATAGGCCGCCGTTCCCAGGATCACGCCCGCGTTGCTCAGGACCATGGGCGAGGTGAGCGTCGGTGAATTCGTCTGATCGGATTGCCCTGCGGAGTCGTCCGGTGCTTTCGCCAGCCCGAAATCGAGGACCTTCACCTGGCCTTTAGCCGTCAGCGCGACGTTCGCGGGCTTGAGGTCACGGTGCACAACTCCTTTCTCGTGCGCAGTCTCGAGGGCGTCGGCAATCTGCCGCGCGATCCGGACGGCATCGTCAAGCGGCAACGGGCCTTGTTTGAGCCGCTCGGCGAGCGTTGCTCCTTCGACGAGTTCGAGCACGAGAAAGCACGCGCCCTGATCTTCTTCGAGCCCATGGATCTGCGCGATGTGCGGATGATTGAGTGAAGCGAGCACCTGTGCCTCGCGATAGAACCGCGCGAGACGATTTGGGTCGCTCATGAATGTTTGCGGCAGGAGCTTCAGCGCGACATCGCGCCCAAGTTTGCGGTCGCGCGCCCGGTAGACCTCGCCCATGCCGCCGTGTCCAAGAGGCGACACGATTTCGTAAGAGCTCACGCGCGTACCGGGCAGGAACGACATGAAAAGGGGCTGGCCGCAATGATACTCCGGGCATCGAGCCCGCAAGCATCATTGTCTCAGTGCGAGAAGACCTGGCATCCAGTTGGCCCACAAATAACTGCGCGTGCGCAAGCTGCCCGGTTTACTGCTTCACCATGCTCCACGTGGTCATGCAGCGCTTACCCTGAACGTTCGTCGTCTTGATCGGATCGACGAGACGCCCGCCGAGCCGAACGGTCGATCGAACCAGCATCGGCTCGTCCACCACGAAGCGATCCGTTCCGTCGGGCAAACGGACCCGTCGTCCTGCGGGACCGACAACGTCCTCGAATCCAATGTTGGACACGAGCCTCGCAAGCAGAAGTCCGCTTGGCGCGAGCACCCGCCATATCTCGTTCAGCATCGCATCGAAATGTCCCTCATCCGACGCGAAGTGCAGCACCGCGCAACAGATCACAACGTCCACGTGTCCGTCCGGATGAGGAAGCCGGGTGAGATCGGCGACGGTGAAATTGGTCGAGGGCAGCGTGGGAGCCAGCCGGGACGCGATCTGGCGAACGAGGTCGATCGCCGATGGTTCGGCGTCGACGCCATAGCACTCGAAGCCATGCTGCAGCAGCCAGATCAGGTTGCGGCCATCGCCGCACCCGGCATCGAGCACCCGGCGTCTCGCGTCGAAACGCCCCCGCAGGAGCTGATCAAACAGGTAGATGTCGATGTCGCCGAACTGTTGCCGCAGTTCCTCCCCAGCGGTCAACTGGGTCATCGAGTCGATGTCGCCGCAGGCTGCGCCGCCGGTGCTCCCGGACGTCTCGGCATCTGATCGGCAGTGAATCGTGGAAGGAGATCATCCCGCATCGCCACGTGATACACGGCCGCTGCTATGACGATCGCTGACTTCTTCACGTCGTCCTCGACGACGCGCTCGTAGGTGTCGAGGTTGGTGTGCCAGGTGTAGGACTGGTACTCGATTGGATCTTGTAACGCGTTGACACCTGGCAGACCCGCCGCCGCAAACGAGAAGGCGTCGGTGCTGGCCGCCTGCCGGCTTCGTGTCGTCGTCACCCCGAGAAACCCGAGATCGGCGAATGAGGACGTCGCCTCCCGCAGGATCGTTGCCGCTTCCGGCGGACCGAAGATCGTCATGCCGCGAGCGCGGCCAGTGCCACTGTCGATGTTGAAGTAGGCGGCGAGCTTCGCAAACTCCGGCTTCTGCTCTTCGAAGCTGCCAAAGTGCTGGCGAATGTACGCCTGCGAGCCAAGAAGGCCTTGCTCTTCTCCACTCCAGAGCGCGACACGAATGGTTCGCCTCGGCGCGATCCCCATCGTCGCCAGGATGCGGGCCGCCTCCATCATCACCGAACAGCCGATGGCGTTGTCGGTCGAACCGGTCGCGGCATGCCACGAATCGAGGTGGCCGCCGAGCATCACGACTTCGTCAGCCTTGTCGCTGCCGGGAATCTCGGCAATCACGTTGTAGCTGGTGCGACCCTCGGGATACGAACGATTGACGATATCGAACTCGAGCTCGACGGATCGCTTGTCGTCGAGCAAACGCCAGATGCGTCCGTAATCCTCGTTGCGCATCACGACAATGGGCGGCGCTTTCGTTTCGTCGAAGGTGCGATTGTTGAAGGCGCGAATCTGCCCGTGATCGCGGCCGGCATCCGTAATGCGGACGAGGACGCTACTCGCGACGAGGAACGCGTTGAGCTGCTCCTCGAGCTCGCCTCCGGTCAATGGGCGTCGTGGGGGTGTCCCCGGCTGTCCTTGCTGAGGGGGACCACCACCGCGTCCCGCCTGCGCAGCGGGAGGAGTCGACATTTGCGTGATGACGTCGCTGTCCTCACGTCGCAGGGGAGATGGATTGAAGGTGACGGGCACACGGACGGGCGCATTCACCAGGACGATCTTTCCTTTGATACTTTCCTTCAGCGCCTCGAGATGCGCCGCGAGCTCCTCACGCGTCGGCTGCCGCGGTAACGTAATTTGCACTGCCTGACCCCTCACGGGACCGTTCGTGCCTGGTGTCCACGCGAGAACTTCGCCGACCAGCGTGTCCTTGACGGGCGAAACGATGTACGCCGCGAGCCGCTCGTTCGTCCAACCGGGACGGCCAAAGTCCCATGGCTCCAGATGGCCATTTTTCATGCCCCACGATTGCATCTGCTGGATGGCCCACTCGCCCGCGGCCTTGAGGTTGGGCGATCCGGTCAGCCTCGGGCCGTACACATCCGTGAGCATGTGCAGCGTCCGCAGGATCTGCGAGTTGTTAGTCCCTTCCTGGCGAATCTTCCAGAAGATCTGCTGATCGGGTCGCTCTTCGGCGACGACCAATCCGCTGATGCACGCGACGAGCGCGAGCAGACACGCGATGAACGACCTGCGCATGACACCCTCAATTCACGTGTTTGTACACGAGTCCTTCGACACCTTGCAGAACTCGGATCGCCGCGTCGTCGTAGAAGGGCAGCATCTGCATGAGCACGATGACACCGATCTGCTGCTGCGGATCGACCCAGAAGAAGGTGTTGTTGATGCCAGCCCAGCTCATGCTCCCCGGACGACGCATGTTCGCCCCAGGCTTGGCCGGCGCAGCCAGCTGGAAACCCAATCCCCATACATCTTCGCCGGCTCCCAACGGATAGGGCTTCGACCGCAACGGCTCGGCCGTTGGCTGAAGACGTACTTTCACGGATCCCGTCTGGTTGCGCGTTATGTCCGCAACGGTTTGATCCTTCAGCAACCTCACGCTTCCGAGGCGGCCTTTGTTCAGGAGCATTTGAATGAAGCGTGCGTAGTCGGGCGCCGTCGAATACAAGCCGCCATCACCGCGAATGGTGGGCGGGATCGGGTCGGGATTCGGGATCTCCGTAATCTTCCCGTCGGCCTTCTGGTGTCGCGTGACGACGCGAGGAGTCTTGGCGGAAGGTACTGCGTAGGTCGTGTCTCGCATCCCGAGCGGGCCGAGGATTCTGGTTTCGAGGTACGCGTCGATCGTCTGCCCCGAGATCTTCTCGATGACCTGACCGAGCACTCGAGTGCTGGCGCCGTAGGTCCACTGCGCCCCTGGTTCATTGACGAGTGGCAAGTCGAGATCGGCCGCGCCTGTCTTCTTCTGCACGAGCGCGAGTCCAGGGTCTGACCACGAATAGCCGATGCCCGACGTGTGAGTGAGCAGCTGTCGAATGGTGATCGGACGCGTGGCCGGTCGTGTCTCGTAGGTGCCGGCGGCCAGGTCGACCTTGCTAATCACCTTTGGGTTCTTGTACTGAGGCAGATACTTCGCCACCTCGTCGTCGAGGCCAACCTTCCCTTCATCGACCAGCATCATCACGCCGACCGAGGTCACCGCCTTGGTCATCGAGGCGATGTTGAAAATCGCATCTTTGGCCATCGGTGTGCCCTTGGCATCGTTCATCTTGCCGAAGGCGTCGTGATACAGGACGCGATCCGGAGCCGTTACGAGGACGACGGCGCCCGGCACGTCACCACGCGCGATGGCGTCCTGCACGAACGAACTGATCGCCGCGTTGCCTTGCGAATCAATGGCCGGCGGTGCTGCGGCGGGATGATGGACGACGAAGAGCAGCAGGGCGAAGACGATCAGAAAGCGTTTCATAATTCCTCACTCGACCTGCGTAAGACGGGTCTTGCTCTTTAGACCCGCCGGGTCCAAAGAACCGAACGTTGAATGTGAAGGTGCTGCCTGGCGCCTAATGCCCGGGCGCCTTGTACTTGACGGTCTTCTTGCTCGCCGCGTCGATTTCTTCCGGTGAGATCAAAGGCGTGGTCGAGAGGCGAACGGCTCCAGTCGCGTTGACCGTCAGGCTCAGTGCCACGCCACTTGCCGCGTCCGGCAAATCCGCGATGATCACCGCATCGTCGGGCCCATAGGCGTAATAGAACGCCTCGAGCTTGCCGCCCATGCCTTCGATCAGTTTCTGCACGACTGCTCGACGCTTGGAGCCGCCTTCCTTGAGAAGCCCGCGAACACCATCCGGATTGTAGGACGCCTTAATCAGGAACTTCGGCATGTCGACCTCCGCGTGGATGGTACCACTTAACAGTGGACGCCACGTGTCGTCAGGATCGTGCGAATTCCCGTGGATGACACGTCGTACAACGTGAACCAGACACTGGTGCCGGACTGTCCTTTCATCACCCAGATGGATTGTCCCCCATGGACGACGATGCCGAGCGGTGTCAGATCCGGCCGACGCGGGCCTGCCGGTAACCCATCCTGTTCCCATCGCAGCTCGCCTTTTGTGCCGAGCGACACGAGACGTCCACCTGTGGCATGCAGGAAGCCGGCGACGGCAATGCGTACGGTGCCCGGAGGATCCGTGTCGTTATCGGGGTCTACAGGGCTCGACACACGTCGCGACGCCTCGAAGTAGTACATTCGCCGATCTGCGTTCTCCTCCGAATAAACCCAGTCGATCGCCCGCGGTGCATCAGAAGTCTTGTCAGACAACAACCGCTGCTCTTTTTCACGCCGCTCGAAGCTCTCCACGATCGTCGGCGTCAGCCGAAGCCACTCCGCGGAGCCAGGACCCACCGCCCGAGTCGCCACAATTCGAAGATCACCGCTGACGGTGATGCGATCGCGTGATTCCGCAGACTGCGATCCGGCCGGCGTGCACCACCTCTCGCCGACCCAGCGGTTGTCGACGAGCCTCGCCACCGCTCGCACCTGCTTGCCATCGTCGACACTGATCACACGTCCAGGGACCTGTGCCTCCAGGAAAGGACCCATGCTCAGCAAAGTGAGGAGGCAGAAGCGTAGGTTGATCACCTTGATCGAAGCGTAGCACGCGGTGGTCGCAGCGGGCGTTGCGTTGGCGAGATCGTGCGACCGCTGGTTACGGTTTCGCAATCCAAACGGATGGGATCACCGATCCATCGCGCTGTCGATTTCAATGAACGGCCATTTGCCTTCGCGCGGTGTCTAAAGCCAATGTCAGGTCATTCGAGGCACGAGCTTTGCGATGTGCCCGGTGCCAGTCGTCGATCCGGATCGACCATAACCGCCTGCCTGGGAGGTGAAGCCATGCGTACTCGCATGTGGGCTTCTGTTGTAGTGGTCGTGTTCGTGATCCCTCTACTGGCCGCGCAAGTCGAATTCGGAACCTTCTCTGGAATCGTCAGAGACGCCACTGGCAATGCGCTTCCGGGCGTGACAGTCACCCTCACCGGGCCCGACGCGCGTAGCGCAGTCACGAACCCTCGCGGCGAATTCTCGTTCGTTGGCCTGCGACCCGGGAACTACGACGTCGAATTCGCCATGTCCGGATTCAGATCTATTCGACGCACAGTCGCGGTAACGGCCGGTGGGCGTCGACGCATCACGATCGAGTTGTCAGTGGCTGCTCTGCAAGAAACGATTGCTGTTGCTGCCCAGACACCTGTCATCGACGCGCGCACGACCAGGCAGGGCATCGCCGGTATGCCTGAAGGCGTCGCTGGAGGCGTTCGCGGAAGTGTTGTCGGGGGTGTTGTCGGCGGCTTCCCCGCTGCGCCGTTAGCGCAAAATTCAGTCATCGGAGCCCCGCTCCGAAACGTTGGCCCTTTCAACACCGAGTCCTACGACACCATCGAGGAGAACCGCTTTCGTCGCGTCGACGCAGACCCACTCTCGACGTTCTCTATCGATGTCGACACGGCGTCGTACGCCAACGTCCGGCGGTTCCTCAACGATGGAGGACTGCCGCCGCCAGGCGCGGTGCGCATCGAGGAGCTCGTCAACTACTTCCGATTCGACTATCCACAGCCAGCAGGTCAGGCGCCATTCTCGATCACGACCGAGCTCACCGCCTGCCCGTGGAATCCACGCCATCGATTGGCGTTGATCGGCCTGCAGGGGCGCCAAATTCAACATCGTGAGCCGTCACCACGCAACCTGGTGTTTCTCATCGACGTGTCGGGTTCGATGATGCCGTCTGACAAGTTGCCGCTCGTACGAACCGCGATGCGCATGCTCACCGACGTTCTCACCGAGCGCGATCGCGTCGCCATCGTCGTGTACGCAGGCGCGAGCGGACTGGTGCTGCCGTCGACCTCCGGCGATCAGAAGGAGCGCATTCACCACGCGCTGGCGACGCTCGAAGCCGGCGGCTCGACCAATGGCGCATCCGGGATCAGGCTGGCGTATCAGGTCGCCCGCCACAACTTCCTTCCCGGCGGCGTGAATCGCGTCGTTCTCGCCACTGACGGCGACTTCAACGTCGGCGTGACGAACGAGAGCGAACTGGTTCGTCTGATCGAGCAGGAGCGCGAAAGCGGCATCTTCCTGTCCGTCCTTGGCGTGGGCACCGGCAACCTGAAGGACTCGACGATGGAGAAACTGGCTGATAAGGGGAACGGCAATTACTCGTACTTGGACACCCTGCATGAGGCGCGCAAGGTGCTCGTGCGCGAGGCCGGTGCCACGCTCGACACGATTGCCAAGGACGTCAAGATCCAGGTGGAGTTCAATCCGCGCGAGGTCGCGGCGTATCGGCTGATCGGATACGAGAACCGCCTGCTTCGCAACGAGGATTTCAACGACGATAAGAAGGACGCGGGCGAGATCGGCGCCGGTCACTCGGTGACGGCGCTTTACGAGATCGTCCCGGCCGGCGTGGAGGTGGGCGCTCCCACCGTCGATGCGCTCAAGTATCAGCGCGACACGCAGCCAACACGCGTTGCGTCGTCCGGCGAGCTCCTGACCGTGAAGGTGCGTTACAAGGCGCCGGATGGCGATACGAGCCAGTTGCTCAGCAGGATCCTGATGAACCGAGCGTCGGACATGACGTCAAACGTTGGTTTCGCGTCGGCCGTGGCGGAGTTCGGAATGGTGCTTCGTGACTCACCGGACCGCGGGAACGCGAGCTTCCTGGCAGCGGCAGAACGCGCGCATCGATTCCGTGGCGAGGACAAGGAGGGTTACCGGACTGAGTTCATCCAGCTCAGCGAACGCGCCGCCGGTCTAAGAGCGCAGGAGAGCTGGCGAGAATCGAGGCGGTGACGCCCATTCCTCCCCCGTAATTGGCATTGCGCCGCGTCGCGTCTCGCGTGTAGCCTCGCGCTGCTCCTTTGCAGCGCGAGGCTCTATGACGAACTCCCGTCTTGTTCGGTGCACCGTGTCCCTCGGTGTCCTGCTCGCGATTTCGCACGCCGCTCTCTCGGCCCAGCGTCAGATCGGCGTGGCGCGTGTCCCGCTTGGCGACGGACCCTGGGTCTTCGACACCGCCGAACAGCACAAGGTGCGCGTCGTCGCAGTCACGAAGGGACTTGCAAACCCCTGGAGCCTTGCGTTCCTGACAGGTGGCGAGATGCTCGTCACCGAACGCGCGGGCCGCCTTCGCATCATCCGCAACGGCGTGCTCGATCCCCAGCCAGTCGCCGGCGTCCCGCAATCCAAGATGCAGCGTCTCGGCGGCTTGATGGACGTCGTGCTGCATCCGCGCTTCGCCGAGAATCGCTTCGTCTACCTCACATACTCCAAGCCCGGCGACCAGGATCTGATCGCCACCGCCCTCGGCCGCGGGACTTGGGATGGATCGGCGCTGACCGACTTCAAGGAACTGTTCGTCGTCGAGCCGTGGTGGGATGGGCAGGGTGGAGCGGCGTCACGAATCGCCTTCGGCCGCGACGGCATGCTCTACATGACGACAGGAGCGTCCGTCGTCAACATGAAGGATGCGCAGGATCCCAGTCATCACAAGGGGAAGGTGCTGCGGCTGCGCGACGATGGAACCGTGCCGCCCGACAATCCATTCGTTGGACGGTCCGGGTACAAGCCGGAGATCTACTCACTCGGTCACCGCAATCAGCTCGGGCTCGCGATACACCCGCAGACGGGGGCGGTGTGGTCGAACGAGAACGGTCCCAACGGCGGCGACGAAATCAACGTCATTCTGCCGGGCCGAAACTACGGCTGGCCAGACGTGAGCCTCGGTCGCAGCTACGAAGGGCCCTGGCAGGGCAAGTTTGCCAGGGACGGCATTGAGCCTCCGCTTGTGTACTGGATGCCGTCGATTGCCGTTTCGGGGATGGCCTTCTACACGGGTGATCGATTTCCCGGGTGGCAAGGCAACGTCTTCGTTGGCGCGATGCGCTTCGGAGAGATCCCTCAGACCGGGCACCTGCAACGCGTCGTCTTCAACGACCGTGGCGAGGAGACACGACGCGAGATGCTGCTCACCGAGCTGCGTCAACGCATCCGCGATGTGCGACAGGGGCCAGACGGGCTCTTGTATCTCCTGACCGACGAAAACCCCGGGGCGCTTCTCCGGCTCGAGCCAGCTCCCTGAAGGGGGTCAGACCCCTTGAGTCAGCTCATATCAAGGGGTCTGACCCCTTCACAGTATTTCATCGAGGGCATGTCATGACGACTTCATTTCGGTACGCATGGATAGTGTTCGCGCTCATCGCGTGGTTGCCGGCGAGCGCGGCTGCCCAGAGTGGCAGCGCCATCGCGGGAACGGTGAGGGACGCGAGCGGCGCGGTGATTCCCGGTGTGACGGTCGAGGCCGCCAGCCCTGCGCTCATCGAGAAATTGCGGGTGGCCGTCACCGACGAAGCCGGCCGCTTCACCATCGTCAACCTTCGACCAGGCACGTACGCGGTCACGTTCACGCTGCCCGGATTCAGTACTGTCAAGCGTGAAGGCATCGAGCTCACGGCGTCGTTCACCGCGACGGTGAACGTGGAGATGCGCGTCGGGACGCTGGAGGAGACGATCACGGTCACCGGTGAGACGTCGACCGTGGACGTGCAGAACGTCATTCAGCAACGTGTCATGACGCGTGATGTCATGGATGCGATTCCCGCGGGAACGAAATCGGTCGTGGCACTCGGCGTGCTCATTCCCGGCATGACGACCAATAGCCAGGATGTCGGCGGCACGCAATACGGATCGGCCGCGATGGCCATTCACGGCAGCCGGCTCTTCGAACAGGCATTGCTTTACGACGGCATGTACTACAACAACGGCGCTGGCCGTGGTGGCAGCTTCGTTGCGGTATCGGTCAACGATGCCACCGTGCGCGAGATCAGTCTCGAGACCGGCGGCCTATCCGCGGAGAGCGAGCTCGGCGGTGTTCGCGGAAACGTGATCCCGAAAGACGGTGGGAACTCGTTCGAGGGCTTTCTGGCGGGGGCGTTCACCAACCATAAGCTGCAAAGCCGGAATCTCTCGGACGACCTGCAGGCGCAAGGGCTGACCTCAGTCGATCGCGTCAACTATATCTACGACTTCAATCCAGCCGCCGGCGGTCCGATCCGCGCGGACAAGCTCTGGTTCTTCGGCGCGTACCGTCAATGGGAAACGAACCAGTACATGGCAGGCCTCTACTACAACAAGAGCACCGTTCCCTGGATCAAAGAAGACGATCTCTCCAGGCCCGCGTACGAAGGCGACGAGGATTACAATGGCAGCATCCGTCTCACATGGCAAGCGAGTCCTCGCAACAAAGTGAGCGCCCAGCATCAGGAGGCGCTCCAGATTCGAGACCACTTCTACACACAGTCGGCCACCAACCGGACGCAGTCACCTGAGGCCGTCATCAACTACTATGCCGACCCAAGCCGACTCACGCAGATAACCTGGAACGCGCCGTGGACGAACCGCGTGCTCTTCGAGGCGGGCTGGGCGTACGCGGCGAAGGACTTCCAGTTCAGGCTGCAGATACCAGATGGCATCACCGAGGACGACGTGCCGTGGCGCGATCTCGGCACCGGGTTCTCGTGGGGCAATCTGTCGTCGACGTACGGGCACAACGATACGCACCAGTGGAATACGCGGTTCGTCACGTCGTATGTGACCGGCTCGCATGCCGCGAAAGTGGGTTTCACCTTTCAGCACGCGTGGGTGTGGACGACGCAGGACGTGGCCAACGATGCCGTGACACTGCAGCTTCGAAACGGCGTTCCGACACAGCTCACCCAGTTTGCGACGCCGCTCGAGTTCTACGAGACGACGAAGGCCAACATCGGTCTCTTCGCGCAGGATCAATGGCGCCTGAGCCGATTCACCCTCAATCTCGGCGTGCGTTTCGACTACCTCAACTCGTACGTGCCGGAACAGTACGTAGGCCCGGGTCCCCTCGCGCCGAACCGCAGCATCAATTTCGCAAAGGTCGAGGATGTGCCGAACTGGAAGAACGTGTCGCCTCGCGTGGGCGTGTCCTGGGATCTCTTCGGCAACGGCCGCACCGCGATCAAAGCGAACGTTGGACGCTATCTCGAAGGCCCGAATCTTACGACGTTCACCCGCCGCGCCAATCCGGCCGCCGCGATCGTGACGCAAGCAACCCGTACCTGGAACGACACGTTCTATCCGGTCGGCGATCCGCGCCGGGGAAATTTCTCGCCCGACTGCGACTTGCTTCTGCCCGGAATCAACGGCGAATGCGGGGCAGTCAATCCGTCGAACTTCGGCACGACGAACCCCACGGTCCGTTATGCCGACGACGCCTTGACGCAGCGCGGCTTCAACTGGGAAGCCTCCGCTGCCATCCAGCACGAGATCCTGCCGCGTGTGTCGGTGAACGCCGGATACTTCCGGCGGACGTACGGCAACTTCCTCTCGACCGACAACCTGAACATCGGGCCCACGGACTACTCCCCGTATTGTGCGACGGCGCCCGTCGATTCACGTCTGCCAGACGGCGGCGGTTACCAGGTCTGTGGTCTCTACGATCCCAACCGGATCGTGGCGCAGAACAACGTCGTGACGCTGTCGAACAACTTCGGCGATCAAACCGAGGTCTACAACGGCGTGGATTTCAGCGTAAATCTTCGTCTGCCCAGCGGCGCGGTGCTGCAAGGCGGAACGAGCACCGGTCGAGTGACCACGGACAACTGCTTCGTCGTCGACTCGCCGCAGCAGTTGCTCAACTGCAACGTCACACCACCATTCCTGACGCAGGTGAAAGTCCTTGGCGTCTACCCGTGGCCGTGGTGGGGCCTCCAGACAAGCGCCACGCTTCAGAGCCTTCCCGGGCCCGAGATCACAGCCGCCCGGTCGTACACAAGCGCTGAAGTGATCGGGTCGCTCGGGCGCCCGTTGACTTCGGGTACGGCGACGGTTCCATTGATCGAGCCCGGGACGACGTACGGTGGACGGTTGAATCAGGTCGACTTCAGACTATCGAAGGTCTTCCGCGTCGGGCCCGAGGCACGCGTCATGGCGAACGTCGATCTCTACAACATGTTCAACGCCAGCCCGACGCTGGCGTTGAATACGACGTATGGATCCGCGTGGCTCCGCCCGCTGCAGATCCTGCAGGGACGGCTGTTGAAGTTCAGCGCTCAGCTCGATTTTTGAGGCGTTTTCATATCGTCGTAGGGTGCAGGCTGCAGCCTGCGCGGTCATCGCGCCGCGGGGGCTGAAGCCCCCGCTCTACGTCGTACTCGACCGGCCCTACTTCTCCGGTGTCGCCTGCTGTGCGGGCTGCTGCTCTCTCTGTTTCGCGCGTTGACGGCGCTCTTCTTCGATCGCGCTGAGACGCTGCGCGCGCCCGGGCTCGAGCGTCGTGCCATCCGCGCGCACGAGTTTGACGAACGCCATGCGCTGCGACCCGGTCCACGTCGGATTACCGGTGACCTTAACGAGCTCTCCGGGCTTGATCGAATCGGCGGTCCACCCGGCTTCCTCCAGGTTCAGCCGGCCGGCGAACTCGACGTTCCACTTCACGACCTTGCCGGTCTTCTTGTCGGTGACATCCATCAGCATCATCGCGTGTGGATTCACGAACCTGAATTGCGTCACCACGCCTTCGACGACGATCGTTTTCTTCGCGTCGTACACCGGTGAGAACGCATGATGCGAAGCGACAGGCGTGACCGCGAGGGCGAGCAGGATCAGCATGCACAGCAACGCAGTCCGCCTAAAGGCGGACCCCACACGGAACCGTCTCATGGTTCACCTGTCCCCTTCTTGAATTCGGTTGCCGGCTCGCATGCGTCGTACGGTGTGATCTTCTGATTAGGCGCCCATCGCCAGATCTTCTTGGCCACAACCGGTTCGCGCAGGCCCCAGGGGTCTTCGATCGTCGCGGTCAGGTTCAAGGTCTCGCCGTCGTCGGAGCGGGTGAAGCGTTCCGTCACGCGAAACTGATCGCTGTGCTGGGAATCCCACCACGTGATTCCCGGCGCGACGGCTGACGTCTCCACCACCAGCGTCTCACCTTCGAAATGCCCAACGGAGTAGCCCAGACGGCTGGGCGGGACGTTGGCCGGAACGGCGCGACCGTCGACATGGACCGTTCGGACCGCTTCCCACTCACCGTACCGCAGTTCGATACGATCGTCCCCGGCGCGCCGGATCTCGAGCTGGTGCGGCGCAAACATCTGCTTGGCCAGTCCCCATGGCTCGCAACGGAGAAAGCCGGGATCGTCGGCTGGATCGAGTGGATAGGTTTTGAGCGCGGCCTCGGTCAGCCTGGGACGCAGGTAGTTGTCCGTCTGGTGCTTCTGCGCCTCTGCGGCGAGCTGCGGGAATGGGCGGGCGTCGTTTTTCGGATCGTCGAGCAGCGCGTTGAGGCGCTCGATTGCCGCGTCGGTGCAGGCGAAGAAGCACAGCGTGCCAACGGCAGTCGGCGGCGGATCGCTCCACATGCCTTCCAGCTTTGATGGCATCGGCTTGGGCGCCGGTGCCGGCGGGGCCTCGGAGCATCCCGTCACGACGAGCGCAAGAAGCACCCATGCGCATCTCAACATTTTTGATCTCTCGATCTTTGATTATTGATTCCTTGTTGATCGTTGATTCTTGATTGGCGATTCCTCGGACGATTGTTCCCGCCAATAATCACCAATCCAAAATCATCAATCAACAAGGAATCGACAATCAATAATCCCCAAGTCACAAATACTCTAAGGCAGTCGCGGACTCGGAGGTTCGGGCGCCGGTTCGACCTTGCGATGCGTCATCGTCTGATCGTGCCCATCGCAGAACGCTTCGACGAGCTCGGTATCGGGCAACAACGTCAGCGGCGCTTTGATGGTCCACGGCTTCACGAAGGCCTTGGGATCTTCGATGGTGATCGTGAGCTCCATGTGGCCAAAGTCGATTCGGCGAAACCGTTCCGTCACGCGCAATGCGTCGCTGTGCGGACGTCCCTTCAAGGTATCGAGCCAGCCTCCGTCCTTGAAGCCGTTGGTTTCGACGACAAACGTATCGCCGTCCCACCGGCCGACCGAGTATCCGAGCCACGTGGGTTGGATGACCTCGGGCAGCGGACGTCCATCGGTGAACACCTGACGGAACGTCATACCGACGAGCGTTTCGTACAAGAGCGCGGTGATTTGCGGCGTGTGGAGAATGCGAAACGGCCCGCCTCCGAAATTGATTCGTGGCGTGCCGGGCGGGAGGCAATAGCCATACGGATCGTCGACGTGATTGCGGCTTTCACGCTGCGCCTGAATCTGCGCCGCCCATGGCGTCATCTGCACCTCGTCGGGTTGCAAATCTTTCGCGAGGTTGAAGAAGAGACTACGCGTGAAGCACGAGTCGCGGCCGTAGATGGCACATTCGGCTGCCCAGATGCCGGACAGATCCGGCCGGCCATCGGCGCCACGCGGAGCGGGCGCTGCGAGATTCGGTGTGCCGTCGGGCAGCCGCGGCGTTCCCGGTGTCGGGTAATTCAGCCACTGCGCGTCCGCTGCCGTCGCCAGCAGAATGATCACCGCCGCGGCCGCAACGGACCCTCTTGGGCAAGTGCGGTATGACATGCGGCAAGCATACGCGCGCGCGGCCGCGCGGGCCAGTCACGATCAACGAATCCCGAGTCCCGAGCCGCGAGCCGCCAGTCCCGAGTGCCGAGTGAGGGTCACTCCTGATCGCGGTGAACAGTGTCCGGCGAAAAGGCAGGCATACACACCGCGATGTACTCGGCACCCTCGGCCTCGGGGCTGCTGTAGCGTATCCATTCTCCAGGCGATGCGACGATGGCCTGTCCCGCCCGCACGTCGATCACCCCACGTTCGTGCTCAACGCGGACCATGCCGCGCAACACAACGGTGATCTCTTCGAACTGCGGTCGCTGACCCGGCTCGCGCCAGCCAGCCGGAGACACCATGCGGGCCACGCTGACACCACTATGGCCAGAGTTCACGCGCCCGGCGAATTCCTCGATCTGCTTCGGTTTGTTTCCTGCGGCGGCAATGACCGTCGGCCCTTCGATGAGTCTCGGCATGAGTCAGATTTTACAGAGTCCTTCGCAACGTCTGAAGACCAGCCGCTACGTTTCGTCGGCCGCTAGAACCGGCGAAACGTCAGGTTGAGGCGTCCGTCCAGTCGCAATACCGCCGGCGCCGTGCCGGGCAGGATGCGCGTGACGCCGTGATACCGGAGACGGGCCGCGCCGCCGAACACGAATGCATCTCCTGATTCCAGAAGGATCGTCTCGACTGGTTCACGACGTCGTAGACCACCAAAGAGAAATCGCGCCGCGTCCCCAACCGACAGCGATACCACAGGGAGACCGGCGGCGATCGACTCGGCGCTTTCATCTTTGTCCTGGTGAAGACCCATCCGCCCGTCGCCCTGGTAGAAGTTGATCAGACAGATGTCGGGAGTCAGAACGAAGCCCGCCGCGCGCGCCGCGGCCGACGCGAGTTCGACCCAATCGTCTGGCACCGGCGCGACCGGCAGGTTGTCGTGATCGGCGCGTGTCGATTCGTAGGTGTAGGTCAGCGGATTCCAATGTCGGCCGAGACACATCATCTGCACGTGCATCTTGCCGCCGCCGCGAACGATGGGTGTGTAGCCGCCACCTGGCCCCTCGAGCAGCGCACGGCAGCGATCCACGAGCTGCACTTGCCGGTCGAGGGATAACCAGTTCCTCAACCAGATCGCACCGGGAGCCACTTCGACCGACTGGCGCTGACGCTCACCCGTGAACAGATCGGGCACCGATCCATTGTTGATCTTTGATCTTCGATTATCGAATCGTTGTTGATTTTTGATTGGGGATTGATGATTTGGTGCGGATTGCGGCAAAACGAAGATCACAGCGCGGCGAAGCCGCGACCAAAGCCGCGCTGTGATCAAGATCCTGTGCCTTCTAGTTACACTCTCGCTAGCAGTATTTGCCAGAAAAACAAACTTCGGCGCGATACTGTCACAAAGTCTCCAATCGTAGAAGTTTGGGCTATAGTCAGCGCGGCGTAACGGAGCAGTTCCTTGCCGCTTGCCCCCGGCACCCGCCTCGGCGCCTACGAGATCGTCGGCCTGATTGGTGCCGGCGGCATGGGCGAGGTCTACAAGGCACGCGACGGCCGGCTCGATCGCACCGTGGCCGTCAAGATCCTGTCGTCGCGCGTGGCCTCCGACCCCGGTTTGAAACAGCGGTTCGAGCGCGAAGCCAAGACGCTCGCCACCCTCAGTCACCCACACATCTGCTCGGTGTTCGACGTCGGTCGGGCGACCACCGATCAGGGCCCGATCGACTTCCTCGTGATCGAGCATCTCGAGGGGGAGACGCTCGCCGCGAGACTGGCTCGAGGTCCGCTGCCTTCGAGCGACGCGCTTCGCTACGCCGTCGAGATCGCCGTCGCGCTCGACACGGCGCACCGAAAAGGCGTGACCCACCGCGACCTGAAGCCGGGCAACGTCATGCTCACGACGGCAGGGGTGAAGCTTCTCGACTTCGGGCTGGCGAAAATGGCGCCCACAGTGGCGGCACACTCGGACGTCACCGCCGCGCCAACGATCGATTCCCCTCTTACCGGCGCGGGCTCCATCGTCGGCACGTTTCAGTACATGTCGCCCGAACAGCTCGAAGGGCAGGAGGCCGACGCACGCTCCGACATCTTTGCGTTCGGCGCCGTGCTCTACGAGATGTTGACCGGAAGGAAGGCCTTCGAGGGGAAGAGCCAGGCGAGCCTGATTGGCGCAATCCTCGAGCGCGAGCCGTCGCCGGTATCGTCGCTTCAGCCGGCCTCGCCGCCTTCGCTCGACCAGATCGTCAAGACGTGCCTCGCGAAGAGCCCGAATGACAGGTGGCAGTCTGCCGCTGACATCGGCCGTCAGTTGGAGTGGATTCTGGACGCCAGTGCGACGTCTACCGCGAGCATCGGCAGTCCTGCAGTGCGCCTACCCGTCCGGCGCGCGTGGCTATGGCCGGCTGTCATTGCGGCTGCCGTCGCAGTCGTGGCCGTAGGCGTCGCCATCTGGGCGCTCACGCGTTCGACACCGACGGCTCCTGCTACCGTGTCACGACTGCTGCTCGCGCCGGCAGCCACTGCGCCACTTGTGAGCGTAGGCGGCTATGACGTGGCGATCTCACCCGATGGGACCAAGATCGTGTACCTCGGCGAGGCTCCGCAAGGCGGCCGGGCACTGTATTTGCGGGAGTTGGGAGGACTCGAGCCCCAGATGATCCGCGGCACCGAGTTACCAGAGGACTTTGGCAACGCCAACCCCTTCTTCTCCTGGGACGGCGCCTCGATCGGGTTCAGATCGGTCGGAAAGGGCATCCTGAGAGTCGCCCTTGCCGGGGGACCCTCCATCAAGATCGCCGACGACGAGCCGGGCTTTGTCGGCGCGGCATGGGGACCCGACGATACCTTGATCATGGCGGTCGCCCGTGGCGGTATGGCGGGCAAGGGCAACGGGCTCTACAGGACTTCCGCCGGCGGCGGCGCCGCCCTCGAACGCGTGGCGGGGACGGATGCGCCCAACGTCTTTTATGCCGCACCCTCGATGTTGCCCGGCGGGAGAGCTGCGCTCTTCTACA
The DNA here is from genome assembly GCA_035649635.1 of Vicinamibacterales bacterium. Taxonomy (GTDB): domain Bacteria; phylum Acidobacteriota; class Vicinamibacteria; order Vicinamibacterales; family UBA2999; genus Gp6-AA40. Next base: position 66,986 of record DASRJE010000165.1, on the reverse strand, counting down.
CCATCGAAGCGCAGGCGCAGAGAGAAACCATCGGCGTCCTCGATCTCGAGACACGCAAGGAGAAGACGCTCGTCGAGGGCGGAGCGAACCCGATGTATGCGCCTTCCGGCCATCTCGTCTTCGCGAGAGGCACAACGCTCATGGCGGCTTCCTTCGATCTCGATCGTCTCGAGATGAGGGGCATGCCTGTTGCGGTCCTGCCGGGAGTGCGGCATCCCGGTCTCATCACGGCAGCGGACTACGGGATCTCGAGGAACGGGACGTTGATCTATGTGCCTGGGCCGCAATCGATTGAGGCTGGTGGACAGGTCACCCCAGTGTGGGTCGATCGCAGCGGTCGCGAGATCGGTCCCGCGTTGAACGTCTCCGTCCAGGGCCCTCGAAGCCCTCGACTGTCTCGAGACGGCAAACGGCTCCTCCTGGTGACGGGTCCACCCGCCGATGGCGACATCTCGATCTTCGATCTCAGCGGGCGCCCCCCGCTTCCGCTCGTGAACAGGGGGGACAACCTGTCGCCCATCTGGTCGCGCGATGAGGCTCGTGTCATGTTCACCTCGTCACGTGATGGTGTATGGAGGGTGTACGCGATCCCATCCGACGGCAGCGCGCTTCAACCCCAACCGATTCCCATTGAGCTTGGCAATGACGAGCGGTTCATAGTCTTTGCCCGTCCTCCGCTCACGTGGACGCCCGACGGGCGGTTGATCATTGCGTTTGTGCGCGAGAGCGGCGGCGGTTCCGACCTCCTTGCGTTGCCGGCCGAGGGCGGCAGAGTGGACGAACTCGTCAGGACCGAGTTCAACGAGGACTCGGCACGCGTCTCGCCCGACGGGCGCTGGCTGGCCTATCGCTCCAACCGATCCGGGCGGTCCGAGATCTGGGTTCGTGCAATCGCCGGCTCGGCGCCGGCCCGGGTCTCTCAGGACGGAGGGCGCGAGCCGGTCTGGTCTCGGAACGGACGGGAACTGTTCTACCTGCAGAGTAACAAGGTGATCGCGATCGCAGTGAAGCCCGGGGAGTCGTTTTCCTTCGGGTCACCAGTGCTATTGTTCGACCGGCCATATTTCCACGGCTTTGGCGGCGGCCCCGCTGGAGAAGACGTCGACAGCACTTACGACGTCGCGCCAGACGGGCGGTTCTTGATGCTTCCCGAGTCGACGGATCCGAATCGAGGGGCTGTGCCCGCGACGGGCATCGTGGTCGTGCAGAACTGGGTCGAGGAGCTCAAGCAGCGGGTCCCGGTCAGGTAATCATTCAATCGCAATCGTTCAATCCGTCAATTTGGAGATTTCACGATCTTTGATCTTTGATTGTTGAATCGTTGTTTGATTGTTGACTGTGGATTGGTGATTCGGTGCCGGATTGTGGCGACTCAATCAAGAATCAACTGTCACCAACGATTCAAAGATCGGTGACCAAGAATCTTCAAATTGACCGCGGGATTACCGGTCGTCGTTTCGAGATCAGGGCATCGATAACGTAGTGGTGGAAGTTGATGCCCATGTAGATGCCCGCCGTGATGGCTAAGCCACCGCCTGCTATAGCGACGAAACTGCCGAGCACGACGTAGACCAGCGTGGAAATCCCGAGGCAACTCGCGAAGTAGATCGCCAGGCGGCCCGGCTGGCTGATTCGCGATACGAACTGCGCGGCGGGATCGACGCCGCCCGCGTACTTCTTCTGATTCATCATCCAGACGACCAGCACGTACTGCAGGTTGTGCCACACGTCGATGGCCAGCCAGCCAGTGCCGGCGTCCTCGATCCCGATGTAGGCGACGAGAAAGATCGCGACATGAGACAGCACGAACCCGGCGTAAAGGGTATCGAGCGTCCCGCGCACGAAGGAGATCGAGCTGCGAACCAGCCAGACCAGCCCGGCAACCGCGGCGGCGAATCCGAGCGCCGTTATCACTTCCTGCGGTAACCCCACGGTTTTCACTGGCAGATCGAGGAAGGTGTCTCCCATCGTCGCCGAGCGCGCGGCGATGCCGTAGATGGGTACGAGATAGATCACGAGGTCAGCCGTGAGGTCGCGCGATCCCGCCACCTGTCCGTCGGGCGTCGCCCGGAAGTACATCCGCGCAAGAGCGCAGCCCTGGCGCATGTAGTGGAACCACTGGAGATAGAGAAACGCCGTGGCCACGACCCAGGCACCGGCCGTGACTGCCAGCGCCAATGTCGCTGCTGCCATCAGGAGCAGCAGATCGATCGCAAGGAAACGATTGCGCCGGAGCGCCTCCTTCGTGAAGGCCAGCCTCGTGTACGTTGCTACGACGTGGTGATAGCCGAGGAGCCACAGGTCGGCGACCAGCAGCACCGCGAAGAGCGCCGGATTGGCCAGGACCGCTGCCACGGCGCCGAGCCCGGTCGCCAGCGGTAGAATCAACAGCGTGATATCGAACGCGTCGCTCTTGATACACGTTCGAGGCGCCGCCTGGATGTACACCTTCGCCGGCTGAATCGTCGTGTCCAGATAGAGCGCCATATTCGAGACGCCATGTGCAAGTTCGGTACTCAGTGCGAAGTTGCCGCCGTAGCGTAAATCCCCATGCAAATTGGCGCCGGAACGCCGGACAGATCTGCAATCCGTCTGACAATCCTGATGCACGCGTTCGCGCTTATTCCCATCGGAACATTCGCGTCGAAATCGCTGTGAAGACGACGAAGAAGAACGTCAGCGCAGCGACCTCGCCAAAGTGAGCAGACCATCCTTCTCCACGCCAGATGCCGTTCAGCAGCGACACCGCATAGGCGAGCGGCATTGCGCGCGCCAGCAGCTTGAGTGATTGCGGAAGGACGTCGAGCGGAAAGAACAGCCCCGACAGGGCCACCATCGGATACAGAATCAGCGCAGCAAGCGGCTGAGCGAAGCGGGCCGTTGGAACAATACTCGCGATCAGAAATCCGATCGACAGGATCGCCCACGTCGTGAACGTGAGCGCTACGGCATAGGAAAACAGCGGTACCGGCGCACCTGGTGGGAAGTAGCGGCGACCGAGCAGCACCATGATTGCGAGCGTGATCAGCGTGAAGAGCAGCTTCACGAGAACATGCGCCGAAAGGATCACGGTCGGCGACAGAGGCGTGGCACGCAGCCGCTTGAGGATCCCGCCTTCGCGGTAGATCGAGATGATCGTGACCAGCGACGAGATCGCACTCAGCGCCATCAGAATCGACGCCAGCACCGGCAGCACGGCCGAGACCGCGCCGCCAGGCTGAATCGCCGCGCGCGCCACGCGCGGCCCGAGGAGACGACTCGCAATCAAGAACACGAGCACAGGTATGCCGACCGTGCCGAACACACCCATTGGTTCTCGCACGAAAATCTTGATCTCCAGCCATGTCAGCTTCAGGAGCGCACGCATTCTGTCACTCGCGGATGGAATGACCGGTGAGCGTGAGAAAGACATCTTCGAGATTCGGCAGCTCGGTCCTGAAATCGGTGACACGAATCCGATGTTCAGCGAGGCACTGAATGACGTGCGTGACCAGATCACCACCGCTTCCCCGGATGGTGCACTGGTTGTCCCGCCATGTGACCGAGTCCACACCAGGAATCAACTGAAAATGCTCCGCGGCTGACGCATCCGCCGTCTCGAGAACCACGGTTTGCGTGGGGCAATGACGCCGCACGAGCCCCGTCGGCGTGCCGCTGTCGATGACGCGGCCCCGTTCGACGATGGCCACGCGATCGCAGAGACGCTCGGCCTCCTCCATGAGATGGGTGGTCAGGAAAACCGTCTTCCCCCGGCGACGAATCTCCCGCACGAGGTCCCAGATCGCGCGCCGTGCCTGAGGATCGAGGCCGGTCGTCAGCTCATCGAGCAACACCACATCGGGATCGTGAATCAGGGCCAGTGCAATGAAGAGTCGCTGCTTCTGTCCGCCGGAGAGCGTCATGAACCACGCCTCTCGCTTGTCGGCGAGGCCGAGGCGCTCGAGCAGCGCGTCTCCGTCCACCGAGCGCGGATAAAGCGATGCCCACAGATCGACCGCCTCCCTCACCTTGATTCGCTTCTGAAGTTGAGCCTGCTGGAGCTGCACGCCTACTTTCTGCTGAAGGGTCCGGGCGTCGCGGATCGGATCGAGCGACAGCACCGAAATCGTTCCTCGATCCGGGCGACGCAACCCCTCGACGCACTCCATCGTCGTTGTTTTGCCCGCTCCATTGGGGCCGATGAGCCCGAAGATCTCACCTTCCTCGACGTCGAACGTCACGTCGTCGACGGCAACCGTCCGGCCGTACGTCTTGCGAATCGAAGAGACCTGGATGACCGGCGCCACCTTCAAAGACCGAATACGCGTTCTGCGTTGGTCTGGAACAGCTTCTTCTTGTCGGCGTCGCTGATAGGCAGGTCGTCGGTTGCGGTCACTTCGTCGGGCTCGAATTGATAGGGATAGTCCATCGCATACAACACGCGGTCCATCCCGAGCACCGATTGAACGAATGTAATGACCGGCGCCCACGCCATCCCGCTCGTCGTGACGTACACGTTCTCCCGCATGTACTCACTGAGTGTCCGCTGCAACCTGTCCGCACCATTGCGAATGAACGGCCGCGCGCTTCGGTTCATGTAGTCAAGACGATACAGCCAGAACGGCAGCGCCTCGCCGGCGTGGCCGACGACGATGCGGAGGCCCGGGAAGCGGTCGAGCGCACCACTGCGCAAGATCGCGAGCAGGTGGAGGCCCGTTTCGGCAGCAAACCCCCACAACGCCCCTTCGAGCCCTTTCTCGACATAGGGCGCAGACATCTGTGGAGGAGGCGCCTGCGGGTGGATATAGATCGGGACCTTCAGCGCTTCGGCAGCCTCGAAAATGTCCCAGAATTTCGGGTCGTCGAGGAACTCGCCTCTGGTATGCGAGTTGATGATGATGCCCTTCAATCCCAGTTTGCGGACGGCCCTTTCGGCTTCACGAGCTGCGCCTTTCGGGTCCTGCGGTGCAACGGCTCCGAGAGCGGCGAATCGCGTCGGGTGCTTTCGAACGGCTTCCGCGACTTGATCGTTGGTGGTGGCAGCGAGCGAGGTAGCCGTCGCGGCATCGAAGACCTGCACGCCCGGTGAGGTCAGCGAGAGGATCTGAAGATCGATCCCCGAGCTGTCCATATCGGCGATCCGGCGCGCGCCGATATCAGCCAGCCGCTCGGACAACTGGGCTCGCGCGCCAAGCCTGTTCCACAGGACGATAAAGCCGGGATCGTCGATCGACTTGCTGGACGCCATCGATCGATAGGTATCCAGCAATTCAGCTGGTGCCCAGGCCTCTTCTGTGGCTATTCGCTTGTATCCACCCGCCATTGGTCAGGACCGGGAACGCGAACCTGGAACCTGGAACCCGGAACCTGGAACCCGGAACATGGAACCCTGCATTCCGAGTCCCAGATCCCGGATCCCGAATCCCGACGCGGTCTATTTCAGGTGCTTCCCGACGAGCTTGGTCATCTCGAACATGTTCGCCGAGGACTTTCCGCCAAACACCGGCTTGAGCTTGGCGTCGGCGTTGATCACCCGCTTGTTCTTGGCATCCTGCAGCTTGTTCTTCTTGATGTAGGCCCAGAGGCGTTTGGTGACCTCCGTCCGCGGCACCGCCTTCGACCCGATGATTTCCGCCAGCGCGGGGCTTGGCGAGACGGGCTTCATGAACGCGGCGCTCGGCTTGCGCGCGGACTTCTTCTTCGCCGTCTTGGTGGTCTTCGCCTTCTTCGTGCTCTTCGACTTCTTCGCCATCTGGCCTCCTCGAAAACGTTCGTAGCAGCGCAGCGTGCAGGGTTGGCCGGATGGTAGCACGGCAGGGACCGCTCTGCTGCTCCGAACAGTCGATCGCTGGACATGCAGATGGCTCCCGAAGCAACCTTGAACAGAGATGGCGACGCCGCTGTTTCAGATTCACGACCTCACCAAGGTCTACCGCATGGGTGAAGTGGAGGTACACGCGTTGCGGCAGGTCACGCTCATGCTCGACGAACGAGAATTCGTCGTGCTGCTTGGCCCATCCGGCTCGGGGAAGTCGACGCTGCTGAACATCATCGGTGGGCTGGATGTGCCCACGGCCGGCCGAGTGCTCTATCGCGACACCGATTTGACGCAGGCCGACGAGGGGCAATTGACCGCGTATCGGCGCCAGCACGTCGGGTTCGTTTTCCAGTTTTACAACCTGATTCCCAGCCTGACGGCGGTGGAGAACGTTGCGCTGGTGACCGAGATCTCGACGAACCCGATGGGGCCCGAGGACGCGCTTCGCCTGGTGAAGCTCGACGCGCGGCTCGACCACTTCCCGGCGCAACTGTCGGGCGGCGAGCAGCAGCGCGTCGCCATTGCCCGCGCCATCGCCAAGCGGCCCTCGGTCCTGCTCTGCGATGAGCCGACTGGCGCCCTCGACATCTCGACCGGTATTGTCGTTCTCGAGGCGCTACAGCGTGTGAACGCAGAGCTCGGCACGACCACCGTCGTCATCACGCACAATGCTGCTATTGCGTCGATGGCCGACCGTGTCGTACGGCTGGCCGACGGTCGTGTGAGCTCGGTCGAAAAAAGAACCGAGAAGCTCGCGCCGCAGGAACTCGCCTGGTGAACGAATGGCCGGAAACGAAGGCTGGAAACGTTTCGTAACGCTCTCTGCCCTCAACCGAAAGCTCCTCCGCGATCTATGGGGCATGAAGGGGCAAGCGCTGGCGATCGCCATGGTGGTGGCGGCGGGTGTCGCGATGTACGTGATGTACCAGTCGACGTTTGCATCGCTGAGCGAGACGCAACGTGCGTACTACGAGCGGCACCGGTTCGGGCACCTCTTCGCGTCGCTCAAGCGCGCGCCCCAGCGCGTCGCGGCAGAAATCGCAGCCATCCCCGGTGTCTCGGCGATGGAAACGCGAGTGGTTTCGAGCGTGACGCTCGATCTCGAGCAGATCGACGAGCCGGCGGCCGCGCGGCTGGTTTCCATTCCGGCTGACAGGCGACCCAGGGTCAATGACCTTTTCCTTCGCCGCGGACGCTGGATCGAGGCCAATCGTCCGGACGAAATCCTGGCGAGCGAAGGCTTCGTGATCGCAAACCGCCTGCAAATTGGCAATCAGGTGCAGGCTGTCATCAACGGACGGTTGCGACGGCTCACCATCGTCGGCGTCGCGCTGTCGCCGGAGTTCGTCTACAGCATCAGGCCCGGCGAGCTCGTGCCGGATGACCAGCGCTATGGCATTTTCTGGATGGACCAGCGGGCGCTCGCTGCCGCCTTCGACATGGAAGCCGGATTCAACGATGTGGTGATTGCGTTGTCGCCCGGTGCATCGAGCGAGGAGGTCATCTCACAGGTCGATCGCATTCTGGAACCGTACGGCGGGTTGGGTGCGATCCCGCGCGCCCTTCAGCTCTCACACTGGACCGTCCAGAACGAGTTGAGACAGCTTCAAAGCTTCGGGATCCTGCTGCCGTCGATCTTCCTGCTCGTCGCCGCGTTCATTCTGAACGTCGCGCTGACGCGGGCACTCGCGCTCCAGCGGCCTCAGATCGCCTCCTTGAAAGCACTCGGATACGACAACGTGGCCATCGGGTGGCACTACCTGAAATGGGGCTTCGTGATCGGGGCCGGCGGCATCGCCATAGGCGTGGCCGGTGGCGCGTTTTTCGGCGGACTGGTCATCGATCTCTACAACGTCTATTTCCGCTTTCCAGAGCTCACGTTCGGAGTTCCTCTGCGTGTCGTAGTGGGCTCGACTGCCTTGACATTTTTCGCGGCCGGGGCAGGAGCCTTTGGCGCCGTGCTGCGCGCCGTGCGCATACCGCCGGCCGAAGCGATGCGACCTGAGCTGCCTGCACGTTATCGCCGCACGCTGCTCGAGACGCCGTTGATCTCGAGGTACCTTGGCACTGCCGGCCGCATGGTGCTGCGTAATATTGCCCGTCACCCGTTCCGTGCCGGCGCGTCGGTGTTCGGCATCTCGTTCGCTGTCGCCATCCTGATGATCGGCCTCGTCTTCAACGATGTCATCGATCGGCTCATACAAACTCAGTTCTGGGAGGCCGAGCGCCAGGACGTGACCGTCAACTTCGTGGAGCCGCGGAGCAGCTCCGCGAAGCACGACCTCGAGCACCTGCCGGGGGTCATCGCCGTCGAGCCACAGCGAACCGTCGCCGTTCGCGTCCGCGCCGGCTTTCGTGAGCGGTATCTCGCCATCACCGGTGTGCCGCCCACTCCACGCTTCAAGCGCATCGTCGATCGGAACGGTGGGCCGATCCGACTTCCACCGGGTGGAGTCGTGCTCTCGCAGACGTTGGCGAACGCGTTGGAGATCAAAACCGGCGACGTCGTGACACTTGAAATTCTCGAGGGCCATCGCCCGACGCGCCGGGTTGAAGTCTCCGGCCTGGTCGATGACCTGCTTGGTCTTTCTGCCTATATGGACATCGAGGCACTGCATCGGCTGATGCAGGAAGGCGACGTCGCGACCGGGGCGCTGATGCTCATCGACTCGGCTGAGGAAGCAGAGTTGTCGTCAACGCTCAAGGAGATCCCGACGGTGGCGGGCACCGGGTTCAAGCGGTCGGTACTGCGGCGATTCCGAGAAGTTCTTGCGGCCAACCTTGGCCTGTCGATCTTCATCAACCTGGTGTTTGCGAGCGTAATCGCATTCGGCGTCGTCTACAACGCAGCCCGGATCTCGCTCTCGGAGCGCAGCCGAGAATTGGCCAGCCTCCGCGTACTGGGTTTTACTCGTGCGGAAATCTCTCTCATCCTGATGGGAGAGTTGGCGCTGCTGACCCTGGTATCGCTGCCAGTCGGCGGGGCATTCGGGTACAGTCTTTCTGCGGTGATCATGGGATCGATTGACAGCGAGGTCTACCGGTTTCCACTCCATGTGTCCCGCCAGGCGGTCGCCTGGTCGTTCCTCGGAGTTATCGGTGCGGCGCTGGTGTCGGGGCTCCTCGTGAGACGACGGCTCGACGCCCTTGATCTCGTGGCTGTGCTGAAAATACGTGAGTGATCGTGCGGCATGCGTCTTCTCAAAAACAAAAACCTGATTGCCTCTCTGCTCGTGGTCGCGGCCATCGTTGCAGCTGCGCTGTGGCCAGAGTCAATGGAAGTGACCGTGACCCACGCGGAGCGAGGGCCGATGCTGGTCACTGTCGACGAAGACGGTGAGACTCGGGTACGCGACAGATTCCTCGTCACGGCACCTGTGTCGGGCCGCGTCCAGCGCATCGAGATCGAGCCTGGCGATACGGTGGCACGCGGCAAGACTGTCCTCGCACGCATCGCGCCTGCCGAATCTCCGCTCCTCGATCCGCGTACGCGAAGCGAGCTCCAGGCGGCGGTCGAGGCCGCTACGGCAGCTGTCGGCCAGGCGCGAGCGGAGCGGCAACGCGCGGCGACGGCGCTCGACCGTGCACGCTCGACGCTGCGGCGCCAACAGGAGTTGATGAAAGCCGGGGCCATTGCCGCCGATGCGCTCGAGGCCGCTGAAACAGCGCTGGCCACCGCCGAAGATGGCCTGCGGGCGGCCGAGTTCACCGAGCGGCGCACCGAGTACGAGCTGCAGCTCGCGCGCGCGCGCCTGTCAGCCCCGAGTAGCTCGGGACGATCGGTCGACGTCCTTGCCCCAGTCGACGGTACCGTCCTGAAGCGGTTGCGTGAAAGCGAAGGCGTGGTGCCGGTCGGCGAGCCGCTGCTCGAGCTCGGCGAGCCGGAGCGCAAGGAAATCGTCGCCGACCTTCTTTCCACTGATGCCGTACGCGTGTCGCCGGGCGCAGAAGTCCTCATCGAACAATGGGGCGGTAGTCACGCGTTGCACGGAAAGGTGCGGCGGGTCGAACCGTCAGGGTTCATGAAGGTCTCGGCCCTTGGCGTCGAAGAGCAGCGTGTCAACGTCATCGTCGATTTCGTGAGCCTGGCGGACGCCGCTCGATTGGGTGACGGCTACCGCGTCGAGGTGCGCGTCGTGCTCTGGAAGGCCGACGACGTACTCAAGGTTCCCGTAGGGGCATTGTTCCGTCAGGGCGAGGGCTGGGCCGTTTTCGTCGTCGAGGAAGGTCACGTGCGCCGGCAGGCGGTACAACTCGGCCAGCGCAATGAGAACGAGGGACAGATCACCGCAGGACTCGAGGCCGGGGCCACGATCGTGCTGCACCCGCCGGATACGTTGATGGACGGTGCGCGGGTGAATGTGAAAGAGAGTTGATTGTCGCCGGGTCAAAGAACAGGGCCCGGCCTGGGCCGAAGATTGACTCCCTTGCAGCGTAGAGCGGGTCTTGCTTTTGTAGACCCACCGTCAAGGCCAGATTCCCAACATCCGTCGCGCAAGCACGATCTGCCCGAGGTGGTAGGCGGCATGATCGGCCACGAGGAGAACCGAACGAATGTACGTCTGGTGTGGACTTGTCCCGTGCGGGATTCGCGCAAACAGATCGGGTTGGGTGCGAACCAACTCTTTCATCTTGTCGTTGTCGCGACGGTACGCGGCGACACTCTGATCCCACGCCGTCGGTGTCGGCGGCGCGCTGTCCGGCCAGTAGTCGTCCGGCCACTTCATCTCCTGGTAATTCGGGTTCACGCAAAAGTCGTAAATGTCCTCCTGGGCAATACGCAGGTGCTCCAGGAGCTGCCACGGCGAATGTGGGAACCCGGAAGGCGTAGCCCCGCGCTTGTCCGGCGGAATGCCTTTAATCGCTCCCTCGAAGTCGACGTGCGCTTCGTGCCAATCGAGGAAACGAATCAGTTGATCGCGAAGCGGATCCGATTTGGTCATGACGGAGAGATCCTCACGGTAAGTGTCGAGGGTTCAGTCGACGTAACTACTCCGCGCGAACACGGTGCCGTCGCGCCTGGTGAGATGAACGTCGATGCGATGCTGACCTGCCTTTGTCCCTGGCTTGTCCACGAACAGGACATAGTAGCCCCGCAGCGCGTGAACGACCCGCTCCATCGCGAGCGCCGGGAACTCGTAGGTGCTGGCGTAGAAGCCTCCCGTCGCGGCGGAAACGTTTTGCAGGCCGACCTGGAGCGAGTTGAAATTCGCCTGCGTGACGTTCAACGAGAACACTGACGCGCGCGCCTGCTGAAGTGCAGTGCGCGCGTCATCATACGAGGGCATCATGGTCGCCCCCCACGTCCTTGGATCGAACCGGCCGAAACCGTAACCCAACAGCACGACGGATTTCGCGCCCGGAAGCGGTTCGAGCGCTTCGCCGATCATCTGAAGACTCCTTTCGAAATCGTCCGTCCGCTTGCGAGAGTCGAGATCGAGCCTGGCGACGAGCGACGGACCTTCGGAAGCGATCACCGGCGGTGGAAGCCGCATCAGAAGGTGTTTCTGCAAAAGGGATCGAACATGCTCCACATCATTGGTGAAGTCAGTCCAAATTCGGAGACGTGAATCGAAAGAGAGGAGCGCGACGCGGTCGGTGGGGCGAATCTGCTGCAACAGCGGCTCGATGACTTTAAGCATGACCATGAGCCCGGTGACCCGTTTTGGCTCGAGGTCTTTTTGCACGAGCACGACGATGAGGCGGCCCTCCGATGGGCGAGCGGCATGCGTACGCGCGCCCTCGTCGTCAGTATCGGCGAGAACGTCCTTCACGTCGCGTTCGCCGCCTTCGATCCATTCGACAGACTCGACACGCACAGCGTCCCCGTCGATGTCGACGGTGAAGTCCTCGGGCCCGAGATCGAGCACGGCGTGTCCACGGTCATCGAGCACGCGCGCGTCGATGAGGACGCGCGACACGTCGACCCGCTCGACGAAGGGACGTTGCGCCGAGGCCAGAACCGGACAGAGCGCCAGCCACGCGAATGCAACAACCGGCCGTGCGCCCACCGCGCCCATCACTTGAGCTGATCGACCACCTTCGCAATTCCAGCCTTGGCGCAGGCGTCGTCCTGCGTCTGACTGGATCCCGAGCTGCCGACGCCGCCGATCACCTCGTTGCCGACGAGGATCGGCACTCCGCCACCGAGCGCAAGGATATCGCTCACGTCGCGTTGTGGCATCAGTTCGGGATCGTTGGTGCGCTTCTGGAATTCGAGTGTCGATGTCCGGAACATTCGCGCGGTGTAGGCCTTGCGGCGCGACATCTCCAAGGTCTGCACCGTTGCCTGCTCGTCGCGCAGCAGAACGAGCGGCTGCCCGGCGCGATCGACCACAGCCACCGAGGTGTGGAAGCCTTTCGCCTGGCACTCCGCGAGGGTTGCCTCGGCGATCGTCTTGGCCATGGCCAGCGACAGATTGCGCTGCATGACAACGCCCTGCGCGTGCGCAGGCCCACTGAGAACGGCAACGAATCCAAGTGCAGCCCACGCCGCCGCGATCCGTGTCATGTCCTTCCTCCTGAGTGTCGAAGGCACCGCAAACGTAGTACGGAGCTTTATAGCGCCTTTTTAGATCGATTTCACCTCGGCATCGCCGTCCCACAGCTGACCGATGACGGCGCGAACATGTTCGACCGGGCCGGTCGTCCAGAAGTGTGTCGTCGCCAGACGATCGTCTGGCGCAAGCAGTCCGCTCGTCTGCAGTCGACGGCGCAGCTCGCGCGCGACCGGGACAGCCGAATCGATCACCGTGACGGAAGGTCCGACTATGTCTCGAATGACGTCATCGAGAAATGGGTAGTGCGTGCATCCCAACACGATTGTGTCGGCGCCTTTCTCGAGCAAGGGGCGCACGTACTGTTCCACGAGAGAACGCGTCGACGACGCGGCGAGCTGTCCTGCCTCCACCTGATCGACCAGCCCTGGCGCCGCCTGCGTGAGCACCTCAACCTTGCCGGCATGCGTGCGCACGAGTTTCGCGAACTTCTGGCCCGCCAGCGTCTGCGTCGTCGCGAGCACGCCGACCACTCCGGATCGCGTCTGAGCAGCGGCGGGTTTGACGGCTGGCTCGATCGCGACGATGGGCACATCGTAGCGAGCGCGCAACGCATCGACGGCTGTTCCTGTCGCCGTGTTGCAGGCAACGACCACGGCTTTGGCGCCCTGACCGCGCAGGAACTCCATGATGGCGACGGCACGTCCGCGGACGTACTCCTCGGGGCGATCGCCGTACGGCGCGTAGCCGGAGTCCGCGACGTAGATCAGATCTTCGGCGGGAAGCTCGCGACGAATCTCGCGCAGCACCGACAGACCGCCCACGCCCGAATCGAACACGCCGATGGGAGCGTCGATTCGGGACTCGGGGCTCGGGACCCGGGACTCGGGGCTCGGGGCTTGGGACTCGGAGCGCGGGAGTCGGGAGCCGGAATCCGATCCTTGTGGGGTATTCCTGCTCATTGCTGCTCGTCGAGAAGCGACTTCAGCGTCTCCAGATCGAGCAGCAGTTCCGCCACCAGCTGAGCGGCCTCGAAATTGCCATACCGCCCCATGGCGAGCTGGAGCTGACGGGTGGATTCAATGATCTGTTCGAGTTGTATCTGCGCAGCGATTCTCGGAACTGGCTTCGCGGCAGGGGCTAGGGACGAGTCGCGTGTCTGTTCCCGCGTGCTTTCCAGCCGCATTCCATGTTGAGCGAGCGTCGTCGCGGCGCGGGAGCCTGACTCTCGTATCAGACCGAGGAGCAGATGTTCCGGTCCGATGTGACGATGGGTCAGTGCGTCCGCCTCTTCGCACGCGTATTCAAGAACGCGGTTCGCTTCGGCGCTAAACGGGATCTCAACCCTTAGCGGTAGCTTCTCGTGGGCCCGCCTGCTCTCCAACTCCCTGCGGATATCACCGAGCGGAAGGTTCAAAAGCAGTCTCCCCGCGTGACCTCGCGGTTCGCGTATCAGGCCCAGGAGGAGATGTTCGGTCTCAATCGAAGGCACCCCCATCCTGCTCGCCTCATACCGGGCGAAGAAGAGCGTCCGCCGCGCCGGCTCGTCGTAACGCTCGAACATGAGTGGTTGACTACGAGGCCTTTTCCATGATGCTTGCGGAGACTGCAACGCAGGCGTCGCAGATATAGACACGCGGGTCGACAAAGAAGATTCGCGGGCCAGCTACGAGCTTGGCGACCTGGCTGTCTCGCCGGCGGCAAAACGAACAGAAGAGGAGACGGAACATACGACCTCCTCTCGAGAGTGTATGCCCGCCGCCCCGTCGTTGCGTAGCCGCGTTATCGAGTGACGGCGACCGTCGACGCCACGCACGCGAAGTTCGCCGCGTCGTCGGTACTGCCAGTGCCATTCCACCTCGCGACCTGGCCCCACGGACACAGTGGGCGGGTGCGATCGATGGCGCCGTTCGTCAGGTGCGCTGCCTCGATGCGGCTCGGCGCCGATCCTGTCTTGATCCAGTCTTCGATCGCCCTCACCTTGTCGAAGCTGTCAGTTCCCGGTCCGCCCTGGCAATGGTTCATTCCAGGCACCATGTAGAGCTGTACCGATGAACCAACGCCTGCGCCACCCTGCGTCGCAAGCACTTTGTGGAAGAAGTTGATCGTGTTGTACGGCGTGACCTGCGGATCGGACCAGCCGTGATACATCAGCAGCTTCCCACCGCGCGCGAAGAACGGCCGGAGATCGGCGTTCGTCGATCCGAGCACGTCCTCGGGATCGGCAGCGAGCGCCAGGTCGAGATCGGTGCCGGCGTTGAATCGCGTTGCCTCCCACCCCTTGTCTTTCATGACCACATACTTGAACGCATCGACAGCGAGGACGAGCGGTTGTGCGTTGCCGATGACATTCCAGCCGAGCTCGGCGCCGGGCGCGAGACCAGGTAATATCGGGGCTTTGGTCGACGGATGCTTTGCGCCGGCGTACATCCGCGTTGCCGATTCAACCTGCGCGGGAGAGAGACACGCTGAGTCGTCCTGTCCCGAACACTGAAGCACCTTTGGGTCGAAAGAACACGCGCCCGGGTTTTCGAGCACGCCGTCTGTCACTCCGTCCCTGGCGTCGCACGCCGCCAGGACAGCTTGATGGATGAACGGATATTTCGAAGCCGGGATCGCACTGGCCGGTGTGGCGTTGACCGCGCGGTTGATGGCCACACGACCCGCGTGGAGATGAACGCCGTTCACCGCTGGTGCACCGGCGATGATGCCGTCGAAGTCAGCCGGGAAGCGCACGGCCTCAGTGATCCCTTGACGACCACCCTGCGAGCAACCGTTCCAAATCGATAGCGTGGGCGCGCTGCCGTAGAACGCGTCGATGATGGACTTGGCCTTCATCGTCATCTCATGCACGGCCCGATAGCCGAAGTCGACCACCTTTTCTGGATGGCCGAGTGCGAACGCCGCAGTGCCGCCGACGTGACCCGTGTCCGTACCAGCGGTCGCGTAACCTCCGAGGACGGCGTTGGCCATCGCAGGATAGGGTACGTTGCCGGCCCACCCCCCGTTGCCGACGGCCTGGAACTTCCCGTTCCAGCCTGTTGCCGGGAGCCACACTTCGATCTTGACGTCGGAATCAGACGAGGGCGTGAGCGTCGCAGCAACGCGACAGAACTCGGGAAGCTTGGCGAAGACAGGCGCGGGCGAGCCCGTCGCTCCAGGGGGCGTGAACGTGCCCGGGGCGACCTGCTGGGCCACCGTGACCTTTGAGTTAGGCAAGCTCAGCGTGGCGATGGACTCGCAGGTGGCCGCGGAAGCCGCCGCTGTCGTACACACGATGCCGATTGCCACGAACGCCGAGAGGAGTGTGCGTCCGGTCATGGTCGTTTCCATTCAACGCGGGGGCGGAGAGTCCCCGCTCTACGAGACGTTATTTCTTCGTATCTTTACAGACGAAATTCGCGGCCTCATCGATGCTTCCGCTGCCCTTGTAGCTCGCCACCTGCGGATAGGGACACAACGGACGCGTCCGATCGACTTTCCCATCCTTCGCATGCGAGGCCGGGATCATGTCGGGCGCTTTGCCTTGTTCCACCCACTGCTCCAGCGCCGTCAGCTCGTCGAAATCGTTCGGTCCCTCGCCGCCGCCGCAGTGCGCCATGCCGGGCGCCATGAACAACCGGTACGACGAGTGGACCTTCGACCGGCCGCCGTTCGCAGCGACAACGCGGTCGTAGTACGCGGTGCTGGCGAGCGGGGTGATCTGCGGGTCGCTCCAGCCGTGGTACTGAATCAGCTTGCCGCCACGATCGAAGAACGGCTTGAGGTTCGTGTCGCGCGCGTCGATAGCGCCACTCACGCCTTCCGTAAGCCGGGCGACGTCGGTCGCGACGTTGAACTTCTGGATGTCCCACTGCGGGTCGGCGAACACGAGATACCGGAAGTGATCGAGCCCGGTCGCACGCGCAGACTGTGACCAGCCCAGGTCGGTCCATCCCAGTTCGCTCCCGGGCGCCAGACCGGGAATCTCTCGCTTCGTCTTCGAATCGACGATGGGCGAGTAAATCAGCCGCGCGGTTTCAACCTGCGCCTGCGTCAGGCACGCCGGCTCTTCGCCACCCTTGCAGGCCAGCACGCCAGGATCGAACTTGCAGGCAAGAGGATTCTCGATGAGGCCGTCCTTCACGCCGTCGAGCCCGTCACACGCGGCCACGACCGCGCTGTGCAGGACCTGAGCTTTCGCAGTGGTAATCCGCGCTTCCTCTTTCTGCAGCGCCTGCGCAATGCGAACCGCCTGGGCCGTGCGACCCGACCAGTCGAGACCAGGTGACCCGGCGATGATGCCGTCGAAGTCACCCGGGAACATCTGCGCCGCTTTCATCGCCTGTCGGCCTCCCGCAGAGCAACCGGTCCAATACGAGAACTTCGGCGCGTTGCCGTAATACGCGTTGACGATGGCCTTGGCCGTGACCGTCATCTCGTGTTCGGAGCGATAGGCGAAGTCAGTCACCTTCTCGGGGTGACCCATCCCGAAGCTGGCGCTGCCGCCGACGTGGCCGGTATCGGTCGAGCTCGTCGCGTACCCGCGGCGCAACGCTTCAGCCATCGCCGCGTATCCGATCGATCCTTGCCAGGCGCCATTACCCACGGCCTGGAACTTCCCGTTCCACCCCGAGGTGGGCAACCAGACTTCGATCTTGATGTCTGAATCGCTCGACGGCGTCAGCGTCGCGGCGACGCGGCAAAATGTCGGCAACCCCGCAAACGCGGCTCCCGGACCACCACCACGAGCCTGAGCCCCGGGCGGTGAGAACGCGCCAGGGGCGACCTCGGACGCGGAGGTCACCTTCACGTTGGGCAGGTTCAGCGTGACCACGCTTTCGCATGACGCCGCGTACGCCTGCGTTGCCGGACCGAGCGAGAGAATGGCAAGTATTGATACGAAAAAAGTCGTTCGCTTCATACGCCTTATTACTCCATTGGCTGCGAAGTGTGGCACTGGGGGAATGAAACGGTCAACTAGCGTGATTCGGCCTTCGGGCGGAGGCCTACCGGGGGCTACGGGTTCAGCGTTCGGGGGCTACCGTAATCCCGACGACACCGCTTCGTTCGACCGACGACCGCAGGAATCCCGAGCGGCGCACTTCGTCGATGAACTGATTGGCTGCGTCGAGTGCGTCGCGACGGCCACCGCCCACAATAATCGTCTGTTCCACGCCGTAGAGGTCGTCATTGAGCAGCCGAAAGCCGCTGGCTCCCTTCACCATATCCGTCAACCGCTGCCGATTTGCACCAAACGCGTCGACGGTCCCGAGCTCCAGCAGGCGTTGGACGGCGTCGCGGCTCGTATCGTCGAGCTCAACCACCTGTCCCTGTTTCATCGTCCGCTTGAGGTACAACGCGATCGAATCAGCCCGCGTGGCGCCGAGCTTCCGCCCGGGTCGATCGATATCGGCAATCGATCGGATCGGTGAACCATCTTTGACGATGAAGGTCTGGTTCACGAGCAAGTACGGCTTCGAAAACTCCACGGGCCCTGCACGCTCCGGGTTGTAAGCGACGAAGCCGATCTCGGCTTCCCCATTTCGGACGGCGTCGATGACGCGCTGGGGGTTAGGGAGTCCAATCAGGGTTACCTTGATCCCGCGGGTGCGCTCGAGTTCTCGAGCGAGATCCACGACAACCCCGCGCGCCTCACCAGTCACGGGATCCTTTACTGCCTGAGCAGGATTCGACGCGAGGTAAGCCGCACGCACGATTCCGTCCTTGGCGAGCGGACTCGTTTGCGCCGCAAGTACCGACGTCATCGCGAACGCGATCAACATGAGTGCAAACTGCCTACCCATGGTTGTTCCTTGAATCGTAGCGACCTAGTCAGTACCAAAGGCCAGCAACACATTTCCCGGCGCGCCGCCGAAACGCATATAGCCGGAATTGACGAAGACCATGCCGTTGACGACGACCGGGCCTGGTCCGTCGATCGCGCCGCCGCTGCCCTTCACTCCGTTCACTGTCTTGTAGTCCTGCACGGTGTCGAAGTCCCACAGGATCGATCCGTCGCGAGTCGAGTGCGCGCGTAGGTGACCATCCTGGGACCCGGTGAACACGACACCGGGAATCGCCGTGAGCGCAGCCAACTGCGCCGGACTGCAGTTGGGTCTCGTCCCACAAGGTGGCGCCGGCGCGTGCCATGCCTTGCTGCCGTCGGCAATCTTCAGCGCCGTCAGTCCACCGCCTTGTCGTGGATCGAGTTGCCGCGACGTAGGCGTGCGAATGACAACGACGTCAGACGTCGCGGCGTAGACTTGCTCACCGTCGGCCGCCATTCCCCACTGCACACCGCCGTTGATGCCGCCCTGCGCGACGCGCGTCTCCCACATGATTTCGCCGTTCTTCTCGGGATCGATTGCCCAGACAATGCCGGACTTCTGCCCGGCGAGCAGCAGGTCGCGTCCACCCGTCGTCGACACGAGAATCGCCGGTGACCCGAAGTCGTAGTCCGGCCCGCTCCCCTCGGGGCACGTTGGCCCTTTCGGTTCAGTCGAGCACGCCGAGTTATACACATCGTCCGGATGCAGCTGCTTCGACCAGATCACGCGGCCGGTGTCGAGGTCGAGCGCCATCATCCCATCGCTCGTGGTGGTTGCGGGGGCGGAGTAGTTGTTACCAGTCGTTACATACAGCCGACGCCGTTTCAGATCGAGCGTGGGCGTGGACCAGATTCCCACGCCGGATGGACCCCATGTTTCGACACCATTCGGCGTCTTTCCCGTACGTTCCGGCGCACGCGCGATCGTGTACGTCTTCCAGACGACGCTTCCGTCACGGACGCGCAGAGCCGTGACGCTCCCCCGAAACGTACAGCACGGGTACTCCGGGTTGAGCGCGCGCGATTCCTCCCACGACGAGGCGCCAACGTATGCCACGCCATCGATGACGACCGGCGGCGCACTCAGTCGAACCGCCTCGTGCTCTTCGGGCCGCTTGCGCCAGATTTCTTTTCCCGTCGCGGCGTCGAGTGCGTAGAACCAACCCGTGAGGTCGCCGAAGAGCAGAACGCTGCGGCCGTCCGACGGCGCGGCAACGATTGCGGATCGGATCGATCCAGCGGCTTGAAAGGTCCACTGCAGACAACCGGTATCGGCGCGCAACGCGTGCACCACGCCGCCGGCGCTGCCGATGAAGACCTGGTTGCCGATCACCGTCGGTTGCGCGAAAGCGGAGATATCGCCTTCGAAGCCGAAGGCCCATTTGAGTTTCAGCTTCGACACTTGATCGGTGGTGAGCTTGCTGAGCGCCGCGGGAGCAAAGCGCGAGTTGTTCGGCGACGGGCTCCACCCGTTCCAGATCGGAGAAGCGCTGCTGGTGTCGATCGAGACCGTCCGATCGCCGCAGAATGCCTCGGGACGGGGCATCGGGTCGCCACCTGGTTTACCCAGGAATCGCGCGACGGCCTCTCGCTCGACTCGGTTCAGTTGATACGCGATCGTCATCATCGCACCGAAATCGAGCGTGCGCAGAATGCGCGAGCTCGGCATGTTCTGCAGCGCATCGCGGCTTGGTGTCCGTCCATCGGCGGGACGTTCGTGACACGCGGCGCAGCGCCGCTTGTAAATCGCTTCACCGGAAACGTCTTGCGCGAAGGCCGAAAAGGGCGCGAGCAGCAGGCCGGAAAGAATGACGGCGAGGCAGCGCATCGTCGTCACTTCGCTTTGCCGGTGTACTGCGCGTCGCTGACCTTCTCCATCCAGTTCGTCGCGCCGAAGCTGAGAGAGACCTGCGTCAGTCCCTCGGTCGGCACCGCACCGTGCCAATGCTTCACGCCCGCGGCCGTTACGAACGATTCCCGCGGTCCCATCTCGCGGATGGCGCCACCTGCTTCCTGTACCCGGGCGTGCCCCTTCTCGATGAGGATCACCTGGCCACCTTCATGGCTGTGCCAATTGGTGCGGGCACCCGGCTCGAAGCTGTATCGCAGCATGCGAATGTCGGTCGTTGGATGTCCGGTGACTTTGCCGACGAAGTTCTCCGGATTCGGCTGCGGCGGCGGCTCCTGTTGAGCCGACTGACTCCAAACCACCGAGGAAAGACCGACGAGCACAAGCATCGAGAGCGTCAGCGCACGCATCATGGGAACACCGCCTTCAGGGACCCGCACGTCCGAATTCGGCCGACCGGGAAGACAAAGTATAAGCCGGCATCGGCCTTCGTCCGACCAGGCCCGATCGAGGGCGTGTTCACCTCAGGGGAGCAAACGGAAGGCCTTTCGGTGGCGGGGGCGCACGGCGCGGAAGTGTCGATCGTCGAGCGTGACGATGGTTTCGATATCGAGACGCTCCGCCAAGGCAACAATGGACGCATCGGCGCCGCCCAGCGGGAAGTCGCCGTATTGTTTCACCAGGTCCGCGATCCGGGGCCAGTCGTCCGGCGTCGGGCCCTCCACGTGCATGCGGGTCAGACTTCTGAGGAACTGCGCCTCGATGTCGGGGCCGAGGCGCGTTCCGATGAGGTACGTGGCTTCGGCAATGACGAGCGTGGGGATGATCAGGCGATGCTCGGGTTGTTCGAGGACAGCACGACATCGCGCATGATCGCCGTCGTCCTCGTCCACGACTGCATAGAGCGGTCCGGTGTCAACGACGACGAGCATGCCCCCACTCCGCGGTGAGGATCTTCTCGACATCGCGGGCCGTGTGGCGGCGTCCGCTCCTGCCGAGCGCTGCGAATGGCAGGTCGCGCCGATCGCCAGAGGCCCCAAGGAAAGACTCGACGGCGCGGCGGACGATGTCGGAGACGGAAGTCTCCCGCCGCCGGGCCTCCCGCGCAAGCAGGGTCGCCAGGTCGTCGGGCAAGCTGATCGTGGTGCGCGTCATACATGCATACTAGCATACCCCTCGGCCGTATTCTCATTTGGCGACCGTGCGATACAGGCGTTGTGCTCTCTCACTGCGAAGCAGGAACGGAGCCGCTCACCGACCTGAGAAAGAACGGTTCCCAGAAGTCGCAGTGTGCCTCGCGCGGCCGCCTGTCTTCCTGAATCGGCCAATCGAGAACCAGATATTTGTCAGACCCTCTACCTTCCCCGGTTGGATGTTCGAAGGCCGGCCAATGCTTGGCGGCGGCGGCGTTCGGGTCCCCCTGCGCGGAAAAACGCATCCAGTAGCCGCTGATGGCCTCAAAGAGCGCCTGGTCCTCGGCGTTGAAGACATAGTTCGAGGGCGGGCCGAAGTTATTGCCGAAGACGAAATTGGTATCGAGACCGTGAATCACTTGGTCTCCGGCGACAGCCGGGGCCTCACGCTCGAAGGAATACAGATAGACGGGCGTCTTCGTCCGTTCGATCAGGCGTGCCACGCGCCGAGCTTCACACACCGCTTCGAAGTCGCCCGTTAGCTGCGAGAGCGCATGCTTCGGTGATGGAAAGTTTTCAGGTGGGTACATTGGCAGGATTGCAGGAGCATCGGCGCCGAACTCGGTTTCTACAGCCGTCGAGTACTGCTCAGGGGTCAGGCCGGCTGGGAAACTTCGATCCACATAGATCCAACCCTCGTCTCTGGTGGCGCCGAGCATGATCGGGACGCGGTTGAACGCGCCCACCTCGTAGAGTGTGCGCGGTTGATCGGGAATCTCGAGCCCATCGACCACCGGCCCCCACGGAGCGCGCGCTGTTTCGGCAAACTGTTGCTGGCCGGTCGGCAGAGCCAGCAACACCTCCCTCGCCGTCTTCGAGCGCAGGCACACGAGCGCTTGCGAAGGGTCTGTGCAGCCGAGTGCGGCGGCAAAGACGTCGCCAAGCGCCTCGGCATCCTCTAACGTCCGCCACCGGAACGTGGCGTACCCGCTCTGCATGATCGCGCGGCTGAAGTAGCCGTTGCTTCCCGGCGACACGACGTGCAGGCTCACGCTGTTGCCGCCTGCCGACTGGCCGGCAATCGTGACGTTGTCTGGATCGCCGCCGAACGCCGCGATGTGATCGCGGACCCAGGCGAGAGCGGCGCGCTGGTCGAGCAGGCCGTAGTTTCCGGACGAGGGATACGCGGGGTCTTCGGCGCTGAGCGCGCGGTGCCCGAGAAAACCCAGAGGGCCGAGACGGTAGTTGATGGCAACGACGATGGCGCCCGTCCGTTCGACGATGTTCCGGCCGTTGTGGGCTGGCAGATTCGATGATGCCGAGGTGAACGCGCCGGTGTGAATCCACACGAGCACCGGGGCCGGCGAGGCAGGCGGGGGATTGGGCGTCCAGATGTTCAACTTCAGGCAGTCCTCATTTCCCTGCGTCATGGTGCTTCCGGCTGGATTGACCTGCGGACACTGCCGAGGAGCGATCGCTTGCAGCGTCTCCGGCGCCCAGGGCGCAGCCGGCTGGGGCGGTTTCCATCGCAGGCTGCCGATCGGCGGGGCTGCGAACGGAATGCTGAGAAAGGCGCACGACGCGCCCAGATCCATGCCCTGCACCTCGCCGTTCGTCGTGCTGACCAGACAGGACACAGACTGCGTTTGGTGCTCACGTGATGACCACAAAACGAAAGCTCCGGTCGCCATCGCAATCATCACTGCCGACCCGAGCGAATGTTGCGCCATGCTCCTCATGATGTCCTCCGCCCGAGAGCATGAAGAGACGGCTCGACGAAGTCCCCGGAGATTTCCGGGAAATGTCCGGCTTTTACTCAAGCGTGATTGAGGGAAGAGACTGTCAGGATGACCGCTGTGTGACCGTGGAACCGGCAGCTTTCAAGAGCCGAATCGTCACCGGCATCGAGCCCAATCGGATCTCGTCGCCGTCAACGAGCGGCGCGGGGGTCGAGATGCGCTCACCGCGGAGGTACGTACCGTTCTTGCTCGCGAGATCTTCGATTGTCGCTGCACCGTCCGACACGCGAATCCTTGCGTGATGCCGCGAGACGGTCGGCGACTCGAGCCATACAGAGACGTCGGCATCGCGGCCCAGCAGATGTTCACCTTCTCTTAATGACACCTGCCCGTGCTCCCAGACGATCCAGCATCGCGCACGTTCTTCCGCCGACGGCACACGCGATCCCGAGATCGTGGCCGTTCCGGCAAACGCATATCCAAACCGGTGAGCGGTTCGCACGAAGTGGGCGCTCTCCGCCTTCTCGTCGAGGCCGTCGCGCACCTCCGCGACGAGGCTGCTGAGGGTTGACTCGGAGACAAAGGTGGCAGGCCACAAACGCTCGTGCAGCTCCGCCTTCGAGAGGGCCCTAGGCCGGTTGTCGATGAGCAGACGGAGCAGCTCGTAGGCCTTCGGGGACAGATGCCGTTGGACGTCACCCTTGAGCAGCTGGCGCCGGTCGGTATCGAGCGTGAACTCACCGAAGTGGACCTGCATCGCACTTCACGGGTTACGAACTTTTTGCGGGAGCAGGGTACAACATCGCGGTCTCTCGCTGTGAGGCTCCTTCTCCAAAAAGACAGGAACTTTCCAGGAAATTCGCCGGGACTTCCGACCCCGCACGGGCTCATAGTTCCGCGCGCTAGCCGGCTTGACCGGCTGGATTGCTGACAAATGAGTCAAGTTTTCCGCCGGTCTAGACGGCTCGCCCGCGCAGAGCGCGGGCAAGAAGATGCTGCGCTTGCGAGGCGGAGCCCAGATGCTGGTCGGTCCGAGGCGGAGCCTCGCTAGCTTCGATGAAACGCCAGGAAACCCCTCGACGCTCGGCCAACGGCACTATAGAATCGCGTCTCTCGTCCACCTCAATATCGCCTTTGCGAAACGGAGCCGCATGGCGCGGGTTACTGGTGGCCGGCGCCATCCTGCTCGTGCCGTGTCTGGCGATCGCACAGTCAACGCTCGCCGCCGTTTACGGAACTGTGTACGACGAGCAGCGAGGCGTGATCCCTGGCGCCACCATCACTCTGAAGAACCTCGACACCGGCCAGGTGCGGGCTGTCCTCTCCGATGGCACTGGCAACTTTCGCCTGGTAGGGCTACCTCCGGGGCAATACGAAATGCAGACCGCGTTAGCGGGGTTCGTTACCGACGTTCGGTCCAACGTCCAGCTGACGATCAGCGCGGAGGCCGAGCACGACGTGGTTCTCGAGGTCGAAGGCGTCACCATCCGCGAGACAGTAGCGGGCGTCATCCCATTTGCGGCGATCTCCAAAACTGCGTTGGGCCGCACGTTCACCACGAAGGAGATCGACGAACTGCCTGTCGCTGCGCGGGACTTCGCGAACCTCGCCCTCCTGACCCCGGGAATCCTGGCGAATCCCATCAACACGACGGTCGTAACGTCGGGCATGATCGGCCGTAACAATGCGGTGCTCGTCGACGGCTTGAGCCTCGACGACCATCTGACGTCGAACGCGCGCAGCGGCGTGTCGCTCGATAGCGTGAAAGAGTTCGTCGTATTGTCGAACAGTTTCAGCGCGGAGTACGGTCATGCCGCCGGCGCCGTTATCAGCGTGCTGACCAAATCCGGCATCAACGAGCCAGCCGGCCGCGTGGTCTACTACCACCGCGACGACGGCTGGAATGCCACGAGCGCGGCAGCGCGCTTGACGAATCCACCCGACGAAAAGACCAGGCTGGAACAGCAGATCCTGGGAGGGTTCTTCGGCGGAGCGGTCGTCCGTAACCGCGCATTCTTCTTTGGCTCCGTGGAGCACACGCGGCGGGACAGCGAGAATATCGTGACGTCTGGCGTTCTGCAGGTGTTCCGGCCCGGCGCGCCTACCCACCTTCCCGCGGAGCGTCGCAGGCCTCAGCTCTTTGCTCGAGGCGATATCGTCCTCGGCACGGCGAACACGCTGATCATGCGGTCACGGCTGGACCGGACCACGGTGACCAACGTGTCGATCGACCGGCTGCCTGGCCTGTCCGCGCCCGAGCGGCGCCTGGACCGTACCATTGACGACGGCGATCTCGCAGTGCTCGACAATCACGTGCTCGGCGCGAGGGGCTTGAACGAATTTCGATTCCAGTTCGCACGACGGATGGAAGACACCAACGTAGACGCATACTGTCCCGGGTGCGAGACGTATGACTACCCCGGGCTCTTCCTGGGGAAGGCCAATCTCGCGCCCGAACGTCGCACCGAGCGGCGCTGGCAGTTCGCCAACACGCTGACGTATCTGGTATCCGACAGGTTGGGCGACCACGCGTTCAAGGGCGGTGTCGATGCGTCCGCGATCGACATCAACGGGTTCCAGCCTGCCAACTTCGACGGCACATGGACCTTCACGGTGGACCGTCCGTTCGCCGCGGCGGACCGCGCGACGTACCCTCGGCAGTACCAGCGCAACGGCGGAGAGCCCTTCTACGATGTGAGCTCGCAGTTGTATACGGTTTTCTTTCAGGACCAGTGGCAACCGGCATCGCGCCTGACATTGAACCTTGGAGTCCGCTGGGATTACGAGGACGCCGTTCGTGTGGCACGCGATGCCGATAACATCGCGCCGCGCATCGGCGTGGCCTTCGATCCATCGCGCGACGGCAGAACCACAATCCGCGGCAACTACGGCGTCTACTACGATGCGGTTCTGTTCATGGCGCTCGTCAACACGATCAGAGGCAGCCAGGTGTTTCGCACACAGGTGGACAATCCGGGTTATCCGGACCCGTACGGCTTCAACCCGAATCGGGCCGGAGCTCCGACAAGCGTCGCGCCAAACGGCAGGCGGTTCGCAGATTCAATCAGGACACCGTATACGGAGCAAGCCAGCGTCGGCCTCCGTCACGTCCGCGGTCCGCTCTCGATGACGGCGGACGCGGTCTGGGCGCGCGGGCGCAACCTGTTGCGGCTGAGCGACGGCAACTACCCCAATCTCGACGACCCGCTGCGCACACGGCCCGACTCCAATTTCCAGCAGATCACCGTGCGTGAGACCGAGGGCCGGTCCTCGTATCGCGCCCTTCTCATAGGCGTGCAGAAGCCGCATTCGCGCCACTACTCATACGCCGTCGCTTACACGCTGTCGCGCGCCGAGCGCGACACCGAAGACTGGGACTTCGTGCCACAGGACCAACGTGACTGGGCCGCCGAATGGGGTCCCAGCGCGAGCGACGCACGACACCGCCTGGCGGGGAGCGCGAACGTAGACCTGGGACTCGGCGTTCGTCTGACGTCGATCCTGACCGCTCGCAGCGCGCTGCCGTACAACGTGACCACCGGCGACGACAACAACAGGGATGGGTCTCGAACCGATCGGCCCGCCGGCGTGTCGCGCAACTCGGCGAGAGGCGGCGACTCCTGGCAGGTCGACGCCCGCCTCTCGAAGGCGTTCGGGTTCGGCGCCCGGCGGATCGAGCTCATCGCCGAGGTGTTCAACCTGTTCAACCACAGCAACTGGATTGCGTTCGACGGCGTGGCGCGAAGCACGACCTTCGGCAGACCAACCGACGCGGCCGCGCCGCGCGAAGTGCAACTGGGGATCCGCGTGGACTTCTGAACGCTGTCACCGCGGGGCGAGTGCCGCGGTCCAGTTGAGGATGACGTTCGTCGAAGCAGTGGACTGGCCGTTGGCGGTGCTGATCAAGAAGCGCTGGCCGTCACGCGCCACGGCATAGTCCAGCGTATACACGTATGAGCCGCTGACCCCGGTCCGTGGAATCCCCGTCTTGAACAGCACGACTGGTGCGCTTGCCTCGAAGTTGTCCCCGGGCTTCACGCTCACCGCCATCAACGTTCCATCGGCGGCGACATAGAAAAGCTCGCGTCCATTCGCGCGCCATCTCGGCCGGCTGCCGCCGTTGGCCGAGATCTGCCGCGCGAACGTGAATTTGGGCAACGTCCCGACGTACACCTCGTTGATGCCGGACTCATCGGAGACGTACGCCAGCCACCGTCCGTTTGGCGAAAACTGTCCGAGGTTCTCGTTGAACTTCGATTGCAGGTAGGAAACCGGTTTACGGTCTGTTTCCGGTGCGATGGACATCGGGAGGAGCCACAGATCCCACTGGCTGGTCGGATGCTGGCTGGCGTAGGCGATGAATCGGCCATCGGGAGACCAGTCGCTGGGCTGCGAATTGTCGGACGACGTGATCAGCCGCTCCTCCATGCCGCTTCCGCTTACGTGCTTCTGATACAGGTTGGGCGGCGAACCTCGCGGCGATGCGAAAACGATCCGATCGCCTTGGGGCGACCAGGTGGCTTTCCAATCTCCAGCCGGATCCGACGTCAATCGTGAGGACACGCCTCGTGCGGTGTCGATCAACCACAAATCGCTCGCCCGTGTGTCGGGATCGAGCCGTTCGGCGGCAACAGTCATTTCGTCAGGAGAGAGCGAAGGACCTATGTAGGAGACGGACCCTCCGACATTGCCAATCGAGCGTCCGTCTCGATCGAACCAGGTCAACGGCGTCGTCGGCATCTTCATGGTCGCGTAGACGAGGGTCCCGTTCTCGGATACCGAGAACGCCCCGCGGGCTATCCCGTCCACATACTCGATCCGTTCTGCCACTGGTGAGGGTTCAGCGATCAGCTCGAGGCGTGCGGGATCGAAGGGATGGGCCATCAACGTGCCGGCTCTCGTGCTTCTCGATGATCCAACGAGACCCAGGAGATATCCCGGCGCGTAATCGACGCTGACGTAGTCACTCAACAGGAGCCTCACGTCGGAGGAATCGAG
The DNA here is from genome assembly GCA_035649635.1 of Vicinamibacterales bacterium. Classification (GTDB taxonomy): domain Bacteria; phylum Acidobacteriota; class Vicinamibacteria; order Vicinamibacterales; family UBA2999; genus Gp6-AA40. The sequence continues at coordinate 39,164 of DASRJE010000165.1, read as the reverse complement.
CGTAGCGATGAATATGCCCCACTGCTGCGGCCGGGCGAAGTACACGTAGTGACGGCCGTCCGGGAGGAACACCGGCCAATGTCGCTCCGTATTGAAGCCGTCGGCCGGGAGCGGCACGGCGATGCCCCCAGCGGCGGGAATCCGGTACAACGCGCGGGCGACGTTGGCTGCGAAGAGAATTTCACCGTGGCGGCTCCACGTGCCTCCGCGCGGCAGAATGGCATCGCACAGCGTTTGGGGGGCCGGGCCGTCGATCTGGATCCTCTTGAGTTTCCCCTGCGAGAAGAAGCCAAGGGACTCGCTGTCCGGCGACCAGAACGGGAGGACCGCGCCATCGGTCTCCGGCAGCGCACGCGCGTCGAGCGACTCGAGCGGACGGACCCAGAGCAGTTGCCTGCCGTCCTGCCCGGTTGCCACGAAGGCCAGTTGCCGTCCGTCCGGTGAGATCATGACCGGCCCACCGATGTCGAGGTCGGCCAGCGTCAGTCCCTCGGGCGGCGAAAACGTCAGGCGCATCATGGCCGCGCCGGTCGGGCCGCGGCGCGCGTATGCGACGTTGAATGCAGTCACCACGGTGGCGAGAATTGCCAGCACTGCAGCGGCAAGCAGACCGACCTTCCAGGTCTTCCGAACCGGACGCGCGACAGGGGTCAACGACTGCTGCGCGTGCTCGGCGATCCACTTCAACTCCAGCATCAGATCGCGCGCGGTCTGCCAGCGGTTCTCGGGATCCTTGGCGAGGCAGCGCGAGACCACACGATCCAACGCCGGCGGCGTCAGCGGCTCGACGGAAGACAGCGGAGGAGGATCAGTGTGGAGGATCGCGCCGATCAGCGTCGCCGTTGTCGATCCCTCGAAGGCTCGACGCCCGCTCGCCATCTCGTAGAGCATCGCGCCAAACGCGAAGAGATCGCTGCGCGCGTCGGTATCGCGCCCGGCCAGTTGTTCCGGCGACATGTACGGAAATGTGCCGAGGAGCGCTTTCTCCACGGTGAGCGGATCCTCCGGGGAGATCGTGGGGAGGGAGATGAGGTCGGGAGCCGGCCGCAGTTTCGCGAGGCCGAAGTCGAGCAGCTTCGCGCCGTCCCTGGTCAGCATCACGTTGCCAGGCTTGAGATCACGGTGGACGAGACCCTGCTGATGCGCGTGATCGAGGGCGCTGGCGAGCTCGATCGCATGGCGCAGAACTTCTCGAATCGGCAAGGGACCTCTGACGAGGCGGTCGGCGAGCGTCTGCCCCTCGAGGTACTCCATGACCAGGAACGGAATTGAATCCGTCTGCGAGCCCTGCGCCTCCGGGTCCGGGGCCTCGCCGACATCGTGCAGATCGCAGATGTTCGGATGATTGAGCGCCGCGACGGCGCGCGCTTCACGCTCGAACCGCTCTCGCCGGTCGCGGTTGGCAGCGAACTCCCGGGACAGAACCTTGATGGCGACCGTGCGATCGAGACGGACGTCCCGCGCCTTGTAGACCTCGCCCATGCCGCCGGCCCCGAGGAGCCCGAGCACGTGATACGGACCGAGGCGTGCGCCGGTGGTCAACCTCACGTTGCGAATCCTGGGTGAGCGCTTGATTCAGCGCAAGGGGGAATCAGTGTATGGCAGGACGCTTACAGGAACCATCAGAAACCGTGTTGCGCCTTTTCTTCGACGCCTTCCCCACTATCAGAACCTGTCCAGTGGTCGTCGAGGATCGATCGAACAGCACCACTACTTCCTTCAGCACCGCTGTCCAAAACGGGGCGCCTTCGCTCACGCGGTCGCGTTCCTCCTCGGTGAGGACTTCGATTACAACTACTTCGGCCTGCCCGCCAACTACGTGGCCCAACGCTTAGATCCAGCCATCGCTCGGTCGTCCTCTTTCATCGGGCGGTAACGTCGCGATCAATGTCGTCGAGGCGGGCACGCTCTATCCAGGGCGCACCAACCAGTTCGACATGCGGATCGCCAAGCGCATCACTTTGAGGTCGGTGCGACTGCGCGGGATGTTGGATTTCGACAACCTGTTCAACTCGAACAACGTGCTCAGGATGAACGGGGCGTATGGCACCGACGGCGCCGCATGGGCGCGGCCGCAGGCGATCGTGCCAGCAGGCTGCTCAAGCTCGGGGCGCAAGTGTCGTTCTGAAGTGAGCGGTTTTCTCGACAGCGTGAGCTCTACGCGCAGACGCCAGCGCACAGAGAGTTGACCGTGAGTCGGCCTCCCAGGACAATTGCGCCGGACGGGTTCGCAAACCATGACCAAGGGACGAGTCTTCATCAGCTACCGTCGAGACGATGCGGCGGGCTTCTCCCATGCCATTTCCGACCGACTTGTCGAACATCTCCCCAAGAACCATGTGTTCATGGACGTGCTGGGAATTGCACCGGGTGCCGACTTCGTCAAGCAGTTGGAGTCGGCCGTCGATCAGTGTGACGTGCTGCTGGCATTGATTGGGAAGAGGTGGGCCGGCGAAGACGGCGCCGGTCAAACGCGCATTCACGACCCGCAGGATTGGGTGCGAGTGGAGGTTGCAACCGCGATTCGGCGAGGCGTCAGAGTCATCCCGGTCCTGTTGGACGGAGCCAGCATGCCCGCTTTAGAGAGCCTGCCGGAGGAACTGCGCCCTTTGGCGAGAATGAATGCGGTAGACGTGAGGACGAGCCGACTCAATGCCGACGTCTGGGACCTGACAGGCTCCACCATTACGGCGCTTGGCGGCAAATGGCCTCCGGACGAACCAGGCGGAAAGATCTACGCTGTGTTGTCCAGCATTTACGCCCTCTTTGCCGGTGCCGTCGTGCTCTTTGTCATGCTCGGCAGCATGCTCATGACGGAGGTTGGCATTCCCACAGTTCTTGGCAGTCTGCTCTTCGTGCTGAATGCCGTCGTGCTGCTAAGGCTACCCATTCACCACTGGGTTCGAACGCTTACTCGGAACCGCGCCTTGAAAATTGCCGCCATTGTTCATGTGGTCGCGTTCGCGGTCATGTCGGCTGGTGCAAGCGGTGTGGACGGTGTGATGGTCTTTGTTTTCGGGATCGTTCCGGCAGCATCCTTGTATCTGGCGTCATTCGCGATGCAGCGACGTGTCCGAAGCTAGGAAGTCTGACGCCGCCGTTCGGGGGCGCATGAACTCGAAGCTCCGTCTCACCCGCTCGGCCAACGCTCCGACAAGTATTGCGGAATGCACCCCGCAAGCGCGAGTGAGGTCAATCGCGTAGCGCAAAAGCGATGAGCGAGTTGCCCGATATCACCGCGACGTACTGCTTTCCATCGACCGAGTACGTCATGGGCCCGTTAGCGATCTGACCGCCGAGGCTCGCCTTCCACAGCTCGGCCCCGGTGCGCGCGTCGAGCGCATAGAAGTATCCCTCGCGCCCGCCGGTGAACAGAAGATCAGTGGCGGTCGTGAGGTTGCCGCTGTCGGTGACATCGAACTGCTTGAACGTCCATTTCTTCTGGCCAGTCAGTGGGTCGATGGCGATCACAGCGCCATTGCCGGCCGCATCTGTCCACGTGTTGATCGGCGTCGCACGACCAACCCGCACACCCGGCGCACCCGTCACGCCCGCGTACGGTGTTGCGCCACCACCCAGGAAATTGCGTCCTGGAACGTACTGCGAGCTCTCAGGCTTGAAGATCGACGCGTAACCGTCCCAGGCCGAGAGGTAGAACAGCCCCGTGCGAGGGCTATAGGACGGTGAGTACCAGTTGGTGCCGCCTTGCACACCCGGCCACGTTGGTTGCCCTTCAGGTTGTGGCGTCGGAATGGGCCGTCCCTTGTCGTCGATGCCGCTCGCCCAGTTGACTTTCACGAACGGCGTCGCTGAAAGAAACTTTCCGTTCGTGCGATCGAGCACGTAGAAGAAACCGTTTCGATTGCCCCAGAGGATCGCTTTCGTGGGTGTGCCCTTCCAATTGATATCGGCGAGCACGCCGATCTGGACGGAGTCGTAATCGTAGGGATCGTGCGGCGAGAACTGGAAGTACCACTTGAGTGCCCCGGTGTCGGGATCGAGCGCCAGGACGGAATCTGTGTACAGGTTGTCGCCCATGCGCTGGGCAGGATTGAAGTCGGGGCCGGGATTGCCGACGCCCCAGTACGTCAGGTTGAGCGCCGGATCATAGGAGGGCGTCACCCAGACAGAGGCTCCTCCTGATTTCCAGGAATCACCGGACCACGACTCGTTGCCCTTCTCCCCCGGCCCAGGAATCGTATACACGCGCCAGAGTTCCTTCCCCGTTTTGGCGTCGAACGCGGCAATGAAACCGCGAATACCGTACTCGCCGCCACCCGATCCCACGAGCACCTTGTCCTTGACGACGAGTGGCGCCATCGTGATCGAGTAGCCAAGCTTGGGATCACCGACAGTGACGTCCCACAGCGAGCGTCCCGTCGTCCGATCGATCGCGACGAGATGCGCATCGAGCGTGCCCATGTAGAGCGTGTCGCCGAGAATCGCGACTCCGCGGTTGTTGGCGCCACAGCATACGCGCGCGTCTGGAGAAACGGTATAGCGGTATTGCCAGAAGACTCGGCCCGTTTTTGCATCGACCGCCAGGACATCGTTGGGTCGCTGCGTGACGTACATGATCCCGTCAACGACGATGGGCGTGGACTGCCACGCACCGAACACCTGGTTTGGCAGGATCCATTTGAGCTCGAGGTTCTTGACGTTGGCAGGCGTGATCTGCGTCAGTTGGCTGTGACGGTGGCCGGCGTAGCCGCCGGAGTACGTGATCCAGTTCTGCGGCTCGTCCGCCGCCTTCAGCAAACGATCGGAGGTCACCTGCGCGTCGATAGTCGACAACGCCGTCACGATCAACAAAGCGCTCAGCGCTACATGTCGTGTCATACACCATCCTCAGAAATGACACCGGGTGTGATTTCCAACCTAAGGCGACCGGAAATCACACCCGGTGTCTTCTACTGGCGACGCAGCGTCAGCAGATACGCCACGACATCGGCGATCTCGTCGTTGCTCAACTTCCCCGCGTAGGCCGGCATCGCCGACTCCTTCGCGACGTCGAACGATCGCACGTCCTTCTTGACGATCGACACCAGCCGCTCTTTCTCGTCGATGAGCTGCACGGTGTGGGTGTCTTCGTTCAATCGGCGTCCGCGGATCGTTCTTCCATCACGCATCACGATCCGGACGGGGCGGTTGATCGGAAGCAAGGCCGAGGCAGGATCGCGGACTGAGCGTTCGAGCACAGCCGGCGCGCGAGCGATTCCGATATCGCTCAAATCGGGAGCCACGCGCGGACCCTGTCCGGCCACACGATGACACGAGGCGCATTCGCCTTTGCCCTGGAAGACTGCGCGCCCCCGAGCGGCGTCTCCAACCCTCACCGACGCGCTCGTGTCGAACCCGGCGCGAATGAAGGCGACGATGCCGGTGAGCTCGGCGGGGTCGAGTTTGAATGCCGGCATCCCGCCCGGGGTGCCGCGTGTGATCGTCTGCGCCAGATCCTCATCGGACTGCGAGCGCCGGAACAGACCACGCCGAAGATCGATGCCCGAAATCTGGTCGCCATCGCGCCCGTGGCATTGGAAGCATTGCGCGTTGTAAGAGAGGCCGCCGCGTGCGATGTCGTCCTGGGTGTACTGTCCAGGATGATCCACGGTCAGGATCTGGCTGTTGGCCGGCGCAAGAAGGCCAATAACGCCGGCGACCGCGAACAAGAAGGCTCGGAAACGCATGTCGGCACCTTGTACACGACGACGTCGTTGATGTCCACTGCCGTTCCCGGTTCCAAGTTCCAGCTTCCGGGGGACATTACGGTCTGTTGCCAATCGCGAACAGACTCGCAGCGCCGCGGACATACATGACGCCCTCGGAGAGGGCCGGCGTCGCCATCAGCAGCTCGCCGATCGAGTTCGTGGCGATGTGCTCGAACTTCTCGCCGGCGCGAACGACCAGCATGTCGCCGTCCTCGTTGGACAGATAGATTTTTCCATCGGCTGCCACAGGCGAGGCACTGAATCCACTGCCGACCAGCGGCAGTCGTTGACGATAGATCTCCCTGCCCGTCTTCAGGTCGTAGGCGTCGAAGACACCGTTGTTCGCCAGCAGGTAAAGCAGTCCCCTGTAAGCGAGCGGCGTCGGCATATAGGAGCCCCGGCCCGAACGGCTCCATGCGATGGCGTCGCTGCTCGTCTTATCTCTCGCAAGGGTGAGGTCACCGCGGGATCCCGGCTTCACAACAAAGAGCGGACGCTCCGGGGCGCGGCCACTGGCGACGACGATGAGATCGTCGGCGAAGATTGGCGTGGGCGCCGTGATCTTCGAGGAGCCACCAAGCCGCCACAACTCGTCTCCGGTGCGCGCGTCGTAGCCGCGGATGAAATTCGAGGCATTGGTCACGAGTTCCGGCCCCGCGGCCGTCATTGCGACAGTCGGTGTTCCCCACGACGGCAGCTCCTCGCGCATCGTCTTCCACACCGTTTTACCGGTTTCGACATCGAGCGCGAGCATGAATGAGTCCGTCTGCGTATCGCACTGCAGGATGACGAGACCGTTCCAGATGATGGGCGAGCTGGCGGGGCCCCATTCGTAGGTCGGGATGTCATAGGCACCCATGTCGACGCGGCCCAGGTCCACATGCCACAACGGCGTGCCGTTGATGTCGAACGCGTGCACACCCTCGGAGCCGAACCAGGCCACGACGATTCGACCGTCGGTGACGGGAGTTGCGCTCGCATAGGTGGACTTGATGTGTCGCTTGTTGCGAGGAGCTCCTTCGCGCGCCACACGCTCCCAACGTATCCGGCCCGTGCGCTTGTCGAGCGCGTACAGCACCCACTTGTGGATCGAGCGATCGTCCGAGGCATCACCGTCGCCGTAGAGCCCGGGTTTGAACGTCGCATCCTTCCGGCTGCTGATGGCGGTCGTGACGAACACCGTATTGCCCCACACGATCGGGCTGGAATGAGCGAGGCCCGGGATCGGCGTGCGCCACAAAATGTTCTTTCTGCTCGCTCCGTCCCATGTGTCCGGCAGCCGCTGCCCGTCCGCCACGCCGGACGCCTGCGGTCCACGGAATGAGGGCCACTGGCCGGTCGACGTCGACACGGGAGTACCTGGCAACGGCCCGCGTCTCGGTTCGGCCGTGAGCACGATGCGACGTTCGGGTACGACGACCGTCTCGCCTGCCGGACGCCACTCACTGCGATCGAGAATCATTCGGCGCTCGATGCACGTGTCGTTCACGAGCGCGAAGGTCAGATGTCGTCCGTCGACAGCAACCGTGTAGCGCGCGGCGTCAGCGCACTCGGCAGGCGCGCCGGCGAGGCGCAATACGATCTCGGCGCCGTTGATCGTCCAGGTTCCCTGCATCGACGGCCAGCCCTCACCCGCAAGGGAGAACGTGCCGTCGCCGCGGAACTGCGCGGAGAACGCGCCAAACCTGAGCGGCGTGTCCGGAATGGCCACGGCTGACTGTCTGGCATGGCCGACATCCGAGACCAACACAACCACGGCCAGGAAGGTTGCGACGAGAATGGCGCCACGCATCGGCTCGTATATATTGAGCCCTTCAGGGGATCTGACGCCATGACGAGATCGCTCTCACGCCGGCGACTGTTCAAGAAAAGTGCTGCCGCGGTGGCGAGCGCTGCCCTCGCCTCGCAGAATGCCACGACCTTCGGCCAGGCGCCAGCCGTGGTGACTGCACGAACGTTTCGCGCATGGATTTCACTCGGGACGGGCCGCGGACGAACCACGCTGCAGGATGTGCGACTACGCCCGGTCACCGGCCGCCAGGTCGTCGTCCGCACTGAGGCCTGCAACCTGTGCTACTCGAACGTCGGCGCGGTTCTCGGCATTCAGCCGGCTCCTCCCACAACCGGGGCAGCCACTCCTGTCAACGCTGGCCTGGCCGGGGCCAACACGAACGACATGGCGCTCATACAGGGTCACGGCGGTGTGGGCATGGTCGAGGCAGTCGGTCCCGAAGTGCGAAGGGTCCAGGTCGGCGATCGCGTATGTGTATCGGGCACGCCGCAGTGCGGTTCCTGCTATCACTGCCTGCGCGGTCGCGCGGACGTGTGTCAACTGCTCGGTCGTAACCTCGCGGGAGATCTCGCGCCGGTGGCCGATCTGCGTGATGGCACTCCCGTGTACTCGAACTCGCACATCGGCGGTCTTGCCGAATTGATGATCACGCCCGAAGAGTGGGTCGTGCCCGTCGTCACAAAGGCCACTGCCGTGGACCTCGGCATGGTCCTGAGCTGCGTGAGCGTCGCGGGACTGGGGGCGACGACGTCTGGAACGCTTGCGGTGGTTGCGCCGGGATCTGTGGTCGCGGTGGTTGGGTGCGGACCGCTGGGGCTGAGTGCCGTTCAAGGAGCCAGGATCGCCGGCGCCTCGACGATCATCGCCATCGATCCAATCAGGACGAGACGCGAGCTGGCCATGAAGATCGGTGCCACGCACGTGCTCGATCCGAACGCTGAAGGCGACGGCATCATCGAACGCGTGCGTAGCCTTTCGAATGGACCCACCAGCCGCGCGTGGAGCGGCGGTCGCGATTCAGGAGGCCGGCGCAGCGGCGCCGGCGCCGATCTCGTCGTCGAGGCAGCGGGCGCTGAATTCGTTCGACCCAAACTCGAAGCGGGCCCCGATCCGACCGGCATTCTGCCGATGCAGCAGGCCTATCAGATGTGCAACGCGGGCGGTCACGTCATCACCACGGGCCTCGTGCGCGGTACGATCGCGCTGCCGGCGTTCTTGTTTGCCATCGGCGGGATCTCACACTCGGGCGGCCAGGCCGGCGGCGCCAACCCGATGCGCGACATCCCCCGTTTCGTCGCGATGCTCGACAGCGGCCGCTACGACGCCAAGTCGCTCGTCACGCGCGTCGTTCCGCTCCAGGACATGCTGGGCGCCTACGAGGAAGTCGCCTATCGCACTACCGTGACCGCAATCATGACCGCGTGAACGTCGGGTGTCAGGCAGTGAATCGTGAACGCCCGTCGGTGTCAGGCGGTGAATCGTGAATGTACGGGTTGATCGCGCGCCAGGCCCGCGATGGCGCGCAGCGACCACGCCAGGCCCACGATCGCCGCGACCGTCCCGCAGACAACGAAGCACATCTCGGCCGCGCCAAACTCGAGCGACTCACCCGCCCTCAGCGCCTCGAAGCGATCGGCGGTTGCTCGCCATCCGTTGGCGCCCAGCCATCCCCATCCACCGGTCAGCAATCCCAGCGCGGGCAAGGCACGGCGCTGTCGCGATCTCAGAACGCCGAGCGTCAACAGGACCATCGCGATGAGGTCGACGAGATAGTAAGGGGAGTAGAGCTCGGGCCATGACGCCCACGTCTCGATGGGTGCGTAAAGGACCAGAACCCAGAATGTGTAGCTGGCCAGCCGCTGATGCGGTCCGGACGTCGCCGTCATACCGAGGTCATGGTAGTCGAGCGGTCGGGTGTCAGGCAGTGAATCGTGAACGAGCCGTCGGGTGTCTGTGGGTGTCCAGTGAATCGTGAACGCCAACTCCGCTTCCCGCGCATGACGCGTGAGAGCCCGGCTAAAGCCGGACACTAACATCTGTTCCTGTCGCGCGAGGCCGGACGACTCCGTCCCACGATCGAACAGGTCCACGCATCACGGCAGCGTAAACCGCCGATTTGCTCGCGGTGTCCCGCCTTCCGGCTGCAGCAAGGCTATGGCACGTCCTTTGACGAGAACTTCCCGCCGTCAACACCGTATTGGGCAGCAGGAGGGCGTTCATGAACCACAGAACCACCGTCTTTGCGCTCGCAGCATTGCTGCTTGCCGGGTCCGCATGGGCGCATCACAACATGTCAGCCCTGTTCGATTTCAAGGATCGAGTGACGCTGACCGGCACGCTTACCAAGATGGACTGGAGAAATCCGCACATATTCGTCTACGTCGACGCCAAGGTCGGCGACAAGGTGCAACCCTGGTCGATCGAGGGACCTCCCCCGAATTTCTTCCGCACACGAGACATCAACAAGGTCGACGTGGAACAGGCGATCGGCAAGGTCGTCACGGCAGAGGTCAGCCGCGCCCGTGATGGGTCCAACGCCGGACTCCTGCGCACGCTCTCGTTGCCTGATGGGAAGGTGGTGTCGGCATGTCCGCAAAATTGTTGAGTTCGATCACCGTCGCCGTCCTGCTGCTGGCGCCGCTCAGCAGCGAGGCTCAGCTTCCGCGCGATCCCGTCGAGCGAGCTCGCATCATCTCGCAAATCATGGAGACGCAGTCCCGCCAGCTGACCTTGTTCGATCGACAGGGTCAGGCTGTCGGCGTGGTTGGACCACGGGACCTCTACAACCAGCCTGTTTTTTCACCGGACACGAAACGCGTGGCGGTGATCAAACCGGACCTGGACAAAGAGACGAACGATCTCTGGGTCATCGACGTCGCCACCGCCAAAGGCATTCAGATCACGTCCAGCAAATCGCGCGAGGGAGCCAATTCGCCGGCGTGGTCGCCGGACGGAAGCCAGGTCGCTTACGTTGCGTTGCGTGATGGTTATTTCGGTCTCTACCGAAAGGCGTCGAACGGCCAGGGCAGCGAAGAGCTCCTGTTCAAGAACTCCGCGCCGATGACGCTGACCGACTGGTCTCAGGATGGAAGCCATCTGACGTACTTCTCGACCGATCTTTCGGGAGGTGGTTTGTACGCGCTGCCGTTGAACGTGCAGGGAGAGCGCAAGCCAATCGAGGTCCTCCGCAACAAATCGCAATTACAGGGTCCGCGTCTCTCGCCAGACAACCGCTTCATGACGTTTACGTCCAATGAAGCCGGGCGCTTCGAAGTCTACGCCATCCGATTCGATCCGAACGCTACCTCACCAGCCACACCAGTTCAGATCTCCGATCAAGGTGGCACCGGTATGGTGTTCTGGCGACGCGACGGCAAGGAACTCTATTACCTGGCAGCTGACCGGGCGATCATGGCCGTGGAGGTGGGCGGCGGTTCGACGGCGGCGTTCGGCAAGCCGACGTTACTATTCCGCCCGTCCGCTGACATCGTCTCTGCTATCGGGCCGGGAAACGCCAGCGTTAGTCGCGACGGCGAGCGATTCGTGATCGCTGTTCCTCGTCCGCAACTGCGGCAGTTGACGATGTTCGATCGGCAGGGGAAGGTGCTCAGCACGATCGGTCAACCTGGTTTCTACAACCAGCCCAATCTCTCTCCCGACGGAACGCGTGCGGTCGTCATGCGAAACGACCCACAGAGCGGCAACGTCGACATCTGGACGATCGATCTCGCGAGCGGCAAGGGAACGCCGATCACCAACGACGTCTATCCGCAGAACGCGCCGATCTGGTCTCCCGATGGCAAGCAGGTGGCCTATGTGTCGACCAAAGACGGCTTCTCCGGCATCTATCGGAAAGCGGCGGACGGAACCGGTGAACCCGAGCTCCTGTTCCAGTACACCCCCGGAGCAGGAATGGTCCTCACCGACTGGTCGCCTGACGGAAAGTTCCTGACGTTCTTCACCGGCGTCATCGTCGTCGTGCCGATTGGCGACGATAAGAAGGGGTTGGAGCGGAAAGAGATCGACTGGCTGCGCGAGGACTACGACGCCGGGCAGGGACGCTTCTCTCCTGACAATCGTTACCTGGCCTTTCTCTCGAATGAAGCCGACGTAGATCGCGGTGAGGTGTACGTGCGCCCGTTCGATGCCAGCAAGCCTGATGCGCCAGGCCCGGGCAACGCGGTGCAGGTGTCGAAGGATGGCTCCATCGGCATGATCACGTGGCGGCAGGACGGGAAGGAACTTTATTTCATGACCCGCAACTGGGAAGTCATGGCCGTCGAGGTCACGACGACTCCGACGTTCAAAGCGGGAGCTCCACGGCTTCTGTTCAGCCTGCCGGGTCCTCTGCCAGGTAACCCGATGCAGTGGAAGAACGTCAGCAAGGACGGCGACCGGTTCATCTTCGCGATGCCGACGCAGGCAGGCCCCACCGCACGTTAGCCAGGTCACGGTCAGGTTGAGGCGGGTCTTTAATTAGACCCGCCTCGAACGACTGACTCAGTGATATCCTTCCGGCTCTCCACAGTGCACCGCGTCGGCAACAGAGAGGCAGTCATGCGCACTCTGACCTGGTGGACATTGACGTTCGCGATCGTCCTGGTGACGAGCGCACCTCGCGCACAACAGGGTGAGCCCACCAACCCGTTTCAGGGAAACGCCCAGGCGATCGGCCAGGGCCTTCAGCTCTTCAGATCCTCGTGCGCGAGCTGTCACGGTCTCAATGCGAAGGGTGTGCGGGGACCCGATCTCACGACCGGTCAATGGTCACGCGGCGGAACCGACGCGCAGTTGTTCCGGACCATCATGCAGGGCATTCCCGGAACCGACATGCCCGGCGCGCAGAACGCCGATGCCACGCCGGATCAGGTCTGGGCCGTTATCGCATATCTGCGAACATTGAGTGCATCTGCATCGGCCGAAGACGCGCGCGGCAACGCCCAGAACGGCGAGACGCTGTTCTTCGGAGGAGCGGCGTGCAGTAAGTGCCACATGGTTCGCGGCCGCGGAGGACGGCTGGGCCCCGATCTCACACGCATCGGCGCGACGCGTTCGCGGACGGCGCTGATCACCGAAATTCGCACTCCGAGCAGGTCTTTCACCGACGGCTACTGGCCATTGACTGTCGTCACGAAAGACGGACGCCGCCTGCGAGGCGTGCGCAAGAACGAGGATCCGTTCTCGCTGCAAATCATGGACACGAGCGAGAAGATCCTGTCCTTCGACCACAGTGACTTGCGCGAGGTTATCCGGGAACCGCGTTCTGTGATGCCCGACTACAACGCCGATCAACTGACCGACGCTGAACTCGACGATGTGATTCGTTATCTCAGGTCTTTGCAGCCATGAGACGCCGCATCTTGCACCTCGCGTTGCCGTGTGTCGTGCTCACCTGTGTGGTGGGCGCTGGTCTCTCAACCGTCCTGGCGCAGCAACAGCGGGACCCGAACCAGTGGACGACGTATTCCGGCGACGACAGTGCCCAGCGACATAGTCCGTTGACGCAGATTACGCCGGCCAACGTCGGAAGACTCGCCGTGCAATGGATGTTTCAGACTGGTGTCGCCGGGCGTCTCGAGGCGACGCCACTCGTCGTCGACGGCATCATGTACTTGACCGGACCCGACAACCACGCCTGGGCACTCGACGCAAGAACCGGCCGCCAGATCTGGCACTACCGGCGGCAATTGCCTGAGCGTCTGAACATCTGCTGCGGTCGTGTCAACCGCGGCTTCGCCATCCAAGGCGATCGCCTGTACATGACGACGCTGGACGCCCACCTCCTGTCTCTCGACGCCAGGACAGGTAACGTGCTGTTCGACGTCGAGATCGACGATCACACGAAGAGCTATACCGCGACCGTCGCGCCGCTCATCGTCAAGGACAAGGTCATCGTCGGGATCGCGGGAGCCGAGTACGGCATTCGCGGGTTCATCGATGCGTTCGATGCGAATACCGGAAAGAAAGCGTGGCGATTCTGGACCGTGCCCGAACCAGGACAACCTGGCGGCAACTCGTGGTCGGGTGACGCCTGGCGGCGAGGGGGCGGGTCTACGTGGGTGACTGGCGCCTACGATCCATCGCTCAACCTCGTGTACTGGGGAACCGGCAACCCGGCGCCGGATTCACTCGGCGACGTTCGTCCTGGCGACAATCTGTACACCGATTCGGTGGTCGCACTCGACGCCGACACCGGCACGCTGCGCTGGCACTATCAGTTCACGCCGCACGACGTGCATGACTGGGACGCGGTGCAGGTGCCCATTCTCGCTGACCTGACCATCAACGGAGCACCGCGCAAGGTGCTGATGACGGCGAATCGCAACGGTTTCTTCTACACACTGGACCGGACAAACGGCGCGCTCCTTCGCGCACGCCCATTTGTCCGCACGACCTGGGCGCAGGAAGTTGGGCAGGACGGCAAGCCGATTCTGCTCGAAGCCAACCGGATTGGGCCCGAGGGCACCGTGACGTGTCCGGACGTGGGCGGTGGCACCAACTGGATGTCGCCGTCGTTCAATCCGGGGACCGGGTTGTTCTATGTCACGACACGCGAGGTGTGCGCAAAGTTCTACGCATTCCCGCAGGAGTTCGTACCGGGCCACCTGTATTGGGGCGGCGCGGTCGAGACGATTCCTGGCGAGCCTGGCTACGGTGCGCTCCGTGCGATCGATCCGGTATCCGGACTTGTGCGTTGGGAATTCAAGTACCCACGGCCGTCGTTCGGCGGAACGTTGAGCACGGCATCAGGCCTCGTCTTCGCGGGTGAAGAAGACGGCAACGTGATGGCATTCGACGCGGCGAGCGGCAAGAACCTGTGGCGTCTGCAGACGGGAGCTGGGCTGCGAGCCGGTCCGATGTCCTTCATGCACAACGGCAAGCAGTACGTGGTCGTCGCGTCGGGTCAAACGATCATTGCGTTGGCGTTGCCAGACGGACGCTAATCCCTGGCGCGTAATCGCCTCATGCCACTCGCCGGCCTTCGTCAGGGCTTGGTCACCGCGGCCGCTTCGCCCGGCGTCGAGCCACCGGAGAACAGCTCTCGGCCATCGGGAAGCGTGACCGTCTTCGCGTTTGCGACAGGCTGGCCGGACTTGGCGCGGTAGCCTTCGATTTTGACCTCCGTGCCCGGCGGGATTGAATCCTTCCTCCAACCCATGCGCAGCAAGGCGTTCGGGGGACCCATCTCGAATCGCCAGGTGACTACGGTCCCGTCAGCTCCTTTGACGTCAACGTAAATCCAGGAGTGCGGATTCACCCAATCCATCTTGTTGACCGTTCCGTTCACCGTCACCGGCTTGTTCGCGTCGAACTCGGCGGCAAAGGAATGATGCGCCAAGGCCGGACGATGGAACGCAAGCAGCGCAGCGAGGGCTACCAGTAAGTAAAGTCTGGTCTTCATCGGTACATCTCCTGCCTTCTCGGTGACCCGCGTCACTTGCCGGCCTGCGCTCGGCCTGGCGCCAGCTCGAAGCCGAAGACATTCGGAAGAACTTGGCTGCCTTCGGCGCACGCAAACTCCATCAGCTCGGTTTTCGGATCTGCTGCCTGAAACGTGCCGGCGATCTTGATGGGTCGCGTGAACATCTTCGGATCTTCTATCGTGATTTGGTAGTCGAGGATGTTGGGATCGATCCTCGTAAAGCGCTCAACGGTGTGCAGAGCGTCGCTATGGTACGGGACGGTGCGGCCCAAGGACGTCTTGTCGTTGAAGTTGGTGGTATCGACCACCAGCGTCTCGCCCTCCCAGTGGCCGACGGGATCTCCCATGAAGAGTCGGATGTTCGATCCCACGTGCGCGCGGCCGTCGGTTGGGATGACCCGCGTCACATGGTTGTATTCGTACATCATCACGAAATACCCCGGGCGCTGGATGATTTGGTACGGATGCCTGTCGTCCGCCTCCAGAGGACCAGGCAACACGCAGCGTGCGGCCTTTTCAACGTAGGCAAGAGAGGCTGGAGGGATCATCTTGGGAATGAACGCGCGACGGGCGGCATCGGCTTCGGGCCGCCACGGCAGTACACGATCGGCCGGATCGATCACGCCCGCCGGGCGCCCCTGGAGGACGGAGCGATCTTGCGTCGTGAAGACACCGGTGTTGAAGACCGTGGGATAGGGTTGACCGGTGCTCCCGAAATCGCCGAGCGGCGTGCTCGGAGCATTGGCCTCTTGAAGGCCGACGCCACGACGCGCCCAGGCGCCTTGCATGTCGGGATGATTGTCCGCCGTGCGCGGAGCGACGTACTTTGCCGCCGCCTTCTCTTGACCGTTCAGCGGAACGGCCGTCACGACGAACGCGAGGACGGCTGTTGCGACGGATATTCTGGACAGTACGGCGTTCATTGCGGTACTCCTACGGGTTTCGCGTTGCTATACCTTTTGTCCTGGAGGTAATAGACGCACTCGTACTCCAGGATCTTGACGTTCTTGTCGATGCGGCGATAGAGCGGCATGCTGATCTTCCAGGGCCGCGAGAACACTTTTGGATCCTCGAGTGTCGCCTCGTACATGAGGTGCGAGGCGTCAATCGGAGTGTAGCGTTCCACCACGTGCAGAGCATCGCTGTGAAAGTTTCCGGCGTGATCGAGCCACGTCCGTTCATCCAGATTGGTGACATCCACGACCAATGTGTCGCCTTCCCAACGGCCGCGTGAGTCTCCCATCCAGAAATCCGGAAAGCCGGCCGGATGGGGCGAGCCGTCGGTAAACACGTGGCGTCGGGCGTGCGCGAATTCGTAGGAGAAAACGATCACCTTCGGCGTCTGAATGATTTCGAACGGGAAGGGCATGTAGGTCACCCGGGGGACGCCTGGAAGATAGCAGGTGACTTCTGCCGGGTCGTCGGTCTCTCGATGCTCGAAGTTGTCCCGCTGCTTTGCGGCCGCGGCTGGCAGATACGGGATGGTTCCGCCCTCTACGACGCTCTGTCCCGGGGGAAAATTCAGAGCCCCGGTGTGATCCTGTAAGTCCCAGGCAGCGCTGTTGAGCACCTGCCAGACGCCGCTCAAATCAGGTTTGCCGTCCGGACCGCGCGGGATGTTGCCGGTCTGCGCCTGGCCAACGGCCGGGATAACCGACAGAAGCATCGCGAGAACGGCCTTGAACCTCGGTCCGCGCTTTGGAGTCATGCGGCCCTCTCGAGTTCACTGGCCCGGTTCAGCAGGGAGGCGATGTGCGAGAACCGCCGGGTCATGCTGGCTTCCGGCGCGAGTATAGACTCCGTGTGGGGCCGGCACAAGGAATTCGAACTCGGGTCCCACCATGAATCAGTCACCCAACTCGGCCGCGGTACGAAGTAACGTCGACGCGGGGGCTGAAGCCCCCGCTCTACTATCGCGCGGCCGGCGCCGCCTGCGTCTCGCGCACGGCATCCGAGAGTCTCTTCACACCCTCGTCGATTTCCTGTGGCGAGAGCGCGCAGAACGGCAGGCGGACGAAGCGCTCGCCGCCCCCTTCAGGGAAGAAGGCAAGACCGTCAGCGAGATTCAGACCCTTGGTCGCTGCCTGCGTGCGTACGGCCGTCGTGCTCACGCCCTCGGGCAGCGTCAGCGAGATGAAGAACCCGCCATCGGGCTTGGTCGCCTTCGCCTCCGGCATGTATTTGTCGATGCCGGCGAGACACGCGTCCAGACGCGGAGCGTACAGCTTCTTGAGACGCTCGATCTGCGGCGGCAGCAAGCCTCGCCGGCACCACTCGTACGTGATCGCCTGCGCCACGTATCCAGGCGAGATGTACGTGTCCTCAGCGACCTTGGCCAACTTACCGAGAATCGCCGCGTCTCCGAGCATGAATCCAGTACGAACACCGGGCGCAATGAGCTTCGTGAACGAGCTCATATGGAGCGTACGGTCCGGTGCCATCTCGTACAGCGTCGGCTCCTCGTTCCCACGGTAGCGCAGCATCCGATACGGCGCGTCTTCGACGAGCAGCACGTTGTACTTCGCGGCCAGCTCCGCGATCTCGCGGCGCTTGACGCCCGAACACGTCGCTCCAGCAGGGTTCTGGAAGTCGGGAATCAGATAAAAGAACTTCGGCACGGCCTTCTTCAGCGCGCTCTCGAGCGCGCCGATATCGGGACCGTCAGGCTCCATCGGAATGCCGACGACGCGAGCGCCATGGCGACGAAGCAAGCCCAGTGTGCGGTCGTAACTCGGCGACTCGGTGAAGACGAGATCACCGGGCTTGATCATGTGCAGGCAGAGAAACTCGATCAGTTGCAGCGAACCGTTGGCGGTGATGACGCGATCGGCGTCGACGTGCTGCCATTCTGCAAGCCACTGGCGCAGCGGCTCGAAACCGCGCGACGGTCCGTACTGAAGCATCTGGTTCCCGTGCGACTTGAAGACAGCGGTCGAGGCGTCGATCAGTTCGGCGGTCGGGAATGATTCGTTGGCGGGTACCCCGCGTGTGAAATTGATTGTTTCCATATCGTCACTATTTTATGGGTTCCCCTTTTTACCAATCCACCGGTTTGTAGTCTTTCAAGAATTGACCCCACAGATGCGTGCCGGTATTGAAACCGCTGATGATGGGGTCGACAATGCGGGCGGCGCCATCGACGATGTCGAGCGGCGGATGAAACCGCTGCTCCGCTCTTTTTCTGGTTGCGATTTCGACGGGATCCTCGTCGGTGACCCATCCCGTGTCGACGCTGTTCATGTGGATGCCGTCCTGGTGGTAGTCGGCCGCCGCCGTGCGCGTCATCATGTTCAGCGCCGCTTTCGCCATGTTGGTGTGCGGATGCCGGGTCGTCTTGAAGTTGCGATAGAACTGCCCCTCGACGGCGGACACGTTGACGATGTGCTTGTCGCGCTCGGGCGTGCGGAGCATCAGCGGCTTGAGCCGTGCGTTGAAAACGAATGGCGCGACGGCATTCACGAGCTGCACTTCGAGCAGCTCAACCGTCGAAACCTCCGCGAGCAGCAGACGCCACGAGTTCCGACCGCGCAAGTCCACCTGCTGCAAGTCCTGATCGAGCTGGCCTTCCGGGAATAGATCCTTCTGCGCTGCTCGCTCTTCCGGCAGCAGGGCCACTTGCGAGAGCTCCGCGGCGTGCGTGATGCCGTAGGCATGAGGCTCGGGGCTCGGGATCCGGGACTCGGGACTCGGGATCCGATATCCACGCAATCCTTCATAACGGCCGACGAGCCTCCTCACATGCTCCGGCATCTGAGTGAGCGCCGCTGTTTCCCCTTCCATCATGTGCGCGTAGAAGTCAGGTGGCCGGCGCACGGTCTGGCAGGCGTTGTTGATGATGAAGTCCAGGCGGTCGCGCGTATCGAGCAGCTCGCGGCAGAACGCCTCGACGCTCGGCGTATGACGCAGGTCGAGACCGAAGATCTCGAGTCGGTCTCCCCACTCGGCAAAGTCGGGTTCCGTCGAGTAGCGCATCGCCCCGTCCCGGGGAAAGCGGGTCGTGACGATGAGGCGGGCGCCCGATCGAAGGAGCTTGAGTCCGGCCTGGTAGCCGATCTTGACGCGGCCGCCTGTCAACAGCGCCACGCGACCTCGCAGATCGGCGCGCTCGGTACGTTTCGTGACGTTCAGCGCCGCGCACGACGGACACAGTTGATCGTAGAAGTCGTGGAGGGTCGTGTACTTCTGCTTGCAGACGTAGCAGTGCTGACGCTCATGGCTTTCGGGACTCGGGATTGGGGATTCGGGATCTGGGATTCGGGGTTCGTGGTTCGGGATCCGGGATTCGTCGTCCGCATCGCGACTGTCATGAACGTCATGTGCGACAAAGCCATCCGCGACCGACTGCGTGGGGAACACGTTGGGCGTGTGAAACACCGGCTTACGTCGAAGCGTGCGAATGCCGGTCTCGCGAAGCACATCCTGGTCGCTGCGTACACGCGCGGCTTTTCGCTCGCGTGCCACGACCTTCGACATCCGTCGCCGTTCGACACGGTCGGGGCTGTAAACGTTGGCGACTGCCTGCAGCAGCCGCTTCCGTCCTTCGTCTGGTACACCCGAGAGGACGGTGCGGTCGGCTGCGATCCTTTCGAGCAGCTCGATCGTCTCGCGCAGGCGGGCCAGCAACTCGGCCTGATCGGTAGCGGTCGTGGGGCCGCTCGGACTCATGCCGATCAGCGTACCCCATTCGCGGGCTGAGCCGAGTCGAGGGCGCCGAGGAAGCAGAGGGCGCGGGGAAGAGCGTCAACGCAGGGGACGCAGGGGAGCAGAGGGGCGCAGAGACAGCGAGCGAACGCCACGGGTTGCCGCGCTTCGCGCGGCAACGAACGGGCGAGGCAGCGACACAAGCGTCATGAGTGTTGCGCGACGCTTGTGATCGCCGTCTCGCCCGTTCGTTGTGCCGGCCCAAAAGGGCCGGCTCGACCCGTGGCCCCTGCGTTCCTCCGCTCCTCGGCGTTCTCTGCGTTGAAACTCCGCGCTCTCCGCTTCCTCTGCGCTCCGGCACTCAGAACGTCGACAGGCCAATGAACATGACGAGCGGGATGCCGATCCCGAAGAAGATCACGAGATACGGTACGCCCAGCCCCACGAGCTTGGAGAACGTCCGCCAGTTCGATCCGCCATACACGCGACGCAGTGCGAGCGGCAGATACGCCAGCAGCCACCCGAGAAGCCCGTAGCCGACGACGGCCCTCACGAAAGCCGGAAGCCAGGGATCGGTCCGGCTCAACAGGAAGAACAACGTAAACACCACGAAGACGAAGGCATGATAGTAGAGCGAGAACACCAGGTGATCCAGGTAGTAGCCCTGACGGCGGTAGAACAGTTTCAGGAACGCCGCGAAGATCGGCAGGAAGAGAAAGAAGACGCGCGGGACGGCCGCGCCGGCCGCGCGCGCGAAGTCGTCGGGGTTCGCTTTCGCCCTTGCCACTAGCTGCTGGTAGCGGGCGTCGGCAACCGGCACGCGCGCCGGAAACTCGAACAACATGCGGGCTCCCTCCCCGGCAGGTCTGGTCTCCTTGGTCGTGAAGACATCGACCGGCGTGCGAGCGGGAAAGATCGAGAACAAGCCGAAAAAGATCAGCGCGGAAATGAGATAGGCCCTCAACGGTGGGACATGAGTCACGCGTCGTCCCAGCAGATAGTCACGCGTCACCAGGCCGGGTCGGAACAGCAGGGGGCAGACGGTGCGCACCAGCCGCGTATCGAGGCTGAGCGCGTCGTCGATCACCTCCGAGACGAATTGCCTGAACGGAAGATGCAGGTTGACCGCTTTCTGTCCGCACCGCGAACAGTAGGGTCCATCGAGCGGTGCGTCACAGTTCGAGCACCTCGCAGGTTGCCGCGCGCCACTACCGGTTCCGATCGTGTCGAGCGCCACGCGCGCATTCTACGCGCTACGACTGAGAGTTGAGCCAGATCCAGATGAGGCCAACGAGCAGCGCGACGAGCACGAGGAGCGCGATCTTCCAGAAACTCAGCGGATGACGACCGGCGATCGCGCCGGTATAGCCGTTGACGATCACCTGGTAAGGCTTCGAGCCGAAGTCGTACTTCAGCATCCACACCGGCACGAGGACGTGCTTGAAGGTGCGTCCGGAGAATTCAGGGAAGATCTGCAGATTGCGGTGCGTGTCGCCTGGGATCTGTTGCGTGCAGAGCATCACGAGCTTACCCTGCATCTGCTCAACCGATCGTTGAGCGGCGTCGAGTAGCACAACCTGGTAGTGCTCGACGACGTGTCCCGACAGAAACGCGGTGTCGTACGACACGACTTCCTTCGTCGGAAATGGCTCGACCTTGCGCAACAGGTCAATCGGCATTCCCTGCGTCCCAGGCACCGCCTCATCGTCGAAGGACGTGTCGACAACACCTGACGCGGGCTCCCACCGGACGCGACGTTCGCGCCGCATGACGGGCCGCCCGCGATTATCCACGCCCGGCACATTGACGTAGTAGTAATAGCCAGCCTCCGCAGTCCACGGGCAGTGCACCTGCGCGTCGAATGTCCAGTAAGGGATGTAGAGGCTTTTGATCGTGTCGACGAGGGCCGCGAACGCCAGTTTCCCCGGCGCAAACCAACGGCTCTTCCACCACCGCCGAATATCGTCGCGCACGCGACTGGCGTCTATTCGAAAAGGCAGGACGCCCTGCGGACGGATGGGCGATCGGATCTCCTGGTAGTCGACGAGAGCAGGCGAGCCGCAGAACTCGCAGTTTTGCCCGACCCGCGATGGATCGAATACCATCACGGCGCGGCACGACTGGCACTGGACGCTGCGACGCTCCGTCTGCCAGCCGCGTTCTTCCTCGGGCAGGTCGCGCAGCGCCTTCACCAGATCGAGTTCGACGACCTTGCCTTGCTCGCGATCGATCTTATAGGGCGACTCGGTCCCGCAGAACGGGCACACGAGCTTTTGCGTTGCGGGATTCCACTCCGCCTGGGCACCGCAGGCGGGGCACTCGTGTTTCTCGAGTGCTGCGACTTGAGCCGTCAAGACATGTAGCTCGTAATCGCCGCTCGTGGGATGCGCCACGTGGAGCCGATCTTTCGGCCTTTCAACTCGCCAGACTCGAGGACGGTCATCACATCGGCCTCGGTGACCCCCAGCGTCTGCGCCGCTTCGGCGGGGCTCAAGAGCTCGGGCAGACCAGCAGGCTGCGCGGGTTGACCGGGCACGGCGATCGTGGGCGTCGCGTGACCACTCATGAAGCCGTCCTTCATCATCTGTTGCGCCAGCCCAAAGCCGACGGCCAACTCCGCTGCCGTACCGGCCGCCCCCGCGCCTCCTCCGCTTTCGAAGCCTTTGGCCATCTGATACTTCACGAAGTCGTTCAGATTCCCCACCGCAGCCATGCTCGAGCGCTTGTCGATCGCCTGCTCCACCTCCGGTGGAACGGACACGTTTTCGACGATGAAGCTACCGATCTCGATGCCGTACTTCGCCATGATGGCCGGGTTGATGAGCGGCAACAGCGCCTCGCCAAGCTCGGTGTAACGCGACGCGACGTCCAGCACCGGGATCTTCGCGCTGGCGATCGCGTCGGTAAAGATGCTGACGATACGGGAGCGCATCGTGTCGCTGAATTCATCGAGCCTGAAGTTGTGATCGGATCCGGCGACCTCTTTGAGGAACGTCTTGGGCTCGACGACCTTGAAATCGTAAATCCCAAACGCGCGCACGCGGACGATGCCGAAGTCGTTGTCGCGAAGCATCACCGGGTTGGACGTGCCCCATTTGTTGCCGGTAAACAATCGCGTCGTCACGAAGTAGACATCCGCCTTGAATGGCGAATTGAAGCCAAACGGCCATGACTTCAGTTTGGTGAGGACGGGAATGTTGTCCGTCGTCAGCGAATGCTTCCCGGGCTTGAACGTGTCGCCAAACTCACCGAGGTAGACGAACTGCGCGACCTGCGACTCACGAACGATGAGCTGGGCCCCGTTCTTGATGGCCTTGTCATCATCGGGAAACTGGTAAGAAAGCGTGTCTCTGGAATCGTCGGTCCATTCGATGATCTCGAGCAGCTCGCCCTTGATGAAATCCATGATTCCCATTCGCGTTCAGCTCCCTTCGTACGCCAAATGATCAATACGACCCTGGTTCCTGGTGTTCCAGGACGACATCAGGCGTGCTTCTTCAGCCATCTCGCAACGGCGGTGAGACTGGCGCCGAGGAGGTCGGTTGATGCTACGTCCTTGAACCAGAGATCGTCATCGTGGATGCCCGCAAATGCGCGCTCCGTGTCGCGGCGCGCTCGCAGCAACTCGATCGGCAGCGCCGGATCGACTGGCTGGTTGGCCCGGTCTTCGGCCTTCCGCAACTGCGCGACGAGCCTCTCCGCCTGCTTGATGTCGAGCATGGAGAGCGGCGTTCCGCAGTGCGAACAGGCGGCGCCCTGGCTCAGATCCACGGGGCCGCCGCAGCTGGCGCAATTCACGGAGCCGACGTTCTGCCGCAGCTCGTCGATCTGTTGCGTCGTGAGCGGCCGGATGAAGTCTTTTTCCCGCAGGAAGTCGAAGAAGGTGATGAGCCGCCCGTGGCCATTCGGGCAATTCAGGTACTCGAACCGCGTCGAGCGCTGCATGTCCTGCGTTCGTCGCAGTCGCCCTTTGCAGCGGGGACACTTCGCGAGCTCGGCGTTACTGTGCTGCGGACTCGTCAGCTTCTCGCCGATGACGCGAAAGAGCGCCAGCGTAGACCCGGGTGTGAGCGACACGCTTTCGCGCGCGTCGAACCAGAAACACTGACAGGCGTGGCAGATGTCGATCACGATGGAGCGACCGAGATGACCGTCGAAGGTCTCCTGATGCATCGAGACGCCGCAGCGGGGACATTCCACCGACAGCATTCTCTCACCTCCCGCAGTTCTTCCGGATCTCGTGCCTTCGTGGCAAAGATCTTCGTGTCCTTCGTGACCACGCCTTCGTGACAAAATGCGCTCCCATGAAGCAAGTCATGACGTCGATCGCGGGCGTGTTGATGGTGGCGGCCCTCGTCCTCGGACAGGGCAAGCCAGGCACGGAGGCGCCACGATTCAAGGTGGACCCGGCGTGGCCGAAGATTCCGAACAAGTGGCAATTCGGACAGGTGGCCAGTGTCGCGATCGACGCGCAGGATCACGTGTGGGTCCTGCAGCGACCCGGCACGCTCGGTAAAGAGGAGAAGGGACGGGCAGCGCCACCGCTCCTGGAATTTGACGAGGCCGGAAACTTCATCCAGGCCTGGGGCGGACCGGGCCAGGGATACGAGTGGCCCAACTCCGAGCACGGCGTCTACATCGATCCGAAAGGGTTCGTCTGGATCGGCGGCAACGGCGACAAAGACCACCAGATCCTGAAGTTCACCAAAGCCGGAAAGTTCGTCATGCAGATCGGCCGGGCCGGTCAAAGCAAGGGGAACGCTGACACGCAGAACCTCAACCAGCCCGCTGACGCGTTCGTCTACGCAAAGACGAATGAGTTGATCGTGGCGGATGGCTACGGCAACCGTCGCGTGATCGTATTCGACGCCGACAGCGGCAAGTTCAAACGAATGTGGGGAGCCTTTGGCAATGTCCCCACTGATGCCGCTCCCAACCCGGCACCCCCGGATACCGATCCTGAAGGTGCGCCGCAGTTCGTACAACCCGTGCACGCGGCGCGCGTGTCGAACGACGGCATGGTTTACGTCTCCGACCGCGGCGGCAAACGCGTACAGGTGTTCACGCTCGCCGGGAAGTATGTGAATCAGGTGTTCATCGGGCGGGAGTGCAAGGCGCCAGAGTGCGGCAACGGAACGACGGCTGCGAGCACGGCGTTCTCAGCCGATCCGGCGCAGCAGTTTCTGTATGTCGGCAATCGGAGTCAGGCACGCGTGATGGTCTTCGATCGCCGGACGCTTACGCTCCTGGATTCGTTTGGACAATGGGGCTCGGCCCCCGGTGATTTCGGAACTCTCCATCACATGGCGGCCGATTCGAGGGGCAATCTGTATGTGACGGAAGTGACGCCGCTCAAACCGGAAAACAGGCGCATCCAGAAATTCATCTTCATGGGCCTTGCGCAAAGCAAGTGAGACGACGTCAACGGGACAGACGAGCGCCCCGTCTAAGCCGGCATGCGAACGGCTCTGTGCATTTCCTTTCGATCTACGCGGAGGCTGCCCTCGACCTTGCTCAGGCCAGGGAAGCCCCCGCTCTCCGGATTCATCATTGCCTTCGCACTGGGCGTGCCAGCCACGGCCGCCGCCCAGCAGATCGCGACGTCAACAGGGGCCACGTTTGACGCAGCCTCGGTGAAGGCAAGTCCACGACCTGAACCGAATCCGTTCGGATTCCCCGTCGGCGTAACCATTCGGTTCCTGCCCGGCGGCAGACTGACGGCCACGCAGGCGACTCTTCGCGACCTCATTCGGCGCGCCTACGACGTGCAGGACGTTCGAATCGCCGGTGGCTCCGAATGGATGACCTCGGATCGCTTCGAAGTGGCGGCGGCCTCAGAGGCGGGCGGTGGCGTTGACCGGTTACAGGCGATGCTTCGCTCGCTTCTACAGGAACGGTTCGCACTGCGCACGCGTGTCGAGACACGCGACGTCTCTGTCTACCACCTTGTGACGACGCGCCGCGATGGCAGTACCGGCGCACAGTTGCGACCGTCGCGAGTGGATTGCGCTGCGCTGCGACTGAAGCGCGGCCCGGGAGGAACGGCACCCGCGAACGGATCGGAACCGGAGTGCCAGGTGTCCTTCAGGCTGAGTGGCGGCAGCATGACGATCAGTTTCAAGGGAGAAACCACCTCGGAACTGGCGCGCCGCGTCATCCCGGAACGAGATCGTCCGGTGGTCGACAAGACGGGGCTGTCGGGAACGTTCGATGGCGAACTGACCTTCGCCCCCGAACCGCTACCCGGCTTTCCTCGCTTGCCCGGCAGCGAGAACGGACTGTCGGTGTTCACCGCGCTTCAGGAGCAGTGGGGCCTCAAACTCGAACCGGAGCGCGGACCCGTCGAGATACTCGTTATCGAGAGCGCGCAGAAGCCGACGGCGAACTAGCCACGGGGGCGTGCCTCTTGAAATCCCCTTGGCTGGCCCAGATTTCCCCGAACCGCGCGAGATCGTCATGAGAGAGCCAGGTGGTACGGGGAATGTCATCTCTCGTCTGTATGAGATGACGATAGCGTTCGTATATCGGCAAGGTCACGCCGTTGTTTCCCGGCCACATGACGTCGCGAGGGTTGCTGCTGTGGCTGAGGCCAAGTGCATGACCGATCTCGTGCAGGCACACGTAGTAAAGCACCACGTCGCGCATGAGCGGATCTTCACGGACGCTGCGCCTGATGCTGGGCCGGAATCGATCCTCGTCGGGCCGCACGGTAATCGAAGCGCCAGGATGTCCGCTCACCATCCTGGGATCCATGCGCCCGAGCGCGGCATCGGCGGCCCAAGGCAGCCACGCAAAGCGCAGCAGCGCAGCGTCCTCATGATCGGCTCGCTCAAATCGCAGCGTGCCGCCGGCGCTGCGTTGCCACTCTTCGAGAGCCCACAGCGCCAGTTGACTGTCACCAGCCCGGAACTGTGATCGCTCCGCTCCATCGGCGATGAAATAGGGAATCAGGCCGCTCGCGTCGAGCGGCACGAGCCTGAATCGCTCTTCAGGTTCCGCCAGCACCGTAGCCGATGCCAGCGCCGCAACGAGCAGCACGACGATGAATAGAGAGTGGGTTCTAACGGCACTCACAGGAACACCGAACCAAAGAACCTCGAACCCGGAACTCGAACCGGAACCTGGAGCCCGGCCCGCCTTCGCGCGAAGCGCTTCGGCGCGTCCGCCGTAGCCTTGGCGGAGGCGGAAACCCGGAACTGTTCTACCGTCCCGATCCCTGCGTCCAGCCATTGCCCAGCCCATAAGGAAGCGTGACGAACGGCGCCGCCTCCACATGATGAATCAAACCACCTCGAACCGAGAACGTCTCCATCGTCACGAGATTCTGCAGCATGCTCGGCGGCGCGTCGGGTGGCGCACCCCGACGCGTACCGTCGTGCACGAACAACGGGAACGTGCCGACGGTTTGCTTCTGCTCGTCGAGGATGAGCGCACGTCGCGGCCGGATGTGCTTCATATACGCAAAGATCCTGAAGCTCGTCGCCTCTGTCTTCGATCGCCACAGGACGCCTTCGCCGACGTCGATCTGCGCCGTGTTCTCGGTCATCCTCACGTCGATCGAGAGCGGCGGCACCGCTGTGGAATCCCTCGTGAAGATGGCGTTCATGTATCCGTCGAGCACGGCGACGAGACACGCGCGGTCGCACTCCTTGATCGCCGATGCGTTCCAGGCGGGCTCCTGCGCCATGATGGTCGTCGCCGCGAGGCAAAGGCTGGCCGCGCTCATCAGCTTCAACGTTTTCATCGCCATTCTCCAGGCGCGCTCATGTTCGCCCAGGCGGGTCCAAGACCCGCCCCTTCGCAGTGGGACTCGAACGAAGCGAGCTTAGCCGACTGCGCGAAGCCGCTTCAACAGCGCGGTCGCCTTGCGAAACCAGGGCCGCTCCCGACGCTGCAAGTAGCGCGGCATGGTCGGCTTCTTCGCGAGGATCCGCTGGGCCCATTGCCGCGCCTCATCGTTCCGGTTCTGGGATGCGAGGAATGTCGCGTAGTTCAGGTAGGTCTCAGACAAGGTCGACATCTCAGTCGCCTCGACGAACAGGCGGTCCGCTTCTGCCCTACGGCCCGTGTTGGCGTACGCGTGCGCCAGGAGCGCGATGGCACGATAGGAGTCGTACTTGGGCTCGCGCGAGGTCACGTACTCGAGGTCGCTGACCGCCGCGACAAAGTCGTTCAAATGAATCGCCGCGACACCGCGACGGTAGATCGGGTCGTTGTGAGTCGTGCGCGGTGAGATGGCCTTGTCGTAACACTCACGCGCGCGAGCGAACTTCTCCTCTTCAAGATAGAGATCCCCGAGCTCCTCGTAATTGCCCGCTGATGGATTCTCGAGGACCACGGCTTCCAGTTGAGTGATGCGCTTGCGCCGCCCGAAGGCATCGTAGACATGTCGAAGCAGCCCGAGATCCGGAACGACCTCAATGAGGATGTAGATGAGCGCGCCCGGCGGACCGAGGAACAGGATCACGTACATCCAGACGGTCTCCGGGCGACGCCGCAAAAAATGAACCATGGCCAGCGCCTGCAACAGGACGCCCCACGGGTACATGAACGATAGAAATCCCACGCAATGTAGCGTCCGGCTTGGACACCGAAGCGCGGCGTGCGCAGGTGGCAGCCGGACTTTCGCCGCGAAGTATATCCGGCGTGGCGGCTTCGTTGCGCCCCGGGCTACACTCACCGGACAGGTACTACGAACATGTTCATCCGGTTCTTCATTCTGATTGCTGCAATCGTCATCATCGCTGCACCGTTGTCCGCTCAATGGCCCGATCACAAGGAACCGCGTGCGCCGCGGACGTCCGACGGGAAGGTCGATCTGAACGGCCCGACGCCACGCACGCCTGATGGCAAACCAGACCTGTCCGGTGTCTACCGAAACGTCCCCCGCGGCAACAACGAGCCGCGCGAGGCACTCAGCCTCGACGAGAAACCGATGGCTACCTTCCGAGACATCGGAGTGGGATTCAAGGACGGGCTCCCGCTGCGGCCGTGGGCGAAGGAGGTGCTGCAGAAGCGCATGGCGGACAACAGCAAGGACAATCCCGACGTCTGGTGCCTGCCACTTGGCAATCAGCAGTTCAACGTGCACACGTTCCCGCGCAAGGTCATTCAGACACCGGGTGTTGTGCTGCTGCTCTATGAAACGCATCAGGGCATTCGGCAGATCTTCACGGATGGACGATCCATACCCAAAGGCGATCCCCAGCCGTGGTTCTACGGCTACTCCGTCGGCCGTTGGGAAGGCGATACGCTCATCGTCGAGACGACGGGATTCAGGGACGGCGGCTGGTTGGACATCAATGGAAGCCCGCTGACCGAGCAAGGTCGTACGATCGAGCGCTTCAGGCGTCCGAACTTCGGGACGATCGAGATCGAGCAGACCATCGACGATCCTAAGGCCTACACGCGGCCGTTTACGACACGACTGAGATGGCAGCTCATGCCCGACACCGAGATCATGGAGATGATCTGCCTGGAGAACAATCAGTCTATCCATCACCTGGTTGGAGCGGACGGCCCGAAGCCAACACCACCGAAGTAGATGGAAGAGGGATCAATTCCCAATCTCCAACTCCCAATTCCCAAACTTCAGTCGCTCTACTTGGGAGTTGGGAATTGGAAATTGGGAGTTGACGAGCATCACTGGAGAATCAGATCGGCGCGGGCACTGAGTCGGGGACTCTTTTTGCTGAGGACGGAGAGGTAAAACTTCCCTGCCTTCAGGTCGGTGGCCTCGGCTTCGGTCAACGTGATGGTTCCTGAAATCTGTGGCGCGGCGGATCTCGCGAGGACGTAAGCGACGCCTCCGTTCTGGCGGCTGGCGCGCCTGTGCAAGTAGACGCCGGCGGCGTCATCGCGAGTGCCCGTGAGCCGAACGTCGTAGCCAAGCCGGCGTGTCGACTCCTCGAATGTGAAGCCGCCGACTGCCTCGTACGCCACGTTCGACACTGGCACTGAATGCGCACCTGTCGCTTTCACCAGGATGCGGATGCCGTCAGGCACGCGGACTGGCTCGGGCGCCGAAGCACTCAGAGATGGGGACCGCCTGTGGTGCGTCGATTGCTCGAAGTCGAATGCCAGCGCGAGCAACGTCGGCTCCGCAAATCGTCGACCAATGAGCTCGATGCCAACTGGAAAGCCACCGGCCGTGAAACCAGCGGGCACCGTGATTGCCGGCAAGCCGCTGTTGGCGGAAAGCGCGGCGTTGCTTCCTGCCTGCGCTCCTCCGACAATCGGCGCAATTCGTCGGATGGTTGGATAAGCGATCGCATCGAGCCGATCCGCCTCCATCGCGGCGATGACGGCCTTCGCCAGCGCCTCGCGCGCAGACAGGCGACTGCGATAGTCGTCACTCGAGAGGTAGTCCGCGGCGGTCCCATTCGCCACGTCGAGAATGCCCTGAATCGCCGCGCTGTGGAGCCCAGTCTCCAGCATTTCTTCGATCGACGCCGCGTAACCTCTCGCATCCTTGAGGTAGTCACCCAGGTAGACCTTGAGCTCCTGCGTCAAGAGATTCGATGCCGCAATCAGCTTCGCCAAATCCGGAACGACGATGTCGACGGTGGTGGCGCCGCGCGCCTTCATCTCTTCGATTCCGCGACGCACGACGAGAGCGACCTCTTCGTCTTCGGGCGCCGATCCGAAAAACTCGGCCAGGACACCGATCCTGGCGTTTTTCAGCGAGCCTTGCTTCAACGATGTCGTGTAGCTCCGAGGAATCCTGCCGGCACTCGCCCGCGTCGTCGGATCGGCGGGGTCGTAGCCGACGGTTTCGTCGAGGATCAGTGCGATGTCCTCGACTGTGCGCGCCATCGGACCGCCGGTGTCCTGGGTATGACCGAATGGGATGATGCCCGCGCGACTCGAGAGACCGGCGGATGGGCGCAGGCCCACGAGCGAGTTATGCGAGCTCGGAATCCGGATCGATCCGCTCGTGTCGGTGCCCAGCGTGAAGGCGGCGAAGCATGCAGCCGCAGCCGAGCCTGAGCCACCACTCGAGCCGCCCGGCGTACGAGTCACGTCATACGGGTTCCGCGTCTGTCCACCCAACGAGCTGATGCTGGTCAGGCCCAGTGCCAGCTCGTGGAGATTCACTTTCCCGAGAAGAACGGCGCCAGCCCGGCGCAACTGCGCAACCTGGAAGGCGTCACGCGGCGGCACGACATCACGCAGTGCCAGCGACCCCCCCGTCGTTGGCATATCCCTGGTTTCGAAGTTGTCCTTGAGCAGAACCGGGATGCCGTGCAGCGGGCTGCGTGGGCCTCGCGACTTGCGTTCTTCGTCCAACGCTCGCGCGGCGGTAGCAGCGTTTGGATTGATGCAGACGACGGCGTTCAGACGCGAGCCTGTCTGATCGTACGCAGCGATCCGGGCCAGATACAGATCGACGAGCCGTTCGGACGTCACTTGTCTCGCGGTCATGGCAGCCTGGAGCTCGCGGATGTTCTTTTCCGTAATGTCAAACGATTCGACGCGCTGCGCCCTCGCCGGCGCGCCACTCGTGCCGAAGGCAGCGAGGGCGGCGCCGGACGCCTGAATGAACTCGCGTCGCGTTGGTTGTTTCACTCGCCCTCCCTGAGACGGTGCAACAGGCTCTTGCCCCGCGGTGACAAACGATATCCGACTTCAAGGCTCTCGGTCAGACCGAGCGCCTTGAGCTTTCGCACGTTCAATTTGAATGGCATTTTTTCCTGTCCGACCATGACGCACAGATCGCCCGCACGGACTGCGGGGTGAGCATCGATCGTTTCAAGGACCCGCCGTGTCCACGGCTTGCCGCCCGCGTGACTGTCAAGACGACGAAGTCGGGCGGCTAACGCGTCGAGGCCATCAGAGTCCGGCACCGATTTGCGCAGCGCGATGCGCGGATCGGCTTCGAGCGCGCCCAGCTCGATTCGATAGACCTTGCCGTCAGTCCGCTCGTTCAGTTCCTCGACCAACGCCTGACGGCTCTCGTAGCCCGCTCGTCGAGCGTCTGCCTCCAGGATGCTCCCAATCGTGACCGGGATCACATCACGGATGTGGAGCAGGCCGGCGGCCGTCAGCAACTTCCCTCCCGCCTTGACGGATGGACGGCGCCAGCGACGAAAAGCGATCGTGATGCTGCCGTTGCGAATGCCGTCGAGAAACTCCTGGCGAAAGATCACCGTTGACACACCGGACAGAAAAACGTTGAGCGTCCAGCCTGCACGATGCGCTTGATCGTCCCGGGACAGCCGCGCCTCGGGCACCGCTGCCCCTCTCGGTCGTACACTCGGAAGCGATCGTTTCCCTGCAGCCGGTGACGGTTGGCAATCGCTTCCTTCAGCACCTCTCGAATGGCCTCGACCAATGCTTCGGCGCCGGGCCGATGTTGACCGGCTGCCGTTACCAGCGTTGACGCCCGCCGCTTTGGTGATAGTCGCGCTCGGTGGAGCGCTTCGCACACGTAGATGTTGCCCAGGCCGGCTACGACGCGCTGATCTGACAGGGCGGCCTTGAGCGACGTCTTCTTTCCCTTGAGCGCGCGGGCCAACGAAATCGTGTTGAAGGCCTTGTCGAGCGGCTCGGGTCCGAGTACTTTCAGGGCCCGATCGTTCGTCAACTCGCCGGCCGGAACAATGCTCATCAGGCCAAATCGCCGGGGATCGTTGAAAACAATCGTTGCGCCGGAGGACATCGTGAAGAGCACGTGATCGTGCGCGTCGAGACGGCTGCGCTCAAAGTAGAAGCTCCCCTGGATGTCGTCTCGACTGCCCTTCACGACGCGAAACGATCCGGACATGCCGAGATGCATCAGCAGCGTCTCTCCTGACTCGAGCTCGACGAGGAGATACTTGGCGCGGCGCTGCAGCGATCGCACGCGCTGTCCTTCGAGACGCGCGGCGAAGTCTGGAGGGAACGGCAGCCTGAGATCGGCGCGGCGAGTCTCGACGCGCTCGATGCGAGCGCCTTCCATGACGCGGCGCAATTGGCGACGAACGGCTTCGACTTCCGGGAGTTCGGGCAAGATCCGGGCTAGCCGAGGCTAGGCTTAGCCTAGCCTAGCTCACTTCCCAGCCTGGCGGCCCAGGGATCGTTCGCGTGTGATTGAACGTGTACTCGCCGAGCAGGTGCTCCTCTCCAGCCTCGTTGACCGCCAGGAGCCGCGCGGTCAGCGTCATCGAAGGGGACGCCTTTCCCCATGTGATGGACTGCTGGCAGATCACACTGCCTGATTCGACATCAATGGGTATGTCGGCCATCCGTTGATGTTCGACGCCACGTGGATCGCACCAACTGAGATCCACGTGCGATGCCGTCGTCAGATCCACCGCGAGACGCGCCACGAGCATGTCGTCGTCAGCCGCGACCGTACACGGGATACTCTCTCCGCGAGCAGGCGCGTACTCGCGCACGCGGAGACCCGTCTCCGCCGCATGCTTCACGAACCGATCGCTGATCACGACCATCAAGGATCCCGATCGCGCGAGAGTGCGAAGGCCCTCCGACAGGCTGATGACGTGTCGGAGCCGGTCTCCGCAAGCGTCACACGTCATCAGATGCTCTTCGATGGCATCCTCAGCCGTTGAGGGCAGGAGGGCGAGCCAGTAGTCCATGAGGGTGGCCGCCTCGACCAGATTCGAGCAACCGGTGCCGCCGTCGTTCTTCGTCGTCACAGCGTAACCCCCAGGCAGTCGCGCAGTTGCGCCACGGCGCGATGCCGGATGACGCGAACGTTCGCCTCCGAGATCCCGAGCGAGCGCGCGGTTTCCGCCGCCGTGTGTTCGTCGTAAAACGTCATTACGACAACGGAACGCTCCCGCTCCTTGAGCGTCTGTACGCAGCGGGCGAGTTGACGGTCGTCGAGCGTGGGCATCGGAGGCGGCTCTGGGATGAGATCACTTCCAAATTTCGCAAGTAACGCTTCCTGCCGGTGCGAGGCGCGGCGCAGCTCGACCACCACCATGCGGCACGTGCCCAATACGAAGTGGGCGAGCTTGTCCGATTCTCGCAAGCGCGCGGCCCGCAGAGCTTCGATGACTTTGAGCAACACCTGTTGTACGAGATCGTCGGCCGCTGATGACGATCGCAGGTGGCGAAGGCCATACAGCCGAATCCGCGGTCCCATCCGGCGGCACATTTCGGCCTCCGCCTCGCTATCCCCATCGGCAATCCGTGGCGCGAGGTCGGCGTCGCTCAGCCCGACGTACATCGCGCTCCATTTTAGTAAGACGTCCCTCGAATCGCTCTTCTCGACGAATCACCCGGGCATGCCGTTGAACATGTCTCGAATCACACGCAAGTTGCCGTCCGCGAGGCGCGCGTACACAGTGAGGTAGGTTCCACCGACGGGCTGGCTTGGTGATCCATTCCTGGGCTGGAGCGTGGCGCTCCAGTTGCCATGTTCGATCGCGGCATTCCCGTACTGCTCGACGGCATCGGGTCGAATCTCGAATCCTTGAAGGCTGACGTTCGCGAACACGTATGTGAACCACTCGCGGAGGGAGGCGCCCTGAAGAGCCGGCTGCCCAGGAGGCATCACCGTCCCGTTGCTCGCAAAGATCTCGAGCGCCGCACCGATGTCTCCGGCGTTGACGGCGGCAATGTGCTGCGCCCGGATCCGATCCACCGCATTCTTCAATGACGTGGACGATCGCGCGGTCGTCGTGGTCGCCGGCGCATCTGCCTGCTCGGGCAACGGTCCGAGGATGTCGACCTTGTACTTCGCCGCCAGCGCCATGAGTTTGGCCATGTCAGGAGGTGCGGGAATTGGTTCGCTCATCTCGACCACGAACTCGGAGAAACCGCCAGGTGTGCAAAGGAGCAACATGCGAGCCGCTGCATCGCCAAGGACCTTGAAGCCGTGAGGAATCTCGCGAGGCCCGAACACGTACGTTCCGGGTCCGGCGATCGTCCACTGACCATCGCAGACGATGGCCATCTCGCCCTCGAGAACATAAAACGCTTCGTCCTCGAGATGGTGAGTGTGGTACGGCGACGCAAACCCCGGTGGCATCGACTGCTCGACAAGCCCGAACGCGCCGTTGGTCGTTCGCCCGGTTGCTCTCAGGATAGTGGGAAGTCCCAGGAAGTAGATTGGCGGTTCTTGGGTCGTGTTGACGTGTGGTTGCAGGGCGTGCGTCGTCATCGGGTTCTCCTTCTCGACCGGCCTCAGCGTGCCAAACGGCCGGCCTACAACCACCATGTGTAATGACAGGGCCCTGGCGTTACAACCACCGATTTCGGCGGAGAAGCCGGCACACAGAACGGCGGGCGGCGCGCACGCGATCGCGCTAGGATATGTCCAGCAATGCGCTATCGAGGACTCCTGGGCTGTGGATGCACGCTTGTTGGTTTCGCAGTCGTGCTCACCGCAACGGCCTTCGGCCAGGCGAATCTGCCAGCTGAATCGATCGGCGGTCCGCTGAGCAGCGCCCCGGTTCTGGGAGCACCGTTCTCGGCGGACGCGACGACCACAGTTCACGCCGTCCTGGTGGATGGTACCCGACTCGAGCAGAGCATGACTGATCGCTACTACCGAGACTCCGCTGGTCGCGTCCGCATCGAAAGACACATGGAGGGCCTGCCTGCGCCGAAGACGGCGTCCGAGCGTCACGTTCGAACCGTCATCGCGCCCGACCCCAGCCGCTGGCCCGGTGTCTTCACGGTGGATATTCGGACAGAAACTGCTCGGTTAATGCCACGTTCCATCATGGCCAATACCGCCGGCGGTAATCGCTGGTTTGACGTACCCGTTGGCGGCGCGCGCTTCATGACCTTTTACCGGGCCGGGGATCTGTTGTCGGCTGACCCGGGCGCATTTGGCGACGTGCGGGATGAGTCCCTTGGGACCAAGCGCATTGCAGGAGTGGACGCGACCGGACGCCGCGTTACGATCGTCGTCCCGCCAGGCTACCGTCGCAACGACCAGTGGATCGAGATGGTGGACGAGCGCTGGCAATCGGCTGAACTTCAGCTGCTGATCGAGTCACGTCATTCGGACTCGCGAAGCACCATCGAGTACCGGTTGTCGAACATCCGTCGCACGGAGCCGCCCGCGCATCTCTTCGAGTTGCCGGCGGACTACGACGCCCGGATCATCCCGCATGCGCCGAACGAGCCGGGGATGTCGTTCACTGCCGCCGAGAACGCGCGTGCAGGTGCGTACATAGCGGGCAAGTTGCACCGCTGAATCCCGACTATTTGCGCTGGGACCAGGTCGGCCCGAAACGATCAGGCACATCGAGGGCCGAGAAGACTCCCAACGGTTCGACTGACTCGACGAGTGCCCGGCTGCGTTGCTCAAACGCGGCGACCGCCTCAGCTCGAAACTCTCGATGCTGCTCGTAGACGAGCATCTCACTCCAGTACTCGACGACGATGTATCTGGAAGAGCGGTTCTGGTCACGAAGAAAAGAGGTGCCCAGATAGGACCGCGAGAGGCGATTCATCGCCGCCCATTCGCCTTCGACGCCGTACAGCTGCTCGAATTCGGACTCGTGTCCGTGCTTGACGTCGAACTGCCACATGATCGCGATCATAGGGAGCGCGATATGATCGCATGTCTCTGGAGCCGACCATGAAGCATCAGATCATCGCCGTCATTATTGGATTCGTTCTGAGTTCTGTCAGCGCTTTCGCCCAGCAGCCGCCGGCAACCGATACAACTTCTGCCGGCACGGGTGCCGCCGCGCTGCCGTTGACTCAACCTGCGGCGGGATTCGTCCAGCCGAAGACCCCGTGGGGCGACCCCGATCTCCAGGGGTTCTGGCCCGGTGTCGACATGGTGGGCGTGCCGCTGCAGCGCCCCGCGCGGTTCGGCACGCGCAACGTGCTGACCGAGGAAGAGTTCGCGAAGCGTGCCAGCGAGATCAAGAACGAGGAGGAATCGCTCCTCGCCGAAATCGACGTGTTCACCGCCGACGTCACGACGCCATGCGCCATCCGCTGCCCGACCTCGCCGACGCCGCACTGGCAGGAGACCGGCAAGCCGTCGCGACAGGCGTCGCTCATCATCGACCCGGCGGATGGCCGCCAGCCGCCGTTGTCGGCCGAGGGGCAGGCGCGCCAGGTGCAGCAGCAGGCGGAAGCCAAGGCACGACGTGAGCGACTCCAGGGGCGTGAGGCGGACTCGCATCTCGATCGCAGCCTCTACGACCGTTGCATCACGCGCGGCGTCATGGGTTCGTTGCTGCCGACGATCTACAACAATGGGAACGAAATCGTGCAGGGACCGGGCTACGTCGTGATCCGGAACGAGATGATTCACGAGGCGCGCGTAGTACCGCTCGACGGCCGTCCTCACCTGCCGGCTACTGTCACGTCCTACATGGGTGACTCACGTGGCCACTGGGAGGGGAACACGCTGGTCGTCGTGACGAAGAACCTGAACGGGATGACCGGCGTCGGTGGGAACGGCGGCGGCCGTACGAGCGGCCGGCTCACGATCACTGAGCGGTTCTCGATGCTGGACGCGAACACGCTCCAATACACTGCCACGATCGACGACCCTGGGACGTGGACGCGGCCGTGGACGCTATCGTTGCCGTGGAAGCGTGAGCCGGTCTACGGGATGTTCGAGTACGCGTGCCATGAAGGCAATTACGCGATGCGCAACATGCTGAGCGCGTCGCGTGCCGCCGAGGCGAGCGCGAGCAAGTAGAGCCTCGGTGCCTTCGCGCACCATAGAACGGAAACGCGCGCTGGCTAGCCAGATACCGATGTCGCTCTCTGCGCTTGTCCAGCCCGTTTCTGGATCGCGGTGATTCCACTGGCGATCCAAACCGCGACGATTCCGGTGCCGAGCACAACCAGGAAGTTCGCGCGCAAGCCATCCACCCTCGCACGGTCTCCCACATGCTCGTTGCCAAGCCTGACGATTTCCACGACCACCCCCCATGCCATTCCGATCGCGACGACGGCGGCGGGGATGATGAAAGACGCGAACAACGTGCCGACGACCCAGCCCGCCCACTCGTCAGTTTCGAACCGATTCCGGATCCACCGCATGAATCGCCTGACGGCAAACAGTAAGAGCAGAGCGACAGGTATTGTGACAGGTAGGTCGAAACCGCGCTCCGCCAGCCGCGGCCGCACGCGTTCAATGTCTGACACGGCGACTTCATGCGTCGAGGCGATGGCGCGGAACAGCGTGGCGACGCACTGTTGGCGCGACTGCCGACCGAGCTCACGATTCTTCAGCCCTCCGTGTCGCGACACGATGCCGAAGGTTTCGACCAGACGCCAGCCGGCCATTCGGTCGCCGTACCGCATCCCGAGTTCCTCGGCAACTCGGATGTCCTCGAGGAGATGCTGGACATGTGACTCATTGCGCAAATCAACGCGCAGCGCAGGATCACGCACCCAGTTGCAATCGAAATTAAGCCCCGCTCGTCGGCTGCAGGCGAAGAGACAGACGCTGGCGAGCACGATCGCAAGTAGTCGACGCTTACGCACACAACGGGCGAATCAGGCGGTCCATACTCGGCGAAGTGACCAACTCACACATACTGAGGCGCTGAGGAGGACGATCTTCAGCACAGCGTCGATCTGCGCCGCGCCGAGGCTCGCTCCTGCGATCGCGACTGTAACCCCGATGACGACACAGAGATACCCGGCCGTTCGGTAGGTTCGCATCCAGGCGTGGCGACGACAGTCCGTCATCTGGACAGCGACACCCAGTTGAGCATCCGGCCTCAGTCGCGGTATGACGTTGCCGACCACGACGAGATGGAGTCCCAGCAACACCATCCCGGCACGCGCGGGCGCAGGCCACCGGATCGGCGCGTCGACCAGTGTGGTGAGAACAAGAACTTGGAGGATTAGCGCGAAACTGCAGAGCGCAGTCGTGGCCGTGGCGATGACTCCGGCGGATGCCCGAGACGGCTCGTCGTCGGTACGGACGCCGAACACGGCTTGACCGACGCACGTCGCCAGTGCCGTTGTCGGAAGGAAAAACGCCAGAGCGACGACCGTCACTAACGACGCCTCGGGCAGATACGGTCCGGGGAGCCAGGGGAAGGCGATTCCTCCGACGAGGAAGCCCACACCGACGAGGCCGCGATCGCGACGAGCAAAGCCGGCAACAATCGTCATGCCCGTTGCTCTCGGGCTCTCGCGCGCCGACGCGATGGTACAGCCGTGGGCTGCACCCAGTCCGCCAGATGGCGGAGCACGTCTTGAACCACTGACGTGTTCAGCTCGTAGCGAATGGTCTGGCCGTCCCGCTCTGCCACGACGAGATCGGCCTCACGCAGGACCGCGAGGTGCCTCGAGACTGTCGCCCATGCGCTCGGGAAGGACTCGGCGATCACCCCGGAAGTGAGCGGACCGCCGCGTAACAGGCGCAGAATCTCGCGACGCGTAGGGTCGGATAACGCGCGGAATTGCTTGTCCATTGCAGCCATATACTAAAAGTATTAGCTTATCAACTAATTCTGTCAAGCGTCCCACTCGTTTGTCGGACGTTTCCAGCGTACAAACGAAAGCCGGGTCTCTAGGGTTAAGACCCAATTAACCATGTTGAGATTCAACGGGTTGGTCAACCGAATCGGGGGGCCAACAGATGCGGGCGAACTTGTTTTGGTTTAGCGACGGGCAATGGGCGAGGATTGAGCCGTTTATTCCAAGCAATCGC
>DASRJE010000164.1:0-6417 GCA_035649635.1 Vicinamibacterales bacterium | reverse complement strand
CGCGTCTTCCCCCAATTCCATTGGCGTGGTCTTGGTCCTATAGTGTCGGGAGGGTCGATCCCCAATGACTGTGATAGACTCATTCGAGTAGTGTG
This sequence comes from Vicinamibacterales bacterium, assembly GCA_035649635.1. Classification (GTDB taxonomy): domain Bacteria; phylum Acidobacteriota; class Vicinamibacteria; order Vicinamibacterales; family UBA2999; genus Gp6-AA40. Next base: position 6,322 of record DASRJE010000164.1, on the reverse strand, counting down.
ACGCTCTCCCCGCGGAGACGCCCTAGTCCCTTGCCATCTGTGTTTTTGCCTGGACGCCAGCCGTCACCGTGTCGTCGTGCACGTTCGCGGCGGGCGCGAAGCCTGGTGCCTCATTGGACTCTCCTACAAATGGAGCATTGGACGTGGCGATTGCTCGAACTTCTTCGTTGATCTCCCCCTATGGCGGTCGCCTGGTGGACCTCGTGGCTGCCTCGGAGTCGCTGGCTGACCTCAAAGCCTCTGCCAGCCGCTTGCCCTCCGTGCAGCTGAGCGCGCGGGAAACATGCGACCTGGAGCTCATGGCCACCGGCGCATTCTCGCCGCTCGATCGCTTCATGGGTCGAGAGGATCACCAGCGCGTGCTGGACGAGATGCGGCTCGCGTCGGGCCCTGTGTTTCCGATTCCGTTAACGCTCTCCGTCGAGCCGGGGTCGGCGATCCACTTGGATCGCGACATCGCGTTGCGGAGCGCGAAGAACGACCTGCTGGCCGTGATGACCATCGAGGAGATCTGGGAATCGGACAAGGCGGAAGTTGCCGCGAAGGTCTTCGGCACACAGGACTTACGTCATCCCCTGGTGGCGGAGATGGGAAGGTGGGCCAGGCTGCACATTGCCGGCCGCCCTCGCGTCCTGCAGATCCCAAAGCACCATGATTTTCAGGACCTTCGCTTCACGCCCGCGGAGACGCGCGCGCGGCTGGAGCAGTTGGGATATTCGAATGTGGTGGCGTTCAACACCCGCAACCCATTGCACCGGATTCACGAGGAGCTGACGAAGCGCGCCGTCCAGGAAGTCGACGGTGCATTGCTGCTGCACCCGGTGGTGGGACTCACCAAGTCCGGTGACATCGACCATTACACGCGGGTTCGCACCTACAAGACGCTGGTGGCGAATCACTACGATCCGAGCCGCACGCTCTTGGCCCTGCTGCCGCTGGCGATGCGCTTCGCCGGACCGCGCGAGGCGCTGTGGCATGCGCTCATCCGCTGCAACTACGGCGCCAATCATCTGATCGTCGGACGCGATCACGCGAGCCCCGGAAACGACAGTACCGGCAAGCCCTTCTATGGACCGTACGACGCCCATGAACTCGTCGGACGCTTCATGGGTGAGATCGGTGTCCGGCCGGTGCCGTTCGCCGAGTTCGCCTATCTCACCGACGAGGATCGCTACGAAGAGGTCGCCAAGATCTCGCCGCAAATGCCCAGCCGGTCGATCTCGGGGACGCAGGTGCGTGAGGAATACCTGAACAAAGGCAAGCCGCTGCCGGCTTGGCTCACGCGGCCCGAAGTGGCCGAGATCCTCGCCGAAGCGTATCCGCCCTCGCACCGCAAGGGGGCTTGCATCTGGTTGACGGGACTGAGCGGTGCGGGGAAGTCGACGACGGCGGAACTGCTCGAGGCGCTGCTGCTCGAGAGCGGGCGGCGGGTGACCTTGCTCGACGGCGACGTGGTGCGCACGCATCTGTCCAAGGGCCTCGGCTACAGCAAACCGGATCGCGAAACCCACATCCGCCGCGTCGGCTACGTGGCCGCCGAGATCGTCCGGCACGGCGGCCTGGTCATCTGCGCCGTCGTGAGTCCCTATCGCAGCACACGCAACGAAGTGCGCGGCATGGTCGGCAGTTCGCGCTTCGTCGAGGTGTTCGTGGACACGCCCTTGGAAGTCTGCGAGGCGCGCGACATCAAGGGCATGTACGCCAAGGCTCGCAAGGGCGAGATCACCTCGTTCACCGGCATCGACGACCCGTACGAGCCACCGCAACACCCCGAGATCACGCTCGACGCGGCGCATTGTTCGCCCGAGGGCAACGCCCGTCTCATCCTTCATTACCTGACGAGCCAAGGAGTGATCGCGACATGATCAACCTGGCTGCCACCCTGCAACCGATCCGCCGTCGCATCGGCCAGCGGCTCGTCATCGATCGCGATGCCGATCATCGCAAGTCCATCTTTCTCGCGGGCACCGGCCGAGGCGGCGGTACGTGGCTGTCCGAGATCATCAACCAAAACAACGAGTACCGCCTCGTCTTCGAGCCGTTTCATCCGAAGCGCGCCCCCTGGATGAAACCCTTCGGGGGAGTACGATGACGACGGCTGAAATTGGATCCTTGGCGCTCGCACTGATGCTCCTCATCGGCACCGCGAATCTCGCGGGGCTGCTGTTCCTGAGAGCGCGTCAGCCGAAGATCATCGGCGAGATCTTCGGCGGCATCTTGCTCGGGCCGATGCTCCTCGGCAAGGTGTTCCCCGCGATCGGCGAGTTGTTCGGCGCCGCGGGAAGCGGCACCGCCAATGTCCTGGTGTTTCTCTACAATCTCGGCTTGCTGCTCCTCATGTTCATCTCCGGCTCCGCGGCGCACCGAATCCTCGCCGCGGAGAACCGGCGTGCCACCGCGTGGCTGCTCATCTGCGGCACGAGTCTGCCGTTCGCCTTCGCCCTCGGTCTCGCCAAGCATCTGCCCTTGCAAGCGCTTTCCGGTCCGAACGGCGTGCCCGCCGCGCTGGCGCTCGTCTTCGCCATCGCGGTTTCGGTGTGCTCGATTCCGGTGATCTCGCACATCTTCAACACGCTCGGCATTATCCACACGCGCTTCGCCTCTCTCGTTCTCGGCGTCGCCGTCCTCGAAGACATCATTCTCTGGGCGGTGCTGGCGTTCGCCACCGCTTTGTCGATGGGATCGGTCGACGGTACGCTCGGGAACACCATCTCGGTCCACGTCGGCACCACGATGGCCTATTTGCTGGCTGGGCTCTTCGCGATGCCAGCCGTGCTGCGGTACCTGTCGAGCCGCAAGTGGAACGTGCTGGCACAGCACTCGCCGATCTCCTGGATCATGACCGTGCTGCTGGCCTACGTCGGGATCGCCGGCATCCTCGACGTCACCATCGCCTTCGCCGGCTTCCTCGCCGGCTTCGGCATCGTCGGCGGCATGAAGGCCAGCGAGCGCCCGCGGTTCGCCGAGCCACTCGACACGATCACGAAGTTCTCGTTCGCCGCGCTCATCCCGGTCTACACCTGCATCATCGGCTACCGGCTGGACTTCACCCGCGAGTTCTCGATGTTCATGCTGGCTGCATTCCTCATCGGCTCGTCGGTAATCCGGCTGCTGTCCGTCGGTCTCGCCGCCCGTCTTGGCGGCTTCCGCGGGCGTGACGTCCTCAACCTGGCGATCACGTCCAATGCCCGCGGCGGTCCCGGCATCGTCTTGGCGTCAGTGGCCTTCGATGCCGGCATCATCAACGCGGCGTTCTTCACCTCGCTCGTGGTCACCGCGATCGTCACCAGTCAATTCGCGGGGTGGTGGCTCGGCCACGCGCTCCGCAATGGTTGGCCGTTGCTCAGCGACTCCGACCTCCGCCGCCGTGGCATGACACTCGAAGGAAACATCAGTGAAGACAAAGATCCTGTGCACGTTAGGGCCGTCGTCGTTGCGGCCGGAAGTCATCCAAGGGCTTGACGCAAGAGGCGTCGACCTCTTTCGCATCAACCTGTCGCACACTCCGGCCAGCAAGGTCGAGGAAGTCGTGGCGCTGGTGCGCCAGCACTCATCGACTCCCATCTGCCTCGACACCCAAGGAGCGCAGGTGCGATGCGGTCAAATGGCCGACGACGTGGAGCTGCACAAAGGGTCGACGGTTCGACTCGTCCCCGCTGGCGACATCGGCACGGCGAGCGCTCTCACCTTGTGGCCGAGCTCGGTGTTCGAAACGCTGCAGATCGGCAGCGACGTCTCCATCGATTTCGACGGCGCCCGGCTCCGGGTGACGAGCGTCGACGAGAACGGGGCCATGGCGGAAGTCATCGAGGCCGGTCGCGTGCGCTCGAACCGAGCGGTCAACATCGACCCGCCGCCCGTGCTGCCGCCGCTCACGGCCGAGGACAGGGAGGCGATCGCGGTCGGCGTGCGTCTGGGGATCCAGCACTACGCGCTGTCGTTCGCGTCGTGCGCCGCGGATGTCGCGCTCGGCCGTGCGCTCACGCCGCCGGGGTCGTATCTCATCTCGAAGATCGAGAGCAGGGCTGGTGTGCGCAACATGGAGGAAATCATAGTCGCCTCCGATGCCGTGCTCGTCGACCGCGGCGACCTCTCGCGCGAGGTCCCGCTCGAGTACGTCCCCTTCTACCAGAAGGTCATCGTGCGGCAGGCGAACCGCGCCAATCGACCGGTGTTCGTCGCCACGAACCTGCTCGAGTCGATGGTGACGAATCGCCGGCCGACATTGGCGGAAGCGAACGACATCGCCAACACGCTCATCGATGGCGTGCACGGTCTCGTGCTCGCGGCGGAAACGGCGATCGGCATCGACCCGCTGCGTGCCGTCGACATCGTCCGCAACTCGATCCGCGCCTTCGAGCGCGCGAGCACATCGACTCTCATGTTCCAGGACCGCGCAGAGCCCCAGTCCAGCAGCTGGATCTCCCACTGAGGCCGGGAGCCGTTGGAACGGCCGCATGATGCTGCTCCTGCCGGGGAGACTCCGCTTGGAAGCTCTGTCATGACCAATCCAGCAGCACTCCTGCCCGCCGTCGTCGGGTTGGCGCGCGAGGCGGGCCTCCAGATCATGCAGATCTACGCCGGCGAAGTCGCCGTGTGGCGCAAGGGCGACGATTCGCCACTCACGTCGGCGGATCTGGCGGCGCATTGTCTACTCATGGATGGTCTTGCTCGGCTCACCCCGCAGTTGCCGCGCCTTTCCGAGGAGGGCGCCGACATCCCCTTTGACGAGCGGCGCGATTGGACCCGCTATTGGCTCATCGACCCGCTCGATGGCACGCGTGAATTCGTACAGCGGAACGGCGAGTTCACCATCAACATCGCTCTCATCGACGAGGGCCGGCCGGTGCTAGGCGTCGTGCACGCGCCGGTGCTCGGCATCACCTATCATGCGGCCGCGGGCGCGGGCGCGTGGAAGCAAGTGGGCGACGACCCGCCGATGCCGCTGCGCACCGTGTCGACCCGAACCCCGCCGCGCCTCTTGACCAGCCGCTCGCACGGGTCGCCCGAGCTCGAGACGCTCAGGACACGCCTGCCACCGCACGAGGTCCTTCACGTCGGCAGCGCCCTCAAGTTCGGCCTGGTGGCCGAAGGCGGCGCCGATCTCTACCCGCGTCTCGGGCCGACCGCGGAATGGGACACCGCCGCCGGTCAGTGCGTGGTGGAACAAGCAGGTGGCAGCGTGACCCATCTCTCCGGGTCGCCGCTGCGCTACAACACCAAAGAATCGCTGATCAACCCGCACTTCCTCGTGTCCGGCGAAATCGGCTATCCCTGGCAGCAGTACATTTCGGGATAGAAGCACACCACAACAATCGATTCTTGACGCACGCGGCAATCCGCCACGTGCGCGAAGACGCACAAGCGCCTCGCAACGCGCGCCAGCGCGTGCAACAACGAGGTCCTCCAGTGATCAGCGCGGCGGGCGGCGGCTCAGGATCACGATCGAGCGCGGGGCGACGGAAACCTCGAGCGCCATGAGCGGGGACTCGGTGCCGGGTTCGACGATGTCGGCCGGACTCGGTCGGTGGGTATCGACGATGCGGCTCCACTCGCCGGCGCTGCCTTCTTGGATATCGAAGCGCAGGGGTTGCCACCAAGAGTTGATCATCACGTAGAGATCGCCTTCGCCGAAGCGCGCGCCGCTCAATCTGTATGCAAGACTGCGCGAGTCGTGCGACCAATCCACGCCGCCGTTGGCGCCGTACCAGCGCACGTCGTCGCGCCAGAAGCGGCTGCGGGCGATGGACCGGCGCGACTTGCGCAGTGCGATCATTCGCTGGAAGAAGCGGAATACGTCGCGGTTCTTCTCGAGGAGGGACCAGTCGAGCCAGGAGGTCTCGTTGTCCTGGTTGTACGGATTGTTGTTGCCGCGCTGGGTGTTGAGGAACTCGTCGCCGGCGAGGAACATCGGCGTGCCGTTGGCGAGCATGAGGAGGCAACAGAAGTTCTTCACCTGTTGCCGGCGCAGCGCGAGCACCGCCGCGGGGGCGCCGGCGTCGCCTTCCCAGCCGCAGTTCCAGCTAGCGTTGTCGTCGCTGCCATCCGTGTTGCCGTGACCGTTGGCCTCGTTGTGTTTGGCGTTGTAGCTCACCAAGTCGTAGAGGCAGAAGCCATCGTGAGCGGTGAGGAAGTTGACGCTCTGATGCGGTCGGTACATGTCGCCCGGGCCGTCGGGGAAGAGATCGTCGCTGCCGTACAGACGGGTCATCACGGCGCCGACCTTGCCCGGGTCGCCCTTGACGAACGCGCGCAAGTCGTCGCGGAAACGCCCGTTCCACTGTGCCCACATGAGACCCGGATAGCTGCGCCCGAGCAGATA
>DASRJE010000163.1:0-61869 GCA_035649635.1 Vicinamibacterales bacterium | reverse complement strand
TGGCGCACGCACTTCCACGTGCCGGTGTTCCTCGACGACCTCGGCGCGTTTGGCACCACGCGCTTTGCGCTCGAGCAGGCGCTCGCGTTCCACAAGCAGACACCGCTCTCGACGCACCTCGAGATCGAAACCTACACATGGGACGTCCTCCCCGACCATCTCAAGACCGGCGACATCGTCGAATACGTCACGCGTGAGCTGCAGTGGGTGAAGGGGCAACTCACGTAAGTCAAAGGTCAAAAGTCAAAAGTAAGGTGTAAGGTAAGGCAATGAAAGTCACACCCGTTATTACCGTCGCACTCATCTTCGCCTTGTCGTCCGCGGTACTCGCGCAGTGGCCGAAGTATTCGCCGCCCGGAGTCCCCAAGACCCCGGACGGCAACGTGAATACGACGGCGCCTGCACCACGAACGGTAGATGGCAAACCAGATCTATCGGGCGTCTGGGAGACGATTCCCGGCCGGCGTCCGAACACGCCCGCGGTTGCGGCAGAGGGCACGGGCGAGTTGCCGCCCTCCGGCTCTCTCTTCGGCAACATTGGAGATCAGGTCGCTGGGGGCGCGCCCTATCAGCCGTGGGCAGCCGAGTTGGTCAAGAAGCGGATGGCCGACAACAGCAAGGACAACCCGGATGCGCACTGCCTGCCGCTGGGTCTCATGCAGAACACGACGCACCCGTTTCCGAAGAAGATCATCCAGACCGCCTCCGAGGTCATCCTGATTTACGAGGGCTCGGCAACGACTGTGCGCGAGATCTACCTCGATGGTCGGACGCCGGATCCCGAAGCGGATCCCTGGTATCAGGGTTACTCCGCCGGGCGCTGGGAAGGTGACACGCTCGTCGTCGAGACCACGAACTTCATCGACGACGACCACTGGAGCACGTGGCTGGATGTGAGGGGGAGCCCGTTGACGCGCAACGGCAAGATCATCGAGCGGTTTCGCCGACTCAATTTCGGCTCGCTGGTCATCGAGGTGACGATCGACGATCCGAAAGCGTACACGAAGCCATTCACAGCCACCATAAACAATCGCCTGCTCCCCGATACGCAACTGATCGAGTTCGTGTGCATCGACAAGAGCGCTCAGCACTATGTCGGCTCTGATGGAAAAGCCGGGGCCCCTCGCCAGGTAAAATAGACGTCTTGAATGGCAAAATGCCTTGTGAACGAGCCGGGTGTGAATACGCCATTCAAGAAGTCTCCGCCCGCGCGGAGCGCGGGCAATCAGACGCTGCGACTAGCGAGGCGGAGCCTGCGTTCTCGCCGGTCTGCGGCGGAGCCTCGCTAGTCATGCGGTTCAGGGCGATCGTCGCGGCGCTTTCGTTGTCGACGGCAATCGTCATTGCCGCACAGAATCCATCTCCGTCGGCTACGTCCGATCGAGTCATTCCGCGGCCTCCTGCGCGTGAGCAGGGAGCACCCGAAACCGGAAGCACCGCGCCGGACGGTTACGCGCCAATCCCGCAGTGGCTGGGTCAGACGCGTGCCGCGCGGGTCGCGAGAACCGAAGCATTCACGATGCAGACGATCGTGTCTGGCGTCGGCGGTGGCTTCTCCTTCCATTTCCTTCCCGATGGTCGAATCCTGATCGGGGAGCGGCCAGGCCGAATGCGGATCGCCGCGAAGGACGGTACGCTCTCGGAACCCATCGGCGGGCTGCCCGAGCTCTACGCGAGTGGGCCGCAGGGTCTGTTCGAGGTGCTTCCCGATCGCGACTTCGCGACCAACCGGCAGATCTACTTCGGCTTTACCGCCTTGCCGACGGGACCCCGTCCAGCAGTCCTTCCTCGTCTGGCGGGTCTCCTTATGATCGCGCGCGCACGTCTCTCGGTCGACGATCGGCGTCTCGAGGACGTTCGCGTACTGCTCAATGCCGAAGGCATCAACGGCAGGATGATTCAGGCTCCGGACGGCACACTGCTCATCACGTCCGGCATTCCCGCGGGCGTTGGAATCGACTCCCCTGACTGGCCGCAGCCGCAGCAGTTGACCAGCCGCATGGGAAAAGTGCTGCGCATCAACACCGACGGTTCCATCCCCGCGAACAACCCGTTTGCCGGACGTCGCGAGGCGCTTCCTGAAATCTACGCACTCGGTGTGCGCGACGATCAAGGCGTCGCAATTCATCCCCAGAGCGGCAAGCTGTGGACGAGCGAGAACGGTCCCAAGGGAGGCGACGAAATCAACGTCATCGAGCCGGGAAAGAATTACGGGTTCCCGACGATCAGCTACGGACACGAGTACAGCGGCAAACCGATCAACGGCGATCGTACGTCCGAGGCTGGACTGCAGCAACCGGTGTACTTCTGGAACCCGTCGATCGCGCCGTCGGGAATGACGTTCTACACCGGACGCCTGTTTCCGGCGTGGCAGGGAAATCTGTTCGTCGCGGCGCTTGCCGGCAAACACGTGTCGCGATTGGTGCTCGACGGCGAGCGTGTCGTCGGTGAGGAGAGGCTGTTGACCGCGCTCGACACTCGGATGAGAGATGTGCGTCAAGGTCCCGATGGCGCACTCTATGTGATGACTGATGGTCCCGATGGCCGCATTCTCAAACTCTCGCCGCAAAACTGACGGGATCAGACCCCTTCACATATTTGCCATCGCGGTCGCTGTGATGTGTATGACGCTGGCGATCGCTTCAGTGGTCGCCGAGGAACAAGCCGGCTCGACTCAGACACCGAACCCGGCGCAGCAGAACTATCCGTATCCCGTCGTGCGTGATCTGCGCGGCGTCGTGCCGCCGGGACCGAAGCCACTGCCTTCGCCGCCGCTCGGTGCCGGTCCATGGACCTTCCACACGACGGAAGCGAAGATGCGAGTCTCGGTGGTGACGAAAGGGTTTTCGCATCCCTACGGATTCGCATTTCTGCCGGACAACGTGATTCTCATCACCGAACGCGCGGGCGCTCTCCGCGTCGTGCGCAACGGCGTCATCGATCCGAATCCGGTCGCGGGTGTACCGAAAGTAACTTACCGCGGGACTGAAGCGGGATTAATGGATGTCGTGTTGCATCCGGCCTACGAGAAGAATCACTGGATCTACTTCACGTATCACAAACCGATCGGCAACAACCTGGCGAGCAACGCCGTCGGCCGCGCCACGTGGGACGGCAAGGCGCTCACCGACGTGAAAGAGATCTTCCTGTCCGACGACGTCGATACCGAAGTGAGCCGCATCGCGTTCGGTCGCGACGGCATGCTCTACATGACGATTGGCGGACCGGGCACCGGGCCTGCGCCAAGTCTGAACCGCCCGCAGAACGGCAACGACTACGCGGGGAAGGTGTTGCGGATGCGCGATGACGGCAGCCTGCCCCCGGACAATCCGTTCGCTGGCAAGGCTGGCTACAAGCCGTACGTCTACGCGATGGGATTCCGGAATCAGCTCGGCCTTGCCGTCAATCCTTACAACGGCGAGTTGTGGGCGGCGGAGCAGGGACCGAACGGCGGCGACGAGGTCAACGTGATTCTCCCGGGCAAGAACTACGGATGGCCGTTTGCCAGCTACGGTCGCGATTACATGGGGCCGCGGTTCAACGCGCAGCACACGGCGCAAGGGTTCGAGGAGCCGACGGTGTACTGGGTCCCGTCGATTGCAGTCTCCGGCATGGCCTTCTACAACGGCGATCGCTTCCCGGCATGGCGACGGAATCTGTTCGTCGGCGGGATGCGCGAAGGAGAGATGTCGCCGACGGGCAAGCTCGATCGCATCGTGTTCACCGACACCTGGCAGGAACTGCGTCGCGAATCGTTGCTGCGCGATCTGCACCAGCGCATCCGCGACGTCCGGCAAGGGCCCGATGGCCTGTTGTACGTCGTCACGGAAGAGGATGACGCCGCGCTGCTTCGCATCGAACCTGTCGAATAACGAGGGCGGGTCTCGGGCTCGCAGGCGGGTGCTCACCCGGCGACGCCACACGAAAGTGGAAAACGCGATAAAGGGCGCTCTCCAGGGCCTTCGAGGACCCACGAGGGCACGCGACGTGATCGTCTTACGCGGGAGGCCCGGATCGGCGTCTGCACGCAGGCGCCCTTCTCGTTCTCAGCTAGCCCACCCGGTAGGCAGTCCGTGCCGGGTCGCTATACGGCACCGGCGCGACCGTCGCGCGGATTTCCAGCTGCACGTGACGCTCGACCGTCGGCTTCGACGATCCACCGCCTTCTTCGCCCCACACGAACGTGACTGGCGTTCCTGGCTCGCTGTGCTCGACGTCGACGATCGCCAGCGTCAGCATCGCGCCTTCGTTCGCGCTGTAACCGCACCACGTCGACACGCCGATCACCTTCCCGTCCTTGACCACCTTGTCGTACGGCAGCGTCGAATACACCGCTGACGGAAAGTCGAAGTATTTCGTCCGCCGCCCCTGCTGGAACATCGTCGAGATGCCACGCGTGACGTCCTCGCCGTTCAGTACGAGTGTGACCTTCTTGCGCCGCGGCCGCTCGGCAATCTTTTCGAGAGCCTCACGTCCGATGAAGTCGTGATCGAATTTGACCGAGGGGCCATACCCCAGGTCCCACGGCGTGAGGTAGTAGTCCCGGATGTCGTCGGAATAGAAGCTGCCGCCCAACGACGCGATGGCTTCATACGTGTTCGCCGGCAACCACTGGCGGTACGGCTTCATCTTATCGCCCGTGTAGATCGCCGGGAGCGGAGAGGGGATCCACCCTGATTCGAGCGTGTTGCTCGAGTAGGTCCGGGCGCCAGACTGCTTGAGGCCGAACTCCTGGCCGGCCTCGACGATCGCCGCTTTGACCGCCTCTCCGTCGTCCCACGGCCCGAACAGCTCGAAGCCTGGCTGACCGACCATCCCGTGACGCAACGCGCGGACCTTGCGTCCGCCGATTTGAAATTCGGTCATGTTGAAGAACTTCACGTCCGGGACCGGTTTGCCCGTGACCTTCTCGATGACCTTCAACGCGTTCGGTCCCTGTACCTGATACCGATACGCCTTCCGCACGATCGGGCCCGGCCTTGCAACCGTGCGCTCGTCGCGCTCGATCTTCACGTCATACTTGCCGGTCTCGCAGTGGTATTGGACCCAGTTGTGGATCGATGGGCGACCGACGAGATTGAAGCGGTTTTCTTCGAGATGGAAGAGGATGACGTCGCCGATCACGTAACCGTCGTAGTTGCACGCGACGAACTGCTTGGCTTTGCTGGGCCCGAAGTTCTTGAAGCTGTTGACGCCGAGCATCGTGAGCACCTTCAGCGCATCAGGACCCTCCACGTACATGTCCGTCATGTGGAACGACTGATTGAAAAGGATGCACGTGTCCCGCCACGCACGCTGTTCGTCACGCCAGTTCGTGAACTCGCTGGGGACGACGGGGTAGATATAGGGTCCTGTTTGCGAGTTGCGTAGAAGCTGGACCGGGCTGCCGGCGGCGTTGATCACATCCTCGAGGCTCTTGTGACTCATTCAAACTCCTACTTGCGAAAGTACGTCGCTCATCACCAGATCACCGATCAACAATCTCCAATCAACAACGAATCGATAATCCGCAATCAACGATCAAGAGTCGACTCTACCCGGTCGCGAACTCCGAACAGCTCCTGCGAGGCGAGTTGGGCGCCCTCAGCCAGCACTTGCAGCTTTGCCCACATGATCTGGGGGTGTACTCGCTGATAGGCCTCGAGCTGAGCGAAGCCGCAGTCGGTACCCGCGATCACATTTTCACGGCCGACAAGCGAAGCGAACCTGACGATGCGATCGGCCACCAGGCGCGGATGTTCGACACTCGTCGTGTGATGTGTCACCACGCCGGGAATCAGGATCTTGCCAGGAGCCAGCTTCGCTGTCTGCCATGCTCGCCATTCGTGCTCGTGCCTGACGTTGGCCGCCTCGATCGAGTACGCTCCCGCCGGCACTTTCAAGATCAATGGCAGGAGCGCCTCGAGCGGGGCGTCCGCGAGGTGCGGCACGTGCCAGCTTCCAAAGCAGACGTGGTATCGCACGCGTTCTTCGGGGATGCCTCGCAGCGCGTGATTGAGCGCTTCGACACGCAGCTCGGCCCATTGGCGGTACCGGCCCGCGCCCTGTTGCATCAGCTCGTCGTACATGTTCGCCAACACGGCATCGTCCACCTGAAGGACGAGACCTGAGTTGACGATCTCCAGATACTCTTCGCGCAACGCCTCCGCGATTGCGAACACGTAGTCGCGCTCGTCCTTGTAGAACTCGTTCGAGGCGTCGTAGCCAGTGCTCGCCGGCGCGACTGCTGTCATGAAGCCTTCGCCAACACCGGCCACCGCGAGCGCCGTCTTGAGGTCGCTGATGTTGCGGCGAACGGCCTCGTGTCCTTGATACGTGATCGGCCCGATGCAGGCATGCCCGGGTGCTCCTTTCACCCCGCGCGGGAACTGCGCGGCCATGAACTCCGCGAAACGGAAGCGATCGCGCCCCAGCCACGTTGCCTCGTAGAGCGTGTCGGGCCTGAATTCGAATCCCGTCATCCGGTCGAGGACGTAATTGGCCCAGCTCGATTTGCCGTATTCCCCATCATTGACGATGTCGAGGCCCGCCTCGAGCTGCTGTCGCACCACATCCGCAGTGGCCTGCTGCAGCGCCTGCTGATAGCGCGGCTGATGCTCGGGCTGCTGTCTGGCTGCGGTGGCTTGCTCGAGAAGCTCTTTCGGGCGGATCAGACTGCCGACGTGGGTCGTCAGGATGCGGTCGGTGCTGCGTCTCATCAGATTCGCATTACTATCCTTTTCGCGTAGGCGAAACCCGGTTCGATATGCGAAATCATATAGAATTTAACGGTTCTAAGGCCATTCGATGACTCGCGGAATCCTTGCGGCGTGTCTTGTCTGGATTGCTTCGGTTGGCGTTGCGATGCCGCGCGCGGCGGCGCCGCAGGCGTCCGCAGCCGATGCGTCTTCCAATATCATCTCGGCCGACCGTGGCGTCGTCGATAAGTACTGCGTGACGTGTCACAACCAGCGGGTGAAGACATCTGATCTTGCGCTCGACGCCGCTGAGCTGAACGACGTCGCCGCGCATCCTGAAGTGTGGGAAAAGGTGATTCGTAAAGTCGGGGCAGGCATGATGCCGCCCGCCGGTATGCCGCGGCCGGACGAAGCTACGAGGCGAGCCTTAATTTCCCGATTGGAGGGCGTGCTCGATAGCGCGGCCAGGTCCAGGCCGAATCCCGGGCGTCCGTTGGTGCATCGTCTCAACCGGACTGAGTACGCGAATGCGGTTCGCGATCTCCTCGCGGTCGATCTTGATGTCTCGGCGATGTTGCCGCCCGATGATTCGAGCGGCGGCTTCGACAACAACGCCGACGTACTCGGGCTCTCGCCCGTGCTGCTCGAGAGCTACCTGACGGCCGCCGAACGCATCAGCGCCCTGGCCATCGGCGATCCGAAAGCGCCGCCGATGGGTGAGCTGTTTCGCGTCCGGCAGGATGAATCGCAGGACCGGCACATCGAAGGATTGCCGCTCGGAACGGTTGGCGGACTACTCATACCTACGACGCTGCCGCTCGACGGCGAATATCAGTTCCAGGTCAGGTTGTTCCGCACCAACCTCGGTACGATGCGCGGTCTCGAGTATCCGCACCAGCTCGAGATCTCGGTGAATGGCGAACGCGTTCACCTCGCGTCGTTCGGCGGCGACAAAGAGATCACGGCGTCGAGCGACAACCCCACGATCACCGGCGACGATGTGGACGGACGCTTCACGGTGCGCGTTCCGCTCAAGGCCGGTCCGGCGCGAATCGGCGTGGCCTTCGTTGAGAAGACGCATGCGCTCAACACGCGACGGTTGCAGTCCTACGTCCGAAGCTCCTCGGACACTATCGACTTCTCCGGTTATCCCCACATCGACGAGGTGATCCTGACCGGGCCGTTCAAGGTGACCGGGCTTGGCGACACGCCGAGTCGTCGCCGCATCTTCGTGTGCCAGCCGAAGGTGGCGTCGGAAGAAGACGGATGTGCGAGGAAGATCCTGTCGACGCTGGCTCGGCGCGCATATCGAGGCGATGTGGCAAAGGAAGATCTGCAGACGCTGCAGGACTTCTATCAGCGCGGCCGCAAGGACGGCGGGAGTTTCGACGCCGGAATCGATCTCGCGCTCCGGCGCATGCTGGCGAGCCCGAAGTTCCTCGTCCGCGTCGAACGCGATCCCGCGTCGGTTCCGGCAGGCACCGCGTATCGGCTGTCCGATCTCGAGCTCGCCTCACGGCTGTCGTTCTTCCTCTGGAGCAGCATCCCGGACGACACGCTGTTGGACGTCGCCAGCAAGGGTGGTCTCAAGACGCCAGCGGCTCTCGAGCAGCAGGTACGGCGTATGCTCGCGGATCCGAAGTCGCAGGCGTTCGTCGACAACTTCGTCGGGCAGTGGTTGCAACTGCGGAACCTGAAAACGAAGCAGCCCAACTCGCACGAGTTCCCCGACTTTGATGACAACCTGCGCACGTCTCTGGGGACCGAGGCCGAGATGTTCTTCGCCTCCATCATGCGCGAGGATCGCAGCGTCGTCGATTTGATGACGGCCGACTACACGTTCGTCAACGAGCGGCTCGCCAGGCACTACGGCATTCCGAACATCTACGGCACACACTTCCGGCGCGTGACACTCAACGACGATGTGCGCCGCGGGCTGCTGGGCAAGGGTGCCGTCCTGATGGTGACGTCACATCCACATCGGACCTCTCCCGTGCTGCGTGGAAAGTGGATCCTCGAGAACGTCCTCGGGTCACCACCGCCGCCTCCTCCAGACGTCGTGCCACCGTTCGAGGAAGATGCCGGCGCCGCCAAGCCTAAGTCGGTGCGCGAGCGCATGGAGCAGCATCGCCGCAACCCGGCGTGCGCAAGCTGTCACCGGATGATCGATCCTGCCGGCCTGGCGCTCGAGAACTTCGACGCCATCGGTGCCTGGCGGACGAGAGACGGCGGGACGCGTGGCACGCCGGTCGACGCCTCGGGGCAGCTCGTCGATGGTACGCAGATCAATGGTGTCGTCGAGCTCCGGAATGCCCTGCTGCGTGAGCCTGAAATCTTCGTCAGGACACTGACGGAAAAGCTGATGACGTATGCACTTGGCCGCGGGTTGACGGCTACTGACATGCCAGCAGTTCGCACTGTTGTGCGCGATTCTGCTCGTGGTCAATATCGCTTCTCGTCGGTTATCCTTGAGATCGTGCGGAGTGTGCCGTTCCAGATGCGGACGAAGTCGCCCGCAGGCGAGGGTGTCAGCGCAGGGCGAGCCGCGCCCGCCGGCGCCACGGAGACCACAGCGAGGTTGAACTAGCCATGTTCATCACGAAGACGTCCTTGTCGCGTCGAACGGTTCTGCGAGGTCTTGGAGCGACGCTTTCTCTGCCACTGCTCGAAGCGATGGTGCCGGCGATGACCTCGACGGTCAAAACGGCGGCCGCGCCGACCAAGCGATTCGGCGCGGTCTTCGTGCCGATGGGCGAGCGCCCGAGCCACTGGACGCCCACGACCACCGGCGTCAACTTTGAGTTCAGTCCCATTCTCAAGCCGATTGAGTCCTTCCGAGACTCGATCATCGTCGTCTCGAACATCGATCGCCCGCTCCAGGGCACGCACGCGGTAAGCACCGGCACGTGGTTGACCGGAAGCGCGCCGAAGCGCACCGAGGCTGAGGACTTCGTCGCCGGGACGTCGCTCGATCAGATCATTGCCGGAAAGATCGGCGGCGACACCGTGTTCTCGTCGCTTGAAATCGGCACCGAGGACTTCACCGGGTACGTGGGCGCGTGCGACGTCGGTTACAGCTGCGCCTACATGAACACGATTTCGTGGAAGACGCCGACCACGCCGATGCCGATGGAGACGAACCCGCGCGTCGTGTTCGAGCGCATGTTCGGACGTCCCGGATCGACGGAGGAGCGCGTGCGGCGGATGGAGCAGAACCGCAGCATCCTCGACTCGGTGAAAGGCGACGTGTCCAGCCTCGAGCGCGGACTCGGCGCACGCGACAAGGTCAGGCTTGATCAGTATCTCGAGCACGTGCGCGAGATCGAGCAGCGGATCCAGCGCGCCGAGAAGCAGGCGACTTCAGAGATCACGATCCCGGTGGCGCCGGTCGGCATCCCGGATTCGTGGGAAGAGCACGCCACGGTGATGTTCGACATGATGGCGCTGGCGTTCGAAGCCGACATGACCCGCGTCTTCTCGTTCATGTTGAACCGCGAGGCCAGCCAGCTCGTGTTCCCCGACCTCGGCTTCAACGAGCCGTGGCACCACGTGTCGCATCATGGCAACGAGGCTTACAAGCTGGAGCTGCTCGTGAAGCTGAACACCTGGCAGATCAGCCTGTTCAGCAAGTTCCTCGAGCGCCTGAAGTCGACGCCCGACGGCGACGGCTCACTGCTCGATCACTCGGCCATCGTGTGGGGCAGCGGCATGAGCGACAGCAACACCCACTCGCCGCTCGACGTGCCGTTCCTCATGGTGGGCAAGGGCGCCGGATCGTTCACGGGCAACAGGCACCATGCCGCGCCCAAGGGAACGCAGCTGGCCAACGTCATGTTAACGATCGCGCAAAAATACGGAGCCGAGCTCGATCGCTTTGGCGTCAGCACGGGCGCCTTCGAACTGTAGTCGAAACCGCGAGGTCCACACGTGAGGCGATTCCACCGTGTTGTCGCGCTGCTGACGCTCGTACTATCGACGAGTCTGTTGGCCGCGGATGGCGATTCCCCTCTTATCGACGCCGTCAAGCGTGGCGATCACAACGCCGTGCGGACGCAGTTGCGCGGTAAGGTCGACGTCAACGCGCCCGGGGTGGATGGCACTACGGCGCTGCACTGGGCCGTGCAGGGCGATGATGCCGAGCTCGTGACGATGCTGCTGCGCGCGGGGGCGAACGCCAAAGCGACGAATCGATACGGTCTTCCGCCGATCACCCTGGCGGCGATGAATGGTAGCGCGAAGGCGATCGACCTGCTGCTTGCGGCCGGTGTGGACGCCAACACGAGCACGACGGAAGGCGAGCCGGTCATCATGATCGCGGCACGCACCGGCACCGTCGACGCGCTGAAGGCGTTGATCGCCCGCGGCGCCAACGTGAACGCGCGTGAGAAGTGGTTTGGCGAGACCGCCGTCATGTGGGCGGCCTCGGAGAACCACGGTGATGCGATCCGCGTGCTCGCCGAAGCGGGCGCGGATCTCAATGCGCGGTCCACGCAACTGGACGCTCCGGTCCTCGAATTTCCACGGAGCGGGGGGCCTAACTCTCCCCTGCCGCGCGGCGGCTGGACGGCGCTCATGTTTGCCGCCCGCGACGGCGCGATCGATGCCGCGCGTGCCCTTGCCGATCTCGGCGCCAATCTGAATGCGACGGCGCTCCCGCAGACCGACGTCCCGCTGAAACCAGAAGAAATCGCAGCGGCGCAGGCGAAGAACATCGGCACCTCGGCGCTGGTCTACGCGATCATCAACGTCCACTACGACCTCGCCGCGATGTTGCTCGAGAAGGGTGCCGATCCCAATGTCGTCGACGGCGCCGGCATGGGCGCCCTCTACGCCGCGGTCGACATGAACAGCCTGCAGTGGGTGCAGGGCCGGCCGGCGCCGATCCTCACGGACAAACTCGACGGTGCAGATCTCGTCAAGCGGCTGCTTGCGAAGGGCGCAAACCCCAACGCCCGCCTGACGGGCAAACCGCTCAAGCGTCACCATGATGCCGGGTCGACGATGAACTTCGGCGAGGGCACGACGCCGCTGATTCGCGCGGCGCGGACCAATGACGTCCCCGTGATGAAGGCGCTTCTCGAAAGCGGCGCCGATCCGTTCCTGACATTGCCGGATCGCACGACTGCCCTCATGATCGCGGCCGGCCAGGGCTACGGCGGCATCCGCGGCGAGGGCATCCGCATCGTCATACCAACTCCGGAGAGTGCGATCGACGCCATGACTGTCCTGCTCGATCGTGGGTTGGACGTTGACGCATTCAACAACGTCGGCAATACCGCTATGCACGCCGCTGTTGCCCGCGGCGACGCCGTCGTGAAATTCCTCGCCTCACGGGGCGCGTCGCTCAACCTGAAGAACAAGGCTGGGTTCACGCCGCTCGATGTCGCTCTCGGTAAGGGCGGCGGCCGCGGAGGCCGTGGCGGCGGTGTCGTGCGCGAGAGTACGGCGGCCCTCCTCAAGCAGTTGATGGAGCAGGCTCCCGCCAAGACCGGCGCTCCGTAGGCCCGGCGTCATTGGGCGTCGTAGCTTGAACTCGTACGTCTCGTACGTAGTGTCCGGCTTTCTTGTCCGCCGTAGCGCGCAGCGCGAAGGTGGAAGCCGGACCCTGTCATGCGATTTCTCGATCTGACGATGGTGCTGCTGTTTGCTTTTGCGGCAGCTGTCCAATTCAACGATCCCGACCCCATTCGATGGATAGCGGTTTACGGCGCCGCGTGCGCGCTATCGCTGCTCGCCTTGGTCAGGCGTCGTGTCCCGCCGGTGGCTGCGATGGTGGTCTTCGTCATCGCGATCGCATGGGCCGCGCTGATCGGGGTTGGCGGGCCGGCGGCATCGGAATATGGGCACATGTTCGACGCGTGGGAAATGAAGTCGCCGTCCGCCGAGGAGGCGCGTGAAGCCAGCGGCCTGCTGATCGTGGCGGCGTGGATGATGGTGCTCTTCATGCGCGCGCGTCGTTCCGCGGTGCACGCATGACTCGGAGCAGCATCGCGTCGATCTTGACTCGCGGCGAGCGACGCCCTAGGCTATGTGTCGAAGGTTGAGGCAAAGAAGGTTGAGGCGTCCATGCCATCCGCTCGATTTCCGATTCCGCAAGGCACGCTCGACATGTTGATTCTGCAGGTGCTGTCGCTCGAGGCCGCGCATGGCTACGCCATCGCGCAACGACTTCAGCAGATCTCGCGCGACGGCGTGCAGGTCAATCAGGGCTCCTTGTATCCGGCGCTGCACCGCCTCGAACAGAAGCGCTGGCTGACGTCGGAGTGGCGTCAGTCGGAGACCGGCCGCGAGGCCAAAGTCTATGCACTCACTCGGGCAGGCCACAAGCAACTGGCGCGCGAAAAAGCCAGCTGGGACCAGTTGACGACGGCGGTTCGGCTCATCTTCAACGAGGGAGCATGAACATGAACAAGTTCCTCAATCTCCTGCGGTGGAGGCGCGATCGGCTGGAATGGGACCTCGATCGCGAACTGGGCTATCACATGGATCGTCGCGTCGAGGACCTGATCGCGGACGGCTTGAGCGAGCCCGAGGCCCGAAGACAGGCACGCCTCGAACTTGGCGGCGTGCCGCAGGTGCAGGAGGCGGTGCGGGATACATGGATATCGCGATCGCTCGACGAGTTCATGGGAGACGTGCGTTATGCCACACGCAGCCTGACCAGGAGCTGGGGCTTCGCACTTGGCGCTGGCGCCGTCCTCGCCCTGGCCATCGGTGCGAACACTGCCATCTTCTCGGTGGTCAATACGGTGTTGCTGCAGCCGCTCGCCTACCCTGACGCCGGGCGCATCGTATCGCTCGAGACACTCTCGACCAATACCGGCCAGAGCAGCCAGGACGTATCCGGCCCCGACTTTCTCGACTGGCAAGCGCAGAACGACGTGTTCGAGAAAATGGCGGTCTCGCACAGCACCGACGACGAGAGCATCGTTGTTGGTGATCGCGCGGTGTTTGCGAACGGCCGGTACGTCTCGACTGATTTCTTTGCGGTCTTCGGGCAGACCGTGTCCGCGGGACGCGTGCTGACGGAGCAGGATGTTCCGGCACGCGGCGCGCCGCCAACGGGCGCCATCGTGGCGAATCACTGGGCATTGGCACATTTCGGCAATGCCGAGGCCGCGCTCGGGAAGACGATCATCGTGTACGGCAACCCGATGGAGATCGTCGGCGTCGCGGCACCGGGATTTCGTTATCCCGGCGCCGCGGATCTGTGGATGCCCTGGCCCACGAACCCCGACCACCGCAACCAGTACGATTACCAGGCCGTCGGGAAGCTCCGAGGAGACGTGGACCTCACGCGCGCGCAGGCGCAGATGCGGATCATCGGCGACCGCATCGCCCAGCTGTATCCCGAGCACCGCCAGAAGACAGTGACCCTGGTTCCGCTGCAGGAGCAGCTGACCGGCAGTCTGCAGGTGACGTTGTGGGTGCTGATGGGAGCCGTGGGCATGGTGTGGCTCATCGCGTGTGCCAACATCGCGAACCTCCTGCTGGCACGGGCCGCGGACCGAACGCGTGAGATCGCCCTCCGCGCCGCGCTCGGCGCCGGACGTAGTCGCGTCGTGCGGCAACTGCTCACGGAGAGTTGTGTGCTCGCAGGTGTGGCCGGGATCGCAGGCCTTCTGCTCGCGTCGACGATTGTGCAGGGAGTCGTGGCGTGGTCACCTGCGAATCTGCCCCGCATCAATGAGGTGCGGACGGACACGACCGTCCTCATGTTCGCGCTCCTGCTCGCGCTGGTGTCGACGGTGCTCTTCGGGCTCGTGCCGGCCTTGCATGCTTCACGACTCGATTTGTCGACTGCGTTGAAGCAGAGTGGCGCCAAGGCCACGGCGTCGAAGGCGAGCTCCCGGTTCCGCTCGGGACTGGTCGTCGCCGAAGTCGCGCTGTCGGTCGTCCTGCTGGCCGCCGCGGGGCTCCTGATGCGATCGTTCCTGGCGCTCCAGCACGAAGACCTTGGTTTCACGACCGACCGTGTGCTGGTGGCTTATACGGAGCATGTCGTCAGCGATGCGACGCCGGAGATACATGCCCGGGACCTGCAGGTCCGGAGCAGGTTCTATGCAGACGTCCTCGATCGCCTGCGTGCCATACCCGGGGTGTACGCAGCGTCGGGCGTCGCTTACCTTGGGATGGGACGGGAGCCGAGGGCGCCTCGGGATTTTTTCATTCAAGGCCGGCCAGAGGGAAAACTGAGGGAGCGACCGCAAGCCGAGCTCCACGCGATCACGGCGGACTACTTCAAGACGCTGGAGATCCCCGTTCTTGCCGGACGCGACTTCGACCGCACCGACACGCCGGAGCGCCCGGACGTGGCCATCGTCAACGAGGTCTTCGCGCGCGCTGCTTTTCCAGGCGAGTCGGCCATCGGACAGCGTATTCGGGTAAATAGCAGGTCGCCCTGGATGGAGATTGTCGGGGTTGTGGGTGATACGCGGTGGCAGGATCCGAGTCACCCACCCCCGCCGGTAGTCTTCGCGGCATCGACGCAGGGCTGGGGCAACTCGCTGTCCATCCTGGCTCGGACCTCGGTGGACCGACGTTCGATCGCGAGCACACTTCGCGCGATCCTGCACGACGCCAATCCCACCGTGCCCGTCAAGTTCGAGACGATGGAGGAGTTGTTCGACGCCACGCTTGCCTATCCGCGATTTCGCACTCGGGTGATTGGTCTGTTCGCCGCCGCCGCGGCCCTTCTGGCTTCAGTCGGCATCTTCAGCGTGCTGGCGTACCTGGTGGGGCAACGGACACGGGAGATCGCCGTCCGTCGGACGCTGGGCGCCAGAGCCGCCGATGTCATTCACCTCATCGTCGGTCAAGGGATTCGGTTGGTCGCGATCGGCCTCGCTCTGGGACTTGCCGGTGCGCTCGCCGTGGCGCGGCTGCTCACGGGGCTCCTCTATGCGATCAGCCCTTGGGACGTCGCCACCTATCTCGGGACGATCGCCGTGCTCGGCACCGCGGCCCTGCTCGCCATCCTTCTTCCCGCGATCCGAGCCGCTTCGATTGCGCCCGTCATCGTGCTCCAGCAAGAGTGACCGGCGGCTTGGTCCACGAGCCGAATTCATATCGCCGTAGAGCGCAGGCTTTAGCCTGCGCGGTCATCGCGACGCGGGGCTTCCACGTTCGCCAGAAGGCTACGGTGGACAGGAAGGCCCCCGCTTTACGCCAATTGTGGAAATGCGCTAAGCCGTCTGAGTTCATCAGATAGCTTTCTCGACTGTTCGATCCGTTCCTCGATCGACACGTCGACCATGCCGAGAGCGCGATCGAGTCCTGTGAATCGGTCACCGGCGAAGCGGGGAATCACGTGGAAGTGAACGTGGAACACGTCTTGACCGCCATGCCTGCCGTTGTTCTGACGAATCGAGACGCCATCGGCCGAGCACACGGTTTTCACTGCGGCCGAGACGCGCGCGAGTGTCGTCATCAGCGGGCCTGCCAGATCGTCGTCAACCTCGTAGATGTGGGCCACATGGCGGATAGGCACGACGAGCATGTGGCCACGGTTACGCGGCTGCTGACCACGGCTCGGGAACACAGCCGTCTGGCTGTCGCGAAACGCCACGACACCCGGTGTCAGCTCTCCATCCAAAATCCGGCAGAACACGCAGGACGTTGGCACTTCCGGCGTCATCGTTTTTCTCTAGCCTCGTGGCTTTCCATGATCACGTCGGTCGCCGTCGGTTGCAATCCGATTGGCCCTGGTGAGCGTTGATCAGCGGGTGCCACGAAGGACACGAAGAGTCCGAGCAACACGAAGCTGTGAGATCCGCATCAACCTTAGTGACTGGTTCGCTGATTTCACATCGGGCTGAGACCGCCGGGCGACCACGGCATTCGCAGCCACTGCGCCCTCACTCAAGACTAATCGCGTAGAATGCCTGCGGGGCGTAATGGCACTTGCCCTTGGTACGCGACTTGGCCCGTATGAAATCGGCGCCCAGATCGGTGCGGGCGGCATGGGGGAAGTTTATCGGGCCACGGACATCAACCTGGGCCGGGACGTCGCGATCAAAGTGCTCCCGGACGCGTTCGCACATGACCCAGAGCGATTGGCGCGCTTCGAGCGCGAAGCCAAAACGCTCGCATCGCTGAATCATCCCAACATCGCAATCATCCACGGCCTGGAAAAAACACAGAGCGTCCTCGCGCTCGTCATGGAACTGGTCTCGGGGCCGACGCTGGCGGATCGCGTCGCGCAAGGACCGATGGCTATCGCTGAGGCGCTGCCGATCGCCTGGCAGATCGCCGAGGCCGTCGAAGCGGCGCACGAACAGGGCATCATCCACCGCGATCTCAAGCCCGCCAACGTGAAGGTACGTGAGGACGGCACAGTCAAGGTGTTGGACTTCGGTCTGGCAAAGATCCTTGAGCCCGTCGGGGCAACGTCGACCCTATCGCAGTCTCCAACCATCACCAAGCCCGCAATGACCCAAGTTGGCGTAATGCTTGGCACGGCCGCTTACATGTCGCCTGAGCAAGCGCGGGGCCAATCGGTGGACAAGCGCACCGACATCTGGGCGTTCGGCTGCGTGATGTTCGAATTGCTGACTGGTCGTCGCGCTTTCGGGGCAGACACGATCGCCGACACCATGGCAGGGGTCGTCGGAGGCGCTGAGCCGAACTGGAGCGCGTTGCCGAGTGCGACACCAGACTCGATTACTAGACTCTTGCGAAGATGTCTGGAGAAGGACCGCAGACGACGACTGGCCGATATCGCCGACGCTCGGTCCGACCTCGAGGAAGCGAAGGCTCGGCCGGCGTCGCCGAATCGCGCAGCGGTACCGCTGCGCATCGTGCCCCTCGCCGCCGCGTCGATCTTGGGTATTCTCGCCGGGGCTTTCATGATTGAACTATGGAGGCCGTTTCGCTCTGTGCAGTTGGAACGCTCTCCACCGGCGAGCCTCCTGCGCGCCGCCATCGACCTTCCGCCGAACGCGAACGTCGTTGGCACACGAGGCCGCAACATCGCGCTCTCGCCTGATGGACGCCGGCTCGCTTACGTGGGCCGATCGACATCAGGCACGATCGTCTATCTCCGTGATATGCAGTCCCTGACCGTTGCGCCGGTGTCTGGCACTGAAGGCGTGACATCTCTCTTCTTCTCGCCCGACGGGCGATGGCTCGGCTTGCTGACGGCCGACAAGGTGAGGAAAGTTGCAGTGGACGGCGGCTCGCCGATCACTCTCTGTAATGCGAGAAATCCCCGCCGCGCGACTTGGGCGCTCGATGACCAGATCTATTTCGACGAGAATCCGGGTGCGGCCGGATCCGTTTCGCGGGTTGCTGCCCAAGGCGGTGAGCCAGCCGTCGTCATTCCTGCGTCCGGCGAAGGCAGGCGCACGTTCAGTCAAATGATGCCAGATGGCCGAACCGCCTTGATGAGCGTGAGTACGCGCGGCGTAAGTGCCGACTATGCGGACGTAATGTTGGTGTCTGTGGCTACTGGTCAGTCGATTGCTTTGATTCGCTCCGCTTACGAAGCGCAGTACGTGTCCTCGGGTTACGTGATCTTTACACGCGCGAGCAACCTGTTTGCCGTTCCTTTCGATGCCTCTCGATCCAAAGTCACGGGCGAACCAGTACTCCTGGTGGCAGGGGTACGCAGCCTCTCGTCGTCCGGCAATGAAATGAACCAGGTGGCGATCTCAGAGAGCGGGCTGCTCGCGTTTATCCCTGGCGATGATCAGGCTGTCGGCCGATTAACGTGGGTCGACGGACGAGGGAGCAACGAGTTCCTGCCGTTGCCTGCTGGCCCGTACATAGTTTTGGATCTTTCGCCAAACGACCAGCGTCTCGCGGTTCACGTCGCTGACGTTACGGATTACGTCCTGGTATACGACTTGGCGCGAGGCGAGAGTCGACGACTGTCTGCCACGGAGGGCCGGGGCTGGCCTGTCTGGAGTCCCGACAGCACGAAACTCGCCTTCGCTGCCTGGCAATCGCTGGCACGCGCTTCGGTGCGAGTGCGGGACGTCGATCGCGGCGAGGAAGCGGAGGTGCTTCCCACGTCAAGCGGTTCTGTGAGGCCATCGTCGTGGTCTTCTGATGCGTCAGTCTTGGCGCTCGATCTGCCTCGGCGCGGACTGGGGATGGCTTTGCTGACTATCGGTGGGACTTTGGAGGAGATTCTCGACGAACGAGTTCAGATCAGTGGGGTGAGCTTCTCGCCTGATGGTCGATGGGTCGCCTACGCGGCTGACGGAGCCGGTCTGGGAGATGTGTTCGTACGCCCCTCTACAGGCTTCACATCCGGTGGAGCTCGCCAGATATCGACTGACGGTGGAACCGAGCCCCTCTGGTGCCCCTGCGGGAAGCTCTTTTACCGCAACGGCAATCGCTGGATGTCCGTGCGCATCCGTACCACTCCCGAGCTGCACTGGGACGCACCAACGCTAGCCTTCGAGACGGAATTCATCGACACGCCTGGTCGCTCGTATGACGTATCCGCAGATGGCACACGGTTGCTGATCGTCAAGCGAGAGACACCTGACATCCTCAATCGCATCAACCTCGTCGTCAACTGGATGGAACTACTCCTTGTAACTCCGAGGCAGTGACGCGTGTGCATTCGTGTGGCTGCAGCCGTCGCAGCGCCCGTCCGAAAACGACGGAATCTGCCGCTCCTCCGTAGCCGACGATTACTCCCGAGCAGTCGGCAAGGGTATTTCTACTGGCTCTGCAGAAGATGGGAAGCCACTGCGCCCGTTGATCGTTCTTTACTAATCAGGCCCACGAACATGGGACCAAGAAATCTGGCCATTCGGACAAGTTACAGGTGTATAAGCGTGCTGAATCAGCGGACTCCCAGGCGGCGTTTCACCACAGAACATCGGCCATGACGCTTAGAAAGGGAGACACGTATGAACCGAGCAAAGATTGGCGCAATCGAATTGGAATATGAGGTCCAAGGGACCGGCCAGCCCGTAGTGCTGATTCACGGCAGCTTCATCGCCGATGGCTTGAGGCCACTGTTGGTAGAACCCTCGTTGACGGAACGATGCCAGCTGTTTCTGTATCACCGGCGCGGATTTGCCGGCAGCACCCGGCTTGATGGCCCGATAAGCATCGCGCACAAGGCGGCAGATTGCCGCGAGTTCCTGAAACATATGGGCGTTCAGCGGGCCCACGTCGTTGGACACTCCACCGGCGGAAGCATTGCCTTACAGCTCGCATTGGATGCGCCAGACGTCGTCCATTCCATCGCGTTGCTGGAGCCAACGTTGTTCGCTGTTCCGAGCGCGCCACAACTGATGGAATCTTTCGCTCCAGCGTTTCAGATGTATGAGGCAGGCAACAGGGCAGGGGCCGTTGACGGTTGCCTCCGAACAGTCTTTGGTCCGGAATACCGTGACATGCTGGACCGCGTGCTTCCCGGCGCCTTCGCGCAGGCTGTCACAGACGCCGACACCTTCTTCCAGTTTGAAATGCCGGCGTTACAACAGTGGAACTTGAACTTCACGAAGGCAGATGCTGGCCGCATTGAGCAACCAGTCCTCTCTGTGGTTGGCTCCGAGAGTCACGCTCTTTGGGTCGGACGGACAGAAATCCATGAGCTAGTGCAGGCTTGGTTCCCCCGTACTGAAGCTTTCGTGCTCCAGGGCGCAGCACACGCACTACAGCTCATGAACCCTACCGGCATGGCAGAGGGATTGGCAGGGTTCTTTGCGCGTCACCCGGTCGCCGCGTCCGCGACAGCGCGCGTGGGAGCATAGCGCTCGATTGAACGCCGCTGCACTCGTACGGCGTGAGCAGGAATCCTCGCTGCTCGCGCCGTTCAGCGAGCCCGTGCTGAGAATGTGTGCAGCAATCCAGAAGGAGGACAATCAAGAGCGTCGTCAATCGCCAGTACCTGGTCGAAACCGATTGGCTCGCCAACCATCTCGACGATCCTGATCTGCGGATCGTCGACTGTACCCAGTATTTGCCCGTTTACCGACTTGTTGAACCGGGCCCTCCAGACGAGGACTAATCGGTTGGAACACGAAGCTCAGAGTCCGGCGTAACGCCTGCGATTCAGCAGCAGCCGCATCAAACAAAGCGCGCGAAGCGCGCACTCAATAGCTCGGGTGTCTGCTGCAATCGTTTGTTGGGCAGCGGGGATTCACTCATGACTCGCTAAGGTAATGAGAGCTCCCCACCAAGAGGTCGCAATCAGGCCGACCCGGACCCAGTTCAGCCCAATCCAACGGCGCGCCTCGACCTGCAAGCGTTCCGGCGGAGTGTTCCCGCCTCCGCCACTAAGAAACCGCTCGATCGTGGGACGAAAGTACAGCAAGGTCCACGCAACCACCGCGATGGCGCAGACCGCCGACACGATGATGGCCTCCCCATGGCTTCCCGACAAAAGGGCGAGCCCCAGCGTGCCGAGTCCACTCAGTGCGTACAGCGGGGCCACAGGCACCCAGAACCTCGGCAAATCCATCCGACTGACCGGCGTTCCCACGAACCCGCGAAAGGATTCCGGCGGCTTCCGGCTCCACGCGGGGTGCACGACCAATGCTTCGTACACACTCGCGCCGAACACCACCGATACCATCACGGAATAGAACCACAGGACGGGCGTGTACAGTGTCATCTCATCTCCACTGGTTTGCCAGCCCAACGTTGGCGCTCAGCCGCGAGCGGCGCTCACGATTGCTCCGAACCAGCTTGGACTCGCACGCCGCTCGTCGGCTGCAGCGGAAGTTAGGCGGCAACCGGGCACAAGACAACAGTGCGGTCAGCGCGTAAGCCAAGCCGCAACCGACAGCCACGTCGCTGTGCCGCCA
This sequence comes from Vicinamibacterales bacterium, assembly GCA_035649635.1. Taxonomy (GTDB): domain Bacteria; phylum Acidobacteriota; class Vicinamibacteria; order Vicinamibacterales; family UBA2999; genus Gp6-AA40. The sequence goes on along the minus strand of DASRJE010000163.1, from coordinate 40,418 downwards.
ATCAACTCGCTCGTCGCATATGCCCAGGCCATTACAGACATGCCTCCCCACAAGAAGGCTGAATGCATGCGACCACGGGTTATCAGGTCGTAGAGGAAGCAGGCCGACAGACACACAGCGGTGAGGATCATAGACGTCAATGTGTTTAGCGGTAGACTGCTACGGCTCCAGCGCCAGGTTAGCCCGCCTTCACGATTGAATAGCAAAGGGCGTCGCGTGGCGCGTTACTGAGATTCGGATGGACTAGCCAACGCCGGAGGACCCCTTCTCGCTCCATTCCGACTCGTTCGAGGAGTCGGGCCGAGGCGACATTGTCGATATCGCAAGTTGCCCAGACGCGGTAGATCGTCGGCTGCGCCAGTGCCCAAGCAACTACTGCCGCCACCGCTTCACTCATCAGACCTTGGCGCCACCACCGCCGTACCAGCGCGTAGCCCAGATCGACAGTGCTGGTGCCGACTCGGATCTCGATCACGCCTGCAAAAGCGCCATCCTGCTTCCGCCAGAGACTCCAAGGAAATGCCGACCCCTCAATCCACACCCGCTCGCATCGAGTCAAGAATTCGACCGTCTCATCGACGCTGCGATGCGCCCTCCATGTCATGTACTTGGCGACAGATGCATCGCTTGCGTACTCATCGAAGATGACTTGCGCATCCTCGACCACAGCCGGCTTGGCGAGAAGCCGCGTAGTCTCCCATGTACGCTCCGGTCTTGTCATGGTTTGAGTAGGTGCCGGGCTAACGTTGGAGTTCAGCCGCGGCCGGTGAGGAGCGAAGCGACGAGCCGGACGTCGGCTGCAACGACTGTTTAGGCATCATTGCTCTACCAACGGCAGCAAGCGAGAGTCTTCCAGTGCAGCCGTTCGATGCCCCATGCCCAGTAGATAGCTCTGGTCGGATGCGAACGCCAAAAACGAGGCCAGACTGGCCTGACGCACTAACATTGCAGCGTCCCACCGTTCGTCGCTCGGCCCGATCAGGAACCGGCCACCGCTTCCATAGAACAGTACCTCTCCGCCCGACTTGGTGAGAAAAGGTAGCGTGTGATCCATGTAGAGCTTATACGCAGCTTCACCGGTGATTTGTGTGCTTGGAGCCAAATGCGGAGCATTCGAGTAATCGGCGACCGTCCGAAACCGCATCAAGTTGAGCATCACCACCGGTCCCTGGATGTTGCGACTGAAGAACTCGCGACCCGCCTCCTGCGTTGCTTCGAGATGTTTTAGCGGTTGGTCTGGCATGTTGTTTCCCAATGATGCCTGACTATGAGTAGGCCGACCGGCATATCACGGCCGGCCCAGCGAGGCTCGCAGCATATCAACAGACGGGCCGCGTCGAAGAATGTCTGCGACTTCATACGGTCACAGGCACTTATTGGACGAAGCAGTCGCCCGTGAGACCTCAATAGGCCGACCTGCATAACACCCCGCCAGGTCGCGGCATATCGCGGCTGGACGGATTGGTCCTGAGAAGTCGGCCAGTATTTGTCTTCCATTCCAGAACGGGGCTTCAAGACCTTCGTCGGCTTCGTGATTTTGTGGCCTTCGAATCCGCGCCGCCAAACAGCCGGTCGTGGCAGGGCGTGCGGTGGCTGAAGCACCGCGGCGACCTCAAGTTGGAGCCGCATCGCAGATCAATCAGCAGGGAGTGACCGGCCCGGAGGCAGGCGATCTTGATGGCGATGGTGACCTCTAGAGTGCTTGGTTCACGTCGGGCTGAAACCGATCCACGACCACGGCATTTACTCGAGAAGCGTCGGCGAGGGAACGATGTCACGTTGAACGATGTGTACGACAGAGGTGGGCAGGTCAGTCAGCGCCAGCGGTAGGAACGCGGGGAGGAGAGGCAATTGCACGAGCAGGTCAGCCTGCACGGGATGCCACTTGAACCTGAGGAGCACGCCGGCATCAGTCCTGTCGAATGCTGCAGACGTGCGGGGCAGGCTGTTCTCGGGGAACCGAATCAGGAAGTACAGCGCGATCTCGTGATAGCTGAGCCCCTCATAACTGAAGAAGTTTTCGACGAACCACAGCAAGCGCACCACGTCCACGTCGGTCTCGAGTTCTTCCCGCATCTCCCGCTTGACGGTCTGCTCGGCGGTCTCGCCGTGCTCAGCCCGGCCACCCGGCAGCGTCCAGAACGGCTCGTGGTCGGCGCGGTGGAGCAGCACGGAGCCATCGTGCATGGCCACGGCCACGACGCGGTAATTGAAGCGTCGCATCCCCTCGTCAAACCGAATCATCGTTGCGACACCGTACCACGACTCGCGATGCTACCGAAGGATGCACCCGCGCTGCGCGCCGCGGGCGCGCGTCGCCCGCCGGCATTAGTACCTTTAGAAATCGAGATCAAGACGAGAATGGATCCGCCATAGGCACATGCATGAACGGCACGCAACAGGACGCTGACCGCCCGGAAATCTCGGTTGTCATTCCGACACGCAACCGGCGCCAGTTGCTGACGCTGGCGCTGGCAAGCGTGCTCGATCAACAAGGCGTGCGGCTGGAGGTGATCGTCGTTGACGAGGCGTCGACGGATGACACCGTCGAGATGGTCCGTTCGATCGCCGATCCTCGCGTTCGGCTGGTTCGGCATGAAGTCCCACTCGGAAAGAGTGCCGCCAGAAACCGCGGAGTCTCCGAGTCCGTCGGAGAGTGGATAGCTTTTCTCGACGATGACGATATCTGGGCGCCGGACAAACTGCGGCTTCAGCTCCAGGCTCTTCGCGCAGCGGGACGAGGCTGGGCGTACACAGGCGCGATCAACATGACCGGCGATCATCGCATTCTCGGGGGCGCACCCCCCCGAGCACCGGAGGAGATGGCGCGCTCGCTGCCTCGGGTCAATGGCGTTCCGGGCGGCTGTTCGACTGTCATGGCCAGAAAGGAAGCGTTACCACCGGACGGCTTTGACGAGCGATATCGGCTTTGTGAGGACTGGGACCTTTGGATTCGACTGGCGCGCAGTGGTCTTCCTGCCTTTGTCCCACACCCGCTCGTCGGCTACCGCGTCCACAGTGGAAACTCCTCCATGAACACGGCGAGGTTTCTCGCGGAGCTCGACATGATCGAGAAACAGCACGGCGGGCCGGTCGACCGCGTCGTGTTCTATCGCCATCTGGCTCGGGTCTGCCTCAGGATGAACCGCCAGTGGCCGGCTTTTGGTTTCTACCTTCGGGCGGCGGCCCACGATCCGCGTTCGTACTTGATCCGAGGGTTTGTGTCCGACGCAGGAGGGGTGTTCCGGTCGTTGACGGATCGGTTCCGGCAACGACTCGGCTGGCCGCGGCGCTCCTCGTACCAAACGCCGACGCACCCAGACACCCTCTGGAAGGAGGAGGCCCGAGTCTGGTTGGAGCAGTTCGTCCGGCGCCACGCTCCCTGATGAAACTGGAGTTCCTACCAGGATGCGTTTTTCAGCATCCTGTCAGGCAACGCGCGTTCGGATCGGTTGTCGGGAAAGAGGAACCGCCGAAGCTTCGCGCCAATGACTTCCAGCGAGAACTCCTCCTCCATGCGGCGTCTGGCAATTTGACCAAGCTGCCGCCCCAGTTCTGGCGCTTCCAGCAAGCGCATGAGAGCGTCCGCCAGCGCCGGCGCATCCTCGCAAGGGACAATAATCCCGCCGTCCTCTTCGCCACGAGCGAGGACATCTGCAACTCCTGGCACGTCGGATGCGACCACAGGCAGCCCACACGCCATTGCCTCCAAGAGCGCCACTGCGAAACCTTCCCGTCGAGAAGGGATGGCGTACGCGTCCGCCGCCAGGAGATACGACCACAGTTCCCGGCGTTCGAACACGTACCGGTCAATCCACAGCACCTTGTCGGTCGAATCGACGCGATGTCGTACGACGTCGCGGTCGCGGCCGTCTCCGACCAGCAAGAGCCGAATGTCCGCGTCTGGTCGTCGTGAACAAATACGATTCCAGGCGTCTAACAGAGTATCGAGGCCTTTTTTCGAGATCTGGACGCGGCCATGCCACGCAACGACACGCGTATCGCGCCCTATCCCGAGCCTGGCCCTGACGACGTGCCTATCGGATGGCTCCGCCGCCACCACGTCCACCGGATTCGGAATGGGACCGATCCTGTCGGACCGAACACCATACTCAGTTTGGACGCGGGCGATCTCGGCCTGGGACGGAATGATCAGGCCAGCACAGCGCCGCATAGTTGCGCGGCGCACCACCCGCTCGATCGGCGTTCTCGTCTGATTGCTTCCTTGGTAGGTAGCAAACACCGGAACGCCCAACACGCGTCCGAAGAGCACGCAGACATCGAATCGAGGGTGCTCGTACTCCTGGCACATGATTGCGTCGCATCGCTCCTCCCGAAGGATGCGCGCGAGGGCGCCTAGAGGAGTAGCAACGTACGATGTGACGCCAACCAGGGCCTCCGATTCGGGAAAGAACCGACGCTGCCCATTCCGGAGTTTCCTGTGCAGACGAGGTGAAGGGAGGATCCACACTGTCGCGCCGGTATCGGCGTGCGTGAGTCGGACCGGAGAGTCCACCCTCGCCGACATGTACAACAGCAGCGTGCGGACGCCTGACAGGCGCAGAGCCCTCACGTAGTTGAACAGCCAGCCGCCGGTGAACTCATCACGAAAGGTTTCGAGAGATACACCTATCTTGTCGAAAAAATCCTCAAATCGATCGCTGCCCGGAATCAGAACGATCGTTCGCGTGGGCTGCGTTGTCGCGTCATCCGCTCCACGCGTCTCGGGAGCACCGTCTGGCGAACCGGCGGTCATCGAGAGAACATCGGTCGTGGCAGGAAGTCAGTCATAGTGGACTTGCAGCGTCCGCGACGAGCCTGAGATCGCTCCAACCGAAACAGGATTCTGCTGTGCCGGCTGAAAACGACGGCGACAATTGGATGGTGATGATTTGGTCCCGAAATTGGTCCACGTCGACGCTCGCCACCTGCTGTGATTGATTCGGCGGAACGCTGAAGACCTTGGACACGATTTGCGCTGGACCACGATGGGAATTGAGATCAAAGACTTCGACGGTGTACTCCGAGCGAGCACAGGTCGCCTGTGGGTTCTTGACGACATTCCAACGCAACGATCGCACTGTATCCGGCACGTAGACATACGGGAATTCGATCGGCTCGTCGCCACGCGTCGTTACGATGTCACTTCGGCCGGAGGGCAACTCCCACTGAACCCTGTTGACGGAGAATAGATCCGCACCGTGGCGGTTCGTTGCGGTGACATAGTTCTCTCCGGCTGTCGGCTGCGTTGGTTCACCGTCGAGCGCTCGATAGACAACAGCTTCACGGCCTTCAGGTAAGGCCACTGTCCCGACGACACTAAACGGTAACCGCTGATCTTCCAGCACTCTCTGTAGTACAGGCTCGCGATACTCGGACTTCAGTCTGACCGGTCCCTGGACAACCACGACGAAGTCCCACCATCTGCGATGCAAGCTGCGGTCCTCGAGCATGCTATATGTGAGCGACTGGTGATGGTCGAGTAGCGACTGATAGTTCAATGTCGGGCCATCCAAAAAGGGAACATGCCCGACTACTCGAACTCTGGGCGCACGATCCCGAATGTGCTTGCTGTGCGTGGCCACGAGGCGAACGATGTCCGCGACAGGCCATGCGGTCGAGTCTGCTGGTCGAACGAACAACGATTCACGGTCTGCCGGCAGCAGCAGAATCGGGCCGAGTCGGACATCCTTCGACGGGGCAGGCCACCCGTTGAATGACAGTACTAGGAACTGATAGGCCGGAAACGCGAAAACGGCAGCGACGACGAGCATAGGGCTCTTGGACGAAATCTTTGCCATGTTGTGCTCGAGCAGGGCGCCGATCAGGATACCCAGAGTGGCGAAGGCAGGGAACAAATGTCGAGGTTCCTTCAAGTACTGAAACGTGAAGAACACGAGGGGCGGTAGGCCACACGCGGCGAGAAACCATGTGTCGAACAGCGGCAGCCTGCGTTCCCGCCGCACTAACTGCGCAATCGCGAGACCCGCGAGCACGATCGCGAAATATCCTGAGATTCCGAAATTGATCAGCGTGACCCAGTACTTGAGGACCGTGGCCGAAGAAAAAACGGGCCCGAGCGAAAACTGCTCGATCGACGGTTCGGGACGTGAGTTGAAGGCAACAAAATCCCACAACGAGTCAATCCGCCAGAAATAAAATGGCCCCGCGACGACTAGACTGGCCACTGCTGTCCAGAGCAGTATTCTGGGATTCGATTGCCGCTGAGGCGCGCGCGCGCGGTCCTTCGCGTCCGCCAGGCTACGTACGAGCACATAGCAGAGTGGGCCTACGACGAACACCGGCGCTGAAATCTTCCACAGCATCCCCCACCCGATGAAAGTCCCGGCCAATACAGCGTGCCACCCGCGCCAGCGGCTCGCCGTGGTGCATCGCAACAGATGGAAGTGTGATGCGACAACCGCGACTGCGAGACCGAAATCCGCCATTACCAGCCGCCAGAGCCCATACGTCAAAGGAAAACAGCAGGTCACGGCGACGGCGAACATCGCCGCACGCTCGTTTCGTGTGATCTCTGTCGCGAGTAGGAACACGTAAACACAAAACACGGCAATGAGAATCGTGTATGCGTAGAGCGCAGGCCTCATTCCTGGGCCCATCAAGACATACGTCGTGATCGGGAAGAGTTTGGCCATCGGCGGGTGCACACCGCGGGCAGGTCGGCTCGACATCCGCAGAAACTCGGTCAGATCGCCGCGCTCGAGTGCGTGGTAGGTATCAACGCTCTCTGCCAGGTACTCGGCGTCATCCCAACTCCGCGGGGGCGCGGCGTTCCCCTGAATCCAGGCCACATTGGCAACACACGCGACCAGGATGCAAGCGATCAGCCCTGGTGGAAAGCGAAGTGTTCTTGTGCGTAAAACGAGGCCGCGCTGCGACTCAGAAGCGGACAGGCGACTCATTCAATGCCACAGCTGTCTATACCGTCGCCGGCAACCAGCCGATCGATCCAGGCCTGGCCCTCACGTCTCCACGCGCGATGCTCCTCTGACAGCTGCGCCGAGCCGCGGACAATTGGCCAGCGAATGCGCAGGCGATGCTCGAGGATGTCCCGGGAGAGCGATGCGACATCTGCCGCCAGCATCGCTGTAGAGTACTCGCTCCGTCGTTGCAGCCAACTCCGGACGAACAGCTGCAGCGCGCCTCGATGATTTTTGACCCTGAGCGCCCACCAGCCAAGGTACCGATACAGGATCGCCGGGTTCGCTGCCGGGTTGCGGTCGGACAGAATGCGAAACTCGGCTTCGACTCGGGCCGTGTCGAGCGACATCTGCTGGCCGTGCACCCGGTAGGCGACAAGAGGCTGAGGCACCCACGCCGGAATGCCGGCATGCGACAGACGCAGCCAGAGATCCCAGTCCGCCAGCGGCTGGAGTCGCGCGTCGAACATGCCGGCGATGGCCAGGGCCTTCTTTGAAACCACGACTCCCGAACATCCGCCCGGCACGACGTTGTGGCGTGGGAGCTCTTCGAGGAGTGCGCTCGGACACAATGGCGGCGCCCCTCCGGTAACTACATGGTGCATGTTGATGTTGATATGCCCCACGTACGCCCACAACGCGCCACTCGCTCGCGCTGCCTGAAGTTGCAGCGCCAGTTTGTTCGGCGCCCATAGATCATCGTCGTCGAGGAACGCGATCCAGTCGGCGTGGGCCTCGGCTGCGCCGCGATTGCGTGCGGTGCTGACGCCGCGCGGAGTGTCATGCCGGATGACACGGACGCGCGAGTCCCGAACGGACGCCAGCAACGCGGGAGTGTCGTCGGTCGATGCCTCATCCACGATGACCACTTCGAGATCGACGTCTCGCTGACACAGCACGCTGCGGAGCGTCAGCGCGAGAAGAGTGCTCCGGTTCCGCGTCGGAATGACGATGGATACCTCCACGCGCGTGACTCTCAGGTAGAACGCGGCAGGTTACTGGCCCGCAGGCCGAATGCGAAGACTTTGCTCGCTGCGTTCATAATCCATGAGCTCGCCGCCCGTGAACTCTCGGCAGCTCCCAGCACTCGACGGGCGACGTCCGCGAAGAATAGCACCGGCGTCTGCGATGCTCCTCAGTATCTCACCGCGAACGAAAGCTTTGGCGAATTGACCAGGAGCGGCGCCACGTGCCTTGATCGCAAACGCTTCGAACAGGTGCAGCGCGAACCGGCGATCGGCCGCCGACGCTTTCACATATTTTCATCGGTAACGTTGATTAGGCCGGGCGATGGCGTGCTGGTGAAAGGTGGACGGCAGCTATAATTGCGACGCAACCCCATCACATGTCGCTCGCGCGAGCCACTCGCCTCGGGCCATACGAGATCGTCTCGCCGATCGGCTCGGGCGGGATGGGCGAAGTCTACAGGGCCAGAGATACCCGACTCGATCGCACTGTCGCGATCAAAATACTTCCAGCAGAGGTTGCGGACGATAAGGAGGCTCGTGCTCGTTTCGAGCAGGAGTCGCGAGCTATCGCCGCCATCGACCATCCGCACATCTGTGCCGTGTACGACGTGGGTGTTCAGGACGGGCTGCACTACCTGGTTATGCAGCACCTGGATGGAGAGACGCTAGCGGAGCGGCTGGCCCGCACGAAAGGACCGTTGCCACTCGAGCAGGCTCTCACCATCGCGATTGCAGTTGCCGACGCGCTCGACAAGACCCACCGCGCCGGGATTACGCACCGCGATTTGAAGCCGGGCAACATCATGCTGACGAAGGCGGGCGCCAAGCTCCTCGACTTTGGCTTGGCGAAACTGCGCGGTACTGGTGGTCCGCTCGGACTCTCGAGCATGACGCAGGTCGCCACCTCGGCGCCGAACACGGCTCAGGGCACCATTCTCGGTACTGTGCAGTACATGGCCCCTGAGCAGGTCGAAGGCAGAACGGCAGACGCACGGAGCGACATCTGGGCGTTCGGCACGGTGCTATTTGAGATGGTCGTTGGGGAGCGGCCATTCGCGGGTGAGTCGGCGGCGTCGGTCATCGGTGCGATTCTCAAGGATCATCCGCCGTTTGTATCCGCGCGACAGCCGTTTTTGCCACGCCCGCTCGACGACCTGGTTGATCGGTGTCTCGCGAAGGATCCCGACGACCGTTGGCAGAGTATCGGCGATGTCAGACATCAGCTGATCTCGATCGCGGCGCTGTCAGCAACACCGTCATCTGCTGTGACAACTCGCCGGCCGCGGGTGCCTCAGTGGGTCCGCGTCGTCGGCGCCGCGGTGCTATCTGCAGCCATAGGGGGATTGGCCGTCTGGTCCACTGCGCGCCGCCCAGTTGAAACACCGGTACGCGGGCCCATCCGCCTCGCGTTCGATCTTGGCCGAGACGCCTCATTCGCCACGGACTTTCCCATTGCGGCGCTTTCGCCCGATGGAACGCGAATCGTGTTCGTATCCGCAGGCTCTGATGGGTTGAGCCGTCTCTCGACCCGACGATTGGATCAACCGGAGGCGACACCGCTCAAGGGTACGGAAGGCGCGTACAGCCCATTCTTTTCGCCCGACGGCGAGTGGGTTGGTTTCTTCGGTCGTGGAAAGCTGAACAAGGTTCGCGTCGACGGCGGCGCCCCGATCGTCCTGTGCGATGCTCCCGCAGGACGGGGGGCGAGCTGGGTCGAGCAGGGGCAGATTCTCGCTGCGCTCGATAATCGCAGCGGCTTGTCGCTCGTCACAACCGATGGCGGAGTTGTCACCGCAGCGACGACGCTCGGAGCCGGAGAGCTCACGCACCGCATGCCGCACATGCTTCCAGGAGGCAAGGCCGCGGTGTTTGTCGTCAACAGTGCTCCCGGAAGCTACGGCGCTGCGAGCATTGCCGTGGCGTCACTGGGGCCGACGCCGGCAAGGGCACGCATCATCCTCCCGAACGTTGGGATGTTCCCTCGGTATCTTCCAACAGGGCACCTGGTGTACGTCGCGAATGGGACGCTTCATGCCGTTCCGTTCGATGCGGACAGGCTCGAAGTAATCGGCGCGTCGACGCCGGTCCTTGAGGACGTATCGAGCTCGGTCGCGTTTGGATCGGCACAAGTGGACTTCTCGAGGGAAGGCGACTTGTTGTACCTGAGCGGGCGGACGAGCGGGCGCACGGTTATCCAGTGGCTGACGGCCGATGGGAAGGTCGAGCCGCTCTGGCCCGAGGCGTCCTTCTACCAGTTCCCGCAAGTGTCACCAGACGGGAAGCGTCTTCTCTCGGTGGTCGCCGACGGGGCCGTCTCGGACATCTGGGTCTACGACCCGCAGCGAGGCACAAAAACGCGCGTGACCGATCGGACAGGAGTGAACAGCTACCCGATCTGGAGTGCTGATGGACGCTACGTGATCTTTCAGCTCGAAAGCCAGTTGCACTGGGTGAGCGCCGATGGGGCAGAGCGCCCACAGGTGCTCCTCAAAACCGCCGGGCCAAGCTTTCCGTCGTTCGTCACTGCGGATAGTCGTCTGGTGTTCTACGAGTTGAAGCCAGGGGGCGGAAGCCGTATCCAGACAGTGCCGATCGCGACAAAGGCCGGTGGCCTTACCGTGGGAGAGCCTATTACGTTTCGAGAGTTGTCAGCCGGTAATCCGGTGCCGACCGTGTCACGCGACGGCCGATGGGTCGCCTACGCCTCGATCGAATCGGGCATTTACGAGGTCTACGTTCGCGCGTTTCCCGACACCGGCAGGCAGTGGGCGGTATCGACGGGCGGAGGCAGCTTCCCGGTATGGTCCAGCACGGGAAACGAGCTCTTCTATCGAACCGAGGATCAGTATCTGATGGTGACGCACTATTCAGCGGATGGCGATTCGTTCGTCGCCGACAAGCCGCGAGTATGGACGAACACGCGCATTTTCAACACTGGTCTCATCCAGAACTTCGCTCTTGCTCCAGACGGTAAGCACTTTGCGGTGCTGATGTCCGCCGATGGTCCGCAGCCGGGGACCACTCAGCGGAACGCGATGCTGGTCCTGAACTTCTTCGATGAGGTGCGCCGGCGCGTCGGCCGTAGTCCGTGACCCGAAGCCAGTCGTCGGGTCCTAAAGACCCTCCGCTACTCGAATCGCAGCGCCACCGACGGACGCACCCGCGCGGCGCGCCACGCCGGCACGGCGCACGCGAGCATCGAGACGATCACCAATAGCGATGCGACGAAGGCGTAGGTCGCTGAGTCGAGCGGCGTGACGCCGAACAACAGCGTGACGAGCGCCCGGCTCGCGACGGCCGCCCCGGCCAACCCGATCGCGATCCCGAGGCCGGTGAGCGTCAGCCCCTGACGAAGGACGAGCGCCAGGATGTCGAGCCGGGATGCGCCCAGCGCCGAGCGGACACCCATCTCACGCGTACGCTCAGTAACGTTCCCGGAGAGCAGACTGTAGGTCCCAATTGCGGCAAGAATCAGCGCCGTGAGCGCGAACGCTTCGAACAGGAGCAGCGCGAACCGGCGATCGGCCGCCGTCGCTCTCACGCGTTCCTCCATCGTGGCCACGCGAATGATTGGTTGATTCCGATCGATTGCCGCGATCGCTCGTCGAATCGCCGGCGCGAGCGCGGCAGCGTCGACCTGTGAGCGGATGACGAGCCATCGTGCGTTGTCACTGAAGCGCCATTGAGGAGCTGTCACGTATACAGCGTCGGATGGCGTGACAGCCAGCGACATTTGCGTGACATCGCCAACGACGCCGACCACCGTGAACCACGGTCCGGAGTTGGGACCGATATGAAGACGCTGACCGATAGGATTCAATCCTCGCAGGCGACGACGGGCGAACGATTCATTGATCACCGCCACGAGCGGAGCGCCAGCGCCGTCGTGCGAGTCGAGCGCCCGACCTGTCCGCAACGGGATGCCCATCGCCGCGAAATAACCGGGACTGACCGCATATCGATAAGCGGAGGGGTCTTCTTCGGCCGCTGCCGGCGGGGTCGTTTCGAAATGAACTCCGTAGGCCTCCTCGTCGCCGCTGAGCGGTAGCTGACTTGTGAATGCCGCAGCGGTGACACCAGGCACCTGCCGCACTGCCTCGCGAACAGAATCGAAGAATCGATGCGACGTCTCAGCGTCCCGGAATCTTTGGCCTGCCACCTGGACCTGCATCGTCAATCGCTCAGTCGGGTCGAAACCAGGTGGCATGGCGAACAGATGCTGCACGCTTCGCAGCAGAAGTCCGGCCGCGACGAGCAGCACCAATGCGAGCGCCACTTGCACCACGACAAGAGAGCGTCGCGTCAGCTGATGCCCGCTCGCGATGCGCATCGACTGTTGCGGCGCGCCGCCTGGCACGGACGCACGGAAGCCGTTGAGTGCGGGCAGGAGGCCGACGAGCAGGCCGATCACCGTCGTCAGTCCCGCGGTGAAGGCAAGCACCGTCCGGTCGACGACGATTGCGCCGCTGCGGGGCAACTCGGGAGGGCTGAGCGCCACCAACGCGTCCACCGCCGTGTGCGCGAGAACGATTCCAAGGGCGCCGCCGATTGACGCGAGCAATAGCGTTTCGGCAAGCAACTGCCGGATGATCCGCGACCGTGACGCACCCAGGGCCGTTCGTACCGACAATTCCCCTCGACGTGAGGCTCCTTGAGCCAGCAGCAGGTTCGTGACGTTCACGCACGCAATCGTCAGCAGCAGGATGACGGCGCCGACGATGGCAATGAGTGCGGGCCTGACGCTGCGCGTGAGTTCATCCTGCAGCGAGTGGGCAATGAAGCCATCCCGCAGGGTCGCCCATTCCGGTCGGTCGAAATCTGGCAACTCCGCAGCAGCGATTTCCTCGAGTTCCTGCCTGGCGCGATCCGAGTCGATGCCTGGCCGCACGCGACCCACTAGATGCAGGTGATGCCCCCACTCCCTGCCGTTGAAGGGCAGCGCAGGGTCGTAGCGCAGTGTTGACCAGATCTCTGACTGCGGACTCATGACGTTCTCGAATCCGGTAGGCATGATCCCAATGACGGTGACGGGAATGTCGTTGAGCAGGATCTGGCGTCCGACAAGCGTCGGATCGGCGTCGAAGCGCCTCCGCCAGAGCCTGTCGCTGATGATCGCAACGAAGGGACCGTTCGGATCGTACGGCTGGTCGTCTGCCGCCTCGAAATCTCGCCCGAGCGCGGGCCTGACGCCCAGGACGCGAAAGAAGTCCGCGCTCACGTATTGCCCGTCGAGGCGTTCCGGCTCAGCGACGCCCGTCAAGGTAGGCTGCATGGGCCGCATGACCGTCATCGTTTCGAACGAGCGATTGCGCGTGATGAGCTCGCGATAGGTGCCAAACGTGACGTCGAGACGGGAGCCGCCCTGACCATCCCAGATCAGCATGAGACGCTGCGGATCGGGATACGGCAGCGGCTGAAACAGGACCGGGTTGACGGCGCTGAAGATCGCGGTGCTGGCACCGATGCCGAGAGCCAGCGTCACTGCCGCCACCAACGCGTGAACCGGGTAACGGCGTATTCGCCCGATCGCGTACCGGACGTCGGCAAGGGTCGTCTCCACGATATTTTCCCAGCCGTATGCCCGCACCTGCTCACGGACGACTGTGAGGCTGCCGAGCTCCCTGCGCGCCGCTCGACGCGCGTCTTCCGGAGACAGCCCGCGGGCCTCGAACGTTGCCGCCGCCTCTTCGAGGTAATGCTCGACTTCGTCAGCGATGTCCCGATCGGCGGCCGATCGATTGACCAGACCGCGCAGGCCGCGAGCGAGTTCACGCCACAACGACATCTTAGCGGACCCTCTCCGCTGAAGGGGTTCTAGTCACAACCAGCCTCCGACTGCGATCTCTCCGGCCGCGGCCGGTAATGGTTTGCGAAGGACATACCGCTAAGTCTCAGCTTTCAGGATGCGAGCGACGGCAGACGCTCGACGTGACCAGTTGGATGTCTCCTCCTCGAGCTGCTTTCGTCCGGCACGGGTAAGGCTGTAATACTTGGCGCGTCGAGAGTTGGCCGTCTGTCGCCACTCGGCATCGAGCCAGCCGGCGCGCTCGAGCCTGGTCAGCGCCGTGAGCAGAGAGCCTGGATTGACCTTGAAGACGCCGCGCGAGATCTGTTCGACGCGGCGGGTGATGCCGAACCCGTGCATCGGCTCGAGGCTCACCGTCTTGAGGATGAGCATGTCGAGCGTGCCCTGGATGACGTCGGTATTGGGTGTGTCCATTGAGCTTCCGACCTGATCGACGATACTGACCTCTCATCTTGATTGTCAAGATGTGACGATCAACACGTGAGGTTGGTTCCATGCGCTCGGGACTCGGGATCCGGGATCCGGGACTCGGGCGGGGCTCGAGGGTCCATTCCCGCCAGTAATTCGCGTACAATCACGCCGCCAGCATCTGTCTCCCGGAGGGGCCTTATGAGTCGGCTCACCATCATGGCGTTGTGCCTCGGACTCATGAGCGCGTCAGAGTTCGTATCGGCGCAGCGAGTCAAGCAGTGGGGGAACGCCATCGTCGAGTTCAGAAGCCCCGACGTCAAAGCTGTCGCGGCCTATGAATATTCGCGACGCAACCACAGTGGCGAGTGGCTGCTCGTTGAACTGGCGGTCCAGGCCCAGGATCGGATCGTCATCGAGCGTGAGCAGATCAGTCTGCTCACCTCAGACGAGCGGACAATCCCGCTCGCGACGCAGCAGGATTTTCTTGACGGTCATCTCATGCTCAATGGCCTGCTGCAGAACGCGAAGATATGGCGCAGACCGCTGGATTCGTACTTCAACGTCCGCCCGCAGGCGACGATTCGCTTCTTCTCGTACCCCGGCCGGAGCGTGCAGAACTCCTTCGTGACGAATCCGGACGAAACGGCCTCGGGCGACTTGTTCTTCAAGTCGACGGGCGGCGCATGGCCTTCAGGCTCCTATCGCCTTGTTGTGAACCACTCCGACGCGAAAGCGGAGTTGCCGATCGAATTGGATTGATCGGCTCGGGACTCGGGATCCGGGGCTCGGGATTCGAGCTGGTTGGAGGTTTGGCGTTGGGAATTGGGAGTTGGGAGTTGGGAGTTAAGTAGAGGCGAGTCTGACTCGCCTATTCGTCTCTGAGCGCCACGAGCGGATCCACACGCCCTGATGTCGAGGAAGTGGCCGGGCGACGGCCAGTCCTGGAAGATGCCGATCTCTGGAGACTGAATCCAGATCAGTCCGAGTCGACTGGGATCCGGTCACATGCCTTTTCCGACGCTGCCGGTTATGACGCCCCGAAAAGCACGCGGGTTTGCCGTCATGTCTGCGAACGCACCGCTGCGGCGACAGCGGCGCGGCGGCGACGAGAGACCTCGATTGTGACGCCGCTACCCAGCACCAGGACCATATCGCCGGCGCTCGTCCACTTCAACTCTCGCACGCCCGTAATCGGCACGAGCGCCCGGCGATGCGCGCGGACGAAGCCATGATCGCGCAACCGATCCTCGAGCTGGTTCATCGATTCGCGGACCAGATGGCTGCGCCCGCCGCTCCAGATGCGCCCGTAGTTGTCGGCAGCCTCGATCCACTCGATCTCACGAACCGGGAGCACCGTGGCGCCTCGTGATGTCGAGATGACGATGCGCGGGTCGGATGAGGAAGGTGTCGCGGCGCGCAACTGCCGGGTCAGGCGCGTGATGGTCTTGGCGAAACGCGCCTCGCTTACCGGCTTGACCAGGTAGTCGAGCGCTTGTGCCTCGAAGGCGGCAATTGCGAACTCGTCGTAGGCGGTGAGAAAAACGACCGCCGGCATCCGCTCGGGAGTTCGGCGGCGGATGACCTCGAAGCCGTTGACGCCTGGCATCTGCACATCAAGGAATACGACGTCAGGCTTGAGGGCCTCGAGCGCCGTGAGGACCTCGGCGCCGTTGCGGCACTCGCCCACAACCGAGAAGTCGGGGAACGCCGCCAGCAGCTGCCGCACGCCACGGCGTGCAGCGGGCTCATCGTCAGCCACGAGTGCGCTCCAGCTAGCCGGCTTAACCGGCTTGATTGGTGACAACTGAGTCAAGTCTTCCCCGGTCAAGACGGCGAGCCAGGTGCTCGTTTGCCCGGAGGCGCAGCCTCGCTAGTCTTCGAGGTCGGCGCCGTCCTCCGACTCCGGCATCTCTCGATATGGTATGCGCAGCGTCGCGATCGTACCGCGCGGCGTCCGTCGCGCGACTTCGAGCGAGGCACGATCGCTGTACAGGGCCCGTAGACGTGAGCGCGTGTTCTCGATCCCGTGTCCGGCAGGGAATGGTGCCTCCCGATCGGCGCCCACACCATCGTCGAGGACGGATATCTCGAGCGTGTGGCCGTCGCGGCGCGCCGCGACGCTGACGTGCCCGGCGTCCGGGCTCCCAGCGATGCCGTGGCGAACGGCGTTTTCGACGAGATGCTGGAGTGCGAATCCAGGAAGGACCGCTGGCCGGACCAACGGATCGACCTCGAACGTGACGCGCAGCCGATCCGGGAACCGGGCCTGTTCGATCGCGAGGTACTGTTCGACGAGCTCGAGCTCCTCGTCGAGTGTCACCTCATTGGCGCGATGTCGGCTCAACGTCCGACGGAGCACATCACTGAGCTGCTCGACGATCCGGGCCGCCGCCGTCCGTTCACCGTCGCGCACGAGCACGGCGACCGTGTTCAGCGTGTTGAACAGGAAGTGAGGGTTGAGTTGCGCGGACAACGCGGCGAACCTTGCGCTCGAGAGCTGCGCTGAAAGCCGCGCGTTCTGGATCTCCTGTTCGCGTGCCTCGACGAAGAACCGGATGCCATGCTCGATTCCGACAACAGCCAGATACACCGACACACCAAATGGCAGCGTGATGAAGAGCCAGCTGACGAAATACATGAACGGCCCGCCATAGAGCGCCTCGGGCATCAGCATCGCCCTCAGCACAGCGCCGACCGCTGCCCACGCGACGCAGAAGAACAGCGAGATCGTCAGATGAAAGAACGCGTGGCTCGCCAGGTGTGGTCGGGCGAGCGGCCATCGCCGCGACAAGGCGAACACGGCCGGCGTGAGGAACGCATAGATCAGCCAGTCGCCGATGCCGAACAGGACGGCTCCAATCGGCGCCGGCGATCCATCACCAAGACGACGCTGCGCGACCTCATTGATGCCGCCGAGAATCGCAGGCCCTATCCATGCGGCGGAGACGAACATCCAGGGCTCCACACGGGTGAACAGTCGCACGCGGGCACACTATCGCGCGAACTCAATCGAGTGCAACAGAGCAGGTCAGCGACCGCCGCTCCCGTCATCGGGGGCGCCGCTCGCGTATTTGCTGTTGCTCGCAGAAGCCGCGGCGAACAATATCGTCAGGTCAGGGAGGCCATCATGCGTGTCGCGACACTCCTACTCCTGGCGGTGATGTTCTTCGTGAGCACCCCGGCTCTTGCCCAGAGGCCGGTCAGGACACCGGAGCAGCTGAAGGCCAATTACGACGCGCATTCCGGCGACTTCGACTATCTGCTTGGCGACTGGGAGTTCACGGCGACGAGCAAGGAGTTTGGCAAGTTGCAAGGTTACTGGAGCGCGGTTCGCCTGGCAGAGGGTCAGGTCCTCGACGAGTACCGCATCGTCGGCGACAAGGGGGAGACGTTCTATGTCACGACGACGCTGCGTTCATACAACGCGACGCTGGACAAGTGGGAGCTCGTCGGCATGGACAGGGGCAATGGCTTGCAGGATGTCGGCACGGCCGAGCGGGTCGGCGGTGAAGTTCGCATCGTGCAGAAGTTCGGAGTCATGAGCGACAGCCCGGTCGTGCGGCGCATCCGCTACTACAACATCGCGCCGGATCGTTTCTCCTGGGTCAGTGACCTTTCGAAAGACGATGGTCGCACGTGGGAGATTGACAATCTACAGATCGAGGCGCGTCGTATCGGCCCGTCACGTTCGCTCGGGTCGCTTGCGCCCGCGCGAACAAAACCGTAACGGGGTCGGGAGGCATTTGATCCGGACACTGACGCCGGACTGTCCTCAACAAATGACTCCCGACCCCATTGAAAAATGGGATTTGCTCGATGGAAGTGACCAGCCATACGCAAGGTGCATTCTGCTTTGCCGAACTCGTGACTCCGGACACGGAACGGGCGAGACGTTTCTACGGCGAGCTGTTTGGGTGGAAGTCGGTCGACGTACCAGAGAGCGCCGGGTCGTATTCACTCTTTCAGCTTCGCGACAAGACCGTGGCCGGCTTGCGGCGGATCGAACACGGGCCAAGTCGTTGGGTACCGTACATGAAAGTCGAGGACCTCGATACGTTCATGGCTCGCGTGCCGCAGGTGGGAGGAGCGACACTGACCGCGTCCAGCGAGGGATTCGGCCTGGCGCGCACGGCAACGTTTCGCGATCCCGGCGGTGGCGAAGCGGGGCTCAGAGAGGCGACGTCTCATCCTGGTGCAGAGTTGGTCGAGGAACCTGGCTCCATGTGGTGGATCGAGCTGCTGACGCGTGACATCGCCGCGGTTCGAACGTTCTACTCGAACCTCGTGGGATGGAACGCTGGCGACGTGCGCTTTCCGCACCTCGAGAATCCTTATACGGTGTTCAAGATCGGGCAGGAATCGATCGCAGGCGCAATTGAGATCGAGCGCAACTGGGGAACGCTTCCGCCTCGCTGGCAGGTGCTGTTCGCCGTTGACGATTGCGACGCACGTCTGGCGCGCGCGTGTGCACTCGGCGGTGTGAATGACTTCGAACCGATCGACGTCGCCAGGGCCGGCCGCCTCGTCGGCATCCGCGACCCCGCTAACGCCCATTTTGTGATTGTCCAGGCAGCCACCGCGCCTGTCGAAGCCGGGGTTCCCGAATCCTGAATCGCGAACCCCTAACCCCGAATCCCGAGTCCCGGATCCCGAGTCCCGGATCCCGGGTCCCGAGCGATTTACTTCTGCGCGGGCTTCGAGAGATACGCTTTCGACGCCGCCTCGTCCTTGATCGGCGTGACTTTGTCCGGATCGATCCGCACCATCAGATAGTCGATGTGGTCGTCGATCTTGGTGAACCAGTGGCCCGTTCCGGCGGGAATCACGACGACGTCGCCGGGTTTGAGGTTGTAGCTGACGCCATTGCGAATGTCGGAGCCATTGTTGCCCGGGCCGTTGAACTCGCGCACCGTCAGTTGCGTGGCGGGCCGCCGCTGCCGGTTGGTGATGTCCGGGCCGAGCATCAGCGTGGCCGTGCCGTCGATGATGTGGTAGACCTCGCTCACGAGATCGTGTTCGGCGACCGAATCCGGCGCGGGTTTATCGAGCTTGCCGCGATGCACCATGCCGATGCCGATGTGCGCCTTGCCGATCTCGATATCCCTCACCTGTTGATCGACCAGCTTCTCGGCGATCGCCTTCTTCGTGTAGGCCTGAAGCTCGCTGAGCGGGATGTAATAGCCCGGGCACATGTTGCATTGGGGCTGTGGATCGGTCGGGTTGATCTTGGCCTGCGCCACGAGTCCGGCCACGCAGCACGCCACGCCAGCCAGTCCGAGAAGAATCTGTTTCATGATCGACTCTCTCTGCCCTTCACTACTGACGTGGCCACGCCACGCCCTGGTCCATTTTGGTGACTGGGCCGACGCCCTTGAAGATGAAGCGCTGCACCCGCGCGCCGGTATAGGTTTCCGCCGTGTAGAGGTTGCCTTTCGAATCGGTGTCCAGGTTGTGCACGCCGAAGAACTGCCCCGGTTGTCGGCCGCCGTCACCGAACGACGTGAGCACCTCGAGCGAGCTGCGCAGCAGCACGTTGATTTTCTGGTCCACGCCATTGGCGGCATAGATGTACGTCTGCTGCGGATCGCGTGAGAACGTCATGTCCCACACCGAGCCGGAACGATACGTCTTGCGGTCGATGAAGGCTTCCTTGACGAAGGTCCCGTCCTTGCGGAACACCTGGATGCGATCGTTGACGCGATCGCAGATGTAGACCATACCGTCGTTCGACACGATCACGCAGTGCACGGTGCTGAACTGCTTCGAAGGCGGCGCCGACGGGTTGTACGGCGGCATCTTCGCGTCGTCCGGTTTGTTTCCGTACGCGCCCCAGTGGCGCTTGTAGGTGCCGGTGTTCGCGTCGAAGACGATGACGCGGCGATTGCCGTAGCCATCGGAGATGTAGACCTCGTTGGCCGTGGGCTCGTGAAAGATCTTCGTGGGCTGCCAGAAGTTGGCGATGTCGTTGCTGCCGTTGTGCACGCCGTGCTTGCCGAGTTGCAGCAGGAACTTTCCGGCGTCCGAGAACTTCAGGACCTGCGTGTCCTTCTGGCCGTTGCCGGCGAGCCAGACATTGCCGTTCTTGTCGACCGTGATGCCGTGGTTGCTGTCCGGCCACTCGTATCCCGCACCGGGCCCGCCCCAGGACTTCACGAGGCTGCCGGCCTGGTCATAGACGAGCACCGGCGGTGCGACCTTGCAGCACACGCCGATGGGATCCTTGGCGGGCGCACTGCTTTTCGCTCCGGGCTGCACTTCGTCGTCAACGGCCTCGGCAACGGTGAGATCCGCGGCCTTGAAATTCGCTTCGACGGTCCCCGGGCGATGGATCGTCCACACGCGATCCTGGGCGTCGACAGAGAGGCCGATCGTCGAGCCCGTGACCCAGTGATTCGGCAGCGGCTTCGGCCAGAACGGATCGACTTCGAAGATCGGCGCCTGCGCGGCAGGTTTACCCGATTGGGCGTGCAGCGCACCCGCGGCCAGGATCAGCGCGACAAACACTGCTCGTTTCATGGCGTCCTCCAAGTCGGGAATGACGCCGCGCACTGTACCACGAAGGCCGGGCCACCAAGGGCACGAAGATCACGCTGGATCGTAGAGCGCGGGCTTCAGCGCGCGCGGGACGAACGCGAGGAGGAGCATGCCCAGGACCAGCGTGGCCGACAGGGTGAGATGCAGCGCCCGGTCAACGTCGAACGAGGGTCCGACGACCTCACCGTAGAGTCGCAGCGCGAACATGAGCTGCGCGTAGATCAGGGACCCGAACACGAAATACACACCGAGACGTCGGTCGGGGACCCCGAGCGTGTCGCTCGCACGGAGGTGGACCATCGCATGCGCGATGACCAGGAAGATGCCAGTGAAGGTGACCGGCCCGGCAGATCGCACCCAGAAGTCCGGAGCCGAGTACAGCCCGAGTGTGCCGACGACGACCCATGCGGCCAGGTGAACTCCGATGAGCGCGTAAGTCGCCATCCGGAACCACCGAGGGACGAAACCGCTGACCGTGCGTGGCGTGAGCGTGGCCTGCCGGCGCTCCGGAAGCGGAACGTCCTTCGCCAGGCGTCTCGAGGAGACCACGATGACGGCGAAGTAGTAGAGCAGGCCGACGATGAGCAGTGTCGAGTGAGCGTCCTTGAGGACTTCCCACCGCGAGCCTGCGTGTGTCGCCGTGGACAGGACCTGCCGCCATACGCCGATCTGAATCGCCAGCAGGATGGAGAGACTGACCGCCCCCCACGCGTAGCAGGACCATCGGAACCAGCGGCTTCCAACCAGCCATCGACGAAAGAGGAGCGTGCGCGCGTGCTCCCGGTTGGCGGCGAGCCAGTCTTGATTGCGGTCGCCGGCCATCTGCAGCGCCATCGCTGCCGCCCAGTGCGCGGAAACGAACCAGTAGATCGCGGTCATGGCCGCGTAAACGGAGAAGTCGATCCATTCGGTCATAGCGCTATCCCTTACGAGTTTCGAGGCTCAACGCGCTGTTGAAGATGTCGGTGATCTCGCGGCGGCTCATGCCTTCCACGACGAGTGTCTTGATCAGTCGTCGCATGAGGCGCTCGGCGCGACCGGTTTTCACCTTGGCCACCTCGCGTGCCGCCTCGAAGCGAACGAAGGTGCCTTTGCGTCCGGCAGTCAGGATCACGCCCTGGTCCTCGAGCAGCTTGTAGGCACGGGCGACGGTGTTGCGATTGAGCCGCAGGTCGCCGGCAAGCTGGCGGACCGTCGGCAGCGGCGCATCAGGCTGGAGTTTTCCCGACTTCACCGCATCGTGAATCTGCCGGACGATCTGCTCGTAGACCGGTTCCGGTGCGTTGGTGTGAACGACGATGTCCATGCGTTCGGCCTGTTTGTCCTATCATAACATATGACAAACATGCAAATCAACACGCATGCACGCGCCGGCTGAAAACGGAATCAACTCCCAACCTCCAAATCCCAATTCCCAATACGGCCGTTGGAAGTTGGTTCTTGGGAGTTGACACGACGCTCTTGGGCGTTTCTCGTGACGCCGCCGCAGGCGCTACGGCAACCGAAGCGCGACGAGCGAGCCGGGATAGGTCTGGCTCATGATCTGCACGACCACGTACTGCTTGCCCTCGTGCAGGTAGCCCATCATTCCGTACTGACCGGGTGCTGGCAGCTTCACCGTGCCCAGGCGCTTCCCAGTTTTCTTGTCCACGGCATAGAGCACCGCATCCGTGCCGCCAGGCGCCGTTATCAGCAACGTCGGCGTCGCCATCATCACCGCGTGACTCTGTTGTCCCGTGTTCGGCAGCGTCACCCCTTTGAGGGCGGGATGATTCTTGATGAAAGCTGGAGTGTCGCCGTTGGGAATGCGCCATAGGTGCTCACCGGTGTTCATGTCGATCGCCGTAATCGAGCCGTATGGTGGTTTCCATATCGGCAGACCCTGCGGCCCGCGCAGATCACCGCGATTGGAGACCACCCATCGAGACAACGTCTTGCCAGTCGTCTTGGGATCGTTCGGTTTGTCCATTTGCGATCCCGGGACGATGTTCTCCGCCCGGCACGAACGCTCACTCGTGACATACACGATACCGGTATCGGGGTCGGCAACGGTCGGTCCGTAGATATTGCTCGCTCCGGAAGGACAACTGACAAACGAGCGCAGGCCCGAGGGATGGCCCACCTGGATCGGCGGATTGAACAAAGGGCCGACCTTGTAGTTCTTGATGATCTCGAGCGCTTCTTGTTTCAGTGCCGGCGTGAAGTCAATCAGCGCGTCCTCGGTGAGTTCCTGGATTTCGAACGCCGCCGGCTTCGTCGGAAACGGCTGCGTGGGCGACAGCTTCTCTCCTGGCAGATCCGATTGCGCGACCGGACGTTCCACGATCGGCCAGATCGGCTCTCCGGTCAGCCGGTTGAACGTGTATGCGAAACCTTGCTTCGTCGTCTGAACCAGGATTGGCGTCTGTCGTCCGCCGACGTTGGCGTTCAGCAGGACCGGGGCGGTCGGGTTGTCGAAATTCCAGATGTCGTGATGAACGGTCTGGAAATGCCACAGCCGTTTTCCGGTCTTGACGTCGAGCGCGAGGATGCTGGTTCCGAACAGGTTGTTGCCCGGACGGAACCCGCCAAAGAAATCGATCGTCGGCGGGTTGGTCGGGATGTAGACGATGCCGCGCTGCGGATCGGCAGACATCGGCGCCCACGACGACACGTCGCCCGTGCGCTTCCAGGCGTCGTTCTCCCACGTGTCGTGACCGAACTCACCTGGTCGCGGGATGACATGAAATTTCCACAGATGCTTTCCGCTCGCCGCGTCGTAGGCGAGGATGTCACCGGGGATGTTCTCGATGCGTGTCTGGTAGTAGCCCTGCTCGTGGACGTTACCAACGACCACGACGCCGTTGACGACGATTGGCGGCGACGAGGTCGACAGGTTGCCGAGCTCACGAGGGATCCCTTTCTCCGCGTCGTACTTGACGCCGGAAGTGGTCCACGGTTCCCAGTCGCTGACGAGATCCGGCAGCATGTCGATGACGCCGCTTCGCGGAAATCCGGCAATCGCGACGCGGGCGCCCCAGTTTTCCAGGTGCTCGCCCGTCTTGGCGTCGAAGGCGTGGAGGAAGAATGCAGGCGATGTGTAGTAGATCACGCCGCGTCCGTTCACTTCGCCGTAGGCCACGCCCTTCCCGTAGTTGTTGCGCATGCCGCGCTCGTAGCGCGTCGTGTTCGGCTCGCGATAGGTCCACAACGTTTCGCCCGTCTTGGGATCGATCGCGGCGAGGGTACGGCGGGCACCGGCAACGGTGTACAAGATGCCGTCGACATAGATCGGAGTGGAGCGGAAGACGAAGTCGACGGCGGGACCGAAGTTGTCTCCACGCCAGACCCACGCGACCTGGAGATTCTCGAAATTAGTGGAGTTGATTTGATCGAGCGGCAGGTAGCGCGTGTGGCCCGCATCGCCGCCGATGTAGCGCCATTCTCCCTTCGGCGCCGCGCCTTGCGCGTCAATCGGCGCGGTCGTGGCGAATACGCCGAGGATTACGGCGAGTCCAACTGCGAGGCCCGCCAGCCTCGGGCGCGCGCGCGCGCCGGCGCGGTGTGCTCGTACAGACATGGCCCGCCTCCTCGCGTGGTGCCGCCGTGGCGGCCTCGACGCGGCGAACTATATCACTCGGCGCTGTGCGCTTTCGGCTCTGGTTCTCTCTACTTTCCCTTCCTCTCTTCTTCTTCCGCGTGAACGTTCCGGAGCCCGTCCGGCATGTTGTTGGCCACGCGATACCAATACTGGAGCTCACCCAGGTTGATATTCCGATACGCCATCTGAAGCGGAACGCCTGCCGCGTACAGCCGCCGGCCCTCTGACACCAGGTTCTCGAGGGCGCGCCGAAAGCTGGCGAGTTGCTCTCTCAGGATTTCCGGACTGTCGACGAAGCCGTGATTCGGCACGTACATTCACGCGTTCATCGCCTCGGCCTTCTTGACGACGTCAATCCACTCCGCGGGGTGACCGCTGAAGTTGCCTCCCATCGACGGGTAGATCCGATTGTGGAACGTCTCGCTCATCCACATGATGCCCTCGCGCGGAAGATAGACTTCGAGGTCGCTGCCGGTATGCGCTCGCTCGAGAAAGAGGACGTGCAACTCGGTTCGCCGAACCGGACCAGTTGGCGTCGAGCGGTGCGACGTGTCGACCAATCTGGAGCGTTTGTACAAGTCGCTCGGGGGCCGTTGGTCGGCGGCATCGATGATGCCGGCGCCATCGACCGGCGGTGATTGACAACGAGCGTTCTGGAATGTCAGAGATGCGGCACAATAGTGGGCCGCGCCGCTCAGGAGGAGGTTCCATGGCACCGAACGTTTCCGCTGGTCTGGCCGCCGCTCTGGTGTTCCTGGCGGTACCGGCCTTTGCACAAACACCCACGCTCGCTCCCGGTTGCACCGCGACACCCGCGCAGCTCGAAGCCAACAAGAAAGTCGCGGTCGAGTTCTTCCGTCCCGGCGCCGATCGCGTGGCGCTCGCGGATCCGAGCTACAAACAGCACAACCCCGCCTTCGTCAAGGGCGGTCGTGAAGCGAAGCTGAGCGACTACGAGTACTTCAAGTCACGCTTCGGCGGGCCGCGCGCGGGTGGGCCAGGCGGCGGGGCGGCCGGTGGCGGACGCGGCGCGGCCGAAGGTCCTCAGCCTCCAGCCGGCAACCCGCTCGAGATCGTGATGGCCGAGTGCGACCTCGTCACGATCGTTCACAAGAACTTCCGCCAGGATCCCACGGCAGCCGCAGGCACGTTCTACGAGGTGTTCACGTTCGACACCTTCCGCGTGCGCAACGGGAAACTCGTCGAACACTGGGACGGGGCAGTGATCAATCCGCCGGCGGCACCAGGTGCGCCGGCGGGCCGCGGTAACTAAGGTCCGTCGTTCTAGCGAATGACCGCGTCGTCAACGCGGCGCGTCGGCCGAGTCAAGCTTCGCGACGAGCTCTGAGGGAGAAAACGGCTTGGGGACGAACTCGAACGCTCGCGCACCCAGGTCGCGCATCGACAATTCGTCATCGATGTAACCCGAACAGATGACGACGCGTCCATCGGGCCGGGATTTGAGGTAATCGTCAATCAAACGGCGTGTGCTGCCACCGGGCATGATGCCGTCGGTGATTAGGACGGCGAATTCTGCTCCCCGCTCTTTGACCACGACACGACCGGCTTCGACGTCGCCCACTTCGACGACGCGATGGCCGGCCTGTCTCAGGGCTCGCGCCAGAGTGGTACGAACGTCGCGATCGTCTTCGGCCAGCAGCACGGCGTGACCCACCGACGACCTCGAACCACGCGCCCCGGCGGACAATCCCGTGTCCACCGGATTCGCCATCGGGAAGAACAGTCTGGCCGACGTGCCCTTGCCTGGCTCGCTCGTAATATCGATCACCCCGTGAGCCTGCTGCACGACGCCATAGGCAGTCGAAAGTCCAAGCCCGGTCCCGCGCGTGCCTTTGGTCGTGAAAAACGGCTCGAACACCCGGCTCAGTGTCTCCTTGTCCATACCCGTTCCCGTGTCGGTCACTTCGATTTCGACGGCCCCGTTCTCGAATCCCGAAGCCGCAGGCGGCAGTTCTTCAGGTGCGGCGAACCTGGTGATCACCGCCACGGTGCCGCCGGTTGGCATGGCGTCTCGGGCGTTGAGGACGATGTTGAGGAGAACCTGACTGAGGTGCCCTTCATCCATGAAGATGGCGACGTTGGGAACGGTGTGCGCAACGATCGAGATGTCATCCGGAAGGAGCCGCCGATACGACTTCACCAACGATGGCAGAAAGTGGTGCAGCTCCACCCGCGTCGGCGTTTGCATCTCGGGCCGGCTGAACGCCAGCAGTTGACGCGTCAGTCCGCGGCTTCGTTCCGCGGCGGCGTGTATCTGTTCGATGCCGTCCCGTATGTGCTGCGGGTGATTATCGCTGCGCAGGAGCTCGGTCCAGCCAAGGACCACCTGCAGCGTGTTGTTGAAATCGTGCGCCACACCACCGGCAAGTCGGCCGACCGCGTCGAGTTTCTGTGTCTGCAGAAGAGTGGCCTGGGCACGTGTCAGCTCGTCCTGCGCTCGCTCGCGCAGTGCTTGTTCGGCGCGCACACGCTCTAACGCCTGCGAGCTGTGTTCGAGGGAACCCTCGAGGCGGCGGACGACGAAGTCGACGACGATGGTCATCACGCCGGCCACGCACACGACGTCGATGGCACTCGACCACGGGTTGAATGCGGCAACCGGTTCCGGGTGGCCGAGGATCGCCACGATCGCTCCAGCGAGGACAAGGCTGCCGATCATGCCGGCGCGCCCAAGGAAAAGAGCGGCAATCAAGACGCCGAACCCAAGGAGGAGAACCGGCGCGGCGGCTAATCCCCGCACGTCGATCGCGCCGCCTGCCGCGACGAAGCTTGCGGCCGACATCGTGAGCGCCCGCACACGGTAGGGGAGCCGCGGCAACAGTCGCATCGCCACGATGGCGCCGTAGCCGAGGAACATCGTGACAAACGATGGGTCGCGAACGTCGGCAAAGTCGAAGAAGAGTGCACGAACGATTACGCCGACCGCAATGACACCGCCAAAAAGGGCTGACCAGTGCGTCAGCGTGAACAGCAGCTGCTCACGCCATGCCGGAGCGTCAGCCCTCGAATGCTCATCCATAAACCATCGTGGCTTAGCCCTCACCCGAAGATCAAGGAAGACTGTCGAACGTTGGTTCAGAGCTCTGCCATTTGGATCACGACCCCTTCGGAATTTGAGGCGCGATCACACGTCCTCCCTGCCGCCGGCCATTTCCAGCCAGTCCAATTCCTCTTCCATCTGATGAAAGGCATCGTCGCCGATCTCGTCGTTGTCGCGCATGGCGAGAATGGCCTGGCGTGCGGCTTGGATGGCGCGGCGGTGAATGTCCGTGTGCGCAGACTGTGGCGACTTGCCCGTATCGGAATCACCGTCTGCCGGTCCCAGGTGCGCCGCGAACTCTTGCCGCACCGCTTCGGCCTCTGGCGAGCGATCACGCGAAAAGCTCTCGAGTCCGGCGCGTAAGGCGCGCTCGCGGGCGACGCTGACCTCGCGCCCTACCGGATCATCGTCTTGCAAATCGAGCGCGCGTAAGAGGGGCTTCAGTGTCAAGCCCTGGATCACCAGCGTGCCGAGCACCACCGAGAACGCCGTCAGCACAATCAAGTCGCGAAACGGAAACGCTTGCGGTAAGGCCAATGCGGCAGCCAGCGACACAATGCCCCGCATGCCGGCCCACGAGATGACCAGGCCGCTGCCCACCGAAGGCCGCAGCATCGGGCGTGGCGGGCGAAACCCCAGCCGGCGATCCCGCCATCTGATGACGGCGTTGAACGACATGTGCCAGGCGATGCGCACGACGATGACTGTGACGAGAACGGCGCCGGCGACGATGAAGTAACGGCCTCGAACGGCGGGCTCGAGGCTTTCCAGGATGGGTCGGATCTGCAAGCCAATGAAGATGAAGGCGAGGATGTTCAAAACGAAGACGGCCGTCTCCCACACGGCGTACGACGGAATACGGATCCGCGCGGGCGTACTCTCGGGCGCCGTTCGTGCTACGGTGATCGCGTAGCACACCATTGTGAGCACTCCAGAAAGACCAACCCGGTCGGCGAAAATCCACACCCCAAACGTGGAGGCGAACTGAAGAATGATCGCCGTCGGCACGTGCTGCACGTGGTCGATCAATTTCAGAAAGACCCACGCCAGCGCCGGACCAACGATGACGCTGCCCGCCACCGCGAGCAGGAACGCCGGCGCGACGGCAGTGATCGAGAAGCCGCCAGCTGCCACGGCTCCGAGCGCAAGTCGATAAATCAGGAGGGCGCCCGCATCGTTGAGGAGGCTTTCGCCTTCAAGGATGGTCAGGAGGCGATGGGGAGGCCGTAATTGACGGAGGACGGCGGTGGCAGCGGCAGCGTCCGGCGGCGCGACGACGGCGCCGAGTGCAATCGCCGGTGCCCATGACATCGCGGGTATGAGTGTCTTCGCCACGACGGCGACCGCTGCCGTCGTGAGCCCGACGGCAAAGACGACGAGGCTGGTGACGGGCGCCCAATTGTCTTTGAGATCTCGCGGCGATGCGTCGTATGCGGCATCGAGCAGCACCGGCGCGACGAAGAGGGCCAGCGCGAGCTCGGGAGGTACCGTCAACGAGGGCGCGCCCGGGAGAAAAGCGAGAAGGGCGCCGCCGAGCGCGAGGAACACCGGATAGGGTGCTCCGACGCGGCGCGCCGCGGCGGCAAGGATAACGGCTGCGAGGAGCAGACCAATGATGCCTTCGAGTTCCGTCATGTCACCGGCGCGAGGGGCATATGCTCGATCGTCTCATAGCGTGGCGCGCGGTCGTTGGACCTTGGGAGTTGGGAATTGACAACGTCGCGCGCGCTCTATAAAGCGCTTCAGGTCGCGCGGATCATGCGGCAGCTCGTCGTTTTGCTGTCCGCCCTCGCGGCCTATATCCTGATCCCGCATATGACGTCATCCCGTTCACCGACGATCGGCCTGGGCGAATTTGTCGGCCTGATGGCGACACTCACGGCGCTTGTCGCGTTGTCGATTGACATGATCCTCCCGGCGCTGCCGGCGATCGGCGCCACGCTCGGTGTCGAGCGCGCGAACGACAATCAACTGATCGTGTCGCTCCTGTTCCTCGGCTTCGGTATCGGTCAATTGTTCTACGGTCCGCTTTCGGACGCGACCGGCCGTAAGCCCGCGGCGTACGTCGGGCTCGCGCTCTTCACGATTGGATGCGTGCTGGCGCTGCTCTCGAAAAGCTTCGCGCTGCTGCTGGCTGGACGGTTTCTCCAGGGTGTGGGCGTGGCGGGACCACGCACGATCACACTTGCGCTGGTGAGAGACAGGTTCGAAGGACGTGCGATGGCGCGCGTCATGTCGCTCATCATGGCCGTGTTCATCCTGGTTCCCGTCGTAGCGCCCGCGCTTGGGCAAGCGGTCCTTGGCGTGTCCGGGTGGAGGACGATCTTTGCCATCTACCTGGCGATGGGGCTGATCGCGCTAGTGTGGTTTGCGATCCGGCAGGAGGAAACGCTGCCGAGCAATCGCCGGATTCCGTTCTCGGTCGGAAGAATGGGAGCGGCGGCGCGCGAAGTCGTGACCACGCGCCGGTCCGTTGGCTATACGCTCGCTGCGGGGTACATGTTTGGAGCGTTTCTTGGATATTTGATCTCTGCCCAGCAGATCCTGCAGCAGCAGTACGCGCTAGGGATACAGTTCCCGCTGTACTTCGCGATACTCGCAATTGCCATCGGCGGCGCGTCGCTCGTCAACGCCAGCCTCGTCATGCGCTACGGAATGGGCGCGCTCACGCGCTGGTCTCTGAGAGGCATCAGTGCCGTATCGATCGCGTTCGCCGCGGTCGCGGGCGCCGTCGCAGGGCATCCGCCGTTGTGGATGTTGATGACGTATCTGATGGTGTCGTTCTTCGGCATCGGCCTGCTGTTCGGCAATCTCAATGCGCTCGCGATGCAGCCACTCGGTCATATCGCCGGCACCGGCGCCGCGATTGTCGGTGCCACGTCCATGCTCATCTCGCTGGCGCTGGGAACATGGATCGGTCAGAGCTACAACGGCACCGTGTTGCCGTTGGTGGTGGGGTTCGCCGTTCTGAGCGCCTGTTCGCTAATCGCGGCCTGGTGGGCCGAGAGTGGAGAGCCCAGGCACGAGATCGTCTCGGAGAGTGCATAATCACGCGCAGCGGCACCGCGGCTGCGCCTGCAGCCGCACCGCCGCCTGACTCTGCCCATGCGCGTCAACCGACCGGTCATGTTCCTGCTCGCGCTCGCGACTGCAGGCTTCCTCGTGGTCTTGAGGCTCGAGGCGCAGACGGAACCTGCGCTGCGACCGCACACATCGTGGATCGCCGCGGGGAGCCGGCAGACGCTGCCGCGCGAGATCGTGTTCGAGAACGCACTCGGTCGGCTGGGCGTGTTGAACGACTCGGGCCCGATCGACACGGCCGGGCATCCGTTCTTCGAGCCGATCGGATCCAATCAGCGCGCGTGCGTGACGTGTCACCAGCCCGCGAATGCGATGAGCGTCTCGGTCGAGTCGATTCGCGAGCGTTGGCGTGCGACCCAGGGACGCGATCCGATCTTTGCCGCAATCGACGGGTCGAACAACCCGAGCCTGCCGCAGGATGAAGCGAGCTCCCATTCGC
This sequence comes from Vicinamibacterales bacterium, assembly GCA_035649635.1. GTDB lineage: Bacteria > Acidobacteriota > Vicinamibacteria > Vicinamibacterales > UBA2999 > Gp6-AA40. The sequence goes on along the minus strand of DASRJE010000163.1, from coordinate 9,597 downwards.
TGCTTCTCAATCGCGGTTTGTTCCGCGTCGGCATGCCGTGGCCTCCACCTGGTGTTTCACCGGAGTTCACGATCGAAGTCGTGCGCGATCCCACTGGTGTCAATCGCGATTGGATCTATGGGCTGACCAGCCCCACGCCAACGATATCGGTGTTCCGGCGTCCTCGTGTCGTTGCCAACCTGAAATACGTGACGAGCCCGGACGGTCTGTTCAACGTGAAGCTGGGCGTGCTGATGGACAAGGATCCCGACACGGGTCTTCCCTCGAGCATGAACATCATGGCCGATGCGCGTGCGCCGTCGTTGTCGGTGCAGGCCCAGGGTGCGTATCGCGATCACCAGGGCGGCAAAGGTCCACTGACGCGCGCACAGCTCGAACGCATCCTGGCGTTCGAAAACCAGATCTACATCGCGCAGGTCTGGGACGCGCGCGGTGGCAGCCTCATCGAGCCGAACGGCCCCGCGGCACTTGGCCCGACCAACGTCGCGCGCCACTCGGTGCACGTGCTGAACGGCCCGAAGACACCGGCGTTTCATTTCTTCGACATGTGGCTCACGCGCAGCACGACCTCCGATCCACAAGCCGATTTCCGCGCGTCGGTGGCGCGCGGCAACGACATCTTCCTGAACCGTCGCTTCTGGGTGAAGGACGTCGCGCATATCAACTCGATCGGCCTGGCCAACCCGGCCAAGCGCACGTGCGCCGTGTGCCACAACGCCCAGACGTCCGGGATGGACCTCGCTCCTGGATGGGTCGATCTGGGAACGACGAACTTCCCGACGTGGACGGAATCGCCGGTGTGGAGCGAGTCGCCGGAGCTGCCGGTGTTCAAGCTGACATGCCGGCCGGATTCGCCGCCGCATCCCTTCCTGGGCCGCGAGATCTACACATCGGATCCCGGACGAGCGCTGGTGACTGGCCACTGCGCAGACATCGGCGCAATCACCATGGGGCAGTTCCGGGGACTCGCGGCGCGCGCGCCGTATTTCTCGAACGGCTCCGCGAAGGACCTGCGCGAGCTCGTGGACTACTACGACCGGCGCTTCGACATGCGACTGAGCGGGCAGGAGAAACAGGATTTGATCAACTTCCTCGGAGTTCTGTAAGGTGCACCGCGCGCCGTGCACGCTGGTTGTCCTGCTGCTCGTTCTTGCAACCGACGCTCACCACACATCGGCTCAACAGTCATCGCGCGCACGCGCGTCATCCTCGGCGCGTCGCAACTTCGTTGCCTGTCCCATCGTCCGCGACACGAAGACGCAACCCTGCTGGTTAGCCGAGTACGAAGGCGAGTTGTATTACCTGGGCCAGCAGGGCGGCGTGGCCAACGATTTCTATCCGCCGCAACTCGGTCACCTGGCTCTCATTGAAGGCGTCGTCGGACAGGGTCGCGTCTGCGGCGGTATCCCGCTCCAGCCGGTCAAGGTCAGCGTGCTGCGAGAGCTGACGCCGGCGTGTCGCACGATGTTGCCCGCGGAAGACGGCATCGAGGCTCCTCCGCCTATCCCGGCACCGCGCGGACCTGCACCGTCATGGGTGAAGATCGATGGTCCCGGCGACGTGACGCTGTACTTCGATTTCGATAACGACTTCTTCAGTCTGCACCTCACGGTCGCGCTCACCGATCTGGCGAAGCACGTCGCGCAGGTCAAGGCGTCGCGAGTCGAGGTAACCGGGTTCAGAGCGTCAACGCGTCTGTCCAACGGGCAGGTCATGACCGAACGAGACGGCATGGGATCAATTCGCGCACGCAAGGTCGCTGATACCCTCGCCGGCCTTGGAGTACCCGCAAGCCTGATTTCGGTCAGCGCGCCCGCACAGGCCCAGCCAGCCGACGGCGTAAACGATCCCTGGAATCGGCGGGTTCAGATCATGGTGCGTTAGTGTTGGTTGCCTGTGCCTCTGCGCCCCTCCGCCCCTCCGCGAACTCCGCGTTAAAGAGTTCAGCGAACATCGTTCCCGACCAGGCGAGTGTCCTCGGTGCCTCGGAGCCACGGTGTGTCGTGATCGCGAGTTGGTGCTTAACGCGCCGGGCGCGTCGTATCATACGGGCGTTCGTGAGGGGAGAACGCATGTCAGCTCAACGGCGTCCGGGACCTCGCGTTGTCGAAATCATCGCCGCCTGTCTGCTCATCGCATCGACATCGTCGTTGCGCGCCGATGATTGGCCGCAGTGGCGCGGCAACGGGCGCCTTGCTGTCTGGAACGAAACCGGCCTGGTCGATCGCTTCCCTGAAACAGGACTGAAGATCACGTGGCGCGTGCCCGTCAACGCCGGTTACAGCGGACCGGCGGTCGCGGGCGGCCGCGTCTTCGTGACCGACGCGCGCCGGACGTCCGGAAGTCGAGTCGTCGAACGCATCCTCGTGCTCGACGAACGCAGCGGCAAGACCGTCTGGTCCAAGGAATGGGACGCGAACTACTCGGGTCTCGAGATGACGTTCGCGCTCGGACCGCGCGCCACGCCCACGGTGGACGGCGACCTCGTCTACGTTCTTGGCGCGATGGGTAACTTGTTTGCTCTGAACGTGAAAGACGGGAGTGTCGCGTGGCAGAAGAACTTCGTCGATGATTTCGATGCCACGATCCCATCGTGGGGCGCGACCGCGGCGCCACTCGTCGATGGCGATCGGCTCATCACGCTGGTTGGCGGCGAGCCGGATGCCAAGGTGATCGCGTTCAACAAGCGCACCGGCGCGGAACTGTGGCGGGCGCTGTCGTCGGACTGGGAGCCAGGCTACGGCCAGCCGATCATCGTTGAGGCCGGTGGAACCAGGCAGTTGATGATCTGGCATCCCACTGCCATCAGTTCCCTCGATCCCTCGACCGGCCGCGTGTTCTGGGAAATACCGTTTCAGGTGGATCTCGGAATCACCGTTCCCACGCTCGTGCAGAGCGGGCCGCTTCTGCTGGCGACGACGTTCTACAACGGCGCGCGCATGCTGAAACTCGACGCGGACAAGCCCGCGGCAACGGTGCTGTGGCGAGGCGACAGCTTTTCACCGCATTCGATCATCAGCACACCGATTGTCCAGGGCGATTACATCTACGGCATGAGCCAGGGCCAGCTGCAATGCTGGGAAGTCGCGACCGGTAAACAAGTGTGGCGGACGCGTGATCTGATCCCCGGCCGGACAACGCCATTTGCGACGGCGTTCTTCGTGCGCAACGGCGATCGCTATTTCATCAACACGGAACGAGGAGATCTGGTCATCGCGCGCCTGAGCCCCGAGGGCTACAAGGAGATCAGTCGCACTCATCTCATCGAGCCAACACATCCCTACGCCCGCGAACCACAGGGCACGGTTCACTGGTCGCATCCGGCCTACGCCAACAGGCACGTGATCGTCCGCAACGACAAAGAGATCCTGCGAGCCTCGCTCGCGCAGGACTGACTGATGGCGGCTCCACGGCGCGGCCTGCTTCTGTCACTCGCCGTGGCCATCGTCTCAACGATCGCCGCCGTCGCAACGACGGCCGTCGTCGATTCGCAGACATCCACCTCGAGGTTCGTCGTCATTGCAAGCGACCTGCACTTTGGTGTGGGCAAGAACGCGAGCGGCGAGTGGCTGCCGGCGGAGGATTTCCGCTGGCAAGAGGATTTCGCGGCGTTTCTTCGCGCCATCGACGAGGCTGGCAAAGGCGCGACTGATCTGGTGCTCAACGGCGACACGTTCGAGTTGTTGCAGTCGACGACCGATGATTGCCGGGCGCGTGACGCGCGGCTCGGTTGCACGGAGCAGGAAGCGCGTGGACGGCTCGAACGCGTGATCGCTGCACATTCCCCCGAACTCGCGGCACTGGGAACGTTCGCACGCAACGGTACGAACCGGCTGATTCTCGTCCCCGGTGACCACGACGCCGCGCTGCTGTTTCCGGCGGTTGCGTCACGTGCGATCGAGTCGTTCAATGCGCCGCAACGTGTGGACGTCGCCACTCGCGGCTTCTGGCTGTCCTCCGATGGCGCGGTCTACGCCGAACATGGCCATCAGATGCCGGGCGACCCGTATGCGTTCGCCGAGTGGCCGCAGCCGTTCGTTCGCGCCGATGATGGCGTGCACGTGGAGCGGACGCCGGGTGAACGTCTCGCACAGGGGCTGTACAACGATCTCGAACCCCGCTTTCCGATTCTCGACAACTTCGCGCAGGAAGGCGGCGGATTGAAATACGTTGACGCGGCGGATCCGATGGCTCTGCCGGCCGACTCTATTCAGCCGCTGCTGATGTTCTTCCTCGCGCGTCCCACGTGGCAGCAGTTTCGGCTCGAGCTGGATGGGGGCGACGTGCAGCCGCCGGAATGGGACCTCGAGGCGCTGAAGCGGGGTGCGGCGGCTGTGCTGGCGGAATCACTGCTCCCTGACGATCGCTTTCGTCCTGTCGTCGAACGCGCGTTGCGCGACAGACGATTGTCGATCGACATCGCCTCGCTCACCGATAAAGAGCTCATCGCGATGTGTGACTATCGTGCTGCTCTCCGCCGCTCACGTCGTCGGCTCGAGCGTTCGATGACGCAGGCGTCGACCACCGGTCGAGCGCCGTCCGAATGTCCACGTACCATGGCGACACGCGGATCAGCGTTCGACTATTTCTGGCGTTCGCGCGATGAACTGGTCATGAGCCGCTTCGAGCAGGTGCGCACGGCCATTGCCGCCGAATCACGCTCTTCGCAGTCGATCAAGGTCGTCGCATTTGGTCACACTCATCTCCCAGCAGCGCCTGTGCCACTGATACGTGGCGGCGTCACGCCGGTGGTGCTGAACTCCGGCGCGTGGCAGCGCACCGCGACACCTTTTCAGATCGAAGAGGTGATGCAGGATCGCTCCTGGACCGAAGGCGACATGCTGCGACAACTGCGCCCCGAAGATCTCCCCGCCTGCTATGGCGTCGTCTGGATCGAACCCTATTCGGCTGACCCAAAGCCGCGAGTTCGATTCTGGCGGTCGGATGAAAGATGGGGCAACTTGCCGCGAGATGCCGCCGGCATGGCGACAGCCTGCAGTGGCGGGGGCCCTGCCGCCTGAGGACAACAGACGCCGGTTACCCATCACGACGCACCGAGGCACAGAAGAACGTTAACCACGTAGCAGCGGGTCTTCCGCCTTCGCCTAGGCTACGGCGGACCACCGTAGCTCGAAGAGCGAAGGTGGTTAGACCCGCCGTGAAAAGTGTTCGTCCGCGAGCGCGACTGCGTTATGGCAGGTGTATCAGGTTGAGGGCTGGCAGATGGACATCACGTGTCCCGGATTGCGAGATCGTCGGGTGGCGGCATCGGATTCACGTCGGCACGTACGCCGGCGCCAGCCGATCAAGGTGCTCATCCTGCATTCCACGTCCGGTCCCTTCTTCCTGCAACCCACGTCCGCGCCAGCGGCTTCGTCCGGTCATCGCGCCAGCCCGCAGCGTGGAACCCCGGTTCCCTATCCGGCAGACCCCGCGACCGATTCGAATGTTCGCTCGTACCACAACATTGACGGCATCGCCGCCAACTTCGTCGTGATTAATGACGGAACGATCTTCTACACGCACGACATCGAGTTTTTGAGTCGCAGCGCCGGCGGACAGTTCGGCGTGGATATCGAATTCGCGGGGCGTTTCTCTGCGGATCGCCGCCTCACCCCAACGGCCATACAGGCCGGACGCCGGCTTGTCGCTGCCCTCGTGCAGCAGGTGCCGACGATCACGCATATCCACCCCCACGGCCAGATTCAGCACAAGCTGATGAACGGCACCGCATGCGGTGCAGACACTGGAGTACGCTGCGGGAAGCTCGATTCCTGCCCGGGACCGGACATCTGGATCAACGTCGGCGAATGGGCTGCAACCCATCACCATCTGACCACCGACACCCCGCTCCCGAACTTCCAGAATAACGGCATCAGCGACGCGCAGCGAAATCCCAGCTTCGACCAGTGCATTCCGTGACGGCCGATTCGAAGGGAGCTCTGGACGGGCATGGGGACGTGGATCGTAAAGGCGAGCGCTTCCTCAATTGAGTTGGCGTTGGTCATTGAGAGTTGGGCGTTGGGCGTTTGCCGTTGGTTGGTCGTTGAGAGTTGATAAGGTCACCCAGCCGAAATCCGGCCGTTGAGGCTCACCACCGACCCCGGCCATCGACCAGGCGAATCATTTGAGGTTCGGACCAATTCGGCGTAGCTCATCGACGAAGTTGAAGACGAACACGAGCCTATCGCGCTTCGCTTCAGCCTGCGCTTCCGGGGCCACCGCCAGCGCAAAGCGGTTGCCGTCCGGGTGCAGGTCGAAGCTGCGAGGGCTGGGCCCATACACACGTCGATAGCGCCGCTGGGACCAGAGCCGCGGTTTCTCGGGTCGGAACGCGTCATCTTCCGCCGAGTAAGGAACGACCATAATCTGAAAATCCGGGGTCGTATAGAACAGCTCGTGGCGCGTTCGTGACCACGTTGGGAAGCTGCCCCCCTCTGTCGAGATCATCCACGCGCCGCGCGATCCCGAAAACGGGCGCACGTACACTTCCGACCGCCCTGACTCGTTCGACACGTACGCGAGCCATCGTCCGTCGGGCGAGAACATCGGATCGCGTTCCCGGAACGGACCGTTTAAGAAGACTGTCGCCTTGCCGGCCTTCCACCCGGAGCGTTCGTCCCCCTCGAGCGGCAAAACCAAGATGTCCTCATTGCTCTGCAGGGTTTGCTCTGAGAAGGCTAGAAACTTGCCGCTTGGGTGCCACGAGCCGGGCCTCTGTGGGTTCGCACTGTCGGTCAGGCGCTGCACCTCACCAGTGCCGTCAGCTCTCTGCCAGTAAAGATTGAACACAGGCGACCTATCACGACTCGACGCGAATGCGATTCGCTGGCTATCCTCTGTCCAGACAGGCATCTCGTCCAGATTCGCATTCAGGGTGAGGCGGGACAGCCGATCGCCCTCCCATTCGTAGATCCAGACATCGGACTGCGTTCCATCGTTGATATCCATCGCGAGTCGACGACCGTCGGGGGCGAACCGGACGTTGCTCCAGTTGGTGGGCGTCGCTCGCAACGGTGTTGTTTTGCCGGAGACATCAAGCCACTCGAGAGGAATTTCGTCGACAGCACCCCGCCCAGACAAATACACAAGTGTACCGTTCGTCGAAGCAGCAAAATTGGCTCCGCCGGAGCGTGCGATTGTGTCCACACTTTCCACGACTGGCACAGGTTGGCCCGTGACCTCGAGTCGATCGAGGTCGAAAGGCGCGGCAAAGAGTGTCCCCTCGTAGACGTAGACAAGATGACCACCGAAGAACCGGCCGTAATAACCGCCCCGTTGGATGACTTTTTGGAGTGCCCGATGGCAGCGGTTGCACGATCAGGTTGGCCCCATCGAATCCGACAGTGCCAATGTGGCTGGTGTACAGCAACGCCCTGCCACCGGGCAGTACCTGCGGCCACCGATGCGTGACCTCGCCCTGCGCGAACGTCGTGTAGATTTCCGCCTTGCCTCCGGCCGACGACACACGCATCAGGCCCGTAACAGCAGCGACGTCGGGATGGAAGATGATGGTGCCGTCTTCGGCCCAAGTACCGCCGCGCGCACTCGGCGCGTCACAGAGAGTGACGGAAGCGCCGCCGGAGACAGAAATCTTCTTGAGCTTTCCGCCGGCGAAGAATGCGATCCACGCTCCGTCGGGTGAAAAGAAGGGGCTGACTGCGTCCTCGGTGCCCCCGAGGGCTGTTGCCTGTAGTTGATCGAGCCGCCGTAAGTAGAGCTGCGGTCGCGTCCTCTCATCTCGTTGCGCGACGAACGCGATGAGAGCGCCATCGGGTGACAAGGCGAGGGCGCCTCCGGGATCGTTGTCGATGGATGCATCGACACCCAGCTCGGCGACGAGACGAAGCGGCGCAGGGGCCGGCATCTGGCGCCACGGCGCCCACAGTATGAGCGCCAGCGCCAGCGCGGATCCCAATGCGCCCGCCAAAGCCCACGAGACCGATCGCTTCCAGCGTATTGGCTGGAGAGCCTGATCAACCGGCCGCATAGCGTCGTCGGCCTCTGTCGGCGTGGCGATCGCTTCGTCGATCTCGAGTCTTGCATCAGCGATATCGGACAGACGACGCTTGGGATCTCTTTGCAGGCAACGATGCAGTAACTTGCGTATCGCCGGTGGTGTTCTGGCTGGCAGTACACGCCAGTCCGGCTCCCGTGCGAGCACGAACGCCAATGTGTCGGACACATCGTCGCCACCGAATGCGCGCGCACCCGAGAGCATCTCGTAGAGCACACACCCGAACGCCCAGATGTCGCTGCGCTTGTCCGCGGCTCGTCCCTTCGCTTGTTCCGGACTCATGTATGCGGCTGTGCCCAGAAGCATCCCTACCTGGGTCATGGCCGGCGACGTGATGGTCGGGGAGATTGTGACGTTCGACGCAACGCCGTCAGTCGATGCCATCGCTTTGGCAAGGCCAAAGTCGAGGACCTTTACGGTCCCATCGGGACACACCTTGACGTTGGCCGGTTTCAGGTCGCGGTGGACGATGCCCTTCTCGTGTGCGGCCTCGAGCGCGTCGGCAATCTGCTTCGCGATGGCGAGGGTTTCAGCAATGGCAATCGGTCCCTCGCCAATCAGATCAGAGATGGTCGGTCCCTCGACCAGCTCCATCACCAGCGCCCTTGTCCCGTCGCTTTCTTCCAAGCCGTAGACGCGAGCAATGTTGGGATGATTGAGTGACGCGAGGACCTGCGCTTCACGTTGGAACCGCGCCAGGCGATCGGGGTCATTCGCAAACGCGTCCGGCAGCACCTTCAGCGCATCGTCGCGTTTGAGCGCCGTATGGTGAGCCCGCCAAACCTTGCCCATTCCCCCTTCGCCGATGAGGGCGGTCACCTCGTAGGGACCGATGCGACTACCCGGGCTGATCCCCATTCGGGGAGATTCTACGCGATAGATCCTGAGCAACGCCGCGATCGGTCATACGCTTGCGCGACGGGTTGCCTGGCCCTGACCCCGCAACCCAAGGAGAGTCTTGTGATAGTAAGGGCCGTCTCACCGCGGCTAGAATTGGTCTGCAATAGGCGTCAAGCGGCGTGGCTCTTTCACCCGGCACACGGCTCGGCCCCTACACGATCACTGGTCCTATCGGGGCCGGTGGCATGGGAGAGGTCTACAGAGCCACCGACACGCGGCTCGAGCGCACCGTTGCGATTAAAGTTCTTCCGGAGCACGTCGCGTCCGATCCTGACTTGAGACAACGTTTCGAGCGCGAGGCGAAGACTCTCGCGGCGCTCCATCATCCGCATATAGTCACCCTTTGGGCACAATAGATTTGATATTGTAGAATTACCAACATGAAAGCTATACAGGTCACGCTGGACGATGTGCTGCTGGCAAGACTCGATGCCGACGAAGAAGTGCGTCGTGACGGCCGCTCCGCCGTTTTGCGCCGAGCGGCCGACCAGTACTTGCGCAACAGGCGGAAGCGAGTCGTCGCGGAACAGTACGCGAAAGCGTACGGAGCGGGTGCTGGCCTCGGACCCGAGTTCAGCGGCTGGGATGACGAGGGCGCATGGCCCGAGAAGTGAACCGGGGTGAGATCTGGCAGTACCGATTCAAGTCACCCGACAAGCGCCGACCTGTCTTGGTTCTCT
>DASRJE010000162.1:0-2454 GCA_035649635.1 Vicinamibacterales bacterium | reverse complement strand
GGTGGCCCACAAACGGCCGCCGTGCGATTCCACGATGGAACGGCCAATCGCCAGCCCCATGCCGCTGCCCTGAGGCTTGGTCGTGAAGAAGGCGTTGAAGATCTGGTCGGCGTGATCGGGAAGACCGACGCCGGTGTCGCTGACCGAGATCAGTAAATGGCCGTCCGGATCCCGCTGCGAGGTGACGGTCACGTCCCCACCAGACTCTTTCATGGCCTCGATGGCGTTCAAGAGGAGGTTCATGAAGACCTGCTGCAGTTGGACGCGGTCGGCCGTGACAGTGGGCAGTACCGCCGCCAGTTCGGTGTGCATCGACACTGAATGACGGTGGGCCTCGGCGCGCAGCAGCATCAGCATTTCCCGGACGAGGTCGTTGACGTCCACCGGCTCCCGCTGGGCCGGGACATCCTTCCTGTAGAAGGACCGCACACGGTCGATGATTTCGTTGGCCCGGTTGCCGTCGCGGACGATTCTGGCCGCTGCCACTTCCGCGTCGCGCACGTTCGGTGGTTCGCATCGGAGCAAGCGGAGGCAGGTTCCGGCGTTCGTGATCAGCCCGGTGATCGGCTGCTTCAGCTCGTGGGCGAGGGAGGCGGCGAACTCACCCAGCATGCTGACCCGGTTGATGTGGGCGAGATCGGCCTCCAGCGCGCGCAGCTTGTCCAGCTCCTCTTCAGCATGTTTGCGGTCGGTGATGTCCACCACGCTGCCGATGAACTGCACGACCTCGCCCGACGGGTCGAGTACCGGATGTGAGACGACGCGAACATACTTGAGTGCGCCGCCGGGAACAACCAGCCGGGCCTCCAATTCGTAGCCGGATCGCTCCGTGATGGCCCGATCGATCGCCGCCTGCCACCTGACTCGATCGTCTGGAAACACGCGGTGCCATCGCTCCTCGAAGACGCGCGCACCCTGCTCACGATCGAACCCGAAAATCCGATACCACTCGTCCGAGAGATGTAACGCGTGTTTCGTGCGCACGTCCCACACGAAGCTGCCGGTGTGCGTCAGGGCCTGCGCATCAGCGAGATACGCTTCACTTCGCTGCAGTTGTTCGTGTATCAGTTGACGTTCGATCGCCACTCCGGCGAGATGCGTGATCTGCTTGATCACGTCTTGATCGCGCTGGCTCGGCGTCCGCGGCTCCAGGTAATACATCGCAAACGTCGCGATCACGTTGCCGCGCGACGAGAAGACGGGCGTCGACCAGCACGCCCGCAGCGAATGGGGCAATGCCAGCGCGCGATAGTCTGCCCACAACGGGTCGCTGGCGATGTCCTCGACGATCACCTGCCGGCCCTGGTAGGCGGCGGTGCCGCACGAACCGGCGCACGGGCCGATGACGGCTCCGTCGATGGCATCCGTGTACGCTTTCGGAAGGCTAGGGGCGCCTCCGTGGCGTAGCCGATTGCCATCCAGCAGCAGGACAGAAGCGAGGACGCCGCTCGCCTGCTGCTCGACGATCCGGCACAAGCTGTCGAGGATGTCGGGAAGCGCCGCCCCTTTGGCGACCATCTCGAGGATCTGTTTGTCCCCATCCAGCGGGGCGTTCGGCATCGTCACTAGACTGCACAGGGCGACGGAGAGAGTCCATAGTGCCTTGGTATTGGTTTCCGTGCGGCAAACCAGCCACGAGCCAATCAACGCGCTAGGACGCCGGGCCTGAAGAACAGGCCCGGCCTACACTGATCGCTTCCATCAACCGGGTTAGAGGGTCGCCTCCACCTGGCGCGCGCCGTCCCTGGCTGCCTCCTCCGGGGTCTTCCCCTGCTGGCGCGCAACGATGTAGGCGGCGTACCACCCCGACCAGTGGTGCTTCGGAGCGATCGGTTCGTACTCGCCGTGGTGCTCCTCGGTCTCTCGCAGAAGCGCCGTCAGCGACGCGACGTCGAAGTTGCTGAGTCCGCGGCCGGGGAAACGCGTCGTGATCTCCTGAAGCAGGAAGCTGTTGCCATCGGGATCACTGAATGTTGCGTAGGTCATGTACGTGCGGCGTTCGGGGTCGAGGCCAGGAACGGGTGCGCTCCCGATGCTGGTGAAATGGAACGGCTCGCTCACATCGGCGCCACGGCTTATGAGCTCCCGGCGTGCCGATTCCAGATCCGACACGACGAGATACAGATTCTTGACCGAGCCCGGCGTTGCGGTCGTGATTCCCTTGCCGAAATGGATGGAGCACGGCGAGCCGGGAGGTGTCATCTGCACGGCGCGCCAATCCGGACCGTTGGTGAATTCGCCGTCGAGTCGCCATCCCAGGCTCTGATAGAAGCGCTTGGCGCGGTCGACGTCGGATACCGGTAGGACGACGACCTCGAGCTTCAGATCGACTGTCGCCGCTGCAGGAACAAAAGTGGCCGGTTCGTTGATCGTTTGTGTGCTGCTCATTGTGATCTCCGTGTTGTGCTAGGCCGCCTTCGCGGCGAGCTCTTGAAGGCTGGCGCCAAGTACGCG
>DASRJE010000161.1:0-2766 GCA_035649635.1 Vicinamibacterales bacterium | reverse complement strand
TGCGTGCGTGCCTAGTCGCGGGTGTCCTGTTCCTGCCGAACATCGCGTCTGCCCAGCAGGCGTCGGCAAGCGGCATCGCGGGCGTCGTCAAAGACACGTCGGGGGCGGTGCTGCCCGGCGTTACGGTGGAAGCCTCGAGTCCAGCCCTGATCGAAAAGACTCGCAGCGTCGTCACCGATAGCGAGGGACGGTACAACATCGTCGATCTACGGCCAGGCAGCTATACCGTGAACTTCTCGCTCTCTGGCTTCAATAACTTCAGACGGGACGGAATCGAGCTCACCTCGGGGTTCACAGCCGTCGTGAACGCGGACCTGCAAGTCGGTGCGCTGACAGAGACGATCACCGTGACGGGAGAGTCGCCGCTGGTCGACACGCGCAACGCCCGCAAGCAGACGGTCGTCTCGGCCGATCTGCTCAACGTGCTTCCGAGCAGCGTGAAGAACTTGAACAACCTGGTCGCGCTCACGCCGGGCTTCCGCGGGAACGAAGGGTTCGACGTCACCGGCGCCTACGTCGGACAGATCGGCGGCACCTATCACGGCAAGGGAGGCACCAACGTCCAGTTCGACGGCATGGGGATCCAGCATGCGTCGGGCAACCAGGGTTACAACGCCAACGCCGAAACCGTTCAGGAAATCCTGATGTCGACCAGCGGAATCACCGCAGACAGCAACGCCGACGGCGCCATCGTCAACATGATTCCGAGGGAAGGTGGCAACAGGTTCACGGGCAGCGTCTCCGGTTTGTTCTCCAACGACAACCTCATGAGCGACAACTTGAGTGACGAACTGATCGCTCGAGGCCTCAAGAGCGTGAATCGTCTCAACTACATCTACGATGCCGGCTTCACGCTGGGCGGACCGATCAAGCGAGACCGGGTCTGGTTCTACGGCTCGTTCCGCGAGTGGGGGAACGAGCGGCAGGCGGCCAACAAGTTCTACAACGCCACGCAACACTCGCCGTTCTACACGCCGGATCTCAGCCGTCCTGGGTTCGCGAAGGAGTGGTACGAGTCGAAAGCCATTCGGGTCACGTGGAGGGCAACAGAAAAGAACAAGCTCAACTTCTTTGCGGATCCCCAGCGGGACTGCCACTGCCCCGCGCTCACGGCAAGTGGAACACTGAACGCGCCGGAGGCCTATTTCAGCTACAAACTCAAACCAGCGGGACTCTATCAAGTCACATGGAGCGCGCCGGTCACCAACAAGCTTCTGTTCGAAGCCGGTGCGGGCCGGGCCGATGGCAGCTGGCCGATCTATCGGCAGCCCGAAGTCACCAAAGACGATGTGTCGATCTTCGAGCAGTCGACCGGCATGCGGTACAACTCGGGTACGCCGACCTTCGGCCCGCTGTACTACGAAAAGCAGCTGGTACCGCGCTTCAGCCAGCGCGCCTCTGTCTCGTACATCACCGGCGGTCACAACTTCAAAGCCGGCATGCAGCTCGAGGAAAGCTACTTGGAGCTTGCGGCCGAACTGGGCAATACGAACGTCGATTACATCTTCAACAATCGCATTCCCGTCATGCTCACCCAGTGGGCGACGCCGTATGGGCTCAAGGCGCAGAACAAGGACTTTGCGTTCTACGCGCAGGATCAATGGAATTTCAGTCGCCTGACCGTCAACTACGGACTCCGGTTCGAGTACTTCAATGGATACGTGCCGCCGCAGCACGTCGCAGCCACGCCGAACGGGTGGGTCCCCGAGCGCAACTTCGACGAGGTGAAGAACGTGCCGTTGTGGAAGGACTTCGATCCGCGCGTCGGCGTCGCCTACGACCTCTTCGGAAACGGCAAGACCGCGCTGAAAGTGGCGCTCGGGCGGTACGTCTCGAAGACAGCGATCGCGATCACACAGAACAACAATCCCATCACGACGTCAGTCAACTCTGTGACGCGCACGTGGAACGATTTTACGTTTCCAGAAGGCGATCCACGCCGCGGCAACTACGTGCCCGACTGCGACCTCGCGAACCGCGCGTTGAACGGCGAGTGCGGCGCACTGGCAAATCCGAATTTCGGTGGGCTCCAGGTGACGACGCGGTACGCGGACGACGCGCTGCTCGGTTACGGGGCGCGGGGCTATAACTGGGATTTCACCGCCGAAGTGCAGCACGAGCTCCGGCGCGGCGTGTCGATGTCGGGCGGTTACTACCGCAACTGGTTTGGCAACCACCTCGTGACGGACAACACGCTGGTCACACCAGCGGACTTCGATCCGTTCTGCATCACGGCGCCGATGAACTCGCGTTTGCCCGGCGGCGGCGGATACCAGGTCTGCGGCTTGTATGACGTCAACCCGGCGAAGTTCGGCCAGGTCAACAGCGTTATTACGCAGGCCGACAACTACGGAAAGCTGTCGCGGGTGAACGACTTCTTCAACGTGACACTCACGGCGCGGCTCCGCGCCGACGTGCTGATCGGCGGCGGCGTCGATACGGGCCGCAGTGTCAACGACGCCTGCTTCAACGTCGATTCTCCCGGCGCGTCGACGGGCGGCCTTCCCGGCAACATCGCACCGGGAGGAGCCGGAGTACTCTCGGCTCCGATCCCGTTTGCCGCGACGACGATCAATGGCGAGAAAATCTGCAGGATCGTGACGCCATTCAGAGGTCAGACGCAGCTGAAGAGTTTCATGACCTATCCGCTGCCGTACGACTTCCTCGTGAGCGCCGTCTTTCAGAACATCTCCGGGCCCACGATCGTGGCGAACTACGCGGCGACCAACGCGGAGATCGCCCCGAGCCTGAATCGCAACCTGGCCG
>DASRJE010000160.1:0-35748 GCA_035649635.1 Vicinamibacterales bacterium | reverse complement strand
CGTCAACGGCAAGCTGCAGGCTGAATGGCCCGGACTCGACTACCTGAAAGCCGAAGGCGTGGCGGACGCAACCCTGCGGCCGACGGCGGCCGCGACGTCGCGCTCGGCGATGCCGCTCGGTGGCCGCATCAGGGCACGCGGAAACGGCGGTCGCGTTGACGCCCAATTGCAGCAGATCGTCGTGCCGGGCGGTGAAGTCAACGGGACGATTGCGGTCACGAGCGATCGCCGGCTGCAGGGCGCGATCACGGGACGCTCGGCCGACCTCGGCGAGCTGACCTCGGCGATCGAAGCGCTTACTGGCAGGCCACGCGGGTCGCTGCTCCCCACGCCGGTCAGCGGCGGCGTCGAGGTCAACGCGCGCCTGGCCGGGGCGATCGACGCGCCAAGGGCAACGACCGAGGTCAGTGCTCCCGCACTCAAGGTGGGCACGGCGGAGGGGCTCGCGCTGAATGCCGAGGCGGTGTATGAGCCGAGTGCCGTCACCGTCAATCGCGCCGACGTTAGCTGGCAGCAGGCCACCGCTCACCTCGATGGTCGCGTGGGGCTCGGCCCTAACCAGCCGATCGATCTCAAGGTGTCGGCCGACAACCTGGAGCTGCAATCCCTCCTCCAGGCGATGAACCAGGCCGGCGTACAAATCGCGGGCATGCTCAGCGCCCGCGGCAGCGTTGGCGGCACGACTACGCGACCGGTGGCAACGTTCACGGCACAAGGCTCCAACCTCGTTGCCTACGAGGAGCCGATCGGAGCACTCACAGCTGATATCCGGCTCGACGGTCGCGAGCTGACTCTCACGGAACTCGTCGTCGACAAGCCCCAGCCCGACCAGCCCGGGCGACTGACCGCAACCGGCACGTACGACCTCGACACGAAGATGTACACCTTTGATCTCCAGTCAAAAGGTGTGCGGCTCGTTGGGCTTCTGCTACCCAATGGGCAGCGCGTTCGAGGTGACCTCCAACTGACAGGCAAAGGCGCGGGCAACATCAACTCACCCGAGGGCACCGTCGACCTGGACGTCAACGCCCTCGAGCTCGACTCACCGGTCACGTCGGCATCTACGGGAGAAGAGTCGGTTCGCACCGCTCAACTTGGTCGTGTCATCGTGATGGCCGTTGCCAAAAACAACGAGGCCACGATCTCGGCGTCGTCCGAGCGGTTCAACCTCGACGCCGATGCACTGATTGGGCTGATGAAACCGTGGCCAGCCACGGTGAAGGTGCGCGCCGAAAGCCTGGATCTCGCCGCACTTCCATTTCAGACCGCTCCGGAAACAACGTCGCCGCGAATGGCGGGGCTCGAAGGCCAGTTACGCGCGACCATCGATGCGTCCGGCAATTTAGCGGAACCCGAGAAGGGACGCGCGACCGTCGCACTCGACGCACTCGAGGGCATGTGGAACGGCCGTCCGTTCAAGGTGACCAGTCCTTCGCCAATCCAGTATGCGGACGAGCGCCTGACTGTCGACAAAGTCGAGGTAGTCGCGAGCGACGCATCGTTGACCGTCACCGGAGACCTGCCTCTGACCGAAGAGGCGGCACCGGGTGAGATTGACGTAAACCTGCGTGGAAATCTCGCGACGGTGGCGCAATACCTTCCCCCTGAGACGAACCTTGCGGCCGACGGTTCCGTTGAACTGACCGGATCGCTCCGCGGCACGCTCAAACGGATCGACCCCGCCTTGATGTTGACTGTCGACAACGGACTGATCCTCTCGCCGACCCTCGAGCCTGGCTTCTCAAATATCACGCTTCGAGCGCGGGTCGAGAACGGTGAAGCGGATATCGAACAATTGAGCGCGAACTGGGGCACGGCGTCGCTGGAGGCTTCTGGCAAGGTCCCACTCGAGTTGCTGCCGCCTCTTCCCGTCGAGATCCCGCGCATGAGCGGTCCGGCGACGTTCAAAGCGGCGTTCCTGGGCCTCGATCCGTCGGCGATTCCGGGCGCGCCTGCTCAACTCAGCGGGCGTGTCAGCGCGGAAGCCGAAGTCGCGGCTGCGAGCGCCGACATCGACGCAATCAAAGGGCAGATCACGTTCCATGAGGTCGACGTCGCGTTCAGCGGCCTGAACCTGGCGCAACAGCAGGCATCGCTCATCACGATCGCCGGCGGCGCAGCGCAGATCGAACAGCTCAACCTGTCTGGTTCGGCGGGCGAGATTCACGCCAGCGGGAACGTCGGACTGGTGGGCGATCGCGCGCTGAACGTGGATGTCGATGGCGGCATCAATGTCGCCGCGGCGTCGCTGCTGACCGATCAGATTCACGCCGAGGGCGATTCCGCGCTGAAGCTGATGGCTCGCGGCACGATCGCGGATCCGGAAATCACGGGCTCAGTCGATCTGGTCAATGCGCGCGCCGTCAGCGATGAGCCGAATGTGGCAGCCGAGAACATCAACGCGCACGTCAACCTCGAGGGGGAACAGATTGTCCTGACGCGACTCGAGGCCGACGTGAACGGCGGCACGCTCAAAGGCTCCGGCAACGTGACACTCGGCGAGGGAATGCTGAGCGACGTCAACCTGGAAATTTCGGCGATGGACATCGCTTACGACGCGCCACTCGATCTCCGCAGCATCTCAGACTCCAATATCAAGATCACCAAGAACGGCGACGACATCCTCGTCAGCGGTCAGGTCACCATCGACGAGGCCGGGCTCACGGGCGACATCAATTTCGATACCGGGTTGCTGGCAGCGATGACGGCCCGGCGCAAGCTCGATCTGACGGAAGAACGGAATCCACTCCTCGAACGCATTCGATTCAATATCGACGTCAACACCGCGACGCCGATCCTGGTCGACAACAACCTCGCCAAGGCCGAGGTCGAGGCCGACCTCACTGTCGTCGGCACCCCGTACGAAACCGGTCTTCTGGGAGAGCTGACGCTGGTCGAAGGATCTGAGATCCGACTGAACGAACGGCGGTACGAGACGGAGCGCGGCGTCCTGACGTTCGCGGATGAACGGCGAATCTTCCCCGCGTTCGATCTTTTGCTCAATACGACTGCGGGTTCGTACGACGTCACCATCGCGGTCACGGGCACGCCTGGCGACACGGAAACGACGCTCACTTCCAGCCCCTCGCTGCCGGAGCCCGACATCATGGCCCTGCTCGTCACCGGGCGGACGCTCGACCAGATGCGGGGCGAAGAGTACGAGGTTGCCCGCGCCCAGGTGCTCTCCTACCTTGCGGGCCGGGTCGGGTCCTCACTCGGTCGCGGGCTGCAGCAGGCAACCGGGCTCAGCGAAGTCAGGCTGGAGCCGACGCTCATCGCCGACGAAGCGGACCCAAGCGCGCGACTCACTGTCGGGCAGGAACTCACCGACGAGCTGAAGCTGGTCTACTCGACGAATCTGACGGACAGCAACGATCAGATCTGGGTTGCCGAGTACGACGTCACGCGTCGATTCCAGACACGCGCAGTCCGTCAGGAAGACAGCAGCTACCGGATGGACTTCCGCCACGATATCCGTTTCGGTGGCCAACCGGAGCCGCGACGCTCTGCACGCCCCCAACCCGACGTCGCAGAAGTCACGGTCAATGTCCCGGCCGGCATAGATGAGGCCCTGGTCCGTAAAGAGTTCGGCATCAAAGCGGGCGACCGCTACGACTTCTTTGAAATTCGTAACGGCACTCAGCGAGTCGAGAAGTCCTTCGTGGATCAAGGCTACCTGCAGTCGCGCGTTCGCCTCGAGCGAGGCGCAGAGGCGGACCAGGCGCGGATGACGTTGACCGTGACGACCGGACCGAAAGTGGATTTGCAGTTCATGGGCGTCACGCCTCCGGGGAAGGTCGTCGAAGAAGTCAAGACCCAGTGGCATCGCGGCGTGTTCGACAAACAGCGTGCGGACGCCGGAACGGATCGCTTGCGCGAGTGGTTGATGGACGACAACTACCTGCAGGCGAAGGTCGAATACGAGATCCAGACCGTCAGCGACCAGGAGCGTCGCATCACGTTCCGGATTCAGCCTGGCACTCGCTCGGACAAGGTGGTACTCGCCTTCGAAGGTGCATCGGGAATCGATCCCGACGAGCTCGACAAGATCGTCGAGCAGCAGAAACTGGAGCGTAAGCTGTTCACCGATCCACTCGTCGTCACCGAGCTGCTCCAGCGCTACTACCGCGAGCAGGGTTATATGGCCGCCGAGATCGACGAACCGCGCTACGAATACCAGGGACCGCTGGCGCGCGTGGTGCTCCCGGTGCGGGAAGGTCCCAGGTTCAACGCGAGGAACGTGACAGTGTCTGGCAACAGTATCTATGCGACCGACGTCCTCGTGTCGCAGCTCCCCGTGATTGCCGGTCAGCCGTTCGTGCCCGCCGCCGCGGAGAATGCGCTGGAGAAGATCCGCGACTTGTATTGGAGCAAGGGCTACAACGACATCCGATCTGATTACGACCTCGTGGTCGACAGGGGCACCGGTAATGTGGATGTGGCGTTCTCGATCAGCGAGGGACGCCAGAGTGTGATTGCGGGGATCACAATTCAAGGCAACAAGAAGGTCAGCGAACAGCTGGTGCGTAGGCAAATTCAGCTGATAGATGCGCAGCCACTGGACCTGAGCGCACTGGCGCGGTCACGCCGGAACCTGTACGACACAGGCGCTTTCTCGGTAGTGGACATCACGCGAAAAGAGGCCGGGGGTGATGCGCAGGCCAACCCGCCAGCGCCCGAAGCCGCGGCAAGTGAGTCGAGCACGAATGGCGCGCAGGCAAACGAACAGAAGCCGGTCGAGATCAACGTCGCCGTCCGCGAGGTGCAGCCTATCCAGATCCGTTACGGCGCGTCCTACGATACCGAGCGCGGCGTCGGTGGCATTTTCGACATCTCAAATCACAACTCGCTCGGCAAAGCGCGGGAGGTCGGCCTGCGGTCGCGCTATGACCGGCAGGTGCATGAAGGGCGCCTCTACATCAACCAGCCGAATCTCACGTATTTCCCGAAGACCACGGGCGCCCTCTACTTCCGCGAGGAATTGAACCCGGAGACCGAGCTGACAGATCCGTTCGATATCAGCCGCAAGGGGGCATCGATCCAGCAGGAGAAGAAGCTGCGCGACCAGTACGTGCTGTCGTACGGATACAAACTCGAACGCGTGCACACGCTCATGCCTGTGGGAGACGGCACCACCATCGAGGAAGCGCTCACCGTCTCGCCGCTCATGACGACACTCACGCGGGAAACGCGTGACGAAGTGCTTGATGCCACTCGCGGCGCGTTCCTCGCCCAGGCCTTCCAGTACTCGCCCGGCTGGCTCGGGGCGGATCAGCCGTTCATTAAGTATCTCGGACAGTATTTCCACTACTTCCCGCTTCGGGCGCCGACACGTAAGCCATTCACGAACGAAATGATCAGGCCACGTCTGGTCTATGCGACCGGTGTACGCCTCGGGCTGTCGCAGGGCTTCGGCGGTGCGGTGCCAAGAAGTGAGCGGTTCTATGCCGGTGGTAGCGCAACGTTGCGCGGATTCGGACAGAACACCGTCGGGCCGATCGGCCCCAACCGCATCCCTATCGGCGGTGAGGCCATGCTCGTGCTCAACAACGAGATTCGATTTCCACTCATGTGGATCCTGGACGGCGTGACGTTCGTCGACATCGGCAACGTCTTCACGACGATGCGTGACTTCTCGGTGACAGACCTGCGGTATTCGACTGGTATCGGACTGCGCGTTCGCACGCCGTGGGTCCTGCTGCGGGGAGACTACGGCATCGTGCTCGATCCACGGCCGGGTGAACCACGCGGGCGGTTCTATTTCAGTATCGGGCAGGCGTTCTAGACCGTTGTCCGGCTCCTTGCGCGAATTATGTACTCGTTGCGCGCGGGCGTCATGCGGCGATCCTCAGGCCGACAGCCTTGAGCAGGGCATCGAGGTCTGTCGCGATGCGCTGATAGAGACGATCGAGCCGATGGCGCTTCTCCTCGGCGAGGCGCGCGTCAGCGGTCACCGGCTGCAGGAGACCAGCCGTGAGGGGCGCGTAGATGCGCTCGAAGAGTTTCAGAAACAGGAGACAGATCGCATAGCCGTGTGGCAGCAGTCGATAGCGCCGTGAATGCGGGACGCGTTCGACCAAACCTTTGGCGCGGAGCTTGGAGAGGTCGTATCGCAGCGACGCCAAACGATAGTGATCGGTGGTCGTCTCGAGCGCCACGGCCGTCGGTTCGTGCAGGTCATGGGTGGTGAAGGTATCGCCGGCGGCGATGTGGGCAAAGCGTACGAGCGCGTGCATCAGCGCGAGCTGCCGCGGGTGATCGAGTTTCAGACCTGGGATGCGTTTGCCGTTCGGGAGGCGGGTCGGTTCGGCGAGCTGCCGGAGTTGCCCGCGATCGACGAACGTCTCGAGGATGTCCTGTTGGACGGTGAGATAGCGGTCGGCGATCGCGCCCAGTTTCTCCCGGAGTGCGGGCAGATGTTCGATGGCCTTCGGGAGGCCGTAGTCGCGGACGTTATTGGTCGACGGTTCGGTGCGGAGCAGGAGATGATCGCGCACGTACTGCTTGATCGAGCCCTCACGGTAGTAACTGCGAATGACGGGATTCGGCAAGTCAAGATCGGCAATGACGGTTTCGAGCTTGCCGCGATGGCGTGTGGTGACCTTCCGTCCAAAGATGACGGCGAGCTTGGTGGGTTGGCCGATGGTGCGGTTCGCGTCGAAGAGCCGCTCGCCGAGCGCGTCCAACGCGGCCCGACGACGGAAGATCAAGTTGTCGCAGTACTCGACTTGGGACAGAAACAGCCGATGCTGACACGCCGCGTGTGTGCGTTCGGTGGGCGTGAAGAACGGCGTGAAGGCGCGAAGCCACTTCTGCGCGCAACGCTCGAGGTCACGCGAGGTGAGGGAATCGGCCAACGTTTGTAAGCGCGTCGGGGCACTGCACGCGAGGAAGGCATTGCGGCACTGCCGAAAGGTCATGCCCTCAGCCCGCAGGCGAGTGGCGAGCCAGTGATGCTGATTGAGACACACCCGGGCGGAGAAGGGGAAGTAGGGACAGACGCGGACGAACAGGCGGCCCCACTCCCGGTCGACCAGATAGAAGTTGTACTGAATGGGCCACCGCCATTTGTACTCCAGATGCCAGCGGTCGTCCTTGCCGATCGCCACCAGATACCGGGCGGGTTCGCGCGCCTTCAGGATGACGACGACATGATCTGGGTCGGCCCCACGGAAGTAAGGGTCGACGAACGTGTCGCGCCGCTCGTCCGCGGGGGCCTCCAAGATGGGCACCCGCCATTTCGCCGCCTGTGCGGTGACCCAATGCTGGTACTGGGTCGCGATGTCACGAAGGACGCCTTTGCTGACGGGGTACACCTGGCGGTATGTGTTGAAGAACCCGACGACGCGTTCGGGCCGCTGAAAGGGTGGAATGAGCCCGTTCAGCAGAATGCGATCGAAGCACCGGTACGCGAACCGGATGCTATCGTGATGATGCTCGTAGAAGGTGTTCATGGGCTCCTCCAGGCCTTAGCAACCCGGCAGGATAAACCCATGAACGCCGCTACGGGCAACGGGCAGTACACCGGCTCTTCCCGCGTGCGATCACGGAGCCGGACAACGGTCCGCCGCGCGAAGCGCGGCAAAGCAGACAGCGTCAACTAACCAAGGGCGCTGCCTTTCAGTGGCCTCGCGCGTTTCACAGGGATATCAAGGGCAGCGCCCTTGGTTAGTTGGCACGAGGACACGAAGGCAACCAGGAGATGTACACACGAAGCACACGAAGACGGTGGTTCCTTCGTGGTCTTTGTACTCTTCGTGAGTGTCGTGCTAGTCGACGTCGACCGATTCAACAGTCGATGTCAGGACGGGGCCCCTGCTGGTAAGCAGTTCGAGCTGGAAACCCTCGATGATCCATCCGACCTTCACGCTTTCGTCGTCGACCGCGCCGATCAGTTCGGCCTCGGTGCTCTCCTGAAACAGCTTGCCACCGGATATGGTGACGCGCCGGTCCGAGCCGTTCACGACCATTAAGCGGTAGCAGGTATTCCTCGTGTTGAGCGTGATCAGGGTGCCGGGTAGCAACAACGGGAGCGCAACACATCGGAACCGCGCTGGATCAGTCTCGACGTCCGTGAGGCTCGGCGTAAGGGCTGGGAGTTCCATGTCGTGAATCGAGCGGATGTCAGGTTGAGCCATCGTCGTTCCTCTACTGGTCAGTCCTCGACTTGTAGTGCAACCGGCCTGCCATAGCTCAAGCACGACATTTGATCGGAAACCATGCGCCGATTCGCTCTTTCGACCTCATCTGTTTGAACGGATTGCAGAGAAATCGCAAAACTCTCCATGCAATGAACGCCTGACCTTCCCGTGCGCGGCGTGCCGGCTCAGAGGAATATGACTTGCACAGACCTGCCGTGGGAGACCGTCCATGAAAGGGAAACTACTCCTCGGTATCGTCCTGATCGTTGTTGGTTTCACCCTCGCAGTACTCACCGCGGCTGGCGCCACTCGGCTTCGTCAAGCGCGGGACGCATCAGCGGTCGTCGGCGACCAGAATGAACCCGCTCGGGATCAGGCCTCATCGTTGGTGGTGCCTATCCTCGCCGGAGTGTCGATCGCCGCAGGCGCTGCGCTTGTTGGAATCGGTATGGGGAGTTTCAGACGACCAACGATCGTTCCCGCGAATTCACCCAAGGCAGACGAGGCCGCTACTACAAGACCACTTGGCGACGAGGGAAAGACGATGCGGAGACGAACGGGCGCCTGAACCGGCATCCCGTTTATGCAGCTCGGTTCGAATGTGATCGTCGTCATCTGACGAAGGGAAGACAATTCGGGGACTATCGCGGGGGCTCCGATGCCTTCGCCATCCTGAAATTTGTTAACAATTTCTAAACGCACCGTCGTATGCTTCATCCGCTGTGACGTCGCGACGGTCCCCCTCCCCAAGGCAGAACCCCGGCCAACCGAAGCTCGTTCTGGTCGACGATCATCCCGACGTCCTCAAATCGTTATCGAGAATGCTGTCGTTCGACTTCAACGTCGTCGGCTCCGCGACCGACGGTTACCAGGCCATCGATGTCTGTGAGGCATGCGATCCGGACATCGTCTTGCTCGACATCACGATGCCTGGGCGGGATGGTTTTCAGACCGCCCGGGATCTCCGGCAACGCGCGTGTCGGGCTCGCATCGTGTTCCTGACGATGCACGATTCCGAGGAGTTCGTGGCGGAAGCCTTCCGGTCGGGCGGAAGCGGATATGTTCTGAAGACGCGACTTCACATCGACCTTGTGAGCGCGTTGAAGCGTGTCTTTGCAGGGCAGTTGTTCCTGCCCTCCCTGCGCTCGCTCTTTGCCATCGACGAGAGCCCGACGGGGCACGTCGCGCAGTTTTATGAAGACGACCGCGGATTGGTGGACGAGGTCGGCGCCTTTCTCCATGGGGCGCTCCGGCGCGGTGATGCGGTTTCCGTCGTCAGCACGGAATCAGTCCGGACCGGCCTCGCTCAACGACTACAGGGGTACGGGTGGAACGCCGGTGAGTCAGGGGAACACGGACGGTATCGCGCGAACGATTCGGCGCTTGCCGCATCCGCCATCATGCGGAACGAACACGTTGTCCCAGATTACATCGAGAACTATGTGGCCAGTCTCGAGCGTTGGCGTGTAGCCGCAGCAGGACCGACGTCGCGCTTGACGCTGATCGGAGATATTTCCACCCAGATGCTCGTCGGCGGCAACGAGGGCGCCGCTTTGGATATCGAACATCTGTGGAACGAGCTGACTCACGCGCTTCCGTTCCTGACCGTGTGCTGCTATCCACTGAATCGGATCTCGGAGGACGCGCGCACAGATATGCTTCCCAACCTGTGCGCCGAGCATTACGCCATCGCTCACACCTCTGAAGGTGGCACGCCATTCCGGATCTGATCCGCTGACGCGAACACCGCGCGTGGCGTTCCCGAATACTGACCAGGGCGAGTCCCCGTTCTCGCTCAGTTCGAGACCGACGAGCGCCAGCTTCTGGACGATATCGTCGTGGAGTTCGTTGGCGACCCGCTTGCGTTCGGCCTCCTGAGCTGACTATGGCGAAACCGGAAAGACAATCAACTCTCAGTTCGAGAGCGCGCGTCGCCAGCGTCTGGCGCTTCAGATGCGAGCGGCCTGGGCTGAACGAGATGCTGGGCGAGGATCTGCTTCACACGGTCGGCATCGACGGACTCGACGTCCAGCAACTCCAGCGCAAGCGCGCGAACGGCGCCTCGTTGCCGCTCGACGATCTGGCGAGCGGTCTCGTAGCCTCGCATTACGAGTGCGCTGATCTCGGTGTCCACGCGCCGGGCAGCCTCCTCGCTGAATCCGGCCGCGCGGTTGTCGGTTTCCCACGCGCTCGACGGCCGCCGGAAATGGACCGGGCCGAGCGATGACATGCCCAACTCGCACACCATCTTGCGGGCGAGATCGGTGGCGCGTTCGATATCGTTGGACGCGCCGCTCGTCATCTGGCGCAGGCACAGTTCCTCGGCTACGCGTCCACCCATGAGAATGGCAATCTGCGCTTCGATGAAGGCCTTGGAGTGGGTATGGCGATCGGCTTCGGGTAACTGCATCGTCACGCCCAAGGCGCGACCGCGAGGAATGATCGTGACCTTGTGCAGCGGATCCGCATCGGGCAGCAGCGCCGCGACAACAGCGTGACCGGCCTCATGGTAGGCGCAGGTGACACGCTCGTGCTCGCTCATCACGACCGATTTGCGTTCCACCCCCATCAGGACCTTGTCGCGTGCGCCATCGAGATCGGCGTTGCAGATTGTTGAACGGCCGGCGCGCGCCGCGCTCAGCGCCGCCTCGTTCACCAGGTTCGCAAGGTCCGCGCCCGAGAAGCCGGGTGTGCCACGAGCGATCGATCGCAGATCGATATCCGGCTCCATCGCAATCGCGCGCGTATGCACGCGAAGGATCTGTTCGCGTCCCTTCAGATCGGGATGGCCGACGGTGACCTGCCGATCGAATCGACCAGGCCGTAGCAGCGCCGCGTCCAGGATGTCGGCGCGGTTGGTGGCCGCCACGACCACGATGCTGTCGGATCGCGCGAAGCCGTCCATCTCAACGAGCAGTTGGTTGAGCGTCTGTTCCCGCTCTTCGTGACTGAGCGAGTTGCCGCCGCGATTGCGGCCCACCGCGTCGAGTTCGTCGATAAACACAATGCACGACTTGTGACGGCGAGCTTCGCGGAACAGCTTGCGGATGCGGGCGGCGCCGACGCCGGCATACATCTCGACGAACTCCGACCCGCTGGCCGAGATGAAGGGGACGCCGGCCTCCCCCGCCATCGATCGCGCCAGCAGCGTCTTACCCGTTCCCGGAGGACCAACGAGCAGGATGCCGCGCGGGATCCGTCCACCAATCGCCGCGAAACGCGCCGGTTCTCTGAGAAACTCGACGATCTCGCGCACTTCGTCCTTGGCCTCGTCCACGCCGGCGACATCGTTGAATGTCACAGTCACGTCCTGCGGATCGATCGTGCGCGCTTTCTCGAGGCTTGGTACACGGCCCGTCAAAAGGCGGTACATGGTCAGACCAACAGCGCAGGACAGGAGCACGCCGAGTATGAGAACGGTGTAGTTGCCGGAACGAGACTGGTCGCCACCTTTCACGTCGAAGCGAACGCCGCGTTCGATCAAGCTGGCGACGAACGTCGGGTTCAACGCAATGTAGCCTTGAGGAGCGACGGTCTGAAAGCGTGCGCCGTCGTGGCGCTCGAATTCGACGGCATCGCCTTCTGAGACGACGGCCTTCACCTGATTGGCCTGGACGTCTCGCAGGAAGTCGGAGAATGGAACTGATGTCCGGTCTGCGGTTGCTCCGAACCGCAACGCGGTGGCTGCACCGGCGATGAACATGAGCACACCGGCAACGATCCAGATCAACCGATTGCGTGGGAGCTTGCGTCCGGACACGGTAATTCCCTGACCCTTCGAAAAAGCCCTTCCAGACACAGCTGTAGCCCGTCTGCTGGCTCGATTGTTGAGGAGGAGGCGCGTTGGGGTGACCGCCAGTCGATCACCCGCGGACGCGTTTTCCGATCTTATCGGACGGCCCGCGCAGCGTAAATAGGCGAGGACGCTCGGAGGCGATGTGCCCTCATGCACGAGATGAGAATTGGTTGCTCAGGTTGGCTTTACAAGCATTGGAAGGGCGTCTTCTATCCCACCGAACTGCCTCAGGCGCGGTGGTTCGATTTCTACGCGAGCAGGTTCGATACCGTCGAGATCAACAACAGCTTCTATCGCCTGCCCGACGCGGCGACGTTCGCGCGATGGCGCGAACAGGCACCGCGTCAATTTTTGTACGCGGTCAAAGCCAGCCGATTCCTGACGCACATGAAGAAGCTCAAGGACCCGGAGGCTCCGCTCGATCGATTCTTCACGAACGCGCGCGAGCTCGGCCGTCGATCAGGCCCCGTCTTGTATCAACTCCCGCCGCGATGGCCGCTCAACCTCGACCGATTCGAGCGATTCCTCGCCGCCGTCCAACAGCAGACGCACGCCCTCCGCGAGGCTGGCTTCAAGGGTCGGCTCCGACACGCGGTGGAGTTTCGCGAACCGAGCTGGTATGACGAACGTGTCTACTCGCTCCTGGAGCGTCATCGTGTCGCCCTCTGCCTGCATGACATGCACGGCTCCGCTTCACCTCGAATCGCTATCGGTCCTTTTGTTTACGTGCGGTTTCATGGAACCACGAAATATGCAGGGAGCTACGACGATGGCTTCCTCGACAGGTGGGCCGACTGGCTCCTCGAGCGTGCATCGGAAGGGCTGGATGTCTTTGCGTATTTCAACAACGACTCGGGCGGGCACGCGCCGCACGATGCCAGGCGGCTGCGCGATCGCGTGCACGTGCCCGCCTGAACCTAGCGTGACGTAGAGCGCGGGCCTCCGGGCCGCGCGTGATTACTGACGTTGAGCTTCCGGCGCGCCCGAGCGTCGATCGACGCTGAGCCGTAGCGTCTGCGATACGCTGGCGCGATGTCGAACCCACTGCTTCGGGTGCTCGCCGGCGTCGCCGACGCCCGTCGAATCGTCGAGACCGTCGTTCCCAGGCGCAGTTTTGATGACGTGATTCTCCCGCCAGCGACCCGGCGATCGCTCGAGCAGGCGCTCACGCATGTGACCCGTCACGACTTGATCTTCAACCGCTGGGGACTTGGCGAGCGGCACCCGACCAGCCTCGCCCTCGCCTTCAACTTCGCCGGAGCACCAGGCACGGGCAAAACGATTTGTGCCGAGGCGATCGCTCATGCCCTCGGCCGCCGTCTTCTCATCGTCCGCTACGCCGAAGTGGAGTCGATGTGGATGGGCGAGACGCCGAAGAACATCGTGGCCGCCTTCCGTTTTGCCCGGAAGGAAAATGCCGTGCTGCTGTTCGACGAAGCGGACGCGATCGCGTCACGGCGATCGGCGTCGCTCGACCATGCCTTCGTTCGCGAAACAAACACGGTCATCAGCGTGCTGTTGCAGGAGCTCGAACGCTTTACCGGCGTGGTCATCTTCGCCACCAACCTGGCGGCGAACTTCGACCCCGCCTTCGAACGGCGGATACGCACGCACGTCCTGTTCGAGATGCCGGGCGCCGACGAGCGTGAGCAGATTTGGCGCGTCCAGATGCACCCCCGGACGCCGCTCGCTGACGATGTCGATTTTCGCCGCCTCGCGCGGCAATTCGAAGCAAGCGGCGGCGACATCAGGAATGCAGTGCTCAAGGCCGCCCAGGCCGCCGCGGCCGAGCCCGGCAGCGACGCCTTCAAGGCGATTCACCACCGCCACCTCGAAGAGGGCATGCGCGAGGTGCTTGCCGGCAAGAAGGTCATGCACCAATCGCTGCTCGACACGACGCCGTTGATGACACGGTTCGACGAAGAACTGCAGCGGGTTGAAACAGCGGGCGCGCCGGGCCGGACCACGGCCCGGGCACTGGCACTGATCGCGACGACGAGCGGTCTCGCGCTCGTGCTGGCGCTCGTCGCCCTGGCAATCGCGTTACTGCGCTAACGATCAAGCGAGCTCGAGCGAAGCTGTGGCCGAGTCCACGGACAGTGATAAGACCGTCGACGTCAGAATGGGGCCGCGCGGCGTCGACAGCTCGAGCTGCAATCCCTCGACCACCAATCCATCGCGCACACCGGCGTCATCGGATGCACCGATCACTTCTACTTCGGTGACGTCGGGAAACAGTATTCCCCCGGTGATCAGTACTCGCCGTGCCGCCCCATCGAGTACCTGCATCCGGTAACACGAGTTCCTCGTGTTGACCGTGATCACCTCGCCTGCCGAGAGTGACGGAAGAGCCACACCACGTCCGTGAGTGGGTTCGAGCTCGATGTGGTCCTTTGCCGACACAGTTGGCGAGACCCCGGTAGAACTACCGACGACCGTAGATTTGTTCGATCGCATCGCTTCCTCCGCGTCGCGCACACAGCTTGAACCAACTCGACCGCCGAGTCACTCCGGAGAATCCCCTACGCTTACTGCTGCTCTATAATCCGCCAGCGATTTACGGTAATTGGCTGACATTTGTCGCGCGAGGTCGATGTCGCCGTTCGTAAGAAGCAAGAGGAGGAGACATGTCTCTTCGCCCCCCCGTTTTGCGAGTGCTCGTTGCACTGGTGATGACGCTCACCCTCACACTCGCTGCCCGGCAGTACATCAGCGCCGATGCCGATCAAGGGCACCCCGTGTGGCACATGATCGGGCACGACATCGCGAACACCAGAAGTCAGCCCGCAGAACACCGCATTTCATCGCGCAACGTAAATCAGTTGTCGCCCAGGTGGGCGCTGACAACGGCCGGCGATATTTCCGCGACGCCCGCGGTCAGCCGCGAGTCGGACAAGCGTGGCAACGGACGCGGGCACAGTGACCTGTTCCTCTACTTTCCCGACTGGGGTGGGAAGCTGTGGAAAGTCAATGCGGAGACCGGCGGCGTCGTCTGGTCGCGCCTGATCTCCGAGTACAACGGCATCAGCAATCCGATTCCGATTTCGCGAACGAGTCCTGCCCTATCGCATGGACTCGTCCTCATCGGTGATCTGAACGGCAACATGATGGGTGTCGACGCCGCCACAGGGAATCTCCGGTGGATAACGGACCTCGATCCCAATCCGAACACCATCGTGACGACGTCGCCAGTGGTGCACGGTGACAATCTGTACATCGCGACGTCGTCGTCGGGTGGTGGTGTGCCCCGTCAGATATTTCGCGGAAGCATGATCGCGCTCGACATCCGGACTGGACGGATCGTCTGGCAGACCTTTGTCCTGCCGGACAATGGTGGGGTACCAGGTGGTTTCGCCGGTGGCGCCTTCGTGAACCCGCCCGCGATCGATGTCGAGAACGGACTCCTCTTCGGCGCCGCAGGCCAGCTTTACTTCCAGCCGGCGAGCGTCACAGCCTGCCTCAATGCGGATCCCGATGGATGGGACGAGTCCTGCTTCCCCCCGGGCGCGTACTTCAATTCGGTGATCGCGTTCGACCTGAAGACGGGTAAGCCCCGATGGTCGTTTCGCGGCGCCGGCCCCGATGCTCGCCGGCTCGGATGTGGCGACCCGGCGCCATCGTGGTGTCCGCCATGGCAGAACTTCAGCATCTGGGACTATGCCGGGTCAGGCGTGAATGTCTTCAGCATCGGCCACGGACGCCACTCCCGTACCATCGCCGGTATTGGACAGAAGAGCGGCGTCTACTGGGCGCTCGACGCCATCACCGGCGAGCTGGTGTGGAGCAGGCTCGTGGGACACGGCGACGATCCAGGTGGCATCCAGTGGGGAACCGCAGTCGACCGGGATCAGATCTACGCGGCAATCGGCCACGTCAATAACCGCGCGCCGTACGCGCTTCCGTCGGGCCAGATGATCACAGGTGGTTCGTGGGCGGCGCTCGATCCGGCGACCGGCGAGATCCAATGGCAAACGCCTGATCCCCAGGGCGCGACTGACCCCCGTGGGGCACCAGACCTCGGTGCATTGACCGTTGCCAACGGTGTGCTCTACGCCGGATCAATGGCGCACGACGGCGACCAGATGTACGCGCTCGATACGTCCACCGGGGAGATCCTTTGGCGCTTTCCGGCGGGCGGCTCGGTTGTGGCCGGCCCCGCGGTAGTCGATGGCACGGTGTTTTGGGGATCCGGATACGCGCGGACAGGGGGAGTCGGCAACGATCAGTTCTACGCCTTCAGCCTTGGAGGGCGATGAACTCGTCTCACGTCGGTAGTTAAAGGAGCAGAGCGATGCGCACACTCTCCCCGCGGGCAGGTCTGATCGTCATGGTGCTGCTCCTCTCGTCAACCGGGACTCCTCTCGGCCAGGAGCGCAGCCTCGACATCTACTGGATCGATGTCGAGGGTGGCGCGGCGACGCTGATCGTGTCGCCCTCGGGCGAGTCACTGCTCTACGACGCCGGGTGGGAAGTCGATGGTCGCGACGGCAAGCGGATCGCTGCCGTCGTTCAACAGGCTGGACTCAAGAAGATCGACCACTTCGTCCTGAGTCATTTCCACGCTGATCACGCAGGCGGACTGCAGGAATTGTCGAAGCTCGTGCCGATCGGCAGGTGTTTCGATCGTGGCGACTTCATCGAGCCGGCCAATCAGAAGTGGCGAGATATCTACCTGAACGCGTGCGCGTCGAAGAGAACGATCCTGAAGGCGGGAGACACGATTCCGCTCAAGGGAGTTCGAATCGATGTGGTCGCTTCCAATGGGCAACTCATCGCAAAACCGCTCGCGGGTGGAGGAGCAAATCCGCTGTGTGCCTCGGCTGAAAACAAGCCTGCCGAAGGACCCGAGAACCAGTTCATGGTCGGTGCGCTCTTCACGTACGGAAAGTTTCGTTTCCTCGATCTCGGCGACCTCGACTGGCAGAAAGAAATGGAGTTGGCGTGTCCGATCAACCGGATTGGACAAGTCACCATCTGGCAGGCCGGGCGTCACGGTGCTCTCGACGGCGCCGGCGCGCCCGGACTGCTTCACGCCATCAAACCGCAGGTGGTTGTCGTCAACAACGGACCGCGCAAAGGTCTTGGTGGCGGGTCGACAAGCGCGCCGAAACCCCTGACTCGCCATTACGAGCGAATCGCCGCGATACCTGGCATCGAGGGCGTCTGGCAGGGACACCTCTCGCTGCTGGAGAAGGACAAGACATCGAATACGTCCGAGGACATGATTGCGAACTTCGAGGAGTCGGCCGAATGCAAGGGCCACTGGATCCGCGCCTCGGTCAAGCCTGATGGAACGTTCACGATCGCCAATGGTCGAAACGGTTTCAGCAAAACCTACACTACCCGCTGACCCATCTACTCGTCGCGCAACGCGACGAGAGGATCGATGCCGATCGCGCGCCGCGCCGGAATCAGACATCCGAGCGTGGCGCAGACCACCAGCACGGCAGACGCCACGATCAACGTTGCCGGATCGGATGGTGACACGTCGACGAGCTGCGAACGAAGGACCTGGTTCACACCAAACGACGCAGCCAGGCCGATGGCCAGGCCAAGTGCCAGGGGTCGCATTCCCTGCGCCCAAATGAGTTGCTGGATGTCAGGCGCGGTTGCGCCAATCGCCATCCGAATGCCGATCTCCTGCGTGCGCTGGCTCACTGAATGCGCGATGACTGCGTACAAACCAAACGACGCCAGCAGAAGCGCCATGGCCGCGAAGACGAACAGCAGGAGCGTATCCTTGGCCGTATCCCAGTAGTTCCCCATGCCCGCCAGCCGTTGATCCAGCGTGAAAGGACCCAGCCAAATCGGCAGATCGGGATCCACGGTCGCGATTGCCTTCCGGACGCTGTTTCCGAAGGGACCCAGCGGGATAGCCGTCCGCGCGAGCACCCACATGTCTTTCAGCGGCCGTTGCTGATAGGAGACGTACACCAGCGGATCGGCCGCGGGTCGTGTCACGTCCAGAAGGATGTTCGAAACGACGCCGACGACCGTCAGCCACGCGTTCGGTGCCCCGCGCGATGACCGGGATGGCTCGCCGGCCTCGTCCAACAATCGAAGACGCTTTCCCAGGGGATCTTCTCCAGGCCAGTGCATGCCGGCGAACCGCTCATTCACGATCGCCACCGGCCCGGAGCGCCCGTCGAAGTCGTTGAACTCCCGGCCGGCGAGCACTGTGGCGCCCACCGTTCGGAAGTAGGCCGGGCTGATCGTCGTCAGCCAAACCGCCGGACGGCTCTCGATCGCAACGGGCGCAGCCCCGGCAAGTTCGTAGGGGACCGACCGCGTGCCGCCAGCCGGCACCGTGCTCGCAACGGTGATCGACTCGATGCCGGGAATTGTCGCGAGCCGTGATCGGAGACGGTCGTAGAACGACGCCTGCGAGTCGGCGTCCGGATACCTCGTCGTCGGCAGGGTCAACATCATCGTGACTGTATTGGCGGTCGCGACGCCGATGTCGGCGCTGTGAATCTTCAGGAAACTGCGAATCATCACGCCAGCACCACTGAGGAGCACGATGGCAAGTGCCATTTCTCCGACGATGAGAAGAGACGCGATACGTCTCCCTCCTCCGGCAATCGCGCCGCGCCCGCCCTCTTTGAGGGCGGCGTTGACGTCGACCTTCCACATCCGCAGCGCCGGGATGAGCCCGAACAGCAACCCCGTGCCGATCGAGATGGCAACGAGGTAGGTGAGAACGCCGTAATCCATCGTGTAGTCGAGGAGTTGATCGGACCAGTCTCGCGTCGGCGGATTCGCAGCAAGCTCGTAAGTACGCACGCCCCACTTCGCAATGCCCCATCCGAATACGCCCCCGATCGAGGAGAGCATCACGCTCTCAACGAGGAGTTGCCGCACGATGCGCCACCGCCCGGCCCCAAGTGCAACCCGCACCGACATCTCACGCGATCGGCCGATCGAGCGCGCCAGCATCAGGTTCGCCACGTTGGCACACGCGATAAGCAGCACGAACCCGACCGCCCCCCACAGCGCGCCGTATGTCATCGTCGCGTTGCGTCCGACGAAGAACTCAGTGAACGTCAACGGCCGCGGAATCCAACCTTCATTCGTCAACGGATAGCCGATTGCGAGCCGGTTACCGATCGTCTCGAGTTCCGCAGCGGCGCTCTCGCGCGTGACACCATTCGCCATGCGACCGAATGCAAACCAGAGACTGCGGACATCGCGGTTCTGCAGGTCTCCGGCCTGGACCAACGGGACCCAGAGGTCCTGGTTCTGCGGAAACGAAAATCCTGCCGGCATCACGCCAATAACCGTCGTCGGCTCACCATTGATGCTGACGACCTCGCCGACAATGCCCGCGCGTCCGCCGTATCGCCGTTCCCAGAAGCCGTGTGTCAGGATGGCCACTCGCTCCGCGCCAGGGGCTTCATCCGCTGATGAAAAATCGCGGCCGATGATGGGTCTCTGTCCAAGCAACTGAAAACCGTTCGCACTGATTTGCGTCGCACTGAAGGTCTCGGGGTAACCGGTGCCGTCGCGCAGCGTGATCTTCAGGTCGGCAACGGCGCCCATTCCCTCGAACGACTTTGCCTGTTCGCGCCAGTCCAGGAAATCCGGATAGGAAGCGCAACATCCGCGGCCATTGCGCTGGACGCCAATGTAGAGGACGCGATCGTTGCCTCTGACCAATCGGAATCCCTTGAAGAGCACCGAGTTGGTCACCGAAAAAACCGCGCCGTTCATCCCGATGCCCAACGCCAACATCAACACGGCCGCCGCCGTGAATCCGGGACGGGCCTGCATCATGCGAACGGCGTATCGAAGATCCGCGACGAATGACTCCGCACGCGGGGGTCGTCGATCGGTGGCTCGTGGCATGGAGGCAACAGTATTGCCCAGCCGCGAGGCTTCTCTAAATATCGCGTGGAGCCCCTCGGTTGGGTAACTTGACACCCGCTGCACGAGGTGCAGGACAATGCTCGGTACTATGCGACATACGCTCGGAACCCTGGCCGCAGGCTTGCTCCTGTTCGCGATACCTGTCAGCGCACAGTGGCGTAATCTTCCAACCGACGGCGTTCCACTGGGTTCCGATGGCAAGCCGAACCTGTCAGCGCCGGCGCCACGCACGAGCAGCGGCAAACCGGACCTCTCGGGGATCTATCAGCCCAACATGCGGTACTTCCGAAACCTCGCCGCTGATCTGGGGCTCGAGAACGTGCCGATGACCGACGAGGCGCGAAAGATTCACAAGTCGCGAGAAGACGGGACGCTCGGGTACACCGAGCCCGATGCCCACTGCCTCCCACAAGGCGTGCCCAAGATCAACTCGGCGCCTGTGCCCTTCAAGATCGTACAGACCGACAAGCTCGTCGTCCTCGTATATGAAGCGTTCAACCTGTGGCGGCAGGTGCACCTCGATGGGCGTGATTTCGCGGACGATCTCAATCCAAGCTGGCTCGGATACTCCAAGGGCCGCTGGGAGGGCGACACGCTCGTCGTCGAGACGAGGGGCCTCAACGGCAAACAGTGGCTGGACCACGGCGGCCTACCGACCAGCGACAAGCTCACGGTGATTGAAAAGTTCCGCCGCCCCAACGTCGGACGCCTGGAGATCGAGCTCACCATCACCGACCCGACCTACTACACCAAGCCGTGGACAGTCACGACCAATGCCCGGCTGATGCTTGGCACCGAGCTCTTCGAGTTCATCTGCAACGAGAACGAGAAATCCACCGAGCACATGGGGCCGCACATCAAGTAGCGGCCACGAATCGTCCAGTGTCACCGTCCTCACCCCGCGGCAGACCGCGGGTGTTCATCCGAACACCTGTAGGACGTTGGCATTCGCACGTGGATCCAGCCTTGCAGCGGAGACGTTCACGTCATGATGTCGAAGGCACTCAAGGCAACGTCGTTCGGCGCCGCGTGTGCGCTGGCGTTGACATTCGGACTCACGGGCGCAAGCGCGCTCGTGGCGGCGGCCGATCCGGTAGAACCGGGCCGCTTCGTCTGGCGCGATCTCATGACCAAGGACGTGAGTGCCGCCGAGCGGTTCTACGGAGAACTCTTCGGCTGGCGCTTTGAGAAGACGAAGCGCGGTGACCGACCTTACGTCATTGCGCGAGCCGCAAGCGTTCCCGTTGCCGGCATCGTGGATGTCAGCAACCTTCCCGACGCCGACCCACAGTGGCTGTGTTTCATGGCAGTCGCTGACGTCGACAAGACGGTGGCACTCGTACAATCGGATGGCGGAAAGGTCCTGGTCCCACCGCGCGATCTACCGCTTGCGCGGGCTGCAGTCGTGACCGACCCGCAAGGCGCGCCGCTCGGACTCGCCCAGATGCGGGGCACCATTCCCTTGCCCGCACAGCCAACGCAGGGTCACTTCTTCTGGCAGGAATACCTGGCGAAGGACGCGGCCAAGGCGCTGGATTTCTACAAGCGACTGGCCGGCTACCAGCCTGTGATTTCCGACACACGACTCGGTGTCGACTATCACGTGCTGATGAAGGCGCGCGGCGGAGCCGGCCTGTTCCAGTTGCCGGCCACGGTCGTGGGCATCGAGTCCAATTGGCTGCCTTACGTGTTGGTCGATGCGCCGGACCAGATGACCGCGCGCGTCACCGCGCTCGGCGGTCGCATTCTCGTTCCTTCGGCGCCAGAGCGCCGGAATGGTTCGCTCGTCGTCATTGCCGATCCGGGCGGCGCGCCGCTCGCTCTCCAGAAGTATCCGTACTGAGATGAGATCACGATGAAGCACCCGAACATCGTCCCGTGGCTAGCCGGCTTGACCGGCTGGATCGCTGACCAACGAGTCCAGTCTTCCCCGGGCAAGTCGGCTCGCCCCGCGGAGCGGGGCAAGGCAGACACTGCGACGAGCGAGGCGAGCATGCTCAGTGGTCCGAGGCGAGCCTCGCTCGTCATGCTTGCGCTCACGCTTGCCGTCGCGCTCGCGTCTTTGAGTTGTGAGTCCGGCGGCGGCATGGGCGTCGGGGTTGGCACGCCGACACGTTGGGGTGGTGGAACGAGCGGCCCGCCGGTCTTCGTAGGCGGTCCGTCCTACTAGTGACGACTGAATCGAGCGTCAGCGTAGACGCTCGCTGACCAACTCAATGGGAGGAACGCCACCTGGCTCTGCGCGTACGGCACGAACGATATAGCGCTCCGGAGCGGAGCCGACGAAATAGAACGGATAGCACGTGACCAAGGTTATTGATTGCGCGGGTGTTGAGTCGAGCACCCACACATCCTCAGGGTTGACAACCCAAGATTGTTCAATGCGGTAGATCTGTTTCTCCTGAAGTGTTTCGAGTTCGATCGCGTCCCCGATGGCCACATCCTTGAGGCCACGAAAGAAGCCATCGCGATGCCCGGCGATGCCGGAGTTGCCGGCGGTGCCTGGCCGTGCGGTCTCTTCGATGTGACCAGCACCTCGATTCAACGTGACCTCGTCGGTCCCGTCCAGGACCGGCACTTCCAAATGGATTCGGGGAATGCGAAGCACGGCGAGCGGCACCGCGCGTGGCAGCGCGAGCGTGTTCTGCCATGCCGCAATGCGTTGTGGTGACCACAGCGTGAGATCGGGTGCAACGATTCGATCTTGCGTGGCCTTGAGTTCGGTGAAACGCTCGAGCGCTTCCCGGCTGCCGCGCGTCCCATCGATATATTGCGCGCCGACGTAGACCAGGCATACGAAACCACCGACCCAAGCGAGGATCTCGACCGTCAACAACCGATTGGCCCTGCGAGGGCTCTGAACAAATCCCACGCCTGCTCTCCTCATGCGCCGTACCGTCAGATCAATGGTGAATTGAACGGCCACGGGCGGCGCGTGCAGCAGCCCATGCTCCGGACATCATGCTAGCGCACGCAACCACGTCGTGTCGCGAAAGCGCCAACCACCATCGAATGCAGCGCAGACCGCCAACCGTTGGGCGCCTCGGCGGCGACACGAGTCGTTGACGCGATGCGGAGGTCCATTTGGCACCGCGTCAGTTCGTGGGCCGCCGATGGTCGCTCACGACAATGGCCTCGCCAGAGGCGTTAACGCCGCCCATGTGTCAGGACTGCATGATCTTGAAGGAGTAGACGCGCCAACCTTTCCCATCACGCACGCAGCCTAAAGCGAGCACTTACGTTGTTGTAGATGTTGGTGGCGACGATGCGCAAGCCGTTCTACTTGGGGTTCTCGACGCTCGTCACGACCGCGCGGGTATACGTGATGTCAATCTTGTCACCTGCTTTGAGCCCTTCGAGATATTTCTTCTGCTCAATCTTCCGGGTCACGGAACGTCCATCCGCGGTCGCCACCGTAATCGACGGAACCGCCGTATCCACGGCTGTAACGGTCACGGTTGCTTTGTCCTGCGTGGCGACCGTTCCCGCGGGAAGCGCGCTGTTCGCGCGGTTCAGGGCTGCCTCAAAGCTCTCGCCGCCTCCCTTTTCGCCCGGCTTCAACACCTGAAGAACGATCGACTCGTAGTAGGTGATGTTGAGCTTCTGACCGACCTTGAGCTCGTTGAAGCGCTGGACAGCGGGCCCGACGGAGTAGACGTCTTCATTACCCTTGTCGTCGCGAAGTGTGATCGCGCGTGAGGTGGCGTCGATCGCCTGAATCGTCGCACTAACCTTCACCACATTTCCTTTCGACACTGGCTCCTGAGCCATTAGCAATGTCGATCCCGCCAGCCACACCATCGTCGCGAGTACCGTCGTCGTCGTTGGTCTCATAGCACCCCCCTTTACGAGGCTATCCGTCCGCGTGCTCTGTGCAAATTTGAGTCCCGGCTCTGCGGATAGGATGTCCAAGAGCAACTCGTCATGTTCTGTAAACGAAACCGGTTCACTGGATCCCGATCCGCAACAGGAGCTGTCTACATTGGAGCACGTCACCACGGCGGGCATCGTGTGTCCACGATATTTCGTGACCGACAATCGCATCGCGCAAATCAGCGGACTATGGCACACCAGCACACGGGAATTACTGCTGCAGCTCGCTCGTTAATCACATGAAGACGTCGTCGTTACTCGTTTCGTAGCGGACGGCCAGCACTCGTTGCGCTTCTCTATCTGGCGCTCACGTTTCCATTAACGAGAGTGGCGGAGCATTTGACGGGACTTCGGATTCAATCTTACGTGCGCTCTGCGTCTCAGAGCGTCTCGCATACCTTGAAGCTGGTTTCGGCGAACGCCGTCGAGTGAGTATGTCCTGGTGATCGCGCCGGCACGGCGGAAGAGATCCTCGACGAGCGCTCGCTGTTCGACGCCCAGGTCGGCGTACGAGGCTCCGAAGCTCTCGCCTTTGCCTTGCGTTGTTTGTGATTGCGCAGAGCCGATCATGGTCCCGGCGCACACGAACAACCACACGAGCGCGGGCATCCAGCGACAGCGCCGCGCGAACGATTACCACCCCCGCGAGTTCCTTTCTGACACGGCGTCCGCCTCTTCAGTAATCGAAGCCCATTCCTACGATCAACCGGTGGTCATCCTTTTCCGGTACGACGCCAGACGATTCTGCGCGCGGCTCCTGCACGCGATCCCACACGAACGAGAAGTTGACAGCGAGCGGTCCCACGGAATCGATCGATAGGCTTGTCAGGAAGTGGTGCGTATAGCACCAGCCTCGGGTTTCTCCACCAGGAGACGGTAGTCCATCGTGTAGTCGAGGTCGCCGGTGATCTCGTTGGTGTACGTCGCAGCCGCCAATAGCGCAGCCGTGCTCTCGTGGTCCGACTCGTCCTCCACCACGCTCTCGAAGGTGGTGTACTGATAGGCAGGACGGCCTTGATCTCCCAACTCACGCCCGAGGTACCCACGAGCTGAGAGCCCAACGCCACGCCGCCGGTCCACCGATGGGCAAAGTTCTGAAATGGATCGCGGAAGTACTCCGCGACGACCGGTCGGACGAAGAATCGCGACGTGACGAACCAGTCCATTGCGCCATTGACACGCTGGTTGTTGGTCACACTAATGTCGTCGGTCAGTTTTAATTGCCCACGTAATCGCGGACGACACGGGTCGTTACCGTGCGGCGGCGAGCACTCGTGACGGTGTTGGCCTCAACCTGATCGGAATTGCCGCGTCTGAGGGTGAATCCGAAGTTTGACGTTGCCTGACCAGTAGCTGGATTCCCTGGGTTCCCCCGGAGTAATCGAGTTCGGCTCGATCGAACTGCTGCTCGGTGTCCCCGAGCACGCGGACGGTCTTCGCGTCGACAAGCAATCTTCGCCGTCAGCTGTGTTCGATTCTTGAAGCGCACCTGGACGACGCGCCCGGTTCTCAGCTCGCGAATGTCATCCCAGTCGAACGTCAGATTCTCGAGTTCCTCGCTATCGAATTCCAGCCTGCCGTCGTACAACGCGATCAGCTCGCCTTTCAGCCATTCGTCCGACGTGAGCTGAATCCAATCGAACGTGTCCGGGGCCAGCGGTGCGGGCTGGAACACCTGTGGCGCGCTCTGGGCCCTCGCATTCACCGTCGAAAACAAAGCGCGATCACGATTGCCACGACCACCGGCGCGCGTCCGTCACTCTAGAGGACTACATCCTGTGCGCAGATCGTACGCGCGCGGCTCCCTCGACAGGTCACCGATTCCGTGTCAAGTAGTAAGGGTACTGACGCTGCAGTATGGCCGCGGTGCGCGTCGGACTCAGTCGCAGCGATCCAACGCTTTCAGCGCGGCCTCCGAGCGGGCGACGCGGGCCGTCGCCCACAGCCCGCGACGTCTGCACTTCTTCCTACTTGGGTGATTTTCCTGTGATGACCGTTTCGCTCGAAATCTGGGTCTGTGGCTCTTCAATGATCTTCGTGGCCGTGACCTTCATCCCCTTTTTCAACTCCTTCACGGTCGCAGGTTTACCGGAGACGGTAAACTGATACGATTCCGGGACTTTGTATTCCTTGTTCTCGCCGTTCGCCAGTGTCAGGACCACGTAATCACCTTGTGCCCACCAGACTGTGCCCTCGAGGTTGCTCGTGGTGCGGACCGTGACAGGTGTCGTGGTTGTAGTGATCATTCCGGTGAGGATCGTGCCCGGCTTGAGGTCGCCAATCAGCATCTTCTGTCCGTCAACGATGAATTCACGACCTGGCTGCACGTTGAACAGGCTGTAATTGCCCAACGGCAGCATCTTGGCGAACAGCCAGTTGCCCTGGACCTCGACCACTTCGCCTGTCATTTTCACCGTCTCGACCTTGGCTTCACCTCTGACGTTTTCGGTCTTCGACGTCACCTGTGAGTACGCCGATCCAGCGATGCTGAGTACAGCCAGAACGATCGTGATTACCTGTCTTGCTGTCATTGTGGTGTCTCCTTACGGTGCCGGCGCTCCGTCTACTGTTGTTGTCTTGGGACGCTTGGAGTGAGGCTGACGTACCCGACGGCGGTGCACCAGACATGCCAGCGCTCTGAAGCGCGTGAATTCTTCGGAGAGCTGCACCGGCCTGATGAAGACTGGTTCACGGGAATCGGGAACTCAGTCGGAAACCGCCTTGACCGAGTCGCGTGACAGTGCGAGCAGCGAAGGCGGGACGTCAAGCGACGAGCGATCGTCGTAAGAAGAAGCGCAAGCTCTGGCTCAGCTGTCTATCAGCAAATCAAGCGGGAAATGTTCTTTGCGTCATCGTGCTCCCTTGACGCGTCATTCGTCCGCTGCCGTGACATCCCGTGGCCGTCCGCGGGTCCGCGCGGTTAGTGCTCACCTTGATTCGTCAAGCGGCGATATAGCGACGACGATCGAGCGCATCACTCTCAGGCGCTGTGAGTGATCTCCGTGGCGTGGCACATGCTCGATACGTACCAGAAGCACAGAGACCCGGGGTAAGTCCTTCCCGAGTCGATGGCAGATCAACGTGCCGCAGGTTTCGTATTCATCGTCGACAGGAATCCGCCGTCGGTGACTGATTTGAAGCCCGGGATGTCGGCGACGGCGACGATGACCACAACAACCACGGTCACGCCCGTCACCGTCACGGAGGTCAAGAGCCGCACTGTCGCTGGTGTCAGGGTCCAGCGTGTACGTGCGGGCCCTGGAAGGATTGCGATTGTTCACGCACAGCGAACTGGACAAGCGCGGAATCAAAATCCTCGTGGACGCCAAGCCTCGCGCGGTGTCCGAACTTCATGAGGGCAACAAGTCGACAGCGACGATCATCACCAGCAAGCCGCCCTCGGTCGTCACGGAGAAGGAAGTGCAGGCGACGCTCTCCTAGACCGGCGGCGCGGCACCCGCTGCGGCCGCGCCTGCGGCATCCACCGCAGCTCCCCCGAGAACTGCGGCCGCAGACGGCAGCGCCGGCTCAACAGCCGGTTTCTACAATCAAGCACAGGCTGCCTGGCACCGCTGGATCACTGCCAACGATTGGGTCAATCAGCCTGGTCTCGGTGGCAGCAGGCGCCCTTGCGACGCGGCGTCGCCGCGCGCGGTAGCGTCGTGTCATGTCCACGGGCCGCCGCACATGCGGCTCGTGCTCGCCCACACATGCCTTCAATCACGGAGAAATCCCTTTGCCGGATCGGATGAATGTTCGCGATTGGTCCCGATGTTGCTGGTGCCCAGGCGACTTGGCATAGCGGATCGAGCGGAGCGTTATGGAAATGGAAAGCCCGTCGCGGCCTCTCGCCCATCGGAAGCAGCACGATCAAACCTCGCTGGATCCGTCAATCGGCTCGTCATGGCTCGCGAGATGTCGAAGCCTCTCGACGCGAGCGCAACCCCTCTCATCGACATCTGACTCACGAAGCTTCGTGGCCCCCGCGCTCCAGCGCGCCGAACCGGCTCCACGCTATACGCCTCTCAGGACCACTGTCACCCACACGCCTTTAAAGAGACGCTGCTGGTCGGATATGTCGGATATGTAACGAGAAAGTCTCTGTCGTTCGATGTCGGCCGGCGTGCAAGGAGGTCCATGCATGGTCATCATCAGTAAGCATCTCGCGACCCTCGAGCGAGTACTGTGCATCGCTGCAGGAATCGCGTTCCTGAGCGTCAGTGTTTGCATAACCGAGGCGTCGGCGCAGGCTGTATCCAAGGCTTTCATCGACTGCGGCGACGGCGGGCCGGCGCGGCAGGTCTGCGAGGGGAATACATTGTCGGGCGTGGTGCTCGTGCGCCAGGGTGGTGAGGGCAATTGCGTGCTTGGGCGCACCTGGGGATACGACTCCAAGGCGGTGTGGGTCTCGAACGGTTGCCGCGCAAGGTTTGCGACTACCGACACCCGCGAGACGATGACATGCGCGTCCGAGGGTGCCCGCCATCTCTGTGATGCGACCACGACCGAAGGGGTCGTCGTGGTAAATCGTCCCGACGTCGAGGATCCACTCCTCGATCCGGACTATGGCGTGCGCTACGCCATTGCGGGTGCCGAGATCGGCCTCGGCGCCAACATGTATGCGTACTTGGAGAGTCGCGTGTTCGATGACTCGATCGGTCCGCAAGGTGAAGATGGCTTCAATGCAGTGACGATCGGTGTCCACTACGGCTTCAGCTTCAGCGGCTGGCATCGACGGTAGCGCGTTTTCTGCGTCAGCTTATCGCGCAGGCAGAGCCCGCGTGTTACGACGTGAAATCGCGGTAACGCTGCGGCGCTGAAGCAGATCATCCGGCTGCGAGCCCCACCAGGAAGGAAGAAAGCAATGACACTGTCCAAACGCTTAGCGGCTGAATTCGTCGGGACATTCTGGCTGGTCCTTGGCGGCTGCGGAAGCGCTGTTCTCGCCGCAGCGTTTCCTGATGTCGGCATCGGACTGCTGGGGGTTTCCTTCGCGTTCGGCCTGACTGTTCTCACGATGGCATATGCCATCGGGCATATCTCAGGCTGCCACCTGAATCCAGCCGTGTCTGTCGGTCTGGTGGCGGGCGGACGTTTCAAGGCGTCTGATCTGGTTCCCTATGTCGTCGCGCAGGTCCTCGGCGCCATCGTCGCTGCTGGAGTTCTGTATTTCATCGCGAGCGGGAAACCTGGATTCGATGTGGCAGCTGGCCTGGCATCCAATGGCTACGCGGACCATTCGCCCGGAAACTACTCCGCCGCGTCCGGGTTCGTCACCGAGGTCGTGATGACCTTCATGTTTCTCTTCATCATCCTCGGTGCGACGGACAAGAGAGCGCCCGCTGGGTTTGCACCGCTGGCGATTGGCCTCGGATTGACGCTGATCCATCTGATCAGCATTCCCGTCACGAACACATCAGTGAACCCCGCACGCAGTACCGGACCGGCGCTCATCGTTGGCGGCTGGGCAATCGCTCAGTTATGGATGTTCTGGATCGCGCCCCTGATCGGTGCGGCCCTTGCCGGGATCACGTATCGCGTCGTGAGCGTCGAGCACAGCGGTCAACACGTGCCCTCACCAAGTCCCGAACGAGCGATCGCGAATTCTGTGATGCACACGTGACCGGCGATGCCTGGTCGGAGCCGGATAGTATGCACTTCTTACCCGCGCCTGACGTCCCCGCCGCGCTTGTCTTCGCACA
Source organism: Vicinamibacterales bacterium (assembly GCA_035649635.1). Taxonomy (GTDB): domain Bacteria; phylum Acidobacteriota; class Vicinamibacteria; order Vicinamibacterales; family UBA2999; genus Gp6-AA40. The sequence goes on along the minus strand of DASRJE010000160.1, from coordinate 6,370 downwards.
GCGCGATGAACTTCGGAGAAGGTTGTTTGGAAAGGAGCCTATATGTCTCGTGTAATGAGTCGAGTGGTTCTCACAGTCGGCACGTTCTTGTGCCTGTCCGGGAGCACGTTGGCGCAGCAGACATCGACGGCGTCAGAAACAAAGAGGTTCGAAGTTATCGCTGTGGATGGCAACCAGCTCGTCGTCAGTTTGCCGGAAGGGACGCGGGAAATAACGGTCCCAGACGATTTCCGATTCAACATCGACGGCAAACAGATGTCCGTCCATGAGTTGATTCCAGGCATGAAAGGAACGGCGACTATCACAACGAAAACGACGGTCACTCCGGTCACGGTTACTGATGTCAAGAGCGGAGAGGTGGTGATCGCGTCGGGCGGAGCGATCTACGTCCGCACTGGTGGGGACGTCAAGATGTTCACGCAGGGCGACGTGGACAAGCGCGGTGTGAAAATCATGCGCAGCGGAAAGCCTGCGACGGTTTCGGACTTCCGGGCGGGCGATACGCTGACGGCAACCATCATCACTTCGAAACCGCCGCAGGTCGTGACGGACAAGGAAGTGCAGGCAACCCTCGCCCGTGTCGCAGAACCCGCGCCCGCACCGCGCGCTGCCGCACCTGCGGCCGCACCGGCCGCCGCCGCACCATCTGCCGCTGCATCACGGGCCGCCGCACCGCCCGCACCAGCACCTGCGGCAGCGGCAGCCAGCGAGCCACCACCTCCGGCCCCGGCGGCATCTGCGCCGGCGCAAACCGAGTTGCCGCCATTGCCGACAACACGGGAGACTTCCAGCACATGGCCTCTCATGGGGCTGGGGATCGTGCTGCTGGTGATCGTGGCGCTCATCGCCAGACGCCGTCGAGTGGTGCGCTGAATCAGCCGGGCGCGTTACCGGGCTGCGCTCGTCGGTTGCACGAGCGCGGCCCAAAGCCCGCGTCTGTATTCCCTTAGCGCGCGCGGGCTCATGCGACCGCGCGTAGACGCAGTCGAACGAGGCATGCGGCGATCAGCGCGGCCGCCAACGCTGACCGCGGACAAGTCCATGAGCCCCTGGACCCGGCCGTCCTCGTCGTCGATCAGTTGTCCTTGACAGCATCGCGACGACGATCGGTTCGACGGTCCTGGCCGCGATCGCTTCCGGGGGGATCGACGGCCTTGTCCCTGTCGTCAACCGCGTCCTCGGCTTTGTCTTTCGCCTCTTCTTTTTTCTCGTCGACCTCTTTCTTCTTCTCTTCCTTGTTCTTCTCGTTGTCCTTGTTCTTCTCTTGCGCGAGGGCGATCAGCGGGACGCTCAATGTTCCCAACGCTGTGACAAACGCTCGTCGACTAATCGTGGCCTTCATGACTTCCTCTTTCCGGTCGTGGCTTAGATCAAACGAACGCGGACGAATTACCGCATCGCCACGTCGCGTGGCTCGGCACGTACGGCGCGAAATGTAGCGTCTGAGGAGCGGAGCCAACGAAATAGAATGGATAGCAGGTGACCAACGTGATCGATTGCACAGGTGTTGGATCGAGCGCCGACACTTCCTCGGGGGTGACAATCCACGCCCGCTCGATCCGGTAGTTCTGTGTTCCCTGCAGTGTGTCGAGCTCAATCGCATCGCCGGGGTTCACGGCCGTCAGTCCACGGAAGAAACCGTCGCGATGGCCGGCGATGGCGGAGTTGCTGCTCGTGCCGGGCAGCGCGGTCTCTTCGATGTGACCAACGCCCCGATTCAGTGTGACGTCGCTGGTCCCCTCCATGACCGGAACTTCCAGATGAATGCGCGGAATGCGAAGCTCCGCGAGGGGCGCCTCACGCGGGAGGGTCAACGTACTCTGCCACGCGGCTACGCGCTGTGGTGACCATAGAGTGAGACGGACGTAGATCCCGAATTGGTGATCGCTGGCCGCTCCGTCGACTTCCCCACTCACTGAGTCCACCGGTCGACAAGTGCCAAACATCGCCCAGACTGGCAGCGGTGTGGTCGGTCGGCGCCGTCGTCATGAGTGCGTGCGTGACCGCCGCGAAGGTTGTCCGGCCTCGACCTGCTGGCCTGTGGCCTTGCTGAATCGTGCGACCCAGTTGTCGATGAGCTGCTGACGCGTGGGCGATCGCGAAAGCTCCGATCGCCCACGCGCCAAAGGGCGAGCGTCACACGCTGAAAGGGCCGAATGAGAGTCACGTCAGCCCACCGTTTGGCACGTCGCAGCCGCGACATGTCACGGGCTCGGTCAAACGTTCGTTTGCGCCGCACGAATCCTGGGGTGAGTTCGTTGAAAACACTGTGTGCATCGATGGCGAGCAGGATGCGTACCAGCGGTTCAGTCGTGGGCGACACTTGGCATGGTGACGCGTGCCGATCTCGGCGGATCATTTCTCGCACCGAGCATCCGCGTTCGCATTGTGGTGACTCCACGAGGCCAACGCGCCATGCGACTAACAGTGGTTCACGTGTCATGAGCATCGCCGTCCGAGCCGAGCGTGAAGGAGACCGCGCCCGTCTTGTACCTGAAGGCGCGTTCGACGTGGCACATGCGCCAGCAGTGGCACGGGCCGTGGCGCACGTTCAGCCCGATCTCGAGGGGTGCCGCTCGATCGATGTGGACCTGACGCATCTCGATCGCATTGACGGCGCAGGCGCGGTGCTGCTCGCACGGCTGCTCGATCAGCTGGATGCCGACGGCGACCGCACACGGATGGTGGAGGACCGCAACCCCGAAGCCGCGCGTCTGATCACCCTCTATCGACAGAAGCGGGAAGAGCCACCTCCTGCTCGGACGCAACCGATGACTGCGCTGACGAAGATCGGTGTAGTCGCCGCCGATCTTCCCACCAGGATCACCGACACCCTGGATTTCACAGGTCGTTGCGCTGCTGCACTGCCAAGGGTCGTCGCGTCACCGCGCTCGGTCGACTGGCGTTCGCTGCCGTGGTTGGTCCAGCAGATCGGCGCCGACGCTCTGCCGGTGACGAGTGCGGCCAACCTGCTAGTCGGCGTCATCATCGGCTTTCTGGGCGTCTCCCAACTGGGCCGCTTCGGCGCCGTCGTCTACGTCCCCGAGCTCGTCGTCGTCGCGCACTTCCGCGAGCTGGGGCCGCTGGTTACAGCGATCGTGGTGGCCGGCAGATCGGGTGCTGGTCTCGCCTCGGAGATCGCCACGATGAAGGTCTCCGAGGAAATCGACGCGTTGCGTTCGATGGGGTTCGATCCGGTGAGGTGGCTGGTCGTGTCTCGCTGTGTCGCCCTGGTCCTGGTCGTACCACTGCTGACATGGGTCGGCGATGCGCTCGCGCTCCTCGGGGGCCTGATGGCCACGGTCGCCACCACCGACATGACACCTCGCGCCTACGTCCTTGCGACGATGGATGCCATCACCGTGAACCACTTCGTCGGGGGCCTCATCAAGAGCCCGTTTCTGGCGCTCGCGATCGGACTGATCGCCTGCGGTCAAGGATTGGCGACGCAAGGCGGCGCCGCGGCAGTCGGCGCCAGGACGACGACTGCCGTCGTCCTGGCGATTTTCGGCGTGATTGTCATCAACGCTCTGTTCACGCTCGTGTACGTGGTGATGGGCGTCTGATCGTGCCGCCATCGAGACCGCACATCATCGTCGAGGACCTGCGCATCGGGTGGGGGACCAGAGTGCTCATGGAGCACGTCACCTTCGATATCGAGCGCGGAACGACCTTAGCGATCCTCGGCGGATCCGGGAGCGGGAAGAGCACGCTGCTGCGATACATGATCGGGCTCGAGCAGCCGATGGCCGGTCGAATCGATATCGACGATGTGGGAGAGCCGCACCGGTACGAGGGCGTGCCGCCCTTCGGCGTTCTGTTTCAGTCGGGCGCGCTCTTCAGCTCCATGACACTGGCTGACAACCTCGCGCTCCCGTTGACCATGTGGACCCCGATACGCGGCGCCACGGCACGGGATCTCGTTCAGGCGAAGCTCGATCTCGTGGGGCTCGGGACGTTCGCCGAGCATCTACCGGGCGAGATCTCGGGTGGCATGAAGAAGCGCGCCGGCATTGCGCGAGCCATGATGCTCGAGCCCAGCCTGCTGTTCTTCGACGAGCCGTCCGCCGGACTCGACCCGATCTCCGCGGTCGAGCTCGACGAACTCATTGTCACGCTCAGCCGCGACCTCGGCATCACCATCGTCATCGTGACCCACGAGCTTCCGAGCATCTTCATGGTCGCCAACAGCTGCATCGTCCTCGACAAGACGGCGAAGGGAATCGTGGCACGTGGCGACCCGCGCGCGCTGCGCGACACCTCAGAGATCCCGTTCGTGCACAACTTCTTCACGCGGTCCTCGCCCGAGACGTCCGTGAACCAAGGAAGGTGATCGATGGCCGTCGAAAAGAGCTACGCGAGGCTTGGCCTCTTTCTCGTGGTGGTCCTCGTCGTCGTCCTCGCCACAGCCCTTCTGTTCATTCAACGCTGGAGAAGCCGTGCCGTCATCGCGATGGTCACCTACACGAACGAAAACGTCAGCGGGCTGGAGGTCTCGAGCCCGGTGCGTTTTCGAGGCGTGTCGCTTGGCCGCGTCAGCGACGTGCGGGTGGATCCGCGTGACGTCATCGTCGAAATCGACTTCGAAATGTTTCCCGATCGCCTCAACACGATTGGCATCAGCGCCGAGCGGATCGGGCAGATTCGCGATCTGCACGGCATGTTCCCCAACCTTCGCGCCAGCATGGTGAGTAATCCAGTGACGGGAGAAGCGTACTTACTGCTCGACGTGCCGGAGAATCCGCCGCCGCCGATGACGCTCGCGTTCACGCCAGACGACCGTCCGTATGTCCCGTGGGTGCCCACGACGCTGGCGACGGTGCAGGATCGACTGCCGGCAATCCTGGAGCGCGCCGAAGCCACGCTCCAAACAGTGACGGAGATCATCAGCAAGGTTCCTGAGAGCCTCGACCGGAGCAATCGATTTTTCACCAACGTCGAGCGCATCTTTCAGGAGAGCGAGCTCCCGGCGTTGAGCGCCGACTCACGGAAGTTCTTCTCGACGACAAGCGGCCAGATCGACAAGATCGCGACCGACCTCGAGAGGGTGATCGGGACTGACGGGACGTTGGTCACCTTCGTTGAAAATGCGAATGCCGCGATCAAGGCGGCCGACCTCCCCACCACGAACCAGTCAGCGCGTGCGGCGGCGGACCAGACCACGCTGGCGGCCGACGATTTACGGCGCACGCTGCCGGCCATTCGCGATTCGCTCGATCAGCTGCGCGATCTCGCAAGGCAATTGCAGGAGCAGCCGGAGTCGGTCGTCTACGGTCCGCGACCTCCGGTAGAGAAGCGATGACATGTGTCATGCGTGGAGGATTGGTGATCTGCGTCCTGCTCGTCTGCCTCGTGGGCGGCGCGTGCCAGCTGAAACGCCCCGAGACGATACCGGGCCGCATGATCGAGCCACAACTGATGGCGCCGCAGGCACCGGCGTCCGCCGGGCCGGGCACGAGCGGAACGACCGCGGCCTCCATCCGGCTGCTCGATACGCAAGCGCGTGGACACATCGGCCGTCGCCTGCTTCACCAACGACCTGATGGCGAGCTCATAGAAGACCCCGTGTGGCGATGGTCATCCGCGCCGGATCGGTACTTGGACACGGCACTCCGCCTCGAATTGACGGCGAGTCCCGTTCTGCGACTGGTCGATGTGGCCAGTGCACCAACGGTGGCCGCCACGCTTCTGGTCTGGCATCTCGAAACTGGAAACGGAACACGACTGGTTGGTGCTGTCGAGTTCCAGTTGACGCGGAGCGATCACGTGGTCCAGACGCAGGTGGTGCAAGCAAGTGAGGCCGTGTCAGCAGATCTGCCCGGCGATCTGGCCGCGGCCTCGGGTCGCTTGTTGCGTCGCCTCGCACTCGAGGGCCTGATGCGTGTGGCGAGCGAACGATGAAGACGGTCAATCGGCTCGCCATCGCGTTGACAAGGAGACGACAGGACACATTAGAGCTGTTTCACTGTCGGTTCGTAGTTAACGGAATCGTTATGCGACCGATGACACCACTCCGGCGGTCGGTGTCGCTGCCGGCCGGCGTCAGCCTCGCACACGGAAAATGACATGAGTTATGCCTCCGGCGCAAAGGCACGGCTTTGAGCGAGCTCGGCCGAGTTCGGGACAAGGCCTCGTGGCGCGACACCTTGCTGAGCGTACTCGCGGCGTGGAACCGCCACCAAGTCTGGAAAATCCTGACCGCTATCGTGGTGATCTGGATCGTCTGCGGTACAGCACTCTACTTCGCGGAGCGTGGCACGAATCCAGCGTTCGAGACGTGGCGCGAGTCCCTCTGGAACGTCTGGGTCACCCTCTTCAGCGGACTCAACAACGCGCCCAACTCTCGTGTTGGTCGGCTCGTGGTTTCCGC